>CAVXNM010000019.1:0-14337 GCA_963763115.1 uncultured Gammaproteobacteria bacterium
CCGCGAACCATCATTGGCAAATCAAAATCAAAAAAAAGATGGAGTAACCGCAATCCTATCTCCTAGTGTTGTGTTACAAATAGAATGAATATTATTATGGATGATGATATGCTGCACCGACACCGACACCGACAATGAAGGCGAGGTTCTTTAATGCGGATTGCAGCAGCCATTGATTTATCAGCCAGGGAAAGAAAGCGATTACAGCAGAATGTCAAAAGCCGAGCAACGCCGATACGCTTGGTAGAACGGTCCAAGATACTCCTGCTCGCGGATGAAGGTGTTACCAATCAGATGATCGCGAGCCAACTGGGTATCACGGAAAACAAGGTTGGCCGTTGGCGTAACCGCTATGCAGAAGGCGGACTGAAGGCGATCGAAAAAGACCGCCCGCGAGGTAAGAATCACGGTGGCAAGAACACAGCATCGCAGGCCAGGCTGCGCAAGAAGGTGATCGAGATGACGACGCAGGAGACAACGGATGATGCAACGCACTGGTCGACGCGGTCACTGGCGCAGAAGTTAAACACCACGCATAGTTTTGTGCACCGCGTATGGAAGTCAGTCGGATTAAAGCCGCATTTGATCAAGACTTTTAAGCTTAGTAACGATCCGCAGTTTGAAGAGAAGCTGCAGGATGTCGTAGGACTCTATCTTGATCCACCGCAAAACGCGGTGGTATTAAGTATTGATGAAAAGACTTCGATCCATGCATTGGATCGTACCCAGCCAGGCTTGCCTCTGAAGAAGGGGCGCTGCGGTACCCTGACGCATGATTATAAACGCCATAGCACCAGTACGCTTTTTGCCGCATTGGATATCGAGACAGGGCGGGTGATTGGAGAATCATTCAAACAACACCGGCATCAGGAATTTCTTCAGTTTCTGAAAAAGGTGGAGCGACAAACACCAAAAGATCAAGAGATCCACATCGTCCTAGATAACTATGCCACGCATAAACACCCGAAGATTCTGGAATGGATCGCCAGGAAGAAGCGGATTTTTCTGCATTTCATTCCTACCAGTTCTTCCTGGCTGAATCTGGTGGAAAGGTTTTTTGGGATACTGACAGACAAACGATTACGCCGAGGCGTGTTTACGTCGGTAAACGAATTGGAGACTGCTTTGAATGACTTTATTGCGCAACACAACAAAAACCCGAAGCCCTTTGTGTGGACGAAATCAACCGAAGAGATCATTGAGAAAGTCGGTCGGGCACGTGAAACACTTAATAATCTCCACCCTGATTAGGACACTACACTAGACCATACACACATTGATACAACCGGTGTCTCTCAGGCAGTCGCCTTGACGGGGCGACGACCTGAGGAAATACTCGGCACTTAACCCTTGATAGGAGTGGTCGATGCAAACTCCGAACCTTGGGTCGGTATTGTTCCTTGCCCTCCTGCTTGCTGGGTGCTCATCTGCTCCGAAGCTGATGCCCACCCCGAATGTCAATGCCGCTGGCGGGGTAGTTGTCGTGGCTGAGACTGATCGGCCTCTGGAATACAATACCAAGGAATCGCTGCTTAACCCGTTTTTCTTCGTCAGGGCTAACTGACCGCTGTGCTGATAAAGTCTAGGGCCTGTTGATTAATTTTGACGGCCTTTTCCAGGGTATCTGCCTCAGAGTAGCAGCGTAATTCGGGCGCGTTTCCGGAAGGCCTTAGATGAATGATCTGTCCGGATTCAAATGTCATTCTCAGCCCATCTGTCCGGTTGATGGATATAACAGAACCAAACTGCTGATCAAAGAAGCTGGCTATTTTTGACTGGTCAGTTTCGGTGTTACCCGAATCAAAGCCCTTCAGTAATGCCTGGCTTTTCTCAGTGGGAATGTTCTTGATTCTGTCACTATAGGTAAATCTTGACGGTAATTCGGCTGCGAGTTCCGATAGGGGCAGATCTCGCTGCCTGCTACTGGTCAATAAATTTAAAATCGCGATGACAGCATCACGTGTTGGTAGTGATGTTAATGTTTTGTTACCCAGTTTCAGCGAATTATAGATCAGGAAACCGCCGTTGGCTTCATAACCTACGATTTTATTCTTGCCTTCTTTTGCAAGTTTTTCCATGCCTTCAATCACATACGGTGAACCAATTCGCGTTCGCTCAACAGAGGAAAACCAGCCACTTTTATCAACAGCGGTATTACTGCTCACGGGTGTCACTACGTGTTCGGCTCCTAGAATGTGTGCACAGAGGCTTCCAACGGTGTCGCCGCGTAACCAGTTACCCAATTCATCGCTGACCAGTGGACGGTCTGCATCTCCATCGGTTGATATAATCGAATCGAATCCATGTTCATCAATCCAGTCTTTTGCAAGCTTAATGTCTTCGTTGCGGATTGCCTCAGTATCAACTGGAACAAAAATGTCAGAGCGGCACAATGCAGTGACTTCGGCGCCGAGTTGCTGCAGGATTTCCATGAGGAGATCGCGTGCTACGCCGGAGTGCTGATAGATGCCGACCTGCATGCCCATTAGTGAATCGTTTCCAAAAAGTTGCGTGTATCGCGCTACATACAGACTTTTCGCATCGGTATTGGGGCTTGGTAAAGGCTTGCTGTTGATGAGCATGCCATCCGTGTCGAACCGTGTTTCATCGATTGAAATGCTCTGGGATTTGATTCCGATCTCGTCCTGCTTGGAGATTTCGCCAGTTGCCAGGTTAAACTTGATGCCGTTTCGGTCATCGGGGATGTGGCTGCCAGTCACCATGATCGAGGGGATAGCATGCTGTAATCCGAACAGTGCTACAGCCGGTGAGGGTATTTTGCCGCAGTAAATCGGTTCGACCTGCATGTCTATGGCCGCCTGCATGACAGCCTTGATGATACGATCAGTGCTGGTCCTGAGATCACCTGCAATAGCGATCTGGCGGTTATCACCAGTGACATGGTTTTCTTTCAAGTACTTCAGAAATCCCGTGGTATAGGCATAGCAGACCTTGTCGGTCATTTGTTCAACAAGGCCTCGGACACCACTGGTGCCGAAGCCGACATTTGAGTCTGACATCAAGTCAGCGATATCGATTTTCGTCATGGTGATGGTGGATCAGGAATCATTTCTTCCGTAGTCATCAGAATATCTGACAATGTCATCTTCACCGAGGTAACTGCCTGTCTGTATCTCGAAAATTTCGAGCAGAATTTTTGCCGACGTGTTTCAGACGGTGCTTGGTGAGTATAAGAAGAATAAAAGCCCTTTTCCCTGAAGTCCATGACTATTCAGCTGTCGTTTCCGGCTGCTGTTTCCAGCAGTTTTCGCATAGGTCACCACGAAATCTTGTCCCATTCTTCCTGTCATCGTTTGGCCATTGGTCTATTTCGCATCCTTTTTCCACTAATGCCCGCCAGCAGCCCAGCGGATATGCAAGGTCCGCTCCGAGCGATAAGCAGGCATTCAACAGAAATAAAAAAGGCGACCCGAAGGTCGCCGCTGTTTAACAAGAAGCGTCAATTGATGTTAGCTACAGACCATTGAGGATCAGCCGCCATGGTCAGGGTGATTGGCTGGGCGCTGGGGTTTCCTGATTTGAATCCGTTTCTGATTCAGGTTTTGGTTCCTGCCAACCCTGAACAGGGTTTTTGGTTTTGTCCCAGGCTTTCGCACTGCCTTCCTTGGTGGCATCCCAGACATCACTGGATACCTCCTTCGTCTTGTCCCAGGCTTTCGCACTGCCTTCCTTGGTGGCATCCCAGACATCACCGGATACCTCCTTCGTCTTGTCCCAAGCCTCCGCACTGCCTTCCTTGGCCTTGTCCCACACAGTTTCAGAGTCTTCCAAGGG
Organism: uncultured Gammaproteobacteria bacterium; assembly: GCA_963763115.1. Lineage (GTDB taxonomy): Bacteria > Pseudomonadota > Gammaproteobacteria > UBA9214 > UBA9214 > CAVQCA01. The sequence continues at coordinate 3,796 of CAVXNM010000019.1, forward strand.
GGTCGCCGGGGTCTTGGTGGTGACCTCTCCGATTGGCGGCTCTTCTGCCTGTGAAATTCCCGTGGTTATGCACGCACCGAGTATTGTGATACTTGCCAGTAATGCGATAAATTTACTACGATTCAAAGCCATGTCTCCTTTGATTTATTCACAGTTACCCGCTGGTTATGTCTCGGGATTGTACCCACTTGAGTCCACTAGCTTTCCCGAACCGCCGAGCTTGAACGATAGAAATCCACAATGGATATAGCCCTCTTTCGTGAATGTGAAGCAGGCTGATTGTAAAAATTGCTGACATAATAAAGGTACGGAAGTATGTACTTTAGGAAATGGTCTACAATTACCGAGTGGCGTCAGCCAGCCAGCTAACCAGGGGCCGATGACACCCGTAGTTCAACTGAGCCTGGCTGGCGTCACTTATCCTGCTGCTTCTTTCCCTTCCCAGGCTTCGGCCAGCCTTTCTGGCTGTTACCGCAATAGTCGTTGCAATCGTTGGGTTTGCCATGGCTGCACATTGAATGACCCGCGATTACTGAACTATAACCCACGCTTAGTGGGCTTTATTCTGTCTTACCATTTCGTTAAGTACATACTCCCGTAAAGTTATTATATGATAGAAGAATCAGAAAAGACCAACAAACACCCACCCCTGGTTAATTGATACTGTCCCAGCACCCGAGGCGACTATGTCTGAGAACTGGCGAGGCCAGGAGGGTGCAACGCCGCCCTTGTCACAGGGTTATATTGCTAAAAAAGTCTTAAAATTGCCGATAATCGACACTAACTAAACAACATTTACAGGAATGCGCAATTAAAATGTCAAGGCTTGTTCTGTTAATCTCTATTGTTGTTCTATTGTCCGTTATTTCGGGTTGTTGTGCACTGCCTGACGCACCGGGTCCAATCGGTATTCCTGGTTGTTAAGAGAAGATGCCTTTCAGACATCCTATCTAAAACGCTGAAGTATCAGAGTGGTCAATTTTAGCCGATCCGTACCCGATCCCCAAAAGTCTCAAAACAGATGGAATGGACACCGGCCTCCCTTAACCGGCATCAAGATGCGATGTCTACGAACTACATCTACCTGTAAATGTCCGCTTTCAGTGGTGCATTTCCGACATCCACCGCAGCGTGCCTCACGTCCTGTTAGGTCCCGATACCCGCCGTTCACCGTTTGCTTATATTAGGCCCGACTGAATGACCGGAAACAGTACAAACACGACATCTGGATCAGAGATTATGTCCGGGTTGCAGCAGAACCGGGCATTCTCAACCTGCAATTCCATCTCGACTATCGGCCAAGATCAGGCGAACGGGTTGGGTAAACTCAATCCATGGTGCCTGCACAATGGACCAGCTGAAGATACCCATAGTCGTGGATATGGGTGCGGCGGACATACTGAGCCTTCCTTTTTGTCTCCTCGGTGCTGTGACTAGGAAAGCTCAAGCCTATTCCTTACTGTGGTTGATATAACCCTGATCTATACTTCAGTTAAATCCGAAACTGGTTGACGCGAATAGGACATCGTGGCCAAACAGGTGGAGGGAAAGCCTCTGAATTCCCCGGATGAGCTACATCGTTTCAAGGATAGCAAAGGCAGGCGGAGATCGTGACGGTGGGCGGTCTCACTTTGGTAGGAGGTACTTTTGAGGTCGATGGGTGTTGGAATGAGCATATTAAGCCCATCGTCAGAACGCATTCTTGTCAGGCGGCGCACAGGGGTTAGGTCTTGGAAGGGCGCATCGAAGTGAAGATGGACGATGGACCCGAACGTGAATTCGGCTCAGACGGTGCGTTATGCATGCCCTTGGGCACGATCCTCGCCCAGTAGGAGACAAGAGCTGCGTGCTGACCAGCTTCACCGGCTTTGGGAAATACGCCAAACCTACCTTGGCATCCTGTCCATAAGGGCCGCCGCCTTGATAATCCAATGGGCGGCATTTTCAGAAGGAGCATCATCATGGCTGAATCTTGGAAAGTCAGTGGTACCTATTTTGAAGCGTGTAACTGCGCAGCCGCCTGCCCCTGTGTCTTCCTCAGCGCACCTACAGAGGGAGAATGCACAGTCATGGTGGCTTGGCACATCGAGCAGGGTAGTTCCGCCGGGACTACGCTAAACGGGCTCAATGTCGCGATCCTCGCACACGCACCCGGACACATGCTGCAAACAAAGTGGAAAGTCGCACTGTATCTGGACGAGCAGGCCAGTGCCGACCAGCAGAAGGCGCTAGGCGAAATTTTTTCCGGTCAGGCAGGTGGTCACCTTGCCGTGCTGGGGCCACTCATTGGCGAAGTCATGGGGGTCAAAGCAGTTCCCATCCAGTATTCAGCAAATGGCAAAGAGCGCAGTTTGCGGATTCCAAACATAGCGGAAGTTGACATCGAGGCGCTGGAGGGACAGGGCGGATCGCTTGTTACCATTGATAAACAACCGTTCACAATGGTACCCGGTCAACCGGCGGTAGTTTCAACTTCCAAGCGGCTGAGTATTCATGACCACGGGATTTCACTCGAACTCAACGGCAAGAATGGCTTCTATTCTGCCTTCGCCTACCAAGGCTAGCGCCGAAGCACCGCATCTACGAAGCTTGGTGACGGTTGGCACCGGCTTCGTGGCCGCACTGACAGTCTGCTGGGCCTATGTTGTCTATATGGTCTGGGGCATGTCGCATATGGATGTGTCGGCGCATTGGCTCCTGATGCCGCGCATGGATAATTGGAATGGTGTGGATGTTCTGTTGGTATTTGTCATGTGGACAATCATGATGGCCGCGATGATGCTGCCTTCCGCTGTACCCATGTTGTTGCTGCTCGCCAAGACCAATTATGTGCGCTACAGCCAGCGCCGGGCTAATCTTGCTACCGGCGCATTTCCTCTACTGATTCAGCCTGTCTGTCAGCAAATCTTGCCTTCGATTTAATGGAATCTGGATACATCCCTACCCCTTCAGCCTGCTGCTCTGAGTTTACGGGAACCAAAGACATTCGTAACGTGCTGCTACCATGTACGGTGATGCAAGGAAATGCTTGCAGGATACACAGTGGCTCCGGGTGTCATAATGTCCATACTGGACTCCACCCGGAGTCTGCCGTTACAGAAGCGCCGGTGATACCCTGCACCCTGGCCGAACTTAACGCTCTCAGACAAGCAAGGAGCTCGTATCGTGGAAGCACAGGAAAGTGTCAAGATCACCCTGGCCATTCTCATCCTGCTCTCGCGCCTGGGCGATATCGGGTCGACATATCTGACCTCGCCCAACCTTGAGCTGGAATCCAATAGCGTCATCCGTCGCCTACGCTGGCCGTTTGCCGCACTGACGGTATTGGTGTTCATTATCCCCTGGTGGGATGTCGGTTCGGGCATCGTGATCATGGTGGCTTCGCTTTTGGTGGCTGCGTCCAACAGCAGCAAACTCTGGCTTATCCGCGCCATGGGTGAAACCGAATACCGTGCGCTGCTTGTGCGCAGCATGACGGCCAGTGCCAGACTGTTCCCCAGCCTGATCTTCAGCCTGATGCCGGCTTTGTTCATGGGTATCTTGGGTGCAACCGTAATGTATCTTTATCCCAGTGAAACTACCGACCCCGGATACCATGTGGGTCTGGGTATCGTGGGCTGTGCGCTTGTTGTTGCTTGGTACAGCCCACTGACCTTCTTGCGCTACCGAAAGGCGGGACTGACACAACGAGGCCAGAAGAGCAGGAAGTAGTAGCTATGCCCGGGAATGACCAATTCCAGTACTAGCAAGATATAATCTGAATCAGAGATTATGTCTTAAATGCAGCAGAAGCGGACATTCCGGCGGTGCGGTCAATACTTCCGGGTTCGGCGAAAGAAGAAGACATTGGCCTGACGCAAAAAACCCCGCCGAAGCGGGGTCTGTATTACCAAACTGTAATCTGCCTATTCAGTCATATCAACGACACCGGCAGCCGGTGCATTCTTTTTAACCGATTCAATACCATTATCCCTTGCCGTCTTGGTTTCGTAAGACTCACTGGCACCAATTACTTGTCCATTAGTCGCCTTGAGGTTGAACATATACTTCCCACTTTTGGTGTCTTTACGCTCATAACGGCTATCGTCTGCTGCATTCTTCTTTACAGATTCAATTCCATTGTCCGCACTGGTTTTCTGTTTATAACCCTCACTAACGAGGATAATTTGACCATTGTTTGCCTTAAGACGGAAGCGAAATTCACCACCCTTGTCCTTATACAGTTCAAATTATCCAGACACGTCATTCCTCTATGTTTGATTGTTCGAAATTTCATTACTACTCCAAGCTTTCTACATAACTTCCTGAATTAGATCAATCCATAGAATAGTCCATTGGATAACGCAGTACCGAGAGTCAATCATCGATCAAGAAATGACCCTCAACTTTCGATCATTACAACCGCCGTGACAGAATGTTCAATTTCCTCCCAGTGCGGCTTGCACTTTTTTCAGCGTGTTGAGGTTTTGTTGTAGACCGCTGACATTTTTCTCCATGTCAGTTATTGCCGACCCGAGTTGAGCCACGCTTCCGAGTGCACCACCGCTTTCCTTTGCTTTATTGAGCATCTGTTCACCGAATTCTCCCATCTGAGCATTCGCGCTGTGCTGTGTCATCAAACCGCAGAGGAAACCTCCCGAGAAAATAGCAGTAATGAATCCGATGCGCACACTGTATAGCATAGTCTTGCTTGACATATTGAGCCTCCGTTTTAATTAATGATGCAGACTACCAACCCCTAATGATGTTTGACAGAAATCCATGACATTGATTATGAGCATATGCTACAAATAGCCATTGTCAATCCAGACTCAGCACAGTTTATCGATAATCGTTTTACGGCATTAGCTTTCCTCAGCACGTGAATGCTTTGCTGTTGTTAAGTTGCTGTTCAGAGATATCGCCTGAAGATCTTAAATAGCGTCTCTCGTCTTTAAATCATTTCATATTATTGAATCAGTCCATTGGTCCTGGTTCGGCCATAAAAAGACATGACCCGTTTCCCTGAAGAGGTCAGGAACACAGCAGAAGTTGACGTTTCCTATCAGTACTCAGTACTTCTGAGAACGGCCAACTCCGGACCTAGATGGATGACCTGCGAAGAGTAACTGTGCAGCAAAAGAGGACGTATAAAACCGCGACCCACTGTGCCGCGCTCCTTCCATGTTTTCACCGACTCATTGTGCAGATTATCAACCATAATAACTCTGAAAACACGGCGTCTGCCCCGAATGGCAGGGAGGCAGGAATCAGGATGCCAGGGATGACGGAGTTTGATACCCTGTACACTGTAACCTGCTGTCCATGACGGGATAGTCTTGCCATTTCGTTCTGGCTGAACAAAAAACCTGTCCAATAATCCTGACGTCCTTGCTTTTGATACACCTAGGAGAGCCCTGTGAAGAATACCGACCTGATCTTTATCGCGCTGTTGATCACATTCACCGAAGGCGGCGCACAGGCGACTGCCGCGCCCACTGACAACGCACCGACGGCCGCCACTCACGTCGGCGCCGGCACTCTGCCTGCCAACCCTAGCACCCTGAACGGTGAAATCGTCGAGACCATGAATGCCGCCGGCTACACCTACGTATTGCTTAACACCGGCTCCGGGAAGATCTGGGCTGCCGCCACCGAAACCAGCGTTAAGGTCGGTCAACGGGTCAGCGTGCCCGCCGGCGAGTTGATGACCGACTTCTCCAGCAAAGCCCTCAATCGCACCTTCGACAAGATCTACTTCGTCAGCGGCGTCTACCCGGAGGGCGCCCTGAAAAAAATCGCTGACCAGGGTTACGGCATGACTGGCAGCAGCAGGACCGTCGTCACTGACGCCCACGTGGAAGGCGTGTCCAAAGCGGAGGGAGGCTACACGGTCGAGGAAATTTTGACCCGGAGCTCCGAGCTGAACGGACAGAAAATAAAGGTCCGCGGACGGGTCGTGAAGTTCACCGCCGGTATCATGGGCACCAACTGGATGCACATTCAGGACGGCACCCCGGGCGATCTCACCGTAACCACCGACACCCTGGTGGCCAAAGGCGACCTGGTCATGGTGGAAGGTATTCTGTCAGTGAACAAGGACTTTGGCGCGGGTTATGTTTATCCGGCAATCATCGAGAAGGCGATGGTTACGAAGGAATAAGGGCGCCAAAAAGACTTGTATCCGGCGAAAATGAGGGCAGATACCGGTCTCCCCAAGGGGGAGAAGGTGAGACCATGGGCCGGTCGAGAAACTGGCATGGGCCATGCATAGGTAGAGTAACGCAGGAGCAGTTACCGAGGAGCCTAAACGACCGAGATCAGGTACATTCGAGACATGCTCAGGAACATGGGTGACGTCTCATTAGGGTCGAAAATTGCCGGCAACGGTCCGCCCCGGGAACGTCCGCTTCCAGTACTTTTGAGACATGCCCAGGAACGTCGGGGATGTCCGGTTTTTTCCGAAAACAGACATTTCCAACCGTTTAGCATATGACTGGTTTGCAAAAGCGTACATTCGTAACGGCCAAGCCAAGCCCTGCCGAAACGGCGGGGCGGTATCGACTTCGGTTGGAGCATGTGGTGATGAGAGATGTTCTGCGGATCGCTGTTATTGTTGCGTCGGCGGTTGTGTTCAGTATGCACGCCGACATAAGCAATGCAGATAGTTTAACACTGTCAGATATCAGGACACGATGCTCCGAACCCGAGGGGTCGGAGGCATTCGCATTCTGTCGAGGATATGTCGCGGCATTGGTTGAGGGGGTAATCGTGAAACACTACCCGGACTGCATACCACCTATGGTAAACGACTATCAGTTTGCATTACTCATGCGCAAATACCTAAACGTCAATTCAGAAAGCCTACACCTGCCAGCCGTTGATGGTGTTCTGAGCGCTATTGCTGAGATGTTTAAATGTAAAACAAAGGGGTCGAAATGACCGCCATGCCTCACGTCGATACGAAAGAAGACATTACTAACTGATGTGTTTGTGTCTGGTTTGCAGCATTACCTGACATATCAGGATAGTTGAATACCTCTCCACCAAGAAGTTTCCTTACCACGTCGGGTTAGCCGGCACCCGTATTCCCCGATACTGCCCGGATGCGTACGGTCCTCCATGCCGGGGAGAAGTGTGTCACTTCCGCTCAGTGCAGCTGGCGCCCAACCGGCTCGATCCGCACCGGCAGCCGGTAGACACGTGCGTACCTTTCCGACCAGTAATAGTCGAACGTGTGGTAGCGGTACTGAAGCTCGGCAGAGTGGCTCCATTCCCGGTATGCCTGGACTTGCAGTTCTGTGGCACTCATGGCGCACCTCCTGGATGTCATCGTGCTCGGTGATGTGCAACCGTCTTCTATCCCCTCCTTGTTTAACAGCCTAGCCGCGGTATGTTTCCGGTGCGTGTGCGGGAGGAGTGTAATTTTTGCCGTTTTGTTTCTGCGGTGTAATCGCGCCATGGCGGCCTCGCCGCGCCGCAGCCGGCGCATTTGGATTATTAATATCCAGGTGCCGGCATGGTCAGTGTGTCAGCAACGCCCTTTTTTGCGTTAATCAGCATGCGTCATTTGCTTGTCAAAACGTATAACCGCCGCTGTATGGCTAAATGTGCGACGTAGGCCGCTTGAGGCTGCGCAGATTTGGCCAGAGGGGTTGACTATTGAATGCTAGAAAGCAAAACGGCGACCCGAAGGCCGCCGCATTATGTCTTACATGCGAAAGAGGACATTCCAGTGTGAGGTGTTTATGGCCAGAATACAGTGCTGAAATGGACATTCAGCGCAGAGAATTATCTACAGGCTACCTTTACATACCGACTCATCCAGCAAAATCGATCTGATCCTAACCTCGTGCATAATCAATGCACGGATCAACCCAGAATAGATCTTGCCTCGCAGAAGCGATCACTAGGCTCGCTACTCACTTGTACGGAACATTAGAAACTGCGTGTTCCCTCGGCATTGGGTTGATGTAGCTTTGCTAGACGGGTTCGGGCTTCTTTTTTGCCGATTCCACGAACAGCAGCAATCCTGCGTACGTGGTTCTTGCGGGGGCGCGTCACCTCACCTTCCCAATTGTATATCGACTGGGCACTTACCCCCACGAGCTTCGCGTAATCGTCAGCCGAGAGTTTCAGCCGCTTTCGCTCGGAACATAGCCCATGTGCCGTGAATCGGATGCGAGTTGTGGCCTCACTTTCGGAGTATGCTGTGGCTTTTTCGGCGACTGTTCTGCCACCACGCTCGACTTGTTGCTGCAGCTTAGTGACCATCCGCTTCAAAGCCGCAATATCATGCATATTGTGCGCGGACGCTTTCTTCATCCCGCGCACCTGGCTGCTGAGTTCCTTACGGGCAAGCCTGATGATTTCAGACTTCAGCGTTGCACTAACATTCGGCATTTCACTACCTCATTAGTTTGGGAAAATATGAAGTGACCAATAATTGTCTAAAATTAATAGACAAAATATTGCAAATTTAGTTCTGATTCTTGGCTGAGGTTGGGACGGATAGGCCTGAGATAATCTCAAGGTGGGAATTAACTTGATGCGTAGAATCCATTTCTAAATTGTGCAAGTATCGGAACAGACGGAAAGGTTTTGAAGCTATCTTACTGGTGCTCAGCTTAACCGACGGCTTCCAAGCACTAGCGGAAAACCCAGTCGGTGGTGAAAATTGGGTTGAGGTTTTGATTTCCAGAACTGAATATTATACCCCTTGTTGTAGGGTAAATTGCCTACCGAACGTCGTATATGGATCGTTCTTTTTCGTTAAGCCACTGATTATATAAGTATACAAACACTTCAATGTTTCAGATGCAGCAAGTCGGGGCATTTCCACTTTGTTATCGTACTTCGAGTATCGACCGATAGTTATCATTCATAACGCTCAGGTTGTGCGGTTGCCCGTGATCGCAAGACGGGGACACGCTTCGGGCACCGCAATCCAAATCCATGGGAATTCCAATCTCGCAGTCTTGTTTGGCGAACAGCTACTGGACCTAAACGAAGCGATAACCGGCCTGATCTTGACTCATAAAAAAGCGCCCCGGAGTGCGCAGGGGGCGTAAGAGCCTGATGAGGGCCTAATGTTACCTTCAGTGACACTGATTTTTACAGTCGAGTGAAGCAAGTCTGTGTTGTAAAGACGTCGAGAGCCACGACATAAAGAACATGAGGGTACTCGGTAAAAAGGTAAAAAAAGCGTGACACTACAGGAACAACGACCTGCCGCACTAAATATGCGGAGTTCATATCCGTTGCCGATTGCAGCACACTTGCATAAGCAGGTTTGCTGTTCGAATTGCATATAAATCAACCTGATGAGGAGATAGATATGAATAAGGTGAACAAAACATTGTGTGTTGCTGCCATTACCCGCGTCATGGCGATTCCTTTCACGGCAGCCCAGGCTTGGTGGGGTGGTGGCCCCTGGGGCGGTGGTGGTCCCTGGAATAGTGGCTGGGGTAATGACGGCTGGGGCGACGGCTGGAGTGACGGCTCCGGTGATTTCGACTTCAACATGAGCGGTGGCGCTCATGGCAGTGGTTATGGCCGTGTCTGTTATGGCCGTGGTCGTGGTTATGGCCGGGGTTACGGCTATGGCTACGGTGGTTATCCGTACGGCGGATGGGGTGGTCCGTATGGTTATGGCGGCTATCCCGGCGCCTATGGTGCTCCGTATGGCTACGCTCCCCCGGCGGTTGCACCCGCACAACCAGCCGAGCCGGCCACTAGCCAGTAAGAAATACAGTCGACCTGCACAAGGATGTGTGGTGTCGTTGTTATTTAACAGATCAACTTCTCTTTATCATTAAGTTATCAAGACATATGGGGTAAAAAACTGTCAGTGTAGTCGTCCAAGGTGTGTAACGGGGATGGCTGTTTTGGTTCGATGTTCGCCTATAGCCACCTGAATCTGGATGTCCGACTTCAGATGGAATGGACACCGCCCTCCCTTAACCGGCATCGAGGTGCCATAGTTGAGCTGTGATGTTCAACTAACACAGAGAGGACGGCATCCATGAACAAGATTAGCGTGATCGGGCTGGATCTGGCAAAGAATGTGTTTCAGGTTCACGGTGTTGATAGCGAGGGTGAGGTCGTCGTGCGCAAGCAGCTGAAACGCTCGCAGGTGCGTCGATTTTTCGCCAACCTGGAACCGTGTCTGGTGGGGATGGAAGCCTGTGGCGGTGGGCACTACTGGTTGCGGGAATTGACCGGGCTTAAACATACTGTTCGGATGATGGCACCGGTTTTTGTCAAACCGTACCTGAAAACCAACAAGAACGACCGCAATGATGCCGAGGCCATCTGTGAGGCGTGCAACGCCCGACGTGCGCTTTGTCCATCCCAAGACACCAGAGCAGCAGGCCGTATTGCACCTGCATCATGGCCGCCGCTTGCTGGTACGCCAGCGTATTGCCCTGAGCAATCATATGCGTGGGGTTCTCTCGGAGTATGGCATTGTTTCTGCCACAAGGGGTCAAAGCGATCTCACGAGGCCTGCCAGCGCTGCTGGAGGACGCCGAGAATGACCTGCCGATGCTGGCCCGGCATCTA
>CAVXNM010000020.1:0-28876 GCA_963763115.1 uncultured Gammaproteobacteria bacterium
CGCGTCGAACACCAGAATGACGACCTGGGCCGCATCGATGGACTGCAGTGTCTTGATGATGCTGAACTTCTCGATCGCCTCCGTGACCCGCGCCCGGCGGCGTACGCCGGCGGTGTCGATCAGCGTGTAGGCTACGCCGTCGCGCTCGAAAGGAATGAAGATGCTGTCGCGCGTGGTGCCCGGCTGGTCACTCGCAAGCACGCGCTCCTCGCCGAGCATGCGATTGATGAGGGTCGACTTGCCGGCATTGGGACGCCCCACGATGGCAACGCGCACGGCCTGCTCATCCGCCGATTCTTCCTCCGCAGCCTCACCATCCGCCGGCGGGGGCAGCGCTGCCAGCGCGGTTCGCAGCAGGCGCTCCACGCCGCGCCCGTGCGTCGCGGAGACCGGCTGCGGCTCTCCCAGTCCAAGCCGGTAGAATTCGCCCAGCGCGATGTTCTCGTCGAGGCCATCGGTCTTGTTGACGACCAGCGTCAGCGGTTTCCCGCGCCGGCGCAGGTCCGCGGCGATGTCCTCGTCGGTGCCGGTCAGGCCGTCCCTGGCGTCAACCAGGAAAAACACCAGGTCCGCCTCCTCGATTGCCTGCCAGGCCTGCCGCTCCATCAAACCGTCGAGTTCCTTGTCGCCCGCCGCCAGCCCGCCGGTATCGACGACAATGAACGGCCGGTCGCCGATCCTGCCGTCGCCGTACTTGCGATCGCGGGTCAGCCCAGGCACGGCGGCGACCAGCGCATCCTGGGTGCGGGTCAGGCGGTTGAACAGCGTGGATTTACCGACATTCGGGCGACCCACCAGGACGATGACCGGTATCATGATGATGTGACACCCGACTCGAGGGATATCATTTCCAGGGAAGTATCATCGACCACGGGTCGCTTCCGGTTTCCTGCCTCACGCGACACTTGTACATCCGTGCACTTCGAACCACCCGGAAAAACACGGACAATACACGGATACTTTCCATGTCTTCCGTGTAATTCCGTGGCTGTTTACACGGTCCCCGCCGGGAGGTATCAACCACCGCCAAGCGTGTAGGCGGCGAGCGTTCCACCCTCGCCGTAGACATACAGCACATCGCCGACGGCCAGGGGACGCGCCGCAATGCCCTTGCGTTCCACCCTGACCCGGCCGGCGATGCGGCCGTCATAGGTCGACAGCAGGTGCAGGTAGCCTTCGAAATCACCGACTGCCACATAGCTGCCGAACGGCTCCGGCGCTGACAGGACGCGATTGTGCAGCTTCTCCTGCTTCCAGACCGAGACGCCATTGTCACGCGACAGCGCCCAGACCTTGCTGTCCACATCGGTGACATAGACCTGGGAGAAGTCCACTCCCAGCCCGGTATAGGACGACATATCGCGCGACCAGCCGAGATTGCCGCTGCGCAGGTCGATGATCGCGATCTTGCCCTGGAACGACACCACATAAACCGTGTCGCCGACGATGACCGGGTTGGCATCGACATCGACGAGGCGATCCAGCTCCGAACGGCCTTGAGGAATCGAGATGCTGGTTTCCCAGACCTGGAAACCATTGGCCAGCGTGAGGGCGGCCACTTTGCCGCTCGCGAACCCGGCGATCACGGCGCCCCGCTCCACGGCCGGGCTGCTGGTGCCTCGCAGCGTAAGCACCGGGACGGAATGGTCGGAAACCCAGAGTTGACGGCCATCGTTGCTGCTCAGTCCGGCGAGGGTGCCGTCCGCCGTCTGTATGACCACGATACCGGCGTCGACCCGGGGCACCGACAGGACTTCGCTCGATACCTGTGCTCGCCAGACGATGGAGCCGTCGTCGATGTTGAGCGCGAGCACCTCGGCATCGCTGGTACCCACCAGCACCAGTCCTTCGCCGGCGCCGGGGCCCGCCGAAATCGGGGCATCCGTCTTCGTCTCCCAGAGTTTCTTGCCGGTCTCGGCGCTCAACTCGACCACCCGGCCATCGCGGTCGGCGGCCAGTACATACGGACCCAGCACCGTCGGCACAAGATTGACGGATTGCTTGTCATAGCCGACGCCGATATCCCTGCTCCACAATTCCTTCAGCTGCACCGGATCCTTGATCTCTTCCAGTTTGGCCGGCGGCGTGGCATTGTCATCCCCGCCGAACCAGCCCGAGATGGTGGAGCAGCCGCCCATCAGGACAGTCAGGAGGACAACGGCGACTCGCTTCATTTGCCGTCACCCGGCACGGCAGGCGGTTCCGTGTTTTCGTATTTCAGTTGCAACAACCGGTGTTCGGCCGACTCCGGCGGCAAAGCGGCCAGCGCGATTTCGTATTCCGAGCGCGCCTCGTCGACAGCCCCGCGCGCCGCGTGAATGTCCCCCTGCAGTTCGTTAACCAGTGGGGCGACCGCGCGCTCCGTCCGGGACTGCGCCAGCAGGGCTTCGGCGCCATCCAGGTTACCCTCGGCCATCATGACGCGCGCCAGCCTCAGGCGCACCAGGGGTCGCAGCGCCTCGGAAGCGGACTTCTCCAGCGCCCATTGCAGCTGCGCGTGAGCGGCTTCCGGTACGCCCTGTTCCAGCTTCACCTTCGCCAGCGCCAGCGCCGCGAGCGTCGCATAGGGCGTCGAGGAATATTCCCCGATCAGGACGCCCGCCCGGTCATTGACGAGACCCTCCTCGCCACGGGAGAGGGCGTTCATCAGGGTGGCATAGATATTCGATGCCTCGTCCGCCTTGCGGTCCTGATAGGCAAACCATGACTTGGCGCCGAACAGCAAGGCGAGGCCCAGCAGCAGGCCGGTGATGATCGAACTGGCATTTTCCTTCCACCAGGCTTTGATGGTTTCGAGGCGCTGCTCTTCCGTCTCATTGATTTCCATCGACATCTCCCGTCATGAATTCAGAGTTTTGGTGTAGCTATGTAAGCACTGCTGTCCCGGGACTCGCCTCTCCCCCGGGAGAGGGCCGGGGAGAGGGGATAAAACAGGATCATTGCCTGATTTCATACCCCCCTCATCCTGGCCTTCTCCCTGAGGGAGAAGGAATTCTCATTTTCTACGACAGTAGAAAGTTCATCATTGAGGCAGTCATGATAGACGCTATCCGGACTCATCAAGGCGACCCGCAGTCCGCCTCAGGCATTCAATTCGAGCCCGAGGAGCTTGCTGAGAGACCCGGCGGCATCCGCCTGCGGGAGCGTCTCCTGCGCGCTATCGCCACGCAGTGGCTTGACCGTGACCTGTCCGTGCTCGGCCTCATCGTCACCGATAACCAGCGCGATGGCCGCTCCGCTCTTGTCCGCCCGCCGGAACTGGCTTTTGAAGCTGCCGCCGCCGCAATTGGTCAGCAGTCGCAGCCCCTTCACGGCAGCGCGCAGTTCCCCGGCGAAAACCATGCCCCGGCACACGCCCTGCTCGCCACTCAGCACGAGATAGGCATGCGGGTTGCTGTCCGGTAGATCGACGCCTTCGGCTTCCAGCAGCGCGATCAGACGCTCCAGTCCCAGCGCAAAACCGACCGCGGGCGTCGGCCGGCCGCCCAGGCATTCCACCAGTCCGTCATAACGACCACCGGCACAGATCGTGCCCTGTGCGCCCAGCCGGTCGGTGACCCACTCGAATACGGTCTTGCCGTAGTAGTCCAGTCCCCGCACCAGCCGCGGATTGACCACGTAGTCGATGCCCGCTGCATCCAGCAGCGTGCGCAGTTCATCGAAGTGGCCCCGCGATTCCGCATCCAGGTAATCCGGCAGCCGCGGCGCGGCGCCGATCACTGCCTGCATCTGCGGGTTCTTGCTGTCGAGGATGCGCAGCGGATTGCTGTCCAGGCGACGCCGACTGTCTTCGTCCAGGTCCGCCAGGCAGCCCCGGAAGTAATCGACCAGCGCCTCCCGGTAGGCCGCTCGCGAGGCGTGCGTCCCGAGCGAGTTGAGCTGCAGTTCGGGTCCCTCCAGTCCCAGCGCCTTCCACAACTGCGCCGTCATGAAAATAATCTCGGCATCGATGTCGGGCCCATCCATGCCGAAGGCCTCGACGCCGATCTGGTAAAACTGGCGATAGCGCCCCTTCTGGGGACGCTCGTGCCGGAACATCGGTCCGGCATACCAGAGTCGCTGGACCTGGTTGTGCAGCAGCCCGTGTTCCATGCAGGCGCGCACGCACCCGGCCGTACCCTCCGGACGCAGCGTCAGGCTGTCGCCGTTGCGGTCCTCGAAGGTGTACATTTCCTTCTCGACGATGTCCGTCACCTCGCCGATGGAACGCTTGAACAACTCGGTTTTCTCGAGCAGCGGCAAACGTATCTCCCGATACCCGTAGGCCTGAATCACCGGGCGCAAGGTATCCTCCAGGTGCTGCCAGGTCGGCGTCAGCTCCGGCAGGATATCATTCATGCCGCGAACCGCCTGGATGGACCTGACTGTGGCCTTGCCGTCCTGGCTTGTCTGCCTGCTTGGCGGAGGCTCGCCCCCGAGGCCGTTGACGCGTTGCATGATCGGCCTACCGTGACGCGTCGGAACGGGGTTCTTCTTCAAAGACCGGCGGCAGATCAAGACGTCCAGGCTGCTGCACTTCGGTCTCGCCGCTGCGCGAAAGCACCAGCCGCTCGACGAGGGGATAGGCGAGCCACACCAGTATGCCCGCCAGCAGCACCAGGATAACGTTGCGTGTCAGCCTTGCCGAGGGGAGCGGCAGCATCGGCGCCTTGCGGCGCGGTCCTATCACTGACAGGGGCGGCGGATTCGGTCGTCCCTGCGCACTGTAGCGGCTTACGATCTCGTCCGCCGGCAATCCCACCAGACGGGCGTAACTGCGCAGGTAACCCTGTACGAAGATCGGCTCCGGCAATGCCGACTGGTCGTCGTTTTCCATGGCGGTGACGATACGCGCATCGAGATGCAACTCCTTCGCCACCTGATCGATCTGGAGGTTGTGCTGGATGCGCGCCGTACGCAGCATGGCGCCTGGCGCGCCCTCGCCTTCCGGTGCCTGGCGGACGTTCTCGTCACTGCTATTGCTGGCCACGGTGTTCATTCTCCCATTCCCGCAGGCTTGCCGCCTCCCTGGTATTGGGGAAATTATTCTTGAGCTTCAGTGCGTAGCCGCCGGCCGCACTCATATCCCCGAGTGCATCCTCGATGCGCACGCCGAGCCACAGGCTCTCCGCACCGGGGGCTGACACGCCATCGAAGCGCTGGATGTAGGCGCGCGCGGCCAGGTATTTGCCCTGCGTAAACATGAGGTCGGCCATCTGCAGCAAGGCATAGGGGAAGTTCTGATCGTGCTCCAGGGCCTTGCGGAAATAGGCTTCCGCCTTTTTGGCGTCGGGAATTTTGCCGGCACAGATGCCGGCATTCGTGAGTGACGCCGCGAGGCCGGTATAGAGCGGATCGCTGGCTGCAATATCAAACTGCTCCAGCGCCCGGGTATATTCGCCGTGGCGACACAGGTACTGGCCATAGTTGTTATGCGTTTGCGGATCCTTCGGTGACAGTCGCAGCGCTGTTTTGAAGTGTTTTTCAGCGAGGTCGTTTTCCCCGATGTTTTCATAAAGTATCGCCAGCGTGCCGTTGGCTGTGGCCGAATCCGGGTCGGCCTCCAGCGCCTTCTGCAGCTTTTTCATTGCCGTTTCGTAGTCGCCCTTGCGCATGTAGGCGATGCCCAGTTGTATATTGGTGTCGGCGATGCGTTTGGCCTGCTGACTCTCGTTACCGGTCGGCATGCTGCCGCAGGCGGCGAGTACAAACACCAGGATTACCGCTGACATCCGGTAGAAATAACGTTTCATGTGTGTGTCCCTGGCTGCGTTGCCATGGTGCGGGTGCGCCGCTGTGTCCGGTCCTGAAAGCGTCCCGCCAGCTGGCCGCAGGCCGCGTCGATGTCGTCACCACGCGTTTTGCGGGTGATGGTGACGATTCCCGCCCGGTTGAGCAGGGCGAAAAACCGTTCCATGGTCGCCGGCGGGCTGCAGCGGTAGCGGGTATTCGGGAAGGGATTGAAGGGTATCAGATTGATCTTCGCCGGCACCCCCTCCAGCAGACGCACCAGCCGGCGCGCTTGGGCATTGCTGTCATTGATCCCCGCCAGCAGTACGTACTCGAAGGTGACGCGGCGGCGGCTGTCCTCCCCCACATAGTCACGGCAGGCGGCCAGAAGTTCACCGATCGGGTATTTACGATTCAGGGGCACCAGTTCGTTGCGCAGCAGGTCATCCGGCGCGTGCAGGGATACGGCCAGGCTGACATCGCAGTCCTCGCGCAACCGGCGGATGGCCGGAACGATACCGGCGGTGCTGAGGGTGACGCGGCGCTTCGACAGACCGTAGCCGAAATCGTCCAGCATCACCTGCATGGCGCGCACCACATTGTCGTAATTGAGCAGGGGTTCACCCATGCCCATCATGACCACGTTGGAGATCCGGCGGAAGCCGTCGGGCCGGCTGCCAAGGGCATTCGCCGCCTGCCATAGCTGCGCGATGATTTCGCCGGTGCTCAGGTTGCGGTTGAACCCCTGCTGTGCGGTGGAGCAGAAACTGCAATTGAGCATGCAGCCGACCTGCGAGGAGACACACAGGGTGCCCCGTCCATCTTCCGGGATAAAAACGGTTTCGATGCAGTTGCCGTCCGCCAGGCGCAGCAGCCATTTGCGGGAACCGTCATCGGAACACTGGTCGGCGACGATTTCCGGCAGACGGATTTCCGCGCAATCCCGCAGGCCGGCGCGCAGCCCCTTGCCGAGGTCGGTCATGGCATCGAAGTCGGCCATGCAGCGTCCATGGATCCATTTCATGACCTGTGCGGCGCGGAATGCCTTCTCGCCCCGCGCGATAAAGAACGCTTCCAGTTCCTGGCGGTTCAGATCCAGCAGATTGGTCTTCTGTCCGGCCGGCATGAGAGGGTGCATTGCTGGAGTTATCCGCGGGCGTACCCTAGCGGGTCCTCGGACAGAGGCCGCCGTCACCGAAGAAAAACGCGATTTCCTGTTTTGCGGTATCGGGTCCGTCGGATCCGTGCACAGCATTTTCATCCACGGTGGTGGCGAAGTCCGCACGGATGGTGCCGGGGGCGGCATCCCTGGGATTGGTCGCACCCATCAGCTCGCGGTTTTTGTTGATGGCATTTTCCCCCTCGAGCACCTGCACGATCACCGGCCCGGAGGTCATGAATTCCACCAGATCCTTGTAGAACGGACGCTCCCGGTGCACGGCGTAGAACCCCTCGGCCTGCGCCTTGCCCAGCTGCATCATGCGCGCGGCGACGATGCGCAGGCCATTCTTCTCGAAACGGCTGTAGATCTCGCCGATGATATTCTTCGCCACTGCGTCCGGTTTGATTATGGACAAGGTCCGTTCGATCGCCATGCAACACTCCGTCTGTCTGTATGCTTTACAAGAAACCCTTATAAAAACGGGAAGTTAGTGTATATAGATAAGCGCGTAGTTTAACGCCGATGTCGGTGGCCAGGCAATGCTGACCTGCCGGTTCTGAACGTCTCCTGCGATACTGAACCCCGGCCCGGGAAACTGGCGGGAACAAGGCCGGGTAATATACAAGGTCAGGGCGGACAAGGGAACGCCGCCCGGGCCATGGTACCGGAAAAACTGCGGCGGACGGATGATTACTGAAAGACGTAGGCGGCGCCGGAGCCGCTCTGGCTGTTGTCGAGGGCATCGCCATCGACGCCGCTTGCATTGCTGTCTTCCCCCGGCGCTCCCGCGGCCAGCGTGTCACCGGTGAGGGCGACGCTGTAACCGAACAAGTCGCCGCTATCGGTGACGGCCGCCTTGATGTAGTCCTGCTGCGACCACACCGTGCCGCTGCGGGTGAACAGGTAGACGGCCCCACTGTCCGCTAGCCCATCGTTGGCCTGATCGCCTCCAACGCCGGTGGCGCTGCTGTCTTCCCGGGGAGCGCCCACGGCCAGGGTATCGCCGGTCAAGGCGAGGCTCCAGCCGAACTGATCGGCTTCGCCGGGATTGGACGCCTTGATGTAGGCCTGCTGGGACCACACCGCACCGCTGCGCGTAAACACATAGGCGGCGCCGGTAAACGGGGCGCTGTCATCGCTTTGGGTTACCGTCGATGCTGGCTTCGCCTGCGGCCCCGACCGCCAGGGTATCGCCGGAAAGGGCGAGACTCCAGCCGAAGACATCATTGCTGTCGGTATTGGAAGCCTTGATATAGGCCTGCTGGGACCACACTGCGCCGCTGCGGGTGAACACGTACACGGCGCCGGCATTGACCAGGGTGTTGTCGGTCTGGTCACCGCCAATGACGGTGGCGTTGCTCGCTTCCCGGTCGGCACCCACAGCGAGCGTGTCGCCGGAGAGCGCGACGGAATAACCGAAGTTGTCGTCGCTGTCGGGATTGGAGGCCTTGATGTACGCCTGCTGCGTCCACATCGTCCCGCTGCGTGTAAACACATAGGCGGCACCGGCGTTGGACAGATTGTTGTTGAGCTCGCTGATTCCGTCGCTGGCCTCCCCCGTCGCACCCACGGCAAGCGTATCGCCGGAGAGCGCAACGCTCCAGCCGAAGTCATCACCACTCCCGGTATTGGAGGCCTTGATATAGGCTTGCTGTGACCACACCGTGCCGCTGCGGGTGAACACATAGACCGCACCGGCCTCGGTCAGGCTGTTGTCGCTCTCGTCGCCGTCGATGCCGGTCGCGTTGCTCTCTTCCCGATAGGCCCCTATGGCGAGCGTATCGCCGGACAGGGCAAGACTGTAGCCGAAGCGGTCGGCACTGCCGGTATTGGAGGCCTTGATATAGGCCTGCTGCGACCACTTCGTGCCGCTGCGCGTGAATACATAGACGGCGCCGCTATCGGCCAGGCTGTTGTCGATGTTGTCTTCCCGGTAGGCTCCCACGGCGAGCGTATCGCCGGAGAGGGCGATGCTGTAGCCGAACTGATCGGCATCCCCGGGATTGGAGGCCTTGAAGTAGGCCTGCTGGGCAAATTCGTTGGCGGACTCCCGTGTCACGGTAACGGTATAGGTGCCGGTGCTCACTCCGTCTTCAGCGGTGACGATGACCGTGAGGGTGTTCTCGCCGACGACCAGCGGGATCGGTGCACTGGCGCTGCCCGATCCGACAGCCACCCCGTTTACGATCACCGTGGCGGCGGCATCCGTCGTCGTCGGCGTGACCGTCGTCGCCGTTGTGAGAAAACCCATCGTTGCGGTATAGACATACTGGTCAGGCTGAAATGCCTGGTCAAGATCGCCAGCCGAGAGGGCAAGATCGGCAAGCGTGGCGACACCGCTCTGAGATTCGCGTGTCACGGTAACGGTATAGGTGCCGGTGTTTACCCCGTCTTCAGCGGTGACGATGACCGTGAGGGTGTTCTCGCCGACGACCAGCGGGATCGGTGCACTGGCGCTGCCCGATCCGACAGCCACCCCGTTTACGATCACCGTGGCAGCGGCATCAGTCGTCGTCGGCGTGACCGTCGTCGCCGTTGTGAGAAAACCCACCGTTGCGGTATAGACATACTGGTCAGGCTCAAATGCCTGATCAAGATCGCCGGCCGAGAGGGCGAGATCGGCAAGCGTGGCGACACCGCTCTGAGATTCGCGTGTCACGGTAACGGTATAGGTACCGGTGTTTACCCCGTCTTCAGCGGTGACGATGACCGTGAGGGTGTTCTCGCCGACGACCAGCGGGATCGGTGCACTGGCGCTGCCCGATCCGACAGCCACCCCGTTTACGATCACCGTGGCGGCGGCATCTGTCGTCGTCGGCGTGACCGTCGTCGCCGTCGTGAGAAAACCCACCGTTGCGGTATAGACAAACTGGTCAGGCTGAAATGCATGATCAAGATCGCCGGCCGAGAGGGCGAGATCGGCAAGCGTGGCGACACCGCTCGGCGGATCGACGCCGTTACCGCCGCCTCCGCCGCCGCCGCCACCACCGCAGCCCGCCAGCACAACACCAGCAACAGGCCCGTCAGGATTTCCCTGGCCGCTCTCATCAGACAACCCCTTTGTTCAGTATCCGTGAAATCGATTGACTGCCCATCCACCCTGGTCGGCGTGCAGTTCCGACCGCACCGCTCACCCGGGATACCGGCAGTCCAACGGACGGGCAGATGCTGGCTGTTCCGGTGCCGATCATGCTGGTGTCATGCGGATATCGCACCCAGCCGACACTATAACGAATTGGTGGTAAATCCACCAAGAGAGTTT
Organism: uncultured Gammaproteobacteria bacterium; assembly: GCA_963763115.1. Classification (GTDB taxonomy): domain Bacteria; phylum Pseudomonadota; class Gammaproteobacteria; order UBA9214; family UBA9214; genus CAVQCA01. The sequence continues at coordinate 10,134 of CAVXNM010000020.1, forward strand.
CGGGTGTCCTGTAGCCACGACATTCGCCGACAGGGCGCGCCACGCGACAAGCCTGTATAGGCTATCATTACCGCAGTGGAGCAGGCAAATCCGCCCGATTGCAAAATCACCACAAGTGCGAGGATATTGGGAACAGGCCTCATGTGCCTGTCATCGCGAGCGTAGCACGGCAGCCTACTCTATCGGAATCAGCCGTGAGACTGCCTCGTACCGCAGGTATCCCAGGGCATTCATTATTCGCAATAACACACAGGTGGTTTTTGACAAAGAACACAATGGAGGAATCGGATATATGATAAAAACAGCTGAAGGGACCGTTCGCAATGATGCTGCTGGCACTGGGCATCGCCGCCACCCAAAACACCGCGGTTTTCGCGCAGCCCCCGGTATGGGAGTCGCAGACCGGCGCCACCCTGCCCGGCCAGGCGCTCGACAATGTCAACGACGACATCGTCAACCTGACGTTCGGCAGCATGTCGTTTCCGTTCGCGGGTAAAACCTACACCGGCAACGATATCCTCAACATCTCCAGCAACGGCTTCATCAGCCTGGCGGTAACAACGGCCCCGGCTGCGTCAACTGATGCTCCGGTGATCCGAACGCCCTCGTGCATGGCGCCTTCCCGCGTATCGCGCCGTTCTGGACCGACCTCAATCCCAATGGCGTTGCCGGTGGCGGTGACATTTTCATCAACACCTTCAACGACGACGACGACCCCGCCATCGACCGCATCGTCATCACCTTCGCCAGCCGGTTTTTCCGACTGCGCGAACAACGCTTGTTCCGCCCTGGTCCAGGTGCAGCTGCTGGAAGACGGCACCATCATCTTCGGCTATAACGGCATCGTTCAGACCGTTAGCCAGACTTCAGATATTCTCATCGGACTCAGTCCGGGCAACGGGGCGACCGATCCGGGCAACACCGTCTTCAGCACGGACGTGCCGTTCGACAGCGCGATGGAACCGACGATCTACCAACTGTTCAGCCCCCCACAGGACTTCGATCTCGATGACACCAATCTCGTGTTCACCCCGAACGGCATGGGTGGCTTCAACGTCGACGACACCCTGCCCGACCCGCCGCCATCAAGCGCACCGCCCACCTGGGAATCCGCGCTGGGGGCTACGATCCGCGGGGCGGGGGTCGGGCCTGGATGATACGGATGACGCCACCATCACCCGGACCTTCGGCAGCCTGACCTTCCCGTTCGACGGTATGACCTACACCGGCGCCAGCATCCTCGCCATCTCCAGCAACGGCTTCATCAGCCTGGGTGGCGACAACGGCGACGGGTGCATCAACACGGACTGTTCCGGAGATCCCCAGCAACTGACGGGGCTTTTTCTCAATCCCACCATCGCCCCCCTGTGGACCGACCTCGAACCGGGACCGGGCGGCGGCGGTGATATCTACTACAACGCCTTTAACGACGACGCCGACCCGGCCATCGACCGCATCGTCATCACCTTCGCCACCGGCTTCCATGACTGCGTGGACGCGGCATGCTCCGTCCTCGCGCAGCTGCAACTGCTGGGACAGGGAAACAAGTACGCCAGGCCCGCCGGCACCATCATCTTCGGCTACAACGGGATCGTGCAGACCAACAGCCAGCTGTCGAGCATCCTCGTCGGCGTCAGTCCCGGAAACACCGTGGATCCCGGCAGCACCAACCTGAATGGCAAGTCCTCCTTCGACACCGATACCGAATCCACGGTCTATCAGTTGTTCGTCGCCTCCTCCCCGCCGCCCATCGACCTCGACGGCGCCAATGTCGTGTTCGAACCGAATGGTCTCGGCGGCTTCGTGGTGTCGACACCGGGCTCCGGCGGTGGCGGAATCGGTGGTGGCGGCGGTGGTGGCGGCTGCACGATGCAGCCCGGCAACCCGCCGGATCCATTATTCCCGGTCATGCTTTCCGGCTTGGCGGTGGTCTATGCCCTGCGCCGGCGGCACAAGTCCGGACGACAACAAGCTGCCGGATAAGCGAAACCGGACGTTTCGGCGTGTCGGCGGCAACGCCGCCTACCCGGCTCCGGCCGTGCCGGGGAAAAACGAACGGCCCGCGGATTGCGATCAGTCGCGTTCTCGATCCAGGCCATCTGGATGGCCTCCAGCAGCTTTTCGCCGCTGTGTTGCGGATCATCGTCGAAATCTTCCAGCGCGATTACCCAGTCGCGCAGTTCGACGAAATTCACATGTTGCAGGATTCACCTCCGGGTGCGCCTCATCCAGCCCGATGGCAATATCCAGTGAGTCGGTCCATTTCAATCCCATTATCGCCTTACGTCTCCCCTATATGCATAACTGCCTTTGCCCGGTACTTTTGATTAATGGTTTTCGCTCACCATGTTGATGGTGTACTTGGGAATCTCGATGACCAGGTCCTGATTGCCCACGAGCGTCTGGCAACTCAGGCGCGAATCCGGGTCCAGACCCCAGGCCTTGTCCAGCAGGTCGTCCTCGTCCTCCGAGGACTCAGCCAGCGAGTCAGCGCCTTCACGGATATACACATGGCAGGTGGTGCAGGCGCAGGATTTCTCACAGGCGTGTTCGATTTCGATGCCGTTCTTCAGGGCGGCATCGCAGATCGAGATGCCCGGTTCGGCTTCGATCACGGCCCCTTCGGGACAGATCTCGACGTGCGGAAGGAAAATAATCTGTGGCATGGCGTCAGTGATTCCGGATGTGATTTCGATTACACGATGGAAAATGGGGACAGACCCCGTTTTTTCAGAAAAAACGGGGTCTGTCCCCATTTTCTTTTCTTAAGATTTGAACTCGTCAACGCGGTGGCCTGCCATCGCCTTGCGGATACTCTCGTTCATGCGCCGTGCGACGTAGTCACCACTCGCCTGTTCCACCGACCCGATGCCCGCCTTGATGGCGCGGTAGTCCGCGCCATCGCGCGCCTCGGCCAGCTCGCGTGCGGCGGCTTCGATGACTTCGCGTTCCTCTGCACTCAGGATACGGTCGCCGTCCTCGGCCAGCGCGGCCTGCAGGGCCTCGAGCACGCGGTCCGCCTCTACCTGCTCCTCGCGCAGGCGCCGCAGCTCCATGTCCTCGCGGGCATGCGACAGGGAATCCCCCAGCATCCGCTCGATTTCGACGTCGGAAAGACCGTAGGAAGGCTTGACCACGATGCTGCTTGTTGCGCCCGTCCCCTTCTCCTCGGCGGTCACATTCAGCAGACCGTCGGCATCCACCTGGAAGGTCACGCGGATGCGCGCCGCACCGGCCACCATGGGGGGGATGTCGCGCAGTTCGAATTTCGCCAGCGAGCGGCAGTCGCTGACCAGTTCGCGTTCCCCCTGCACCACGTGCAGGGACATGGCGGTCTGGCCGTCCTTGAAGGTGGTGAATTCCTGTGCGCGGGCGGTCGGTATGGTGCTGTTGCGGGGGATGATCTTCTCGGTCAGTCCGCCCATGGTCTCCAGTCCCAGCGAAAGCGGAATGACATCGAGCAGCAGCATCTCGTCATCGGGTTTGTTGCCGGCCAGGATATCGGCCTGAATGGCGGCGCCGACGGCCACCACCCGGTCGGGGTCGATATCCACCAGGGGTTCGCGGCCGAAAAATTCGCCAACCCGCCTGCCGAACCAGCGGGATGCGGGTCGAGCCGCCCACCATCACCACTGCCTCGACGTCGGCGGCGCGGATACCGGCATCCCGCAACACCCGGCGGCAGGGGCTCAGGGTCTTTTGCAGCAGTGGCTCGATGAGTTCCTCGAACCGTGCCCGGGTCAGTTCACCCTGCCACGGCGTTGCGGCGATGCATTCCAGTTTCACCTCCACGGCCGGCCGATCGGTCAGCGCCTCCTTGGCAGTGCGCGCCACCTGCATCAGACGACGCATCTGTATATGGCCGGCATCATCGGCGATCCCCGCCTCCTGCATGATCCAGCGCGCCACGAGCCGGTCGATGTCATCGCCTCCCAGGGAACTGTCCCCGGCGGTCGCCATGACTTCAAAGACACCGCGGTTGAGACGCAGGATGGAGATATCGAAGGTGCCGCCGCCCAGGTCGAAGATGGCGATGACGCCCTCGGACCCCTTGTCAAGGCCGTAGGCCACCGCGGCGGCGGTCGGTTCATTCAGCAGCCGCAGGACGTTGAGCCCGGCAAACCGTCCGGCATCCTTGGTCGCCTGGCGCTGCGCCTCATCGAAATAGGCCGGGACGGTAATGACCACGCCCTGCAGTTCTCCCCCGAGCGTCGCCTCGGCGCGGGTTTTCAGTACGCGCAGAATCTCGGCCGAGACCTCCACCGGACTGACATCGCCGGCCAAGGTGCGCAGCAGCGGCATGGCGCTTGAGCCCGGCACGAAATCATAGGGCAGCTGCGAGCCCAGACGCCTGACATCCTCGACGCCGCGCCCCATCAGGCGTTTCACCGAGGCGATGGTATTGAGGGGGTCTTCCGTCGCCGCTGCCAGAGCCTCTTCGCCAACGACCGGTCCACCGGTTTTCAGGTAGCGGACCACGGACGGCAGCAAATGCCGGCCGGTTGCATCCGGCAGGGTGTCCGCCACGCCGCTGCGCACGCTTGCCACCAGCGAATTGGTGGTGCCGAGATCGATGCCGGCCGCCAGCCGGTGGGCATGCGGGGCGGAGAACTCGCCGGGCTCTGTGATCTGTAAAAGTGCCATAATGGTTTCCGTGCCGCATCCCGGTCGGGATCAGGCCAGTTCATCCTCGAGTGCGGCCTCCAGCTCCTGCGCCTCCTCCTGCAGGCGGCGAAAGAACTGCATCTTCATCAGGGTGTCCGCGGCCGCCTCTGGATCGCTGCAATCGCCTCCGGTAAATTGCGATTGCAGCTCGCTTGCCAGGGCGGCGAAATCATCGGTTATCCCCTCGATGAGCCCGGCGATCACGGCCAGAGGATCACCGGCCGTTTTAACCGCGCCCAACGCCTCACGCAGTTCCATCTGACGCATGAGAAATTCCGGATCACGCGTCGTGTGGTGCTGGTCACTGAAGACGAAGCCGCCCAGCTCCAGCAGGTAGCGACCGCGCTTCAGCGGGTCTTTCAGCGTTTGATAACCCTCGTTGATCCGCGTCGCCTGCTGCATGGCGATCCGGCGTTCCTGGTCGCTCGCGTTGACGTAGCGGTCCGGATGCACGATGCGCTGCAACTCCCGGTATCGGCTGTCGAGCTGCGCTGCGTCAATCCCGAAAGTTCGCGGCAGGCCAAACAGCTGGAAGAAGCTCGAGGAAAAATCCGCAGCCATGGTGTACACCGTCGATGGATGTTGGAATGGTCGACCGGTGAGAAATGCCGGCTAGACGTTGAAACTCTCGCCGCAGCCGCACATATCCTTGACGTTGGGATTATTGAACTTGAAACCTTCGTTCAGGCCTTCCTTCGCATAATCGAGTTCGGTGCCGTCGAGATACACGAGGCTCCTGGGATTCACGATGACCTTGATTCCATGATCCTCGAAAACCACATCGCCTTCCTCAAGCGCATCGGCATACTCGATTACGTAGGCCATGCCGGAGCAGCCTGTGGTTTTCACTCCAAGCCGCAGACCCATGCCCTTGCCGCGGTTGCCGAGAAACTGTTTAACGCGGGTCGCTGCCGCCTCTGTCAGGGTAATTGCCATTGTCCTCTACCTGCCTGTCGTATTACCGGGCCTCGACTGGATTCAGTGCGCCGCCCATTTGACCGAATTGAGATCGACGCCATCCTTGTACATTTCCCACAAGGGCGAGAGTTCACGCAGCTTGGTCACCTTTTCCATCACGCGGGCGATAATGTAGTCGATTTCTTCCTGCGTTGTGTAGCGTCCGATGGTGAAGCGGATAGAACTGTGCGCCAGCTCGTCGTTTCTGCCGAGCGCGCGCAGCACATAGGAGGGTTCCAGACTGGAACTGGTACAGGCGGACCCGGATGAAACCGCCATGTCCTTGAGCGCCATAATCAGGCTCTCGCCCTCGACATAGTTGAAGCTGACATTGAGATTATGCGGCACACGCTGGTCCATGTCGCCGTTCAGATAGACCTCCTCCATTTCATTGAGGCCGTTCCACAGGCGATCCCTGAGCAACCGGATGCGCCGGTTCTCCTCTTCCATCTCTTCCCCGGCAATGCGGAACGCCTCGCCCATGCCGACGATCTGGTGAGTGGGCAGGGTTCCCGAACGCAGGCCGCGTTCGTGTCCGCCGCCGTGCATCTGGGCCTCGAGACGCACCCGCGGCTTGCGGCGCACATACAGGGCGCCGATGCCCTTGGGTCCGTAGATCTTGTGGGCCGAAAAGGACATCAGATCGACTTTAAGCTTTTCCAGGTCGATCGGCACCTTGCCGGCGCTCTGGGCGGCATCGACGTGAAAGACAATCCTGCGGTCGCGGCACAACTCACCGATCGCGGCAATATCCTGAATGACGCCGATCTCATTGTTGACATGCATGACCGACACCAGCACCGTGTCGTTGCGCATGGCGGCCTCCAGTTTCGCCAGGTCCAGCAGGCCGCTCGGCTCGGGTTCCAGATAGGTCACTTCATAGCCTTCCCGCTCGAGTTGACGGCAGGAGTCCAGCACCGCCTTGTGCTCGGTCTTGAGCGTGATGATGTGGCCACCCTGCTTCCGGTAGAAATGCGCGGCGCCCTTGATGGCAAGGTTGTCGGATTCGGTGGCGCCAGATGTCCAGACGATTTCCCGGGGGTCAGCGTTGACCAGCTTCGCAACCTGTGCGCGCGCCTCTTCGACCGCCGCTTCGGCCTTCCAGCCGAATTCATGGGAACGCGAGGCGGGGTTGCCAAACTGGCCCTGACGGGTCAGGTAGGCGCACATCTTCTCGGCGACGCGTTCATCCACCGGAGTGGTCGCCGAGTAGTCCATGTAAATGGGAATACTAATGTTCATAGAGGATTTCCTGCCTGCAATTTTAACCGTTCACTTATGCCAATGTCTTGCCTAACCGGGACGCCGCCAGGGTGACCCTGCCCTGCTGGCGCTGGATGACTTTATTGACGTCATCACGCTCGATGAAACTCGCCAGTGTAATACCGTTCAGAAACTCGAAGATCTCCCTGCCGAGTTTTGTCCACAGCTGATGGGTAAGGCACTCGTCGCCGTCCTGGCAGTCACGATTGCCCTGGCACTGGGTGGTGTCGATGCCCTCGCCGATGGCGGTGATCACTTCCGCCACCGAGATTTCCTGCGGTCGGCGCGACAGGCGATAGCCGCCGCCGGGGCCGCGCAGACCCTCGACCAGGCCGTGCCGGCGCAGCCGGGCGAAAAGCTGCTCCAGATAGGAAAGCGATATCCCCTGATTCTCGGAGATATCCGCCAGCGTAACCGGTCCCTGTTCATGGTGAATAGCGAGATCCAGCATGGCGGTGACCGCGTAGCGGCCTTTCGTCGATAATCGCATAAGGTTGTTCCCGGTGGGCACCGGGTCCGTCAACCGGACGCGGCATAATTACCTAGTAAAATACTCAGGTAATAAGTATGCGTCAGAAGGGAACAACTATCAAGTGCTTCGGTGCGCCGTTTACGGGGCGCCCGGGCAGGCAGGTTACCCTAAGGGTTCGGTAATTAGTAGGCTATCTGCAGCCGATTTTGAGATTTCAGTCAATAACGGGGACTCCCGTTCGGGTGCGAAGCGATGCCCCTGCAGGAGACAATACCCCAACCATTTGTGCAGGAATCGGTTCATGCGCCATTTTTCCGTGAGTGAATAATGGTGGTGCAGGCGATTGTATTCGGCGTGATGCAATCCGCGCCGGCGACCGCAGGCAATCACTTCCGCCACCTGGGCATCATGGTAGATGCGCACCTTGATGTCGGGCGCCGGAAATGCACCCTCCGCTTCATGGAAAGAATAGGTAAGACCCAGCGTGGTGGTGAACCGGCAGCGTTCGAGGAGCCGCAGGTGAAGATCGAGCGCGCCCGGGACACGCGAGACGGCGACCGCCGGCATGGCATCCAGTTCCGGCACGAGGTTTCTCAGCCGGATGTAATTCGACTCGTACAGGTCCATGAGGCCGGCAAACGTGTACGCACCGACGCCGTGATACGCTTCTTGTCGCAAACAGCATTTCATCGTTGAATCATAGCATGATGCGTAAATGATCCGCCTGTGTACAATGGCGGACTCGTGTAGTATTTCGACAACTATCGGCGCTGCCATCCGGTTCCTTGATCACGCAAGCGTTACGCTGCGTAAGTTGATACCTGCATACACAACCGATTCTCGGGTTCATGTCGAACAACAATGTGATAAATCTGCTGCGCAGGCGACTGCCCGCGCATTGTCTGCTCTACGAGCCGGAAGACCTGCGCCCGTACGAATGCGATGCCCTCTCCGCCTACCGCCGGCTGCCACTGGTCGTGGTGTTACCGGAAACGCCGGATCAGGTACGGATGGCTCTGCAGTCGTGCGCGGAGTTGCACGTGCCCGTCGTCGCGCGCGGCGCCGGGACGGGTTTGTCGGGCGGTGCGCTCCCGCTGACCGACGGGGTACTGCTCAGTCTGGCGCGCTTCAACCGGATACTCGACATCGACGTCGACAATCGCAGCGCGCGTGTCGAGCCCGGCGTCACAAATCTGTCCATCTCGAAAGCGGCCGGGCCGTTCGGCCTTTACTACGCTCCGGACCCCTCCTCGCAGATCGCCTGCTCCATCGGCGGCAACGTGGCGGAAAATGCCGGAGGCGTGCATTGCCTCAAATACGGACTCACTGTGCACAACATCCAGAAGCTCGAGGTCCTGACCATCGAGGGTGAATCCCTCACCATCGGCGGCGCATCGCTCGACAGTCCGGGCTATGACCTGCTTGCCCTGCTGACCGGCTCGGAGGGACTGCTCGGCGTCATTACCGAGGTGACCGTCAGGTTGCTGGCGAAGCCCGAGACGGCGCAGGTCGTACTGGCGGCCTTCGATTCCGTCGAGTCCGCCGCGGCCGCCGTCACGGCCGTCATCGCCTGCGGCATCATACCGGCAGGACTCGAACTGCTCGACAATCCGGCCATCCGGGCCGTGGAACGGTTCGTGCACACCGGTTATCCCGAGGAGGCGGCGGCGATCCTGCTGTGCGAACTGGACGGGACGCATGAAGACGTCGAAACCCAGATCGAACGCACCCGCACGGTATTCACACAGGCCGGCGCAGTCGAGCTGCGTGTCTCCCGCAACGAAGCGGAACGCCAGCGTTTCTGGGCCGGACGCAAGGCTGCTTTTCCGGCCATGGGACGCCTCTCGCCGGATTACTACTGCATGGACGGCACCATCCCGCGCCGGCACCTGGCGAAGGTACTCGCGGAGATCGGGGTGCTGTCGGCGAGCTACGGCCTGCCGGTGTGCAACGTCTTCCATGCCGGCGACGGCAACCTGCACCCGCTGATACTCTACGACGCCAACCAGCCGGGGGAACTGGAACGCACCGAGGAAATGGGCGGCAAAATACTCGAGCTGTGTGTGGCGGTCGGTGGCACGATTACCGGCGAGCACGGCGTGGGGCTCGAGAAGATCAACCAGATGTGCGTGCAGTTCAACAGCGATGAACTGGCGCAGTTCCATGCCGTCAAGCAGGCGTTCGATCCGAATGGCCTGCTCAATCCCGGCAAGGCCATCCCGACGCTGCACCGCTGCGCCGAATTCGGCGCCCTGCACGTGCATCATGGCCAGCTCCCGCACCCGGAACTCGAACGCTTCTGAGCGCGCCCAATGGATTCGAGGATGCAGTCCGTGATCGACAGCTTCATCGATACTCTGCGCGAAGCCGGCAGCCGGGGCACGCCGCTGGCGATCCGCGGCAGCGGCAGCAAGGCGTTCTACGGCAGGACTGTCCCGGGCGTAGCATTCCCAGTCGGCGACTACGCCGGTGTGATTGATTATTCGCCCACGGAGCTGGTGGTCTCGGCGCGCGCCGGCACGCCGCTTGCGGAGCTCGAGGCGGTGCTCGCACAGGAAAACCAGATGCTGGCGTTTGAACCGCCGCACTTCGCCCCTGGCGCCACCCTCGGCGGCACCGTCGCCTGCGGACTGTCCGGTCCGCGTCGCCCTTATGCCGGGGCGGTGCGCGATCATGTGCTGGGAATCACCTGCCTCAACGGTGCCGGCCAACGACTGCGCTTCGGCGGACAGGTGATGAAGAACGTAGCCGGCTTCGATATCTCCCGCCCCCTCACCGGTTCGCTCGGCACCCTGGCGGTGCTGCTCGACATCACGTTAAAAGTCCTGCCGCGTCCGGAAACCGAGCTCACGTTGCGGCAGGAAACCACAGCCGCCGAGGCCATCGCGTTGTTCAACCGGTGGGCCGGCTTGCCGCTGCCGCTCTCGGCTGGCTGCTATCATGACGGCTCTCTGGCAGTGCGTCTGTCGGGGTTTGAGCTGGGGGTAAAGGCCGCCGCGGACAAGCTCGGCGGCGATCCACTCCCCGATGCAAGGACATTCTGGGAGGACCTGCGCGAACAGCGACTGGCGTTTTTCGACGACCCACGACCTGTGTGGCGCCTGTCGGTAGCACCTGCCGCACGCCCCCTCCCGGTGGAGGGCGACTGCCTGATCGACTGGGGTGGCGCGCAACGCTGGGTTAAAACCGGCCTGCAGGCCGCCGCGATGCGCCAGGCCGCCACCGACGGCGGTGGTCACGCGACGCTGTTTCGCAATGGACACGGCAATGATGTGTTTCATCCCCTGCCCGCACCGCTGCTCGCACTTCACCGGCGCTTGAAGCAGAGTTTCGATCCCGCCGGCATCCTCAACCCCGGTCGCATGTACCCGGAACTCTAATCAATGCAGACCTCGCTGCAGCAAGCCTTTCTCGACACCCCGGCAGGACGCGAAGCCGACGAGGTGCTGCGCAATTGCGTGCACTGCGGCTTCTGCAATGCCACCTGCCCGACCTACCAGCTCACCGGCGACGAACTGGACGGGCCGCGTGGGCGCATCTATCTCATCAAGCAGGTGCTGGAAGGCCGGCAGGCGACCGCCCGCACCCAGCTGCACCTCGACCGCTGCCTGACCTGTCGCGCCTGTGAAACCACCTGTCCTTCCGGCGTCGATTATCACCGCCTGCTCGATACCGGGCGGGAGGTAATCGAACGTCAGGTCGGGCGCACGCCCGGCGGGCACCTGCTGCGGCGGATGCTGCGATTCATCCTCACTCGCCGACGGACATTCACCATCCTGCTGCGGTTGGGCCAGGCGCTGCGCCCCGTGCTGCCCCCGGTAATGCGCCAACAGGTCCCTGTCAGACCGCCAAGACTGGCGCCGGCGTCCGGCAGGGAGCACCGGCGCCGCATGCTGCTGCTGGAGGGCTGCGTGCAACCGGCGCTCGCGCCGCAGATCAATCATGCCACGCGGCGGGTGCTGGATGCGCTCGGCATCACTGCCGTCAGCCCCGCCGCCGGCGGCTGCTGCGGCGCCGTCAGCCACCATCTGGGCGCCGTGAATGAGGCCCTGGATTTCATGCGCAGAAACATCGACGCCTGGTGGGACGAAATCACCTCCGGCGCCGAGGCCCTCGTCATCACCGCTAGCGGGTGCGCCCCGCTGGTCAAGGAGTACGGCCGGCTGCTGGCGCACGATCCCGCTTACGCCGAGAAGGCGGCGCGGGTCAGCGCACTCGCCCGTGACCTGAGCGAGGTGGTGGCGCGTGAACCCCTCGACGGCAGGCTCCGCCCTCCCGACGGCACGATGAAAATCGCCTTTCATTCGCCCTGTACGCTGCAGCATGCGCAGCGCCTCGACGGCGTGGTCGAGGATCTGCTCACGCGCGCCGGTTTTGAACTGGCGCCGGTTGCCGACCGGCATCTTTGCTGCGGCTCGGCCGGTACCTACTCCCTGCTGCAGCCGGCGCTCTCCCGTGAATTGCGGGACAACAAGCTCGCGGCACTGCAGGCACAGGAACCCCGTCTTATCGCCACCGCGAACATTGGCTGCCTGACCCACCTGGCAGGCGCGGCCCGGGTGCCGGTCAAACACTGGATCGAACTTCTGGAACCACTACTAACCGAGGCATCATGACCGACACCACCCCCTCCTTGCTGATTGAAACGGACATGCTCGAAGACCTGCTTTATTCCAAGGATGTCCTGATCGTCGACCTGGGCAAGACCGACACCTACCGCAAACTGCACATCCCCGGCGCCGTGTTCATGGACTACGGCCAGATCGTCGCCGTGAGCAAACCGGTGATGGGCCTGCTGCCCGATGACGGCACGCTGCAGCGGATCTTCTCCTCACTCGGCATCGGCCGGGATACCTACGTCGTGGCCTATGACGACGAGGGCGGTGGCCGAGCCGCGCGCTTTCTGTGGACACTCGAAGTCGCCGGGCACACGCGCTTCGCCCTGCTCAACGGCGGACTACATGCCTGGGCGAACGAGGGCCATCCCTATGATGACGCCGCGGTCATGCCCACGGCCTCGACGTTCGAGCTGGCGCACAACGATGCGCCGCTCGCCGACAGCGCCTACATCCGCGCGCAACTGGGCAATGCCGATACAGGCCTGCTCGATGTGCGCAGCGCGGAGGAATTCAGCGGCGTCAAGCGCTTCGCGGATCGCGGCGGACATATTCCGGGGGCGGTGAACCTGGAGTGGACGCTGGCCATGGATCAGACCCGCAACTTGCGCTTCAAGCCCGACGAAGAACTCGAGCGTCTGTACGCACAGCTCGGCATCACCTCCGACCGGGAGATCATCACCTACTGCCAGAGCCATCACCGCTCGGCGCACACCTACATCGTGCTGCGGCACCTGGGCTTCCCGCGAGTGAAGGGCTATCCGGGTTCGTGGTCGGACTGGGGCAACAACCCCGACCTGCCGGTCGAGTCCTGATCGGCGTCACTCGCCCGAGGGCGGAGTGGCTGTGTTTCAGGGCTAATCAGGAAAGTTTGAAAAGCCGCTCGCGATAGTACTGCAGCTCGCGGATGGAATCCCTCACGTCGTCCAACGCCAGGTGGGTACTCTGCTTCACGAAACCCCTGGCCACCTCGGGCGCCCAGCGCCGGGCGAGTTCCTTGAGCGTGCTGACGTCGAGGTTGCGGTAATGGAAATAGCGCTCCAGCTCCGGCATGCAACGCGCCAGGAAACGCCGGTCCTGGCAGATGCTGTTACCGCACATGGGCGAGGCGTTCGCCGGCACAAAGTCTGACAGGAACTCCAGCGTCTGGCGCTCGGCCTGCGCCTCGTTGAGGCGGCTCTCGCGCACGCGCTGCGTGAGCCCGGATCCGGCATGCTGGGTGGTATTCCACTCATCCATGGCGGCGAGTACGGCATCGGGCTGATGAATGGCGAGCACCGGACCTTCCGCCAGTATATTCAGCCTGCCGTCGGTGACGATGGTGGCGATCTCGATAATACGGTCGGTCTGGGTATCGAGACCGGTCATTTCCAGATCTATCCAGACCAGATTGTTCACGTCTTGCGTCATCGGGCGTTCTTCCCTTCCATCATTGGGGTTGTCTGTCATTGTACCAGAGGCTACTCTGCATCATTATTGTCCCAAGAGTATCAGTACCGCATGAATACCTTCACGATCCTGTTTGTCGCCGCGCTCACCGCCGCCACGCTGGTGCAGTTGTGGCTTGCCAGGCGACAGCAGTCCTATGTCGCGGCGCATCGCACGCAGGTGCCGGATGCCTTTGCCGAACGCATCTCGCTGGACGACCATCACAAGGCCGCCGATTACACCGTCAGCAAAACCCGCCTCGGCATGATCGAACTCGGCTACGACGCCCTGCTGCTGCTCGGCTTGACGCTGGGCGGCGGCCTGGAATGGCTCGATCAGGCCTGGCGTGGGGCCGGTTTCGGCGGTATTTCAACCGGCGTGGGCTTCATGCTGAGCGTCATGGTCATCATGGCGATCCTGGAGCTGCCCTTCGGTCTGTATCATACCTTCGTGATCGAACAGCGCTATGGCTTCAACCGTACGACGCCGCGTGTGTTCGCGGGCGATCTCATGAAACAGTTCATCCTGATGGTCGTCATCGGCGGCCCGATGATCGCGATCGCCCTGTGGATCATGATTCACAGCGGCGGGCTCTGGTGGCTGTATGTCTGGCTGGTCTGGATGAGTTTCTCTCTGCTTATGTTCTGGGCCTACCCCGCTGTGATCGCCCCGCTGTTCAACAGGTTTTCACCCCTGGAAAACGATTCGCTCAAGGCCCGCATCCAGGCGCTGCTCGACAAGTGCGGCTTCAGAAGCCAGGGCATCTTCGTGATGGACGGCTCGCGGCGATCCGGCCACGGCAACGCCTATTTCACCGGTTTCGGTCGCAACAAGCGCATCGTCTTCTTCGACACGCTGCTGAACAGTCTCGAACCCGGAGAGATCGAGGCGGTGCTCGCCCACGAACTGGGACATTTCAAACTCAAGCATATCCAGAAACGCCTGCTGACCACCGCCGCCTTCAGCCTGGCGGGACTCGCCCTGCTCGGCTGGCTGGCCGGGGAGCCGTGGTTTTACCACGGGCTGGGCGCAAGCCAGGGCTCACCCCACATGGCGCTGGTGCTGTTCATGCTGGCGGCCCCGCCGTTCACCGTTTTCCTGCAGCCACTGATGGCGCGGCTCTCGCGCCGACATGAGTTCGAAGCCGACGCCTATGCGGTCAGTCAGTCGAGCGGCAACGATCTGGCCAGGGCTCTGGTCAAGATGTACCGGGAAAACGCCAGTACGCTCACACCCGACCCCCTGTACTCGGCATTCCATGATTCCCATCCACCGGCCGCCGTGCGCATATCGCACCTGTCCGGTACCCCGCATCAGGCACCCCAGAGAGGCTGAACATGAAAACACTGTCCTTGGTGAGCATCACCGTCTGCCTGCTGGCGGCGACATCTTCCCTGCCTGCCGCCAACCTCGACAACGGCAAGACGCTCGTGGACGCCAACTGTACGAAGTGCCACGACGAGCGTGTCTATACCCGCCCGGACCGCCGCGTCACCACGCTCGACGGACTGAACAAACAGGTGACACGCTGCGAACAGTCGCTCGGCCTGAAATGGTTCGACGATGATATCGACGACGTTGCCGCCTACCTGAACCAGACCTATTACCATTACAAATAGACGCAGGAGCAACAATGACCGATCTGCTAACCAGGCACTGCACCCCCATCACGGAGGGGACACAGCCCATGGAAGGCGAACAGGCAGGCAAGCTGCTGGAGCAGCTGCACACCGACTGGACGCTGGCTGTCGACAACAAATCGATCAGCCGCACCTTCCGCTTCAAGAACTATTACCAGACCCTGGCGTTCGTCAACGCGCTGGCCTGGATAGCCCACCGCGAGGATCACCACCCTGACCTGGAGGTCGGTTATAACCGCTGCCTGGTGCGCTACAGCACCCATGCCGTCGGCGGCCTGTCCGAAAACGACTTCATCTGCGCCGCGAGGATCGATGCCCTGCTGCCCGAGGCGGACTGACCCTGCCGCCGGACCCGTGCATCCCCGGGCTCTCATCCCCCTGACATGTCCGCCGCAACGCCCGTAGCCGCGGGAAAATCCGCCGGCAGTGGCCGCGTCGGCGCATCGCCGCCTCCTGGCCGAAGCGGACTGGTCCTCGTCAATTACGGCAAGTCCGTGCTGGTCGAAGACGACGCGGGCTGTCTGTATCGCTGCGTGGTACGACGCAAGCTGCGGCAGATCGTCAGCGGCGACCGGGTCGCCTGGGAGCCCGTTGGCGCGCAGGAAGGCGTCATCAACACGATCGAACCACGGCACACGGTGCTGCAGCGCGCCGACAGCGCGAATCGCACTCGCACGCTTGCCGCCAATATCGACCAGATCCTCATCGTGGCCGCGCCGCAACCGGCGCACGATGCCTTCCTGATCGACCGTTATCTGATCACGGCCGAACTGGCCGGCGTCACGCCGCTGGTGGTCATCAACAAATCCGATCTGCTCGAACCGCGGGACGCCGACACCCCGACAGACGGCCTGCGGGAGTATGCGGCCATTGGGTATGGCATTTTGTTGATGAGTGCGCGGGAGAATACCGGCATCGACAGGCTGGCGCAGGCCCTGGTCAACCGGACCAGCATCCTGGTCGGCCAGTCAGGCGTCGGTAAATCCTCGCTGATAAAGCGTCTGCTGCCGGAACGGGATATCCAGATCGGGAAACTCTCCGATGCCTCCGGTCAGGGCCGCCATACCACCACGACCACGACGCTCTACCACCTGCCGCGGGGCGGCGACCTGATAGACTCACCCGGGGTACGCGATTTCAGGCTGGGTGAAACCCCTCCCGCCGACCTGGCGCGCGGTTTTCGTGAATTCCACCCCTACCTGGAGTTGTGCCGGTTTCAGGATTGCCGACACCTGTCGGAACCCGGCTGCGCCGTCAAGGCGGCGATGCGCATGGGCGCGATCAGCGAACGCCGGCTGGCAAGTTACTCCCAACTTGCCAACGGCGGTGCCGGGTCCTGAGACTATCGGTCAGCCCGGCGGCCAGTTCATTGAGCGCCCGCCCAGCAGATGCAGGTGGATGTGGTAGACGGACTGGCCCGCCTCCGGGTTGCAGTTCATGACCATCCGGTAGCCGCGCTCCGCGATTCCCTCGTCCGCCGCCACCTGCTTGGCCGCCAGGTAGAGCCTGCCGATGATATCGACATTGTCGTCATCCAGATCGTTGGTGGTCGCGATGTGCTCCTTCGGAATCAGCAGCACATGCGTCGGTGACTGCGGGTTCGTATCCCGAAAGGCGAGGACTGCCTCATCCTCGTAGACCACATCAGGCTTAATTTCACCATCGACCATTCTGCAGAAAACACACTTCGCCATAACCACCCCTACTGTTAAATAACGTCATTCACCGCAAAGACGTGGAGGACGCATAGAAAGACATAAATCATTACCGGGAAAAACCATCTGCACTCAATTTACCGGCACAACATGATTGCATACCAGCGCTTTTACACAGGCCACCAGTGGCAATGCCAAATCACGTATGGGCTAAGGTCAGAATGTGCCAGGCGGTACACGCTGTCGATCCACCCCTCAAGGCTCGACCATCCCTTGCCGCCTTATCAGGCATTACTTGTGTTGTTCTTCGCAAGTTAATTTCTTTGCGTCCTCTGCGTCTCTGCGGTGTGATCTGGAAATCGTGTTAGACATCCCGGCGGCCCGCGAAGGCGTGCGACAGGGTATTGCCGTCGATGTATTCCAGCTCCCCGCCCATCGGAACGCCGTGCGCGATACGGGTAGCGCGTATGCCGTGGGCATGCGCCATTTCACCGAGGTAGTGCGCGGTCGCCTCTCCCTCGACGGTGGGATTGGTCGCCAGGATGACCTCCCGGATTTCGCCGGCCTGCAGCCGCGCTTCCAGACGGTCCAGCCCGAGTTCCTCCGGACCGACGCCGTCCAGCGGGGAAAGATGCCCCATCAGCACAAAATACAGTCCCTGGTAACCGGTTGACTGTTCCAGCGCCAGCACATCGGCCGGGGTTTCGACAACACACAGTTGTTTGCGGTCGCGCCGGTCGCTGGCGCACAGCGCACACAGCGATTCCTCGCTCAGGGTGCGACAGTCCCGGCAGTGGCCGACGTGTTCCATGGCCTGCTGCAACACCGCCGACAGCCGACGGCCGCCCTCGCGATCGCGCTCCAGCAGGTGATAGGCCATGCGCTGTGCGGATTTCGGGCCCACCCCGGGCAGCGCGCGCAGGGCTTCGATCAACTGTCCGATCAGGCGCGAGCCGCTCATGCAGTTCAGAACGGCAGCTTCATGCCTGCCGGGAGGTTGAGACCGCCGGCCAGACCGGCAAACCGTTCCTGGGTGGTGGTTTCCACCTTGTGGACCGCATCGTTGATGGCTGCCGCCACCAGGTCTTCCAGCATGTCCTTGTCATCGCCGAGCAGGCTGTCGTCGATGCTGATGCGGCGCACCTCGTGCTTGCCCGTCATGATCACCGTGACCAGACCACCGCCGGACTGACCGGTGATTTCCAGCCGGGCAAGCTCCTCCTGAGCTTTCTGCATATTGGCCTGCATCTCCTGGGCTTGCTTCATCAAATTACCCAATCCGCCTTTCATCTTGTTACCTCTCGGTCTCCTGATTAATTTGAATCCAACACATCGGTTGCGACGTCAGGTGCAGCGTTCACTCACGCGGCCTGATGGAATCGTAGTTCACCGTTGCGCCGAATGCATCCTGCAGCGCCTTCACGTTCTCGTCAGTCTCGATCGACTGAACGGCCTGCTGCTTGCGTGCTTCACGTTCACGCGCCTGCCGGCGCGCCGGGGTTTCACCACGGAATTCATTCTCCTGCAGGATTTTCAGGCTGAACGGACACCCGAAATGCACGCCCAGGGCCCGTTCAATCTGCTGGCGCCGCGCTTCGCTCAGCAGGCGTGCATGGGTGGGATCGACGACCAGCACCGTGGTATGTTCCGAGAGTTCCCGCAGGGCGCAGTTCAGGACAAGCTCACGCGCCATCCCCCTGATATCAAGCCGCTCGACCAGCGCCGGCCAGTCGTCCGCCGCTGGATCCACTGTGACAGTTGTATCGGGCACAGCCTCCCGCACCCCCTCCACGGCAGTCTCAGGCGCCGCTCGGGACGGTGTGGCCGCACGGGCCTTGCGTGGCGCCGCGCCCCCGTCGACAGCGGGCGCACTGGCCGGGGAGGAGGACGCCGCCGCGGTCTCGCCGGCGAGCTGTGGCCGAAAGACCAGCATGCGCAGCATCACCATCTCGAAGCCGCCGCGGGGATCGGGCGCCAGCGACAGGTCGCGACGTCCGATGAGGCCGACCTGGTAGTAAAGCTGCACGTCTTCCGGCGCAAGCCTTGA
>CAVXNM010000021.1:0-69859 GCA_963763115.1 uncultured Gammaproteobacteria bacterium
CAGCTACCAGGGTCCACCTCTCTCAGGTCGGGACAATCGCCAAACAAAAGTGCGAAAAATTCTGGACACTACACAGATCTACCTCGCCTCCTCTGGGGCAAGGCAGATTCATCCCCTTTCAGTTACACCAAGGCCACCCCAGAGGTGGATGCTTTACGAAACTAACTGTCCAAGAAACCGGGTCAACTCCAGAGATTCATCTCATGCGCCCGTTCTATGGCAGACACCGGATCAGTTCTGTGAAGGTAGGGTGAAGTGGCCGGTTGCAGCATGATCAGGCCACCGCATATGGGGGGTAGATGCTTAAGCGGTTGTCGAAAAATCAAGGTTCATTTCTCAGGTCAATTTGATGTTGATACTTTATCTACCTCTGAAATACGACTTAAAAAATCTTTCTGGCAGTTAATTATTATTTTTGTCTCGTTTTCAAAATTATCAATATCTTGACCTATATTATTTCCAAATGTTTCTAATATAATCTTATTAATATCAGCAAACTTAATATCTGGATAGTTTAGATATGAGCACTCAGGATTATTAGTTTTAGTATATACCTCACATGAATCATGAATACCGTCTCTCGCCTCTAATATGGCCAATAATTTTTCCGTAGTTTTTTCTGGGGATATATTTTCCATGGCCCATTTTTTTGGTTGATACTTTTTCCAGCTGTCTTTCATTTGCAGCAATCCATCTTCCAAAAATCTATCGGATATTAACAACCCGGTATGCTCATTAATATAACATTTATTCACACCTATATTTTCTGCGATACAGATTACAGGTACATTTGTGAACATGGACTCAAACAGACTTTTATTGCTTCCTTCCTTGTATGACAACAAAATATTAACTTTGCTTGAATTTATAACTTTATTCAGCGCCTCCCTGTTGAGTGAAAAGTGGATCTCAATATTACACTCGATACCAAAATATTTTGGTAATGACCTGATGATTTCTTGCTTGCCTCCCCAGGAGGCACAAACCAGACAGCCTTTATAATCAGGATCACTGTTTTTAGTTATCTTTTTAATGGCCTTTAGATATCTAACGACTCGCTTTATATGACTAGTATTTGCCACATAAATTGAATCATACTGTTTATCACAATCTTGTTCGTAATATGAATTATTATCCACCCAATCACTAGCACCGAAGGACAGCGGAACCAAATTGGTTGTTAAGGCATTCAGTGCAATTCTATCAAGCAACTCAGTTGCCTCTACAAACACATACTCCCTGGTTTCAAGAGCCCAACTGAGGATATCCGCATCAAAATATCCTGACCAACTTGGTTCAAGCACAATATGAAAGTGTTTGGCTAGCTTGTTTATATCGATATTACGGAGATAGTAAGAAAATACTTTGGTGAACTTAATAATCAGGATCCCCTTTGATACGAATCCATTATTCTCATATACCGGCCAGCGAATAATAATACTCCTCAGTGCTGCCTCATTGCTACTGACACCATAGGAAACCTGCGGGGACAATACCTTCTTGTCCAATAACAGAAACCTTTTAAAGAGTGCAATGGAAGTAGGACTATAATCATACCTGATTGCAGTCATCAAATAATTGGCACATTTATGTCTATTACCGAAAAAATAAAAAACTGCGGCTACAATAGCCAACCATTTTGCGATGAGGCTTTTTAAATGGGCACGGAAAAGGTCAGAAATTAAGGCATGATTGCAGTACCACCATGCTCGTGAAGGAATATATTTAACCATACTTTATTTGGTGCTCGATTTTTGTATACATGTCTGAATTTGTACCGTATAGAGAAACTCAATATCGGAAATGGTTTAATGTGCGAGCATTATGAATACCCAATGAGTTAGTAGTGACTATTGATGAATAGGTTTTTATCAAAATATCTATTTTATTACCCGGTCACCATTTCTCGTGGTGAAATTGTATTTAAGTACCTCATGCAGTACAAAAGAATGCAATGGATAAATAATACTGATATAGAAGCATATCAGTTTAAAAAGTTGAATAAATTAATAAAATATGCAGTTGCTAATAGCTCGTATTACAAACAACTCATGAGTGATAATGGTATAACTATATCCAGTATAAATAGCCTGGCAGATCTCGCGAGAGTACCTGCAACCACTAAATCAGATATAGTCAATTACTATACGACCATTCTATCTACCAGAAAATTTCTGTTTTCTTCATCAAAAACAACGGGTGGGTCGACGGGGCAGCCAGTAACGATTAAAAAAAATGCTGACGCTCTAGCAAGAGAGCGTGCAGCGACATGGCGCGCATATGAGTGGGCGGGGGTTGGTATTGGAGATATTCAGGCCCGTTTCTGGGGTGTGCCACTCTCGAAAAAGTCTCATCTGCTTTCTAAATTGGTGGACTTTGTTTCCAATAGGACAAGACTATCTGCATTTCAGATTAACGAGAAAAGTCTTGAGGAATACTATAAAAAGTTATTGAAATTACGACCAGCTTACTTGTACGGATATGTGTCGATGATTTCAGCTTTTGCTGTTTACCTGGAGAAAAACAAATTAAACGGGTTGCCTGGGTTGAGGTCGGTCATAACAACATCTGAAGTTCTAGATGATCATTCACGTAATTTGATCGAGAATGTGTTTGGGGTGAGCGTATTCAATGAATATGGGTGCGGCGAAGTAGGATCTATTGCCCATGAATGTGAGCACGGAAATATGCATGTTATGGCTGAGAATGTAATTATTGAGATTGATGCTTCTAATAGTGCAGACGGTGAAAGTGGCGAGATTATTGTTACTGAACTCCACAACTATGCGATGCCGCTTATTAGATACAGATTGGGTGATTATGCCACTCTTTCAAAAGAAGAGTGCAAATGTGGCCGTGGCCTGCCAGTATTAAAAAAAGTGCACGGAAGAGCTTATGATATGGTAATTGATCCTGATGGGAACAGACATCATCCTGAAGTTTTGATGTATATATTCGAAGAGCTTAAATCCAGTGGGGCTGGTATAAGTCAATTCCAGGTTATACAAATCAGTGTAGATTCCTTCTTAATCAATATTGTTCATGATATGTCTTATAAAAAGGAAACTGAAGAAGAGATTCTGAATCGGATTAGAGAGAAAATCCATCCTGGATTTTCTGTTAATTTTTGTTATGTAGATGAAATTATGAGAGAGAAATCAGGAAAACTGAGAGTAATCAAGTCAGAGATCAACACATACTAAACTAACCGTCTAATAGTGTTTAATTGGTGCATTTCAATAGTCATGAGTGTTGCTTTCTATTCATATTTCACTCCTATCATCAAATATGACACATAAACTTTCCAAGTCTTTTAACCATCCGGCTGGTCCCACCTATGATGTTATGTATGCATAAAGGACTATAGGCGAATGGCACTTAATTAAGGATCAGCGAGGCACGTGTCGTCGGCTAATGGTTTGAAACTGAAAGAGAAGGTTGACTGGGACTGGTAAGATGTTTGTGGCGAAACATCGACCCCACCAATCCCGAGGCCAACCTTCATGACACACTGTAACCGTCCATCGCTGCCACAACAACGTCGTCTTGCCAAACAGGCTCAGAAAATCGATGCCAATCATTTCTTCAACCTGCTCACCGGCCCACAGTTACTGGAGGCGGTGGAGGCGCAGCTACCCGAGCACCGGGAACGCCACTATCCACCGACGCTGACGTTATCGATGTTTTTAGGGCAAGTCATGAGTGCCGACGGTTCCTGTCAGAACACGGTGAATGAAGCGCTGGTCAATCGCCTGCTGAGCGGGATGTCGGTGAGCAGCGCCAACACCGGCGGCTATTGCATCGCGCGCCAGCGCTTGCCGCAGGAGATGGTGAGTACGCTGGCCCGACAAACCGGGGTTTTGCTTGGCGCGCACACGCCCACGGGGTGGTTGTGGCGCGGCCGGCACGTGAAACTGGTGGACGGCACGACGGTATCGATGCCGGACACCGAGGCGAATCAGGTGCGCTTTCCTCAACCGGGGGGACAAGCCCCTGGCGTGGGTTTTCCGCTGGCGCGGCTGGTCGGGGTGATCTCCCTGTCCAACGGCGCGGTGCTCGATGCCGCCATGGCGGCCTACCAGGGCAAGGGCACGGGCGAACATGGTCTGTTTCGGGGTCTCACTGGGTCGTTTATCGAAGGCGATGTGATGCTGGCGGACGGCTATTATTGTAGTTATTTCCTGATCGCCGATTTGATACGGCGCGGGGTGGACGTGGTGTTCGAGCAGCATGGCGCGCGCCATACCGATTTTCGCACCGGAGAGAAACTCGGCGCACGGGATCATTTGGTGCAGTGGCCCCGGCCTGCCCGGCCGGACTGGATGAGCCGGGAAACCTACTGCAGCCATCCGCAGGCGATCACGGTGCGCGAAGTGAACGTCGGCAAGAAAGTGCTGGTGACCACGCTGCTCTCGCCACGCAAGACCGCCAAGGCCGATCTGGGAGCGCTGTTCCTGCAACGCTGGCATGTGGAGTTGGACCTGCGAAACATCAAGACCACCCTCGGCATGGAAGCGTTGAGTTGCAAGAGCCCAGAGATGTGCGAGAAGGAACTGTGGGTCTATCTCCTGGCGTACAACCTGATCCGGCTGCTGATGGCCGAGGCGGCGCTACAGGCCGGGGTGCTGCCGCGCCAGTTGAGCTTCAAACATACGCTGCAGATTTGGATAGCCTGGAGTCAACGGCAGTTTCTCTCAGGCGCCAAAGAAGACACGGCGACCTTGTTCATGCTCATTGCCCAAATACGCGTAGGAGAACGACCCGGCCGGGTTGAACCACGGGCGGTCAAGCGCAGGCCCAAGCCTTATCCGCGCTTGAACATACCTCGCTGGAAAGCACGTCAGGAAATCAAAAAACATGGGCATGCCAGAAAGCTTGGGCTTAATTAAGTGCCATTCGACTATAGGCTTGTTTGCTTAGATGATCCCGAATAAATCTTGCGAACTTTCCAGACAACACTGCATATATTTGATATAGATTATTTTCATGAAGATACTCTGGCTTTCTCATCTTGTACCCTATCCCCCAAAAGGTGGTGTATTACAAAGGAGTTACAATTTAATCAAGGAAGTATCCAAGTACCATGAGGTAACTCTAATAGCATTTACTCAAACCAGCCTGCTCAAAGCAATGTTCGATTCTGTACAGGATGGAATAGAAGAAGCAAAGCGGCATTTAAGCGAATATTGCAAGTATATCGAATTTGTAGGAATACCATGTGAAGGGTCAATTTTTGATAAGAGGATGCTTGCGCTGAAAAGTATTTTCACAATAGATCCTTACACGATCAACTGGCTGAAATCTAGTGAGATGGGGGCAATGATAGAAGATATGACCAGGAATCATCAATATGACGTTGTGCATTTTGATACTATTAGTCTTTCTTCTTATCTACCATTTTTCCCTGACAAGCCAAAGGTTCTTGACCATCACAACATTGAATCACATATGATGTTACGAAGGGCAACGCAGGAAGTTAACAAGCTAAAACAATTGTATTATTTTATGGAAGGAAAAAAACTACTAAGATACGAGAAGCATGTTTGTAGAGAATTTGATTTGCATATCACATGTTCATCTATTGATTCAGAGCGACTTCTCGATGTAGACCAGAGTCTCAGAGTTGAAGAAATATCTAATGGTGTAGATGTCGATTATTTTTTTCCAGTTCCTGACAATGAAATGGAAAATCACCTTGTGTTTGCAGGGGGGCTTGATTGGTATCCGAATGCAGATGCCATGAGTTATTTTGCCAACGAAATATGGCCATTATTGAAAAAACAAGAGCCAAATATTGTTATGAATGTTATTGGGAAAAATCCGTCAAATGAACTTATATCTCTAGCCAGACAGGATAGTAATTTCCGTTTGCATGGGTTTGTAGATGATGTAAGAGAATATATATCAAAAGCATCGGTATATATATGCCCGATACGTGACGGTGGTGGTACAAAGCTTAAATTACTGGATGCATTTTCAATGGGTAAGGCAACGATCGCACATCCTACTGCTAGCGAAGGCCTTGAAACGGTGGATGGGTATAATATTATGCTGGCAAATACGCCTGGTGAGTTCGCTGATAGAGCTGTTGATTTACTTAAAACCAGGTCCCTTAGAAAAAAACTTGGTAAGAATGCACGTAACCTAGTAGTTGAAAAATATGCTTTCAATAAAATAGGTGAAAAATTAGCTGAATTATACTCCCGCATGTGAACGCACGATGAACCATAAGCGTGAGAATGCTGAATATCTGACATTCCGTAAAGCGTGACTTCTTCATCGTAGAATCTCCTGTTACTGTCTATGGGGAAATTCTACTTCTGAACCTCGCCATTTTTTTCGGTGGGATTACCATCCGTCTGACACTTGCCGCCTATGCCAGGCAACTTGCAGCGAAATCGGCTACAGAGGCAACCGGAGAAGTGGTCCCGGTTATTTGAACAGTTAATCCTGTTTGCATAAGTGGATTCCCTGCTTGTTTACGCCGCCATCAGTTGCGGCCGTTGGTTGAAGTAAACGCTGTCCGGCGTCATGCGGTCAAGTCGCGAGTGTGGCCGCCGGGTATTGTAGAAGTTCAGATACCGTCCCAGCGAGACCCTGGCCTGTGAGACCGATTCATAGGCTCTGAGATACACTTCTTCGTACTTGATGGTGCGCCACAGCCGTTCGACAAACACATTGTCACGCCAGCAGCCCTTGCCATCCATGCTAACGCGGATGCCATGGGCCTTCAGCAGCTCGGTAAACACCAGACTGGTGAACTGGCTGCCCTGGTCGGTGTTGAAGATCTCGGGTACTCCATAGTTATCTATGGTCTCCTGCACCGCATCCAGACAGAACTGCACATCCATCGTGATGGATACCCGCCACGACAGTATCTTCCGGCTGTACCAGTCGATGACCACCGCCAGATAGATAAAGCCCCGCGCCATCGGAATGTAGGTGATATCCATCGCATAGACCTGATTGGGACGATCAACGTGCAGGTGCCGCAGCAGGTACGGGTAGACAACGTGACCTGGATGCTTCTTGCTGGTATTGGGCTTGCGGTAGAGCGTCTCAATACCCATCCGCCGCATCAATGTCCGCACCCGACGTCGACCCACCCGGATACCCAGCAGATTCAGCAGATCCCGCAGCATCCGGCTGCCCGCATAGGGACACTCAAGATGCAGTTCATCGATGATGCGCATCAGTGCCAGGTCTTCCTCACTGACCGAGCGGGGTCGGTAGTACACGCTGCCCCGGCTGATTGCCAGCGCCTCGGCCTGGCGGGTAACAGGCAATTCGTGATCGCGGTTTATCATCGCTTTGCGCTCGGACTCTAAACACAACTGCTACTGAATAAGGGGTGACGTCGACAGGAGTTTAAGGGTCAGGTGCGCTCTGCAGTTTACGTATCTTATTCCATATCTGTATTTTTTCATTCCTTGATAGAATTGGCATCATATACGATATGGCTATAAACAATATCACCAGAGCAGAACGGAACAGTATTGATGGTAAAATACCTTTAGGTGACAGTATAGACAGAAAGTAGATTAATGTAGCCACTAATGTTACTTGGGAGATCTTTGCCCAAGGTAGTTCCATATTATAAAGTCCCGAGCTCTTCAGATTTGTCCAGTATAACCTTGCGCCAAAACCGGCAACTGTAGACCAAGCGGCACCGTATATTCCATACGTGGGTATAAGTGTGAAATAGGCTAGTGTGATAACCGCTACGCCAAGCATTTCACCATATGCTATTTGCATTGTTTTTTCTTCAAGCAGAATCCCAATGCTGCAGTATTTAGTCCATGCCTGAAAAATATAGGCAATGATTATTATCGGTACGATTTTATAAGCCTCAAGGAATGAGGGAGCCGCCATTAGCCGTAGTAGATCCCTAGAAAATATTGAAATACACAGACCGACAAGGATTAGTATCGCGCTGATGTAAATGAATATGGTTTGGTAAATGTGCTTGGCATGAGACTTCTTGTGTATATTATATTTTTCAGAATCCCACATCTTTTCGAAGGGGTCCCAAGTCAAAAGAAGTAGCACAAATCCAAACTTATATCCCAAGGCATAAATACCGACCTGTGTTAAGTCAGTATATATGTTGAGAATATATCTATCACCAAATGTCATATAAAATGATCCAAGTGCGGCCAGTTTCAATGGCAGACTGAATGAGAAAAGCGATTTGCACACTGCTTTTATAACCCTAATTCCTGTTCTGGATATGGTGTATCCTGTTAGCAGGATGCCGATAACAATTCCTTGGATAACCGCGCTATAAATAACACCTTCAACGCGCATTTCTAGAAACACAATTAAATAAATATTAAGAGATAATTGAAGAACCAGTTTTGTAATGCTGAAAATAAGGAACAGCCAGGGCTTTTGCTGGGCTCGTATATAAATCATTGGGATTTCTATCAGCGGTCCAACAAACAATGTTATTGCAAAGAGTGATATGTAATGTTTGTAGCTAATGTCTGAAAAAATAACAATAGATAATGGGCCAGACAATGAAATCACAATAACCGCACCGATGCTATTTAGCAGTAGACTAAGTACGAGTGCTGATGAAATGATATTCTTCTTTTGGCCTTCCGAGTCAACCGTACAATAAAAGCGAAAAACCGCATCCCTAGCTCGTGCACTAAATATTATTGATGCAACATCCAGCAGCATGGATAGAAGTTCTATAACGCCATAGT
Organism: uncultured Gammaproteobacteria bacterium; assembly: GCA_963763115.1. Taxonomy (GTDB): domain Bacteria; phylum Pseudomonadota; class Gammaproteobacteria; order UBA9214; family UBA9214; genus CAVQCA01. Next base: position 8,712 of record CAVXNM010000021.1, read on the forward strand.
CGGCTGGAGTAAGGAAACGAGTGTAAATCGGAAGCATAATAAGGCTGACGCCGCGCCTGAGTATGTCCCCAAGCATATAGATAGCGGTGTGGTTAACTATGCTGCTCTTATTAGTCCTCATCGCTCGAATATTTTCCAAGCCTATAGACTAGGTGGCTTGTTTATCTCATGGTATTGAGATAAATATGCACGGGCATTATGTTCTGCTGAGTAATGAGATCTGACTCGTTCCAGTGCCATGTCAGTGAGTTCTGATAGATTTGATGGTAATAGAGCAAGACGATGGACTTCATGTGCATATCCTTCTGGGCAATGGTTCCTGACGAGGGCTCCACATGAACCATTGTCCAGCAGTACAGGGATGCCGCCGGTTGCATGGGCGACGATAGGCACTTTCAGTGCCATTGCTTCCAGTAATATCATGGGGAGGCCTTCGTGATCAGACGTCATCATGAGCATGTCCAAATTCTGGAGTCTCTCGATTATGTCATCACAATGTCCTTCAAAATGGATGGTGCTGTCCATGTCTAGCGCCCTACTGAGTGCCTCCAACTCGCTTCTTAAGGGGCCATCTCCAAATATATAGAAATTTGCATTTATATCCGGATAATTGTCTCGTAGATAGCGCGCTGTTTTAATAAAAATATCAACGCGCTTCACAGGCACAAGTCGTCCGGCGAGTCCAATTCTAAATATATTGGGTCTGGTATGAAGTGCAGAAATTGATTTGACTTTGTGATTATAGAGTGAATTGATATCAATACCATTTTCAATAATGCGGATTTTCTCGTGTGGGAACAACTGTCTTAGAAAGACGGCAAGGTCTTCAGAAACGGCAACGATTCGGCACTGGATAAATTTTCCGGTTAACCTGTCGAGTAAACGTATGATACGTTTCGGGAATTGCCACCATGGGGCTTGGTGTTCAGGTGCTCCATGCATGGTTCTAATGGAGGGTACTCTTCCTGCCAGATAACCTGCAATGCTTCCAAGGATATTTTCTTTTATTCTATGTGTATGGATAACATTGGGCCGTTGTTCTCTGATTAAGAGTAATAAATGTCTCAGCAGCTGAATGCTAGATAGACTTGTTTCGTCGTATACGAATACTTCTATTCCTGCCTCATGGAGATTTCTTTCTAGGGTTCCATGATTGAGGAGCACCACCCTTACCGATACGTTAGGAATGTTATGTAATGCCCGTACTAGAGTATATAGCTGCACCTCAGCACCAGCCCATAGATCACCAGATGCAATGTGTAATACTTTGATGGCTGTGTCATTGCCGGTCGCTATTATCATGCTGACGAATAATATATGACGGGTAAGGCGCGAGAAACAATGTTATAGGCTGCCATCGATCCAAATACACCATTTGTCTGCATGACACGTAAGGATGGGGAGGACTGAATCTTTTTAAGGTTTTTGCAGTCTCGTTTAGAGACATGCTTGGGAAGTTTACAAAGATTCAAAGGGTCTACGCGGAAACGTGTGGGTAAATCCTGACGAAGAAATAGTATAACTCATTGTGAATAGTAGGATATTCAGCTCATTGTCAGGCACTGAAAAGTGATTCGTTTTTCGGGTAGGCTAACCGCATGAAAAATCCCCAATCGATTCGCTCGCTATTCACGTTGCCCGGTTTCGTGGCGGCCTCCCGATTGAGTGGAGTATTCGGTGACCGGTACGCTCGTGTCATCAAGCTCAGAAGGCGAAAAAAACAGCCCTCTGTTCGCACTGTGGTCACCGCTGCCGGGGACGTTACGACAAACGAATCCTGCAGGTGCGGGATCTCTCGGTTGCTGGCTGGCGTATCTACCTGGAGTTCGAACGCTGGCGTGTCAACTGCCCGAGGTGCGGCGGCGTGCATGTAGAGCATCTGGACTGGTTGGCGAAGAACCCTCGCTATACGCAACGCTTTGCCATGCAGGTGGGTAAGCTGTGCCGTGATATGCCGAACAAAGCTGTCGCCGAGATGGAGCGCCTGCACCACCGCACGGTGAAGGATCTCGACAAGCTCTATATGAAAAAGCAGGTTGACCTGGCGGGACTGCCAGCACCCCGGGCCATCGGCATTGACGAGATCTCCATCCGTAAAGGACATAACTACCGGGTCATCGTCAGTGATCTGGATCGGGAGCGCCCCATCTGGGTTGGAGGCGAAGGCCGTAAAGAGGCTGACATTGACCTGTTTTTCGAAGCGCTGGGCAAACAAAAGAGCGCCCACATCAAGCTGGCTGCCATGGATATGTGGAGGCCATTCAGGAACTCGGTACTGAAGAACGCCCCGAATGCCCGAATCATCTTCGACAAGTTTCATATCATGCGTCATCTCTCAAAGGCCCTCGATGAAGTCCGGCGCAGCGAGTACAAACGTCTCAGCGGCAAGGACCGTAGCTACATCAAGGGCCAGCGTTATACGCTGCTCTCCCGGCACGAGAACCTGAACCTGGATGGAAGGCGTGCCCTGAAAAAACTGCTCCAGGCCAACCGGCGCCTGAACACGGCCTACGTCCTCAAGGAAGCGTTCGGACAGCTCTGGGACTACCGTACCGAACGTGGCGCCCGCGCATTCTTCGAGCGCTGGAAAGACAGCCTGAAATGGCAGCGCCTGGGAGCGTACCGGAAGTTTTCCGCACTGATTGAATCCCATTGGGATGGTATTGCCTCCTACTGTCATCCTGATAACAAAGTTAGTCTTGGCTTGGTCGAAGGGGTCAACAACAAAATCCGGGTACTGCAACGACGGGCCTACGGCTATCGTGATGATGATTATCTTAAGCTCAAAATCGTCGCAGCATTTCTTCCAGCACTACCCGGAAATGCCAATATCAACCCACATGAATCCGCGTAGACCCATTATATCTTTCACGCTGGCTGGCAGCGAACACGCCAGCAACATCCGCCGTAGGGACTCCGGTTACTCGGAGTCCCTGCATAGTCCCGGACGTGCAGCTTTCCCGCGTCTGGTTCCTCGACTGTACTTGCTATCGCGTTGGCGATAAACTTCATGCAAACACCCGCTTCGCATAGGACTGTTCGGTAATCCGGAGCTTGGCTATGCCTGGCCTTGCGAAGGTGCGGCTGAATACCGGCCATGTAAAGCTCTTACGCTTGCTATCCTCAGATCCGGCACCGGTAGCGCTCAATAATCGCAGTACGAAGGTCTGCCTGCGCAGTATCGGCATCTTAACCTCATCCCGACAACGATATCTCTTCTCAGATTCTCAGCCATTTGTGTACACTGTAAAAGAGGCCATAAGCTCCATCAAACCGCTATATCAATGCAATTTATGTTGGGAGATCCCGATATAGCCAATTCTATTCACTTCATATGAAGACTGTGAGATGTCATGACATTGGCTATGAAGAAAGTAACAGTTCTGTTCGTTGACGCAGCGGTTGAATTTGGGGGGTCGTTGGTGGTGATCGGCAACCTGATTGATGCTCTTGATAAGAGACATTTCCGGTCGATTGTGGTTGGGGAGATCAACCGTGCGTTACTGGAGAAGTTTATTTGCAGTGAGGTGCGTACTTACAGGATAGCGCGTATATATAACTATGCAGACTGGTTCATGACGGTTGATCTAATCAATCGATTGCCTGGACGTTTTCTGAGAAAAGTAACGAACTATCTCTTATCTGCGGTTCGCAGCGTTGTAAACGGTGTTTATCTGGCACGAATTGCTATGGTTGTTGTTAAAGAAGGGGTAGATATCATCCATGTAAGTAATGGCATGAATAATCTGGCGCCCGTTCTATGTGCAGTTTTTCTCGGACGTAAATTCGTCGTGCATGTACATGGTGTTGAGACACCAGGATTTATCCAGAAGCTATTATTGAAAAGGGTACCCCATTTTATTACTATTTCTGATTATATGAAGAATAGCTTGATAAAAAATGGTTACCCCAATGATCGCATGACTGTGTTAGCGAATCCCGTATGCCCTAGAGAGGTTTCAATAAAAAAAATTTCAGAACTGCGTAACCGTTACGGAATCAATACGGATGAGCAAGTTCTTGGTATTGTGGGCAGGGTCGTTCGTTGGAAAGGCCATGTAGAGTTTCTTATGGCTGCAGGCATAGTGATGCGGACTGTACCCAGATTAAAAGTGTTGATCGTTGGTGATTTCGCGCACAAGAGCACTCCTTACAGGAGCGAAATTACCAGGATCATAGAAGATAGCGGATACAAGGACCGAGTTATATTTACTGGGTATGTTAGTGATGTTGAAAATTACTATTGTCTCATGGATGTGTGTGTCCATGCCTCGATTGACCCCGAACCTTTTGGTCTGGTAATAACGGAAGCTATGGCCTGCGGCGTTCCGGTGATTGCATCTGATCGTGGCGCACCCAGGGAAATTATCACTGACGGAGTAAATGGGTACCTTGTGAACCCCGACGAGACTGAAAAGCTTGCAGAAGCCATAATAATGTTACTCAATGATGGCGACTTGAGAAGCAGGATAGGGGGCGAGGGTAAAGAACATGTATTGAGAGAATATCAGGTCACTAAATTTGCACGTTCTATGGAAGAGTTGTATGTGAGAGTGCTGGGAGAAAGTGCATAGTATCAGATGGAGTGGAATGATTTGTCGTAATGAGCGTATTCTTGGTTTGTTGTGTGACCCTACAGGCGAGGTTAACTTGACCAGGTGGTGATACAACAAGCAACCGCAGGGACCGCCCTCGTAGACGAAGACTAACCTTGCGGATTTGGATTTCTCCATAGGGATCAGTATATCGATGGTACCGTGAATACGTTGCGGCGCTGGCCTTTATAGGTTAGCTCGCAATTGAGATGGGGTTCAGCCTCCTAGTGTGGAAGCCATTATGTCTAGGAATGAGTGGCTGTAAGCTACCAATCAACTACCCGTGGACACGGGGGGGAATGGCGTTTATTCTAGATTATATCCTCAGTTGCTGGTCTGCAGGTTATGAAATTCAAAGTGGCGAAAGAGATTCATTTCTACGGAGACCTTCATCGGATTCCCCCGTTGCTGGCCTTTAAGAGCGGTTATAAGGTTAGAGAAGTCCGCATCAGGAAGAGCGGACAGGATCTGAATCTTAGAATTTATATATCGGGGATCTATCTAAGAAGACTGCTGGACATCCTTGTTTTTTGTTGTTCATTATCAGATTCACAAAGAAACCGCTTCGCTTTTTTTGGCTGACTGGGTCAGGACTCTTCTGTGCCGGAATGGTTATTCAGGTATAACCGTACGTTTACTATATTCTGGGGGATAGCGATCCTGTACTGATTATGGGCACGTTGCTCATTGTGATCATTTCATTATTTTCGATCGACCTCATCGGTGAAGTCATGATCTTTACCTATTCACGGGATGTGAAGGAATCCGAGGTCAAGGATATGCTGGAATAACGATGGTTATCGAAGTCTGCCCGATACCTGCGTTGTGGTACGATCATCTCAATACCTTCCTGGCGCAGTTTTTCATCCAGCTTGTCGCTGTCGTAGACGCGATCGCCCATCAGGTTCTCGGACTTTGCCCCGATTATGTAGAAGTCGAAACTAAGCTGCACCAGAGTAATCTCATTGGGTTCGCCGCATGGGTACTGACCGCCAGCGGCAATACTAGAGAGATAACGGTGCATATATCGAGAGGCGATCCGTTAGGGCTGCGGGAATGGATATCAATGAGTTGATTTTGGATGGTTTTCACCCGGTGACAAGATATACCGGTTCAATAAATAGTGGGGGACCCGCCAGAGCTGCTCCACTTGCAGCCCTTTAGGGGAAAGATTGGCCGGAAAACGGCCTGAACGCCTCAGATCGATGCCGATGTTTTTCGGTATCGATGGACCGGCCTCGCCTGGAAACGACTTCCAGCGCTAATCACGAGAGGGGTCGGACCGGTATTGAGGCGACAGAACACGAATTGAGTACTCAGAGGCCATGAAGAAATGACACTCCTTTTCAAGGTCAATAAAACGCACCTGCTTTTACTTGCTGTTGCTTTAGTCAGTCTGAGCATCCGGGTGTTCCTTCTCGACAAAAGATGGATCAATCCGGACGAGGGAGCTCATCTCATGGATGCTGCGCTACTCCTGGATGGAAAAATTCCCATCGTGGACTTTGTATCAAGGCAACCTCTTTACGTATACATAATTGCCCTTTTCCTGAAGATATTTGGAACCGGTTATATTTCCGGTAGACTCCTGCCGCTTACGTGCTCGATGCTGACGGGCGTCATGGTTTATTACATCGGCAGAGCCCTCTTCGAAAAGAATGTTGGCGTCCTGTCATGCGCCCTTTACTGGATGTTGCCGTTGGAACTGATCAACTCCACGGTGGTCAAGACCGAGCCTCTGGTGACTCTTGTGTCCTGCGTAAGCTTTTACGGTCTGATCCGTTTCTGGAAATCCGGCCGGGCGGCCTGGTTGATTATGGCGGGGGTATTTGCGTCGTTGGGATATTACGTCCGGCAGTCATCGCTTACGGGTCTTTTATGCGCGTTCTTGGTTATCGCCGTTATTCATCGATGGCAGAATTCGAGAGATGGTAAAAAGCTTCGGGTTCTATGCCGTTGGATATTTGGCGATCGTCCTGGTCGTCATGGTCTACTACATCCGATTCATGCCCTTGGAAGAAGTACTGACGAGTTATCAGATCAGTCCGCTCGGAACGGTATTAAAAACGGCGAATAAGATCATTGACTTTAATGTAATGGGAACAGGAGAAAAAGACACGGTTTCCCAGTCGACCGGGGATTACACACTGTATTACAAATATATACACGACGTTTTTAAATTGCATTCCTTTTTGTTTGTGGGAATGTTGTTTTCAGTCGTAGCTTTCGGTCTTTCTTTGTTAGTTAACAGAAAAGAGAAGGTTCCCAGAGAAGATCTGCTTTCACGACTTTTCTTGTATTTCTGGGTGCTTTCTCTTTTTGCCGGTTATGCCGTCTATTTTGCATCCAGGGGATTTTTTATCGACTATTTCCGTGAATTCCTCCCCCCTCTTGTTTTGATCTTCTCGGCCTGGCTCTTTCAGTCCCTTCCGGGTGCTATTGCGGACAAAGAGAGGTTCACGCAACGCCTTATCCTGGCAGGACTGCCTCTATTGGCTGTTTTATTTATCCTTCAGGAAAACTATCCAGTCTTCTATGGTACGGGTTTCTATGCTTCCATAGCGATCGCCCTCGTGGCCCTATTCACATTCATTAGAACATTTGAAACCTCGACCCGTCGAATTTATTTTGCTATAAGCCTGGTGGCCATTATCGCCTTCATATTGTTTCCACGACAGACTGTATTGAAAGTTTACCTGTCAGGACCCATGCCATCCCTGGGTATGATCGGGGTTATCTACGGAGTGACATGGGTATTCCTAAAAGAAAGAATTCGGCCGCTGTCGGGAGATTATCTACGATTCGTCACGCTATCAATTGCTGCTGCGGCCCTGGTTGTGAGCATCAGTCGATCAGCGCTCCTGTTGGGCGTGGCGTATGATACACCCTGGTCACCGGAATCGCTGAAAACAATTGTCACCTATCTCCAGAATAATACCCGTCCGGGTGATGAGATCATGTCCGGGGCAGTGATCTGGGAATTCCAGGCTTTACGGAGGCCATTCCACATGATTTCACATCCACTTGTTTTCGAATTCCCTGTGTGGCCCGAAAAACAGGATGAAATCCGGCTCGCCGTTGCAGCCAATCCGCCAAAGATCATTATTCTGGACGGTTTTACGGAAAAAACATACTTCCGGCAGATTCCTTCGATTCCTGATCTTCTTCATAGGGAATATCAACTCGTACTCACTGAGGGAACAAAAAAGAATCCTGTTCGGGTTTACCGATTAAACGAAGATTTGATACAGCCTCATGGACACCCGATCGGGTCGATATTCAATAATTTGAACGACTCGCCGATACCGAGCCGGCGAGAAAGGTGGGCGAGAGGAACGAACTCCGCCAGCCGAATGGACTACGCAAGTCTCTAACTATAGAAATATGAAAAAGATCGCCTATATACTGGATTGCTTTCCGGTATTTTCGGAAACCTTTATCCTGCGTGAAATCCTTGAGCTGAAGCGGATAGGCTTTAGGGTGCTTGTGATGGCTCGAATGAATACAAAAGCGCACAAGGTCTATGGGACGGTTGTCCATTCGGAAGCCGAGAAGATGATCAAGGACGTTTATTACTTCCCTGCGTCGAAAACTGGAATGTCACGCCTCCAAAAAGGGAGACTACATCTTTATTTTCTGTTGATCAATCCCATCCGGTATCTGAAAACGTTCCTGTATTCGTATCGGGCTGGTCAACAGACTTTATGGTTTTTTAAAAAATCAGTCTTCCACGCCATGAAGTTGAAGAAGGCCGGCGTCGACCATATCCATGCTCATTTTGCGCTGGAGTCGTGTAAATCAGCGATGCTGATTTCAATGCTGACCGGTATTCCCTACAGCTTTACCATCCATGCCCATGACATCTTTTTGCCGGATTTGTCCGAGATGATGGTGAAAAAATTTAACAACGCAAAATTTGTTGTCTCCATATCCAAATATAATAAAGACTTCGTCTTGAGTAAATACCCGACGATTAATCCCGACAATATTCGAGTAATCCATTGCGGTGTCAATCCCGCCATGTTTGCTCCGCAAGGGGGGATGAACAAGTGTCCCACCATTGTTTCGGTGGGAAGGCTGGAGGAACTCAAAGGGTTTATTTACCTCATCCAGGCCTGCAAGATATTGAAGGAACAAAGAGGCATTGATTTTATATGTCGAATAGTTGGGAGCGGAAGACAAAGACAGGAATTGGAAGAACTGATTAATAAATCGGATTTGGCCGATCTAGTCTGCCTGTTGGGGGCAATGGAGGAGGACGATGTCTTGAATATCTTGAATGGCGCTGATCTTTTTGTATTGCCCTGTACGATCGAAAAAAGCGGGTTGCGTGACGGGATACCGGTTGCCTTGATGGAGGCCATGGCAATGGAAATACCAGTCGTTTCGACGAAAGTTTCAGGTATTCCCGAGCTGGTCAAAGACGGGTCGGGGATACTGGTCGAGCCGGAGGACGTCGTAGGGTTGGCTCTTGCCATTGAGGAGATTTTACTTCTCAGCGCGCAAGAACGAAAAGAGTTGGGGAATAGGGAGAGAGCCGTGGTTGAGAAGGAATTTAATTTGCAAAAGGAAGTTCAGAAACTCGCCAATTTATTCAATGATTAATATGATTCGAGCATTCTACAAATGATAACCCGTGCTGCAGTGGCCCGAGTCTTATCGGTTTTTTTTAAGACTGGCGGAACGGTTCGGCAAAGGGCAATCCGGGGAACCGCCTGGACGATATTTTCACAATGGCTGACAAAACCGGTTCAATTTATTCAAACGATCATACTCGCCCGGCTGTTGAATCCTTCAGACTTCGGACTCATGGGGCTGCTCTTTGTGGTCGTGGGGACGATTAATGTCTTTGTGGCCCCGGGGATGCAGAGCGCACTGATTCAAAGGAAGGAGGTCGATCATAATGTCTTAAATACCGCATGGGTGGTATCCATTCTTGGGTCGATCACGAAATCGGTTCTTGTATTTGTTTCGGCCCCCTATGCCGCCGCTTTCTACAATTCTCCGATGCTGGAACAGATGTTGAAATTATTCGCACTGAGCTATGTCATCGGTGGTTTCCGAAATGTCGGAATGGTCCTCTACCGAAGGGAAATCGATATGAGGATGATTGCGATCGCTCAACAACTATCCTCGCTGTTTAAAGTGATTGTGACGGTCGTACTTGCGTTCTGGTTGAGAAGTGTTTGGGCCTTGGTCATCGGATTTGTTGCCGGCGAAGCCATATCGTTAATCGTTTCCTTTATCCTGAGTCCCTATCGACCTTCGCTTGCATTCGACTTCAAACTTGCCCGGGGGCTTTTTCGATTCGGACGGCAAATTATGCTGACTGGAATTATTCTGTTGGTCATTGAGAAGGGCGACCGGGCCTTATTGGGAAAAGTGCTGGATCTGAACGCGGTAGGATTTTACAGTATGGCCTATGGGCTAGCGATTCTTCCCTCGACCTTTCTGACAGGCATAATCAGTGAGGTCCTCTTCCCGGTCTTCTCAAGGCTTAATAATCAAGTGGACACCTTGCGGCGCACTTATTTAACTGTCTTGAAATTCCTGTCACTGATCACAATACCAGCATCGATAGGAATCGGGACATTGGCGCCCGAGATTGTCGAGGTGGTTTACGGGTCGAAATGGCTGCCGATGGTCGATTCCCTTCGCGTACTCTGCGTTTTCGGAATGATCCGCTCGATTGTGACCCTTAGCGGAACTCTTTTTCAGGGAACGGGAAAGCCCCATTACTTGACCGCGGTCAGTTTCGCCCAACTCGTGATAATGGCCGTCATGATCTACCCCCTGACTAAGGCCTATCATATCCTGGGTACAAGCATCGCGGTCACGGTTCCAATGGTCCTGGTTCAGGGCTGGGCGTTGATAAAATCAGCGGAGATCATCGAAGAGAAACTTTCCATTATATTAAAGATTTTAAGTTTGCCATTGCTGGGAACGGTTGTAATGATCGTGACACTATCTTTCGCAAAATCATATCTTTTCATTCAGACCACGGTATTCGGGTTGCTAAGCTTGGTAATATTCGGGGCCGTAATGTATATGAGCACGATTATATTATTTGACCGCAAAGTTTTCACCGAGCTGAATACACTGACAAAATTGACAGGGGATGGAAGATGACGACCGTCAGGACTGCCATAAGCAATATGATCAGGTCCGGAAAGCTGGTGACAAGGAAACTTCTGAAACCTACCCGTTTAGGATATAAGATCCTCTTGGCGCGCGACGAGGGTTATTCGATGAGTCCACGTAGTCCCGATGCGCCCTGGATGAATAGAGCTTTAAAGGACAGGGAAGAGATTGAGAGCAGTCTCGGCCAGGTGCGTAGCATCGGGTTACTTCCGCATCCGGACGCTCCAAAGAATTGGGACGCTCTCGCAGCTCTTGACCTTATCATAAAGCAGACCAACAAAGGATCTCGAGTATTGGACGCGGGCGGCGAAATTTACTCGCCCCTGGTGAAGTGGCTTACCATGTATGGATACCGATCAATCCATGTCATTAATCTCATTTTCAAGCAAGATTTCAACCGGGGTCCAATAAAGTTTATACACGGAGATTGCACTGCAACACCGTATCCTCAGGAATACTTTGACGCCGTAACATGTCTCAGTGTGATTGAACACGGCGTTGATCTGAAGGCCTTTTTATCGGAATGTTGCAGGATACTACGTCCCGGGGGGTATCTCATTGTGAGCACCGACTACTGGAACGAGCCCATCGACACGGCAGGTAAAAATTATTATGGAGCACCCGTCAAGGTTTTTACACCGAGTGAAATCCAGGCATTTATCGCTTTGGCCGAATCTAACTGTTTTGTGTCAACAGGGGAGGTGGATTGCTCCGTAGGTTCTAAGGTGGTTCAATGGAAAGACGTTGGGATCGATTACACGTTTATCGTTTTCGCGCTCAAGAAGATCAGTCATAGACGGTAATATGAAAAATGAAAAACCGAAGATTCTCTTCCTAACGCATCAATTTCCGCGTCCTACGAGCGGGTTCGGACAGAGAACACGGACCTTTCTTAGAGCCCTCTCCAGAGACTGGGATATCAGGCTCGTGACCCGATGCCCGATCGATATTAATCCGAATGAAATATCGGAACTTGAATCGCTTGGGTGTAACGTTGTTCCGATTCCGGCCGCTTCCTTTCAGTGGCGCGGATATCTGCTGAAATTGATGAATTCTCAGAGCAGGTACTTAAGAGCCTTACCATTATTATTTTCCAGGACACCAATATTTCTCAATAACAATCTGCTATTAAAATCCGAACAACTTGAAGCGTATCTTCAATCATTGAAGTGGGCCGATTTCGATATTGTTCACTTCGAAAGAATATCGCTGGCACACAGCTTTCTTGACAATCTCAATGAAATCAGGAAACAGAAGGTCAGGGCCGTGATCGATTTGGATGAGTTGGAGTCGGAGGTTATCGCACGATCATTGTCATATGATTCCAAATCCCGCTTCATTTCGTTCGGAAGATTTCTACGCCGACTGGACCTTCAGCGATTGCGAAAGTATGAGTCTGAAATCATTCCACGGTTTGACGCATGCACCGTCTCTTCAGATATCGAGATGCACCATCTGTCACGCCTTGGATTCGCTAACAAGAAAGAGGTCATCCCGAATTCCATAGATACCCGTTACTACGAGCCGGATACCCTTAATGAGACAAATAATCAGGATATCCTCTTTGTAGGACAAATGAGTTACAGCCCGAACATCGACGCGGTGACTTATTTTGTTCAGGAAATATTTCCCGCAGTTCTAAAGAAGATGCCATCCGCACGGTTCTTCATCGTGGGACAGAAACCGTCAGAGAATGTCATGAAACTGCATGACGCGACCCGTGTCATCGTGACCGGTGAAGTTCCGGATACCCGTGTATATCATGAACAATGCACGGTCTTTGTGACGCCGATTCGTTTCGGAGGCGGTACACGGATCAAGATCCTTGAGGCTATGGCCATGAAGAAGGCCGTTGTCTCCACCTCCGTCGGCGCGGAAGGGATTCCGGTCACCCATGGTAAAGATATTTTTATCGCGGACAATGAAGATGAGTTTGCCGCCCAATGCGTCAAATTGATTGAAGATCATCCGCTAAATCGGACCATCGGGGATCAGGCGAGAGAATTTGTTTGTAAATCCTACGACAGCCGGATCATTGAGGACCGGATTTGTTCGTACTATTCGTGGATCATGGATGCTGGGTAAAAGACTCGCGTGACCCGCCCAAGAATTCTTTTCCTGTCCTACGGCTTCCCGCGGCCCGGAAGCGGCATCGGGATACGGACCATGGTCTTTCTTCGGGCGTTGTCCGGTTTTAGCGATGTTACGTTTGTTTATCGGGAACCGGAAGACCTGACCGCGAATGAACTGGCGCCTTTAAAGGATCTTTGCAGGGAATGCATTCCGATTCCTGCAACCTCCTTTGGTTGGTCACGTCCCTTTTATCGCCTGCTAGATTCGAAAAAAAAGTATCTTAAACTGCTTCCGTTGCTTTTTTCAAAACGGCCTATCTATATCCATTCCAACATCCTGGCCAAGAACCGATCGAAGACACTTTTGGACTATCTGGATTCGGTGAAATGGAGCGAGTTTGATCTGGTTCATGCCGGCCGACTTTTCATATCGGATGCAATCATGGATTATCTTCCCGTCATGAAACAATCCGGCGTCAGGACCTTGCTTGATCTCGACGATATTGAATCCGAAGCAGTCAAGCGCGCTTTGTCAATATCTTCAGATAATATCCCAAGGACCTTGATCGGGAAATCACTTAGCCGTTTGGACCTCATGAGATTAAGGCACTACGAAAAAATGGCGATACCGTTGTTTGACGTCTGTGCGGTATGTTCCGAACTGGATCAAGATAAAGTGATCAGAAACGGATTATCAAAAAATGCCTGGGTTATCCCCAATAGCGTGGATTCGGGCTATTTCAAACCGGCTCCGGCAAGTTCGAGCCGCAGTCTTGATATTCTTTTCCCTGGTAACATGTCCTTCGCTCCGAATGTGGACGCAGTTCGGTTCTTCGCACGTGAGGTGTTCCCCGGTATTTCCAGGAAAGTTCCGTCCTCCCGTTTCATCATTGCCGGGAAAAAGCCCGTCCAATCGGTTCTTAGTCTGGCGAACGGGACCGATATTTTCGTCACCGGAGAACTACCCGACCTGCGCCCCGCCTATGCGCAATCAGCTGTTGTTGCGATACCCATCCGATATGGAGGAGGGACCCGGGTCAAGATTTTGGAGGCGATGTCGATGGGTAAGGCGGTCGTGTCGACCGCCATAGGCGCGGAAGGGATTCCGGTCACGGATGGTCGGGAGATCATCATCGCCGACCATGCCGATGATCTGGCTGATCAATGCATACGATTACTGAATGACCCCGTGTTGAGGGAGTCCATCGGTCAACGATCCAGGGAGTTCGTGGTCAAGCATTTCGATCGGAATTTGATCGAAACCCGAATACAATACATGTACAGGACATTGCTCGGAGAGGGGTAAATGGTTGCCGTCACCGTCATCATTCCCGCATACAATTCGGCGCAGCAGCTGCCTGAAGCGCTTGACAGTGTGATTAAACAGACCTATCGGGATTTCGAGATTATCGTTGTAGACGACGGGTCGACCGACGAAACTCGGGAGTTGCTGAAGGACTATAAAAACAGGATCACGTACCTCTATCAAGAAAACGCAGGTCCGAGCAAAGCCAGAAACACGGGTATTCTGGTGGCGAAAGGCCGATATGTAGCTTTTTTGGATGCCGATGATCACTGGCTGCCGTCTAAACTTGAGCTACAGATCAAATTAATCGAGTCCGACCCGCGTCTGGGCCTGGTTTTTTCGGACGCGGAGTACTTCGGCGGGGTGAAACCCATGGTCGGGTCGTACTGGAAACAACGCGGATGCTATGACCAGATGATCTCGGAATCCGGGCTGATCCAGAACGCCTTTTCGACGCTGATGAAGATCAACCCCATTATGCCGTCAACGGCGCTGCTTAAAAGAAACTGTTTTGAGAAGGCTGGGCTTTTCGACGAGTGCCTTCGTTACGTCGAGGACAAGGATATGTGGTTAAGAATGTCCGTCCATTGTTCCATGGCCTGTGTACCTTTTCCGCTCGTGAAGCGGCGTGTCCACGGCTATTCTCAAAAACAGGTTGCGTCGATCAAGGAATCGATCATTCATGTCGTAAGGAAAATCGAGCACGCGTATCCCGAAGAGGTCGCGAGAGAAAACGTGGATACGAAAAAGATTTTGGGACCGTTATATTACACGCTGGGACGTATTTATTTCGGCAATGATGATTTTGCGAGAGCACGGCAGGCATTCAGGTCCAGTCTTAGAGGCCGGTTTTCATGGAAAGCACTCCTGTTTCTGGCTGCGACTCCCATGGGAGCGCGCGTCATTCATCTGCTCCGACGTCTGAAACGCAGCCTAAAACCCCGGACCCCCGTCTATTGACCCGAGGATGAAATATGTCCGGTCTCGTCCATGACGCCAAAGGCGATTCGATTGGAGCGGTCCCCTCATGGTGGAAACACCCGGTGGCTGTGGCATTGAAGCGCAATCCCGTCACCGTGACCCTGTACAATGCCTGGCTTGATTTTTTCTGCCGGAACGTGGAGGGCTATATTTTCGTCGCCACAACTGGACGAAGCGGGACTACCAGTCTTGCGCGGGTGTTCGAGACAGTGGTGGATGGAGCGATCTGCCTGCACGAGCCACCCCCCGTCATGCATAGCAATTATCCCCGAGTTCAGGGGATCGATCGAGATGAGTACTTCCGGCGGCTGTTTTGTATTCTGAAGCGCACGCATATCAAGCGGGCCGCTGCGGGCCATCGGTATTATCTCGAGACCAACCATCAATTCATCAAGAACTTCGCCGCTCCAGCCATCGAATATTTCGGATCCAAAACCCGGATTATTCATCTGAAGCGGGATCCGGTCAGCGTTGCTGCCTCCTTTCTAGCGATCGACTCTGTTCCCGTCAAAACGAAAAGGGGTCATTATTATATGCTGGATCTGAATGAGTCGACGAATATCATACGGATTCCCGAGCTATCGGACGACTCCAGCGAGTTCGGGCACGATCTCTATAAATGTTTGTGGTACTGGTACGAGACCGAGGCACGGGTCAGGGCGATGAAGGAGCGTTACCCCAACGTCGTCTGGGTCGATGTGACGACGGACCAGTTAAATGACCGGGCAGCTCTAGAGACGATGTTTGATCGTCTCGGGATTCCCGTTTCCGCGGACCGTCTGGACCGGGCAGTATCGATTCGCGAGAATCTTCGCACCGAAGAAAAAAAAGAGATAATCGACCTGGCTCGTTGCGAGGAGATGGACAGAAAATTGAGAGGGAAAATTGAAGAGGTTTACGGAAAGAAATTTCTTAACCAGAACTGACGGCCATGTTTGAGACAAGTGCGATCTAAGGCAGTTCTGATTAAATCCCGCCTTCTGCGATAATACGGTAGTGTTTACAACGGATGGGTCTCTATGAAACAGCAAACATTTGTCGCAATCGCTTCCTCGATCGAGATGTCACGGCGTCGGTAGCGCTGCCGATGTCCTGGTTTTTGGATTGGCCGCAGGTATAAAACGGATTAGGCGACTGCGCAATCAGAGTTGAAAGACGGGTAATCAGCCTGTTGGCCGATCAGTCCGGCTTTCAGCTGTAATCCGCTTGTCCCCAATATTCGCCTTGTCGAGTATAATGATTCTGTCCTTGATCGAGACCTTTGCGGTACCGAGGGTGTACATCTCCTTGAGTCGCATGGAGGTTTCGATCGCCAGTTCGAAAAGACAGATCAGCGTTTTTTGATGGGCGAGGCTCAACGGGCGTTGCTGACCTTTAGGTTTCACTCCGGCCGGGCCAGTATCGCCCGGACATGCTATTCCCCTTCAACACTCAGTCGTCGATCTCGATGCTGCTTGATTCGCTTTTCAGCAACGACCGAATCTGCCTCCGTGTAGGTAGCGTAGCGTTTCGGTAGCGCCGCAGCGGATTTACGATGATATTATTTCCCGATTCCGGAAGCCCTAGTCCATACAGCGGGCCGGTAACCGTTCTCGCCAGTCATTGATCACATACACTATGGAGCGGCCCATTTGGTGGCTTCCAGGGGCTGTTCTACCCCAGAAGGTGCGGTACTGCGGAGCATTGCAAAGAAGTAGAATGCTGCTGCGTAGATCGCAAATGCCACAAGCAAACTAAGATTGAAACCAAGAAATATTGAAAGTAACACGCTGCCTACGCCGCCTACGACCGTAAAAAGACCATTCATTGACCAAGCCCATGCCACTGCCCCCCTCGGCATCTGCCTGATTGCCAAAACTCCCAGAGGAAACGGCATGCCAAGAAAAAACCCCAAAGGGAATATAAGTGCGAAGGCCACTGCTATACGGCCAAGTAAAGGAAACCCCAGTCCCATATTAAAAACATGAGGGTAAACGGTGTACAAGCAAAGCCCTGTGATCAGCACTCCCAAGAAGGGAACGGCCCACCTCTTCTCTGGACTTATGCCTAGCTTGAATGAGTAAACGCTTCCTATAGCAGATGAAACAAGCAGCGCGAAAATTACCGTCGAGAAAGCGTAGAGGGGATAACCGATAAGCTTCATAAAAATCTGGGTAAATGCCAGTTCTATAATTATAAATCCAGCGCCAAGACACGAAAAGTACGCAAGGGTTGTGTATTTCCATGGCCATTTAGCCCTGCCAACCTTTGAGAAGAGCAGCGGCAGGAAGATAAAGACTAGGACAGCTAGAATCCCCAGGGTACTGGTTACAATCAGGTGGATAATATCCATAGGTATCCCCCTGTGCATTTGTGAGTTGATAAGAACCTCCGTTGGTTCGTTAACAAATACCCGGGAATCGGGCTCAAGCAGACCAATCTTTTTCCTCAGGAAGTTGAAATACGGTTTGTCATCGGTCGAGGCCGCAACACGATATGGTATTGAGTCAAGGAGTGATTGCGACATTTTGCCACTGTAGAATTCCGGACTCAGAAAGCTGTTGTCGGGATTGATCGGATCTTCTGCCAGCATGTATGTTTCTTCATCACCAAACATCTTTATGAGACTGAATAACTCCTGTATGTCATTTTGTGTCCACGGAGTCATCTTGATTAACAATGTGGGCAGGTTGTCCCCCCATCCCCCCCGTTTGTGAAACACGACAACATGCTTCTGAAAGTCCTTACGGCCCATGCGTGACCAGGCAAGTGCAGCGGTGGTCACCAGTTTTGGATAAATGTGATGATTCATATGCAGTATTCCATCCTCAGACAAATGGCTGAAATACTCCTGGAAGGCATCGGCCGTCTGCAGATAGCTCGTAGCCATGGCGCCGTTACCCGCTGCTATGCTCGACGAAGTATGATTGCTGAATATTTGTATAATGTCGTATTTATTCTTTGTGCTACGCAGAAAACTCCGGCCTTCCGCCTTGCGGGCGATTACGTTTGGATGGTTAAAGATGCCCCCATTGTATTTAGCATACCTGACTTTCCCCAACTCAATAACTGTTCCCACGAGTTCGATGGCGTCAATCGATCCTGCACCATACATCAACGCAGCCTTGGTCTCTTGACCGCCTGCACTGCCTATTATGAGCACCTTCTGGCCCTGGTCGCGTTTCAGATAATGCGAGGCCAGTACACCCCATTCCCACCAAGGGGCATTGTGAAATTTCGCAAACTGGCCTGTTTCGACCTGATTTCTCAGTTTCTGTAGATCACCGTCAAACTGGTAAATATCACTGGTTTGACTGCCTCCGTCATACTGGGCTTTCTTTGATACAGCGCCCATAACGTGAGTCTCCTGGAATTTTTTTAATATGGCGGGATCGCGGGGGGTCAAGTCAACCACATCGATTTTTGATATTGGATCCCAGTGGGTAAACTCTATCCGTTCAAGCTCGCGTGCTGTTTTGACGCCCCGTTTGTCAAGATGCTCCTTGAAATCGTAATAATCCGGATAATGCACCATCGGTATCAGGATCAATACTGCGACCCCTGCGCAAACTATCCCGCCCCAGCGCCAACTGCCCGAAAATAATGCTGATGCAACAAGGGCCAGAGCCGCTGCAATAAAGAGCATGCCACCCGGACCGAATTTCGGTAAAAATGGAATGAGTATAACAGCACCCAGTCCCGCCCCTACCAGGTCCCAGAAGTAGAGGATTTGAATCCTGTCCGAGTACTCACTAAATACGGTTGTAAAAATCAAGCCGGCAAAAAAGAACGGAAAAGCCACACTTAAATACATACCGATTAAATAAAGCGACTGTGAAACAGGTGCATCAGCCAGTTCATAGAAGTCAAACGGTAATATGTTAAATACGGGAAGTATGGCTAGGGTGGACAACCCGAAGAATGTGGCAAAACCAGCTAGGTTGCGATTGACATTACGTTCTGCAGGTAGTGGTCTTATAGCCCTGTAAATCCCGCCCAATCCAAGCGATAAGAGTGCTGTCGTTATAACCATATATCCCAGATTCGAAGTCAGAATGACGTCGAATATGCGGATTAATAACAATTCGATTAACAGGGTTGTCATCGCAACAAGTAATAGTCCAAGTTTTATTCTCATAAATTAGTCCTCATATGCAATTGTCAACCGTTTCCGAATGCGTTCATTTTTTCCTGATTAGCACGTATGCTCAGCTAATCGAAGCCAGGTCTCCGTGCGCGGGCCGGTTCTTGTGGCGGACCGCAACAGGCATGGCAGGTTGGCGCTTCAAATCGAATCGCCGGATGAACCGATATTGATACTCAGCCGGGAAACGACGGGCGAATTTTTCTGGAATTGAAGACATGATTGGTTCCCCCGGGGAAGTCTTAACATTGCCCAATACGGTATTGATCGAGATAAATCACGGCATGTCCGTACTGTGCCGGCCCGCACCGGCTACTTCCGGCGCATGGATCGCGCCGGCCTGATCGACACCAGGAAAGCAGTTCAATCCATTGCTGACTACCCGGGTCGAGGTGCCCGGATAGCGCGTGGCCCAGTGACCGATCGCCTCTTTGGTAAAGCCCGTGACCGGGTCAAAGCGGGGGGCCTGGGGATGGCCTTCCGCACTCAACTGGACGGCCGCCACAAAGGCGACTTTATTCTCCGATCCCCATCCGGCCTTGCCCCGGCGTTGCCCACCGAGGTGGGCATCATCCATGACTACCTCGCCCTGCAAGGTCCATCCCACCTCGCGTTCGGCCATCACCTGCATGAGCTTGTGTTTGACCCGCCAGTCTGCGGGATAGCTAACACCGAGCTGTCGCCTTAACTCCAGTGCCGATATGCTGACTTTCGACTGACTGATCAGGAACATCGCCTGAAATCACGCGCTCAACGCCCGCTTGGAGCCATGGAAGGTCGTCCCTGAATGCAAACTCGTCTGTATTCGACAGGAGCGGCATTGTAGCGCCGCAGTGTGGGCAGTGGAAGTCTTTCGGCCGACACACCTGCTCCAGGGCCTGTTCACATTGCGGTTCCGTTCCGTGGCGATCAAACAACTCAGACAGACTCAGGCCCTGCTGAACCTGTATCGGATTCATCGCCATGATCGCTCTCCGGTTTGTGATCCTGACGATGGCGTGCTCCAAACAGTGGTTCACTATGTGAGCCTGGGTGGATATTCGTGCTAATCGAGAACAATTTTGAGATAGGTTCTAGTCCATTTCAAGTCATTCATCTGGTCTTCGGTGGTGGTGCACAATCTGGCGCTACTGCGTGAATACAATCAGCCTGAAGACGCGGCAAGGTTGAATGTGGAATGAGCCAAGCCGCCCAGGGTTTCCTCGGTGCGCCGCAGGCGGATCAGCGGCTGTCCTGGAAAAAAGTGCTTCTTTGGCCAGGCAGACGCGGTCGTCTCAGACAGTGTTGGCTCACTCGTGAAAATTGGATTACGAGCCTGGTTGAAATTCGTCCGTTTATGGACGGACACTGCCTAATATCTTCGGAATGTCACGGATTTTGGTTTATCTTTATGATAAAGATGACGATAATTACTACAGGTTATCCCGACGCGCGCGTATCCGACCAATGCCGAAAGCCATTTATGGATCTATCCATCATTGTCCCATTGTATAACGAGGAAGCAAGTGTTCAACCTCTTTACGAGGCCATCGTAAAGGCGGTTCAGCCGCTTGGACTGGAGTATGAAATCCTATTTGTCGATGATGGTAGCCGTGACAACACCATCCCCGAAGCCCTTAAACTGGCGGAGCAGGACAAGCGGCTGCGACTGATCATGTTTCGCCGTAACTATGGCCAGACACCCGCTATGGCAGCGGGAATTGACCACGCGCGCGGCAAGGTACTGGTAACCATGGATGGTGACCTGCAAAATGATCCCGATGATATAGCCTTGCTACTGGAAAAAATCGAGGAAGGCTACGACATTGTCGTTGGATGGCGATACAAGAGACAGGATAAACTGATCACCAGAAAACTTCCTTCCTATATTGCCAACTGGCTGATAGGGAAAATAACCGGTGTCCCGATCAGGGACAACGGATGTTCACTGAAAGCCTATAAGGCTGGTGTTATAAAAAAAATACCACTGTACTCAGAAATGCATCGCTTCATTCCTGCCATGACATCTCTGGCAGGGACCAGAATTGCTGAAGTCAAGGTTAAGCATCATGCCAGGCAATTCGGCATATCCAAATATGGCCTGTCGCGCATTTACAGGGTTCTCATTGATCTGATAACAATCAAGACCATCCTGTCGTTCTTTTCACGACCATTGATGGCATTTGGATTGTTTGCTGTCATCGCCTCGATTATTGGCCTGTCAGCATCTATAGCTGGATTGCTGCTGGTTTATAGTAAAAGCGGTATAGTATTTCTGAGCGTTGGATTACTCTATTTTGCGCTTGCTATGATTCTTTTGCTATGGGGTTTGCTTGGTGAACTGATATACCGCACTGGTGATTTGAAGCTTGAGCATTTCGCACAGATTAAGAGCTGCAGGCAGTAAATGACATAAGGTGATCCATGTGAACCATACAGACAAGAAAAAGGCAAAACTCTCGGTAATTATACCCATATCTGAACGATATGACCCCATTACCAAGCTTTTCCATGAATATAAGCGCGGAGTCGAAGCTGCCGGACTGGAATACGAGATCATCTATGTAATTGATAGTGGGAATACAGATGCATTGGGGGAGCTTGCGCAAATACAGAAGACCGAGGAACTTACAATCATTACGCTCGCCAAGTGGTTTGGCGAATCTACCTCATTGAACGCCGCCTTTGGTGAAGCAACTGGCGATATTTTGCTTACCCTGCCTGCCTATAAACAGGTGGAGGCAAGCGAAATTCCCGGGCTCATCAAGGCCATTGATGACTGTGATATGGTAATAGCACGAAGGTGGCCGCGAAGGGATTCTATTCTCAACAAACTGCAGTCCAGTATTTTCAATTTCATGCTACGGTCCTTCTCGGACTTGAGGATTCACGATGCGGGTTGTAGCATTCGAGTCTTTAGACGACAGGTCATGGAGGATGTACCGCTTTACGGAGACTTGCACCGTTTCTTCCCTATCATGGCACATCGCCATGGCTTCAAGATAGTCGAAGTAGATGTTGAGCAGAGCAAAAGCGATGCCTTTCAGCGCATCTACGCTCCGGGTATATACTTAAGGAGACTCCTTGACCTTCTGACAGTTTTCTTTCTTATAAAATTCACAAAAAAACCACTGCGTTTTTTTGGCCTTGTCGGTTCATCAATCTTTGGTCTTGGGTTGGTAGCAACCATGTGGCTTGTCAGTGAGCGTTTGTTTTTTAATGTCGCCCTGGCTGACCGTCCCGCCCTAATTCTAAGCTCATTATTAATTGTACTTGGCATACAGATCATTGCCATTGGGCTAATTGGAGAAATCATAATTTTTACACACGCAAAAGATCTTAAGGAATACAAGATTGAAAAAATCATAAATTGATAGCCGGAATCGTTAGCCTTTCTGTCCGCTATATATCCAGTAATTCTTGTCAACTTTCTGATTTATCTTCATCGCTATTTGTTACAGCGCCGCGACATCAATGCTCTGTTCCGAGGTAATTCAAGAGTTTCACCTCTACAGGTCAATTTGCTACTCGCGCAAAGTTTATGGGATGGTCGTGATTATCTATAGAGACGATTGCTTGCTGCGTATTATTTATGTTAAATAACGCTATAAATGATAGAATTTTAATTATGACACTTTTTGCAGCGAGCCTGCGCCGTTTAGGGGTCCTGGGTCGGGTACAGTTGAGTTGTTAGCGACGCAGGGATTGATTTAGTGTTCAGGATTCCAGTTAATAATATTTTCGGCGCCTCATTTCTGTCTGTGAACTTGAGAGTGCGCTTAGGAACTGACTGTCAATTGGCGGTCTGTACACCTGTTTCAGGTATGACAATAGATAAATGAAAGCATTGGTCATAGCCCCACAACCGTTCTTTTCTCCACGCGGCACTCCATTCAGTGTTTATTACCGCACACTTGTCAGTTCAGAAATGGGCGTTGAGATTGATCTGCTGACTTATGGCGAAGGTGTGGATGTTGATATACCCAATGTGCGGATTATTCGCATCCCCCGCTTCAGGTTTCTCGGTGATGTGAAAGTTGGGCCATCCTACCAGAAGTTGTTCCTTGATTGCTTCATAATCATATGGACAATCTTTTTGCTGTTAAGAAATCGATACAAATTTGTACATGCGCATGAAGAGGCTGTTTTCTTTTGTGTTATTCTCAAGCCGATTTTTCGCTTCAAGCTGATTTATGACATGCATTCTTCGTTACCTCAGCAATTAACAAACTTCCGGTTTACAGAATCGAACCTGATTATAAGGCTTTTCAAAAAACTGGAAGATAAAAGTATTCAAGCGGCAGAGGCAGTGATAACCATATGCCCGGATTTATCGGATTATGTAAATGGCGTGATCAGAAACAGGGGAAAGCACCTGTTGATAGAAAACTCGATCATCGAGCCCGTCAAACTGAAGCATGATATTCAAGCAACGAATGATAAAAGTCAGGATGACGGACGGGACACACGGCCGATAGATATACCGAAGGGGAGGCGGGTGATTGTGTATGCGGGTACGCTTGAGCCGTACCAGGGCATCGATATACTCATAAGGTCCTTCAAATATGTAATTGATCATGTGCCTGATACATGTCTGTTGATTGTCGGTGGGAACAGTGCCCAGGTTGATCTCTACTCCAGACTCGCAAAAGATATGGGTGTGGAAGATCATGTGATCTTTACTGGAAGGGTAGCCCAGTCACTGGCGAGGCATTATTGCCAACTGGCCTCGGTACAGATTTCTCCACGATCCAGTGGAACCAATACGCCACTGAAGGTCTATGAACAGCTGGCTAGCGGGGTACCATTGGTGGCGACAGACATTTACTCCCATACCCAGGTATTGAATAGCGATGTTGCTTTCCTGGTGCAGCCTGAACCCGAAGACATGTCTCGGGGGATTATTGAAGCCATACAGAACAAGGAGCAGGCAAACCAGATTGTTGCCAATGCCAGAAGGTTATATGAGGAAAAATATTCTCGCCCTGTATATGAGCGCAAGATGCGGCAGGTCCTGAAACTGGTTGAATAAACGTTACTCGGTGGTCTGCAGTAGTCCACTATTTGCAGTAGGGAGTGCTATACGTTGATATTAATTGACACCCATGTTCATATCTACAGCTGCTTCGATTTGAGAGTCTTTTTTGATGCAGCCGTAAGTAATTTCAAAAAAGCCGCATCGGTAATCGGCGATGGTCAGGAATTTTCATCTGTTCTGGTTCTCACCGACTGGGCGGGGAAAAGCTGGTTCAGGAAACTCGCAGTTGGTATGGATAGTGACAGGAGTGAGGGCGTAACAGTTGAAAACTGGGAATGCAGTCCTACCCGCGATAGTAGCGCGTTGTATTTTTCCAATAATAGTGGCGACGGGTTCTACATTATTGCGGGCAGGAAAATAATTACCGCCGAGAACCTTGAGGTGCTTGCGCTGGCAACTGATAGTCCTGATTTTCCGGATGGACTGGGCCTGATTGAGACAGTTAAATACATTCAATCGAATGATTCTATCGCCTGTGTACCATGGGCGGTTGGCAAGTGGCTGGGTGAAAGAGGTCAAATTCTCGATGAGTTGATCTCAACCCTGGACCCGCAAAGTTACTTCCTGTGTGATAACAGTAACAGACCTTTTTCTGGCCCAGGCCGGGCCAGTTCGGCGCGGTGGAGGCAAAGGGTGGCCGGATTCTCTCCGGCAGTGATCCCCTGCATTTTCCGTCCGAATCAAACAGAGCGGGCAGTTTCGGGTGCTGGATAGAGGGTAAAATTGATAGTGATCAGCCAGCGAAGCAGTTGAAAACGATACTTGGCGATCATTCGCTGGCTATACACCTATACGGACGACTTGAGACCCCATTCCGGTTCTTTAAGAACCAGATTTCCATGCAACTCCTGAAAAGGAAATGGCAGCGGGAATTCTACAGTTCCTGAGTTGACACTGATCAGACCGTTTCAGGTCGGCCAATATCTCGAATTCTCAAGGAGAACCTAGTTGTTAACAGTGCCGGTTTCTAAACAACCCATGTCTTCACAACTGATACGAAACCCGCAGCTGGCGAGCAAGCGCGATTTTGACCTGATTGTGGTCGGTGGTGGAGTTCATGGTGCCATGCTTGCGCTGGAAGCTACGCGCATTGGATTGTCGCCACTACTGCTTGAAAAAGGGGATTTTGGCGGGGCCACGAGTTTTAACAGTCTCAGGCTGATTCACGGGGGATTCCGTTATCTCCAGAGTCTCGATTATGCACGATTGAAGCGTTCTGCAGCTGAGCGACGCTGGTTTCTGAAGAGCTTCCCGCATCTGGTAAAGCCTTTGCCCTGTATGGTACCAATTTACGGTAAAGGCCTGCGGCGTAATTCAACCCTGAGCATTGCCCTGCGAATATATGACTACCTGACCCGGGATCGAAACCTTGGCTTGCAACCAGGCAATACAATTCCTTCAGGACGGATGGTGTCCACCGATGAAGCAGTACGAATATTTCCGATGGTCGATCGGCGCGGGCTGCAAGGTGGTGCAATCTGGTACGACGGTTACGTTGAGGATACACAGCGCCTGATTATAGAGGTGCTGCGAATGGCCTGTAGTAATGGTGCAACGGTTCTAAATTATACCGAGGCAAAACAGTTGGTTAGTGATGCTGGTAAGGTTGAGGGCGTGTGCGCCTATGATCACCTGGCTGATATGGTATACACCTTCAGGTCAGATGTCGTAATCAATGCAGCCGGGCCTTGGTCACGGGAACTGGCAAGACGCATGGATCGGGATGAAACATCCCTGTTTCGCAGTATGCTTGCATGGAATATCCTGTTTGACCGTGAACCGGTTTCAGACCACGGGGTAGCAGTTATGTCCAGGCGGAGGGGCTCGCATACATTTTTTCTTGTTTCGTGGAAAAACAGGCTGCTCGCAGGTACCGGCCAGGTACCTTGGTCCGTAGAGTCCAGAAGAGCTGCCCCGACACAGGAACAAATCGTGGATTTTATTGAGGACCTGAATCAGGCAATTCCTGGATTGAATTTGAAACCATCTGATATCCTTTATGTTTTGTCTGGTTTGCAATCAGCAACAAAAGCAGGCGGGAAAGATTTCGCGACAAAAGACATCATTTTTGACCATTCCTCAAAAGGCGGCGCAAAAGGTTTTTTCAGTGTATCCGGGGTAAAACTGACGACTTCAAGATATACAGCTGAAAAGACATTGAGAGGGATTTTTCCGCGTAACATCCCAACAAATAATAGTCAGGACGGGTTTTACGCTGCGACCAGCAGCATATTGCCTGAAAGCTGGAATTACCCTTGTACATGGAAGCCTGATGATGACACATGGTTAGGCGGATTACGGGTATTAATCAAAGATGAGTCTGTTATCCACCTGGACGATTTGGTTTTCCGCCGAACCACGCTTTGGGAGAATCCCGTGCGAACAATTGAGCTAGCGCCAAAGATATGCAGGCTTTTTGACTGGGATAAAGACACGGCAAGGCATGAAGTGGAAAGAATCATGAGCTTGATGGATGAGAAACGTACGAACTGAAAATTCTATTAGGACAGACCAATGAAAATACTAGTTACTGGTGGGACCGGATTTACGGGCGCGATGCTTGTATTACGGCTGCTTGAAATTGGACATACGGTAAGGTCGCTTGATAATCAGCCCGGAATTTTCTATGACACGTTGAAAAAACAAGGAGCTGAACTTGTAACAGGCAGCATAACTGACAAAAAAACGGTTATGGATGCAATGACTGGAATGGAATTCGTTTTTCACCTTGCGGCTGCTTTCCGCAAATTAAATGTACCGGATAGTTATTATTACGATGTTAATGTCAACGGTACCCGCAATGTATTGGAAGCGGCAGAAGCATGCAATGTAAAAAGAGTGGTTTATTGCAGCACTCAAGGTGTGCATGGTCATGTCACACAACCTCCGGGAAACGAAAATTCACCGATTGCCCCAGCCGATTACTATCAGCAAACTAAATATGAAGGCGAAGAGGTCACCCAGGAATTCATCAAGAAAGGACT
Source organism: uncultured Gammaproteobacteria bacterium (assembly GCA_963763115.1). Lineage (GTDB taxonomy): Bacteria > Pseudomonadota > Gammaproteobacteria > UBA9214 > UBA9214 > CAVQCA01. Next base: position 35,931 of record CAVXNM010000021.1, read on the forward strand.
GAATTGCATAATACTCAGGCCGACAGCCATATATGGTCCAGGTGATCCGGAACGGTTTTTTATGATCTTTAAACGGGTCAAGAAAGGCATGTTTCCGATGTTTGGTTCGGGAAAAACATTTTATCACCCTCTTTATATCGACAATCTGGTAGACGCATTTGTCTTGACGCTGGACTTGGATAAGGGAAAGGGCGGGGTTTACCTGATCGCGGATGAAGAATATGTACCGATCAAAACGCTGGTTGAAAAGGTTGCAGCGGCCATGCAGGCTAAAGTCAAGATTCCCCACTTTCCCTTTACCCCTATGCTCATTATTGGCCATATAGTGGAAAAACTTTGCAAGCCGTTCGGAATCACACCACCAATTTTCCCCAGGCGTGTCGACTGGTTTCGTCAGGTACGTGCATTTGATATTACCAAGGCACGCACAGATCTTGGCTATGTACCGAGGGTCGGGCTCGATGAAGGGTTGAGAAAAACCGCAGAGTGGTATAAGAGCGAAGGATATCTGTAAGGTATTACACGATTTATGTCGGGATCCAAGGATGCTGACCTGTTTCGTTAGAACAGCTTGGAATTTTTAACTAGGCAGTTCACTAAAGGACCCCAGAATGTGCGGTATAGCGGGAATCATTGCAGCTAGTCACCGGGATGTGATTCGTCCAATGACCCGGGCAATGGGGCACCGTGGTCCGGATGGTGAGGGCTATTACGAAGATGATGCTATAGCCCTGGGCCATCGCCGGCTTAGCATTATCGATCTGAAGGGTGGTAAACAGCCTATTCCCAATGAGGAAGGCAACCTGCAGCTCGTCTGCAATGGTGAGATCTACAATAGTCCGGAGTTACGCGAGTCACTAACGACCAAGGGTCACAGGTTCAGGACTCATTCCGACGTCGAAGTCATACTTCATTTATACGAGGAACATGGCATTGACTGTGTACGTTACCTGCGTGGTATGTTTGCATTTACCATCTGGGATTCCGGCAAAAAGGAACTGTTTCTCGCACGCGATCACATTGGCCAAAAACCCCTGTTTTACTACCAGGACAGGGGTGTGTTCTTGTTCGCTTCAGAAGTCAAGGCAATACTTAAATCCGGGCGGGTGAGGCCAGAGGTGGAACTGAATGCACTCTGGCACTATGTCTCGTTACGCTTTATCCCTGATCAGTATTCGCTCTTTAAAGGTATCAGGAAACTGCCTGCGGCGACTTCACTTATCTATAAAGACGGGGATGTTCGCATATCTCAGTACTGGAGCCCCGATTTCTATGAAAAGTTGAGTTGCAGCGAGAGCGAAATTGAAGACAGTCTTGATGCCCTGATCAGCGATACCGTAAAGATGCATACACTCAGTGATGTTCGTGTTGGCGCATTTCTGAGTGGCGGGATCGATTCAAGTACTGTGGCAGCGATAATGGCAGGACAGTCGGACGAACCGATACCCAGTTTCTCAATTGGTGTCAAGGAGCAAGGATTCAATGAACTGCCCTATGCAAAGATGGTTGTGGAGAAATATGCAATGGAATGGCATGAGCGGGTCGTTCAGGCGGATCTAATTCATCTGATACCGTCGATGATCTACCATATGGATGAGCCATCAGACCCATTTGGAGTTGGAGTATATCTGGTTTCCCAATTGGCCAGTGAATACGTCAAGGTCGCATTGGGTGGTGATGGTGGCGACGAAAACTTTGCTGGCTATGACCGCTACGCAGGGCAACGAATAGTAGACTACTATTGTCTGCTTCCCCAATGGTTCAGAAAATCGGTTATGACAAGGGTAATCAACAGGATGCCCGAATCATTTGGATATAAAAGTATCACCCAGAAGGCATCATGGGTAAACCATATGTCATTCTTCACCAGCGGTGAACGGTATGCGCAAAGCATGAGCTTTCTGCGATTTACACAGGAAGCCAAGCGGCAGTTATTTACCGATGACGCCAGAGCACAGGTTGATGATTACGATTCTTCTGACAAGATCCTGAAATATTTTAACGCAGAAAATGTTGACGACGTAGTTGACAGGATGCTTTATACGGACCTGATGACGCGTATGCCTGATCACCTGCTTGCCGTAGTAGATCGCATGTCAATGGCGCATTCGATAGAAAGTAGGCCGCCTTTGATGGATTACAAGCTGGTTGAGTACGCTGCATCAATACCAGCGCACCTGAAACTGAAAGGCCACACACTGAAATATATACTCAAAAAGGTCGCTGGCAGGTATATACCGGAGGAATTGATTAACAGGGAGAAACAGGGATTCTCATTTCCGATTGCAATCTGGATGAGAACAGACCTGAAGAAGTTCCTTAAGGTACTGTTTTCGCAGTCCCGGTTTGTACAGGCGGGTATTTTTAACGAAGACTACATATTCCGTATTCTGGATGAGCACATATCAGGCAAGTACGATCATAACTACAGACTCTGGATTCTGTTAAATCTTGAATTCTGGTACAGGTTATATTTTGATCAGGAATCACTTGAATCGCTGACGGAGTTTACTGACAGGCTCATGGCCTGACCTTACTGGAAGCTGCATTTCAGGGATCAGAATCGTGGCAGGGTACAAAAAAAGCCATGCGGCAGTCACAGGAGGCGGATCCCCGCTTCAAAAATATCAGGACGTTATTGTTGGGCACCGGTCCATCCCTGGCATGCTCTATTTTGAGTGGTGCATGTTTCTGGGCGCCTTTCCCGGCGCCCTCGGGCTCATTCTTAGGAAATTGTTCTGGCCACGCATGTTCGGATCATGTGGCAAAGGTGTTCAGTTTGGACAGAATATTGTTGTCCGGCATCCGAAGCGCATCCATCTTGGTAACAATGTCGTTATCAGCGAGACCTGTATACTGGATGCAAGAACGGAAAACTGTGATCGGGCCCTGACCCTGGGAGATGATGTGATTATGTCGAACAATGTCATGATTTCCTGCAAGGATGGTAGCGTGACAATTGGCGCAAGGACGGGTATCGGGGCCCAGACAATTATTCAGTCAACCAACCAGTGCCCTGTTACGATAGGTGATGACGTCATGATTGGACCTCGATGTTATCTCGTTGGCGGTGGCAACTACAATACAGACCGGCTGGACATACCGATGCGTGAGCAGGGCATAAAGCCTGATACCGGTGTTCGCATAGCATCCGATGTCTGGCTGGGCGCTAATGTATCCGTGATTGGCGGTGTTGAGATGGGCGCAGGAAGTATCTCGGGTACCGGCGCGGTGGTAAACAGGACGGTACCCGAAAGAGCAATATGTGTGGGTGTGCCTGCCAGGGTCGTCAGAACACGAGGGGATTAAAAACAGTCAAAATCCGTAACCCGCAGGATTTATGCCTGCTCCAACCCTGGCTTTAAAAGCCTGAAATGCCCGAGAGCAGCTCCTGAGACAAGGGCCGAGTGAACTCGAGAAGGGGATCAAAACTGATCTCTCACTAGCCAGCCGGTTCGAGCTGCAACTGTGATCGCTCACGCTATACAGTTTACCGCCCGCACTCCAGAAGTTATCTTCTCGAGGAGAGGTTTCAGTTTCTCTGGTCGTACACCGCGACCTACTGGGCGGAGCGGTTTCTGGACACACAATGCACCAAGACAATGCACTCGAAGAACGAACCGATGAAGAAGGCGGCCAAGATGCTCAAATGTAACCGGTCACTGTTGTTGAACTGGTTCCGCGCCAAAGGACAGCTGTTCAGCGCTGTGGTAGAGGGGCTTGCATTTCCTTCGGTTTGCCGTTCACCCCTTCTCTTCCTTTCAGGGCGAAAAGACCGAGCTGGTTGTTCGTATTCAAGGTAACTACCGGGCGTTTTATTGGCTGCTTTGGTTTCGCTTCATCGCTTTGATATAAAAGCCACCATACTTATACCATATTCCCCATTCAGGGAAAGATCTTTTGCGGCATCCAACTAAGGAAGAAGAAGAGAATGATTCGGCCGAATGGCCGATCAATCCGGCTTTTGGTGCAGAAATGATCGGTCAGCCTCGCTCAGGGCGTCCCATCGACAGTATCATTACCTCCCTGCCGTACAAATACAATTTTCCTTACGGAAGAATAGTGGAGGATAGAAAGAGCCGTAAAACTCAGGATCGAGGTAACAGCTGCCGCCATAACGCCGAAACGAGGGATGAAAAAATAATGACCAGCTTATCCGTGGAAAACCCTTTGGCCAGAAAGAACGCCGCTGCTATCACCAAGACAAAGATCAGGCAATTCAGCAGCTCATAAAAGAAAAGCGACCGCATCTTTATCTGGGAGATAAGAATCTGCACCCAACGACGCCCCCCTTTGGCTGTGACGTCCGCGGCGTGGCCATGGTGGCGGTTGGCCAGAGGGTAGGTGTTATGGGGAAAAGCGCGTCGGCGAACCCCTCGCCGGGGTGGATTCGGGTGCCGTGACGCCACTCAGAGGCGATCGGCGATTCGGAGTCGCCGCCGCCCGGGGGTGCCGACACAGATGAGGAGGGACTGACGGCCGCCAAAAAAGCGGCGTATACTGACTAAATACGCTCCTCTTTTCTGCCACAGTGCAGTGCCATACGGCCGGGAGTGGCTGGTTATGCGGAATGTTCTGCCTGTTCCCTTCATCGTGCAAGGTTCGGCCCGGTTGTTGACCCTTGCTGCTCCGATGTCCCCTCTGCGACGACAGGGCCGCTGTACTGCCGGTCTTCCGCTGTTCTCCCCCTGTTCATACGACCAATTCGCTGCCTGCTTCCCCGTCCCTGCGCAGCAGAGGGAGGCTGTAATGCGCTCCCTCCTTGTTGACGGCCACGTTCATGTCCATGCCTGCTTTTGACGAGGCAGTCTTTCTGCATGCGGCAGAACAGAATCTGCGCACTGCCGGTGAGGGATTCCTCGTACTTTTGCTGGCCGAGATCACAGGCCACGACGTCTTTGCCCGCTGGCGCGCCGGGCAGTGTGCCTGGCCGGTACAGGCTACAGCTGAAGACTGCTCCCTGCGCCTTGCCGATCGCCTGCTGGTCATCGCCGGTCGGCAGGTCGTGTCGGCCGAGGGAGTAGAGGTGCTGGCCCAGTGCACTGCGGCGCACTTCGCCGATGGCCAGCCCCTGGATGAGACCACCAGGGAGATACTGGCAGCCGGTGCCTTGGCGGTTCTGCCCTGGGGCGTGGGTAAGTGGCTGGGCCGGAGGGGGGAGCTGGTCGCCGGGGCAGCGGCCCGCTATCCGGTCCTGCTCGGTGACAATGCCGGTCGCCCTGCTCTGTGGCCGTTTCCGGCCCGGTTGAGGGGGCTGCCAGACCTGCCGGGCACCGATCCCCTGGCCCTGCCTTCCCAACAGGCCGTGGTCGGGTCCTATGGCTTTGCCCTGACCGCCCCGATTGACCCGGATTATCCGGCCCGTTCCATTTGCCAGGCCCTGACAGACAGGACCCCAGTGACGCCCCTGGGCAGACGGGTCTCCCTGTTTACCTTTCTCCGCCAGCAGATCGGCCTGAGGATTGGACTATGAGCGGTTTTCCCCGTGACCTCCCTGCTGCCCTGGCCCGTGACTACGACCTGATCGTGGTCGGCGGCGGCATTTATGGCATGACCCTGACCCTGGAGGCGGCCCGACGCGGCCTCCGGACCCTGCTCATCGCACGGGATGACTTTGGCGGCGCGGCCAGCCTGTCCAGCCTGCGCATCCTGCACGGCGGCCTCCGCTACCTGCAGAGTATGGATCTGCCCCGCTTCTTTGAATCCGTGGGCCAGCGCAGCTGGTTCTTTGAAACCTTTGCACCCCTCTGCCGGGTGCTGCCCTGCCTGATGCCGCTGTACGGTCAGGGGCTCAAACGACCGCCCATATTGCGTGTCGCTCTGGCCCTTAACGACCTATTGTCCCGCCGCGCCCTGGGCAGCAGCCGGGTGCTGGGCATCGAGGAGACCGTTGCGCGTTTTCCCCAGGTCCCCCGCAGCGGTCTTCAGGGGAGTGCCCTCTGGTACGACGGGCAGCTCCTCTGCCCACAGCGGCTGCACATGGAACTCCTGCGCTGGGCCGCTGCCTGCGGGGCTACCCTGCTGAACCATACCGAGGCCCTGGCCCTGGAGCAGGAGGGCGGCCACGTCACCGGGTTGGTCACCAGTGCCGGTACCTTTCAGACAAAGGTCGTGGTCAACGCCTCCGGGGCGTGGTCGCGGGAAGTGGCGGCACGGCTGGATCAGGACTATCCGGAGCTGATGGAGCCGTCCCTGACCTTCAACCTGCTCCTTGATGTCCCGCCGCCCAGCGAGGCTGCCGTGGCCGTGGAGGGGGAGCGGATGTACTTCATCACCCCGTTCCGGAACGAGTGTACCTTTGTCGGCACTGTTCACCGTGTCTGGGAGGGAAAGCGGCAGCCTGACGAGGAACTGGTACAGGCTTTCATCGACGATCTCGCTCGGGTGGTGCCGGGTTGGCCGGTCAGCCGCGACCGGGTGGTGCGGGTCACGGCCGGGGTCTTGCCCTGCCAAGGGCCGGGCCAGGCCGACATGGCGCACCGCTCCACCTTTGTCCGCCACCGGATCGAGGGGTTGTACAGCATCTGTGGTATCAAGTACACGACAGCCCAGGGCTTTGCAGCCAAGACCGTGGAGCGCATCTTCGGGCGCAGACCGGTCAGCCCGTTGGGGCCGGACTTCAGCGACCGTATGGCCTTGGCCGACCCGGCAGTGGTTATGGCCCTGGATGACCGGGCCTTGGTCCGTCTGGTCGAGGAGGAGGCTGCGGCCGGGGTGGAGGACTTCATGGAGCGGCGCATGGACTGGATTGTTGATCCCGGAGAGCGCGAGGCCTTTGCGGCCCGGCTGTGCAGCCTGCCCGACTTTCCGGGTACACAAGGAGGTGGGTATGGGGCCTGAGACACCGGACATCGCCTCGTCTACCGACGACTATGCCCGTCGGTTCGCCGGCCCAGCCGGTGCTTACCTCCTTGCTGTGCAGAACCGTGCTATCCTGGATCTGCTCGGCCCGTGGCGCGGCGGTACTGTCCTTGACGTTGGCGGCGGGCATGCGCAGCTCTGCGGGCCGCTGCTCGATGCCGGCTGTAAGGTCACGGTGCTGGGATCCGATGGGAGCTGCTTCGAGCGGGTACACCGTCTGTACGGCGAGCAGGTCCGATGCGTTGAGGGGGATCTGCTTGCCCCGCCGTTCCCGGAGCAATCTTTTGATGTGGTGGTCTCCATCCGCATGCTGGCCCATATCGAAGATGCAGAACAGTTCATTGCTGGGCTGTGCCGCACCTCCCGGCAGGCAGTGATTGTCGATTATCCCGAGGTGATGAGCATCAATGCCCTGGCACCTCTGCTCTACGGGTTGAAAATGCAATTCGAGGGCAACACCCGGACCTTTCGTATGTATCGTGCCGCCTGGCTGAGAACGGCCTTTGCCGGTCAGGGGTTTGCTCGGACTGCGGCACGCGGCCAATTCTTCTGGCCCATGGTACTGCACAGGGTCTTGGCCATGCCCAAGTTCAGTCAGGTCCTGGAGGCCCCGCCCCGTGCGCTGGGCCTTACCGGGCTATTCGGTTCCCCTATCTGTCTGCGTGTGAGTCGCCTATGAATATTCTGCTGCTTGCCCCCCATCCTTTTTACACCAACCGAGGCACCCCCATCGCGGTCAAGTATCTCTGCGAGGGGCTGTCCACCCTCGGTTACCAACTGGATGTGCTGACCTATCATGTGGGCGAGGCAATCAGCCTGCCCGGGGTCACCGTCTACCGTATCCACAAACCACCATTCATCAGGCGGGTGCCTATCGGCCCGTCCTGGCAGAAGCTGATCTGCGATTTCTATCTGGCCGTGGAAATGCGCCGCATGCTGCGCCGCAAGCGTTACGACCTGGTGCACGCGGTGGAGGAGTCGGCCTTTCTTGCGGCCAGAAGTGGGATTCCCTTTGTCTATGACATGGACTCCCTGATGAGCCGCCAGATCGTAGAGAAATCGCCCCTGCTCTGGCCAGCGGCCAAGGTATTCGAGTTTCTCGAACACCACGCCCTGCGTCACTGTATCGGGGCCGTGGCCGTGTGCGAGTCCATTGCCCAGGCCGCGCGGCAGTACCAGCGTAACGTGCAGGTGTTGCCGGACGTGGCCATGGCTGGCGATGCGCCCGGTGATCTGCCCGAGGCTATCACCTCGGCGAAAGGTATCCGTCTGATGTACGTGGGAAATATGCAGGGCTACCAGGGGGTTGACCTGATGGTGCAGGCCTTTGCCCGTATTATCCCGGAACATCCCGAAGCGGTCCTTGTCCTGGTGGGCGGCACTCCGGAAGAAATCAGGGAGCAGCAACGGCGAGCCGACGCTCTGGGAACCGGTGCCCAGGTGATCTTTGCTGGCCAGGCCCCGGTGGAGGCATTAGGCCGGGTACTGGCCCACGCCGACATCCTGGTCTCACCCCGGATCAAGGGGGATAATACGCCGATGAAGCTGTATAGCTATCTGCTTTCCGGTAAGCCGGTACTGGCCACCCGGCTTGCCACCCATACCCAGGTGGTCGGTGACGACCAGGCCCTGCTGGTTGAACCAACAGTGGAGGCCATGGCCAAGGGTATGGACCGGTTGCTGCGTTCGCCGGAACTGCGGGCACAACTCGGCCAGGCTGGCTACCAGCTGGCCGAGGAACAGTACAGCCGCTCGGCCTTTGAGGAACGACTGGCCCGCTTCTACCAGCTGCTACCCCTGGGCGGCCTGCTGGAGTCGGCACCCGATTACATCGACAAGTTCACCAACCTGTTCTAGCGCAATGCCGCGCTGCATTGGGGCGTGGACTTGGCACTCGGCTGCTGCATCATAGGCCGATAAAAGAGGGTGTAGATAAAGGCGGGGGCTGCGGTCTCGCCAACTACGATCAGGAGACGAAACCTAAGAAGACAAGCACTACCGGTGCCGATCCACCAGATCTTACGCTGCCAGGCGTACTGCATCAGTTCTTTGAGCAGGGAAAAGAGGTATTTGATAAATTTCATGGTGCGCTCCTGCAGCTCGACGGTTCCTCACCAAGCTGTTGCATTATTGTTCACATCAGGGCGTGGTCAGCTGCACTGCCGGTTGCCCCCATCCTGCGTTGTCCTGATCCTTCTTCTTTAATCAAGCTGATAGCTCTCCCGCCAGTTCTCATCGTCGTCAAAACGGGGCTGGGCCTCCTTTCCCAAGAGGTAAGAGCCAAGAACCAGGCAGTCCATCTCCGTGCGCATGAAGCAGCGGTAAGCATCCTCCGGGGTGTAGACGATGTCTGCGGCTTCCCAGAGGAAGGATTCAAACTGTTGGAGAGTGATTTTCTCTGTCATAGACATCCTTGTATTGATCATTCTTATCAATTAGTTAATGGGTATACCATAGTCGCTACAACCCGAAGGGGTGATAATACGTAATTGATGGTCGCAGGAGCAGTAAAAGTCTGTAACAGCATGGCGCACTTGAAGGCAAGTATCGGCCACAAATGGCAATAAATAGCAACCAGTGTAATTGGCTATCTAATTGTTTTTATAGTGGTAGTTTGTTGAAGATCTTGGATTTTGCAGTCTTTTTATCCGATGGTTGTATGACAGTTTTTCTGTGTAATTCCTGTGTAATCATGCCAAGAAAATTAGGCAATTCTGGGGAAGATAATAGAATCACGCAGAACATCCAGTAGGAGTAAATTGAATAAAATCAGAGGGGCTAAGAAAACCCAAGAACTTTAGAGATGTATCGGTTTATATACTGAAAATCCCCGTGTCGGCGGTTCGATTCCGTCCCTGGGCACCATATAGGGCAATATAAACAGTAAGATAACAATCCAGCCATAGTGCTGGATTTATATTTTTGGCTCACTCATGGCAGCATCTGCTGGCAATCAACCACAACAATAGCATCTCAAGTTGACGTAGTTTTCTTCTTGGCTAGGTCCATGGTAATCGATGACCCGGCACACAATGCCTAGCACCTGGCTCATGATCGCCGCGTGGATGGCAAACAAGGAACGCTACGGAAGCTTTCCGCAGCGCTGCCGAGTCATCAGGGACGCCGCTATTGTTCGGCTTTCACTCGCTGAACCGTTGTCATGCCGCCTGGGCATATTCTCGGTAACAATTCCAAGGCTGAGGAATTGCGTAACTCGTAGGTTCTTGGGTATTTTCGGCTCCTCACCAATGTCGGGAAACGTAGGTAGCTCTGCAATCCACAAACCACCGGAGAAAGGAATGGTCAATTCGACGACGAATTGCCGGTGTTGTCTGCCTTCGACTGGCGCCGCGTGAGCAGGTACCACACTTCGGCCAATCCCCCAACGATGCCTACAGCCAACACCGTCACGGCGAATACGGCCAGCGAAAGTGATAGCGCATCGGCGCCGCTTCCTCCAAACGATGCCAGCAGGTAAATCACGGCGCTTTCCCGGAGGCCAAGGCCGCCAACAGTTGCCGGAAGCAGCGCGACCACCATCGCCGTGCTGCGGACCCAGGCGATAACAAGAACGCTAACGTCGATGCCCAGTGAACGTGCCAGTAATACCCAGACAGCAATGCCGATCAGATGGATGCAAAGCGAAAGAATCAGTGCTATGACTGCCGCTCGGTACGGCGGGCCTGTCTCCAGGCCTTCGCGTTTACGGATAAACTCACCAAACCAGCGCGCAACACGAACACGTCGTAGCGGTGCCAATACGACTCTAAAAGAGGGCACCAAAAGGAATACTGCCAACAGAGTCGATCCAAGCGTCGCAGAAAACAGACCGGCCGATACAACCACTGACGCCGGACCCCTCAGTAACAGGTCCGCTATCACGCCAATGACAGCAAGACTTGCAGTCGCCAGGACACGGTCGCAGCCGAGAACGAACAACGCCGCACCGGTATTTGACTTGGCACGCGCCAGCCGGAGCAGCCTTACTGCCCAGCCGGTTGCACTACCTCCGGGTAGAAACAAGCCGTAGAACACGGCCGAGAGGTTTATGAAAAAAGCCTCGACCCCAGTCAGCGCGAGTCTCTGCGAGTTAGCCAGAAGCCGCAATCGGACAGACCCCAGCCATTGTCCAAGCAGGGCACCCGCAAATCCCGCAAGCGCGGCAGACAGCGGTATTGAGGCAAATCGCTTGAAGACTTCCTCAGGGCTGATCCATGTCACAAGCGTAGTTACGATGGCGCATGCCAGCACCACGCGCAGCGTAGCCCTAAGGTTCATGAAAAATCGTTTTCGTGCTGGTTCTGCAGGACGAGCCAGACGGTCATCTGATGCAATTCGGTACTTACTGGTGAAGCTCATTTTCAGTGAACAGTGCGACTCCCTTCATATAAGCGGGAGGGGTGACGCCCGCAAGCGAAAGGAGTGAAGGCGCGATGTCGGTCAACAGGGCTTCCGTCCGGCGGGATCGAATGTTCGGATCGTCGATAACGAGCCATCCACGCTCGGATGGATGGTGAGGCAGATATCCGTGATTTCCCCTGTGAACCGGATTCATGACCCTTTGCCGCTGGTGCCGGTCCATCAGCCCGAGAATGCAGTTAGCGACGGGCTGATAAAAATCGTGAGGGAAAAATATCCATCCGGCATCGACGAACACATACAGTTCTCCGAATGCGTCATTTTCAAAACATATTTCGTAATCGTGCATATCACGCCATGAGAGTAGTGTCGTATGTGGCAATACGCTCAATGCCTCAAGCAATCCGCGACGTGCCCTATCCGTGTGAAACCAGAAGCGAGCCGACGCCAACTCAACGAAACAGGAGTATTCGGTTTCTGGGATCCGCGCTCGTTTTACGGCCTGCATCAGAGGAACTGTCCCGACCACACGCTCCTGTCCGTGATCCACGAGCAGTAGAAACCGGACGTCACGCTGCAGGCAGCGTGCATGCACAGCGCGGACGAACCGGTCCGTACGGGCCAGCGCGTCATTCATGACCTCGATATTATCGAGATGCCAATGCTGAACAAGGTCGAGCGCATACATTTCGAGGAACTCGATGAGTCGCTGCCCCGTGGGCAAGCTCTGCGATAGTGCCGGTAGCGCCGAAAAATCCTTCGTAAAGATATACCTGGACTTCTCGCCTAGCAGACCGAATATCGTACGGAAGCCTGAAAATTCCTGCATCGCGCTATCTGAAGCCGCACGCCGCGTGTACTTGAGGCGGTGCAGCTGGAAGCGGCGTCTACGCCGCCACGGAATTACTGCAAGATCGTATGTCCTGTCGAGGAAGTGCCATGCACATTGGGCGGTAGAAACGAGGAAATCCGGCAGGACATCATCGGCGCCCCGGTTCACACCGGCACGAAACCCGGGTCTCAGACTGACCTGCCATATCCGATGCTCATGAGGCAGCGTGCCGGAAACGATCGTCGGAACGAGTTCCGTGCTCGGGAACGTGTGAATCGGGATAACTTGGTGTTCCCTGCGAAAATTGCTCAAGTATGGAGTTATCCGTTCGTCGATCAACCGCTCATCGAGTCCCGGTATGTAACACACGAATACTGGCCCGGAGAAAATTGTCATATTTTATCGCACTATGCAGTTGTGGTTCAGGTTATTAGGAGAAGAATAAACGCCATTTTCACCCGAGTATATGGGCAGTTGATATGGAGGACGAATAGTCACTGTCCCTCACGTTGATGATGACATCGTGCTGAATTCCATTACTATTACGGAAACTCCCCTCTTTGCTCCCTCAATCCCAGGCCAATTCCGACCAACCACATCCCCGGCAGGTCTAGATGTCAATGTTGTATACACACCTCAAGCGCTGCTACCAAGTCGTCGCCGCACGGCTCTCCATGGTAGTACTCGGACAATCGGTGGAACTAACACTAAACGGAATGCCCCTTTCCCGCTACTTCTAAGACGATTCAACATCGAGCTCGAAGGGCAACCTCGAGGGTTGCCTATGGGCATCCTGCCTACAAACGGCAACTTTCAGTACTTACCGGAAGCAACACGCAGTACACCTGACATCCTGTTAGGACTCAAAACCAGCCGTTAAATGATTGCTTATATTTCGATCCGCTAAACGTGCTGGAACGAGTGATAACTTGCCGCTCCCTGGATCACTGTATGTGTCTCATATGCAGAAGAAGTAGTCAACGCACCAAATTTTTAATGGGAAGGAAATCCTAACCCAAGCGAAGCGGAACCAAAGAAATGGGAGTCGATGCCTCGACTGTCCATGGATGTCTAACCAGCTGTTCTACGAACCCTTAGAAGTTCGACGCCTCTTCGGCCTGCTGCAGTCTGTCCTGCTCGGTTCGCATCGCTGCGTCAAGTTGACTCCTGACCCGGTCCTTCAACTGTTGGGCCTGCTTTGCCTCTTGGGCACTGAGTGCGGCCTCGGTGGCCGCCGTACTGACTACGTCAGCTCCGCAGCCAGCCAAAGCGAAGGTCAGAAACACCGATGATATGAGTCGGTTCATGGCATTGCTCTTTGTTCAATTCACGGTCACAGGCGACCGATCCCGCTGCACGTCGGCAGTTAATCGCACTATCGGCAGGGAATGGAAAAACGTGAATGTGTTCTGAACAACAAAGAGTCGGCAGCTGCATTAATACCCAGATTCCGACTGTGTGCTGGGCTTATATTATTGAGCAGTTATAGGTCCGGAATCAGTCAGAAAGAAGACATCCCCAAGAGACATGTAAATGACCTGATTGCAGCAACTTCGGACGTGCTGGCCTTTACTTATCCGACTGAAGAAAGCTAACTACCCGGCCGGCATAGCACCCACCAGACTGTGGGACTTGGATCGCCTGTAAGCTTTCCTGTGCCGGCACGGGAATGAAGACGCGGCAATCAATCGTGTGGCAAGGGCGGCTGCACTGATAGCGCTGACAGGGAGGGTAGGTTGGTCCCGGCCCGGTCATCAGAATTGAAGGGAAGCAGACTGAAATAAAATATTCTCCGAAAAATTAGTGACGACCACGTGGCCATATCCGCGCGGAACCACCGCAAGCCTTGGTTCTTTTGAATACTTATCCTACCTGGCCAGAGGCTTGTTTTCGCTTTTGATATGCTCAATGAATGCCCTGAGTTTCGGCAAAACCTGTGACCGCTTCGGGTAATAGAGATAAAAGCCGGTGCTGGTGCATGCGTATTGATTTAGCACGATCTCCAGTTTTCCAGAGCGGATTTCGTCCCTGATGGCATCTTCTGTGGAATATATAATTCCGGCTCCATCCAAAGCCGCGTCCAGCATTATAAGTGAATCATTCAGTATGAGAGAGCTCTTTACCTGTACCTGAAACTCTTTGCCCTTGTATTCATATTCCCATCGATCATACAGAGTGGTTCCCAATCGTACGCGCATACAGTTATGCGACAGAAGGTCCTTGGGGTGTTTCGGCCGCCCCAACTTATTGAAGTATTTCGGCGAACCGGCAGTGACAAATCGCACAGGACCCAACAACTTTATTGCCACCACGTCCTTGGCCAGGATATCCGATAACCGGATACCCGCATCGTAGCCCTTCTCGACGATATCTGTCGTTTGATCTTCAAAGAAGAGTTCAACCGTTACCTCGGGATACTTCGTTATAAAGCTCGCTATGATGGGCGCTAAATAAGATGGGTAGATTTGCCTGGGCAGATTTAACCGGAGCAGGCCTGAAGGTTTTTCAGCATAGGTCCCCACATCTTCCATCGCTGCAAGAATTTGATCGAGGGCGGGACCCGCCTGGTTCAAAAACCTTTCACCGGCTTCCGTCAGGCTTGTGCTTCGAGTCGTGCGGGACAACAAAGCGACACCCAGTCGCTGCTCAAGCTGCTTGATGGCCTGGCTGACAGCAGAGGGCGAAATGCCAAGCATTTTGGCAGCGGCCGTAAAATTTCGCTTGTCGGCAACGACTTTCAGGGCGAGCAGTCCGTTTAATTGGTCCGGGTACATTGTTAAGCACCACTTAAAAGCACATGAAGCAATATGCCATTTATCTTAATAATTCTACAGACTAATATTTGATTCATGAAATGTTTCGATGCAAAGGAGGGGCAAATGCAGACGAGCAAACTTGGCAGCAGCAACCCGCAGCCCAAATACGCGGAATTATTCGCGCTCGTTGCGCGGAAGGAGCTACGTCCGGCGCGGCTCGTCACGCGCGAGATCACCCTTGATGAAGTGAACGATACGCACCTCGCGTTCTATTCAGGATGGCCGACGGCGAGTTCGGCGGTGACAATCGCCAGGCGCGTCTTCGAGGAAATTGGAGAACCAAAATGAAACAGTCCGCAACGATAATCAAAGAGAACACCATGCAAAAGCGAAAACTTGGAAACAGCAATCTGGAAGTCTCGTCCATCGGGCTTGGCTGCATGGGACTGAGCTATGGTTACGGTCCGGCAACGGACAAGCAGCAGGCGATCACCCTGATCCGGTCTGCTGTTGAACGCGGCGTTACCTTCTTTGATACCGCTGAGGCCTACGGTCCATTCATGAACGAGGAACTGGTGGGCGAAGCGCTGGCGCCTGTGCGCGAAAAGGTCGTGATCGCAACAAAGTTCGGCTTCGAAGCCGGGAAAGTCGAGGCTGGTCTTAACAGCATGCCAGAGCACGTCAAGGAGGTCGCCGAGGCGGCGCTCAAGCGGCTGAAGACCGATGTCATTGATCTGTTCTATCAGCACCGCGTCGACCCGAACGTGCCAATCGAAGCGGTGGCGGGAGCTGTGAAGGACCTGATTGAGGAAGGTATGGTCAAGCACTTCGGTCTCTCGGAAGCTGGCGTGGACACGATCCGTCGTGCTCACGCGGTCCAGCCGGTCACTGCCCTCCAGAGCGAGTACTCGCTGTGGTGGCGAGAGCCTGAGAAGGAAATTCTGCCGACGCTTGAGGAACTCGGGATCGGTTTTGTCCCCTTCAGTCCCCTGGGCAAGGGATTTCTCACGGGTGCGATCAACGAGAACACGAAATTTGACAGTAACGATTTCCGCAATAGCGTCCCCCGTTTCACGCCAGAGGCTCGGAAAGCGAACCAGGCTCTGGTTGATCTGCTCGGTGAAATTGCGATCAGGAAGAGGGCGACGCCTGCGCAAATTGCGCTTGCCTGGCTACTGGCTCAGAAGCCGTGGATCGTTCCGATCCCCGGAACCACGAAGCTGCATCGTCTTGAGGAGAATATCGGAGCGGCCAGCATTGAACTGACGTCTGACGATCTCCGTGACATCGAGGGTGTCCTCTCCAGGGTTATGGTGCAAGGGGATCGGTATCCTCCGCACCTTCAGGCAAGAGTCGGCCGCTGACTGGCAGGCGCGGCGGCTAAATTCAACGTCCTGCACCGCGTTCCTCGTCCGTGTGACGTTGGGCCCGGTGCCCGGACCTGCTGCGTACTTGTTTAACACCAATTAGATAAGAGGAGCTTGTAACATGAAAACACTTGGCTATGCAGCCCAATCCGCAGACAGTCCACTCGTGCCATTCACGTTTGAGCGGCGTGCCCTGCGTCCCAACGATGTCGCGATGGAAATCCTTTATTGCGGCGTCTGCCACACTGACCTCCACATGGCGCGTAACGACTGGAACTGGTCAACATACCCCCTTGTCCCGGGCCACGAGATCATCGGCCGCGTCATCAGCATTGGCAGCGAGGTTACCCGCTTTGAGGCAGGAGATCATGTGGCGGTCGGATGCATGGTCGATAGCTGCCAAACGTGCGACCAGTGCCGCAAGGGCGAAGAGCAGCTGTGCCGGGAGGGCAGTACACTGACCTACAGTTCACCGGATCGCATCACGAAAGAGATGACCTATGGCGGCTACTCCAAGCACGTCGTCGCGCGGCAGGAATTTGTCCTCCGCATACCTGAAGGACTGGACCTCGCCCGCGCGGCCCCGCTGCTCTGCGCTGGCATCACGACTTACTCGCCGCTACGTACCTGGAATATCGGACCGGGGAGCCGCGTCGGCGTGATCGGTTTGGGCGGGCTCGGGCATATGGCCGTCAAGCTTGCCACCGGTCTTGGCGCACACGTCACTGTAATGAGCCGGGCTGCCGACAAAACTGCCGATGCACTGGCGCTCGGTGCCGATCAACTTCTCGTCTCGACAGACGAAAACGCCATGGCGAAGGCCCAGTCCAGCCTTGACCTGATTATCGACACCATTCCGACCAAACACGATATCACGCCGTATATGCCGCTGCTGGATGTGGACGGAACGCTGGTGATCGTGGGGCAACTTGGCAACCTCAACGAACCATCCACAGTGCCCTTGCTGCTGGGGCGGCGGCGCGTAGCCGGTTCTCCCATCGGTGGCATCGCCGAAACCCAGGAATTGCTGGACTTCTGCGCACGTAAAAACATCCTGCCTGAGTGCGAGATGATCCGTATCGATCAGATTAACGAGGCCTTTAAACGTTTGGAGCATGCCGATGTGCGTTATCGCTTCGTGATTGATATGGCTTCGCTGAAGGCGTGATTGAAAATGCACTAGTCATTCCGCAAGTCGAGGAGAAGCAGCATGCGCATTGGCATTCTTGGGTCGGGACTGATGGGCAGAAAACTCGGCACGATGTTTGCCCGCGCCGGACATGAAGTGGTGTTCAGCTACGCCCGCAGCGAGCAGAAGCTCAAGAAGCTCGCACGGGATGCCAAGGGCAAGGCGAGGTCCGGTACACCGCGGGAGGCCGCGCAGGAGGCAGATGCCCTGCTGTTGGCCGTGTATTGGTCCCGAATGGATGATGTTCTGACTCAGGCTGGCGACCTGTCGGGCAAGGTGTTTCTGAGCTGCTCGCTCCCGATGAACGCCGACAACACCGACCTGGTGATCGCACACACTACCTCTGGCGCGGAAGAGCTGGCAAAGAAGCTTCCTGAGGCACGGGTCGTCTCCGCCTTCAACACCGTGCCGAGCGAAGTGCTTTTTGACGTTTTCGCGGCCCGGCGCAGAGCCACAAAGCCCAGTCTCGTTTATTGCGCGGACGATTCCGACAGTAAAGAGGTTGCCGATCGACTGATCCGCGACGTCGGATTCAGTCCGGTGGACGTTGGGCCGCTGTGTACCGCCCGTTATACCGAACCATTTGCGTTGCTGATTGGCCAGCTCGCATACGGAGGCATAAACGGTCCGCAAATGGCATACCGGTTCCAGTGGTTCAGTGAATAGGCAAGTCTGGAACCGTACCAACAAACTTGCGTTTTGCGTATAGCAATGCATAACAAGAAGCGGAGGATATATGGCTGACTCACCCGATCATGGTATACCTGAACCAGTGTTTGCGGTTACTCCTTTGGAGCTGTTCTTTGACCTTGTCTTCGCGTTCGCAATATCCCAGCTGTCGCACCATCTATTGATTCACCTGACATGGTAAGGAGCGGCAGAGACGCTGGTGATGCTGTTGGCCATCTTCGCGGCTTGGTTTACGACAAGCTGGTCGGCAACCATGATCCGGGCCGATCAAGCCAGGACTCGCCGGTTGGTTTTGGTGGTGATGCTGCTCGGTCTGTTCATGAACGCTTCGGTGACCAGGGCCTTCACCACCTCCGGCTGGGCCTTCGTTGTTCCTCTGTTGATGATCCACTGGGACGCACCTTCTGGACGCTCGCAAATTCAACCAACGCGGTACTCCGTGAACACTATTTCCGGACACTGCTCTGGCTGACTGCCACGACACCTTTATGGATTGCAGGCGCGGCGGTTAGCCAGGAAGCCCGTTTGCTATGGTGGGCACTGGCCGCCGGGCTCGATCAGATTGGCCGTTGGCTGGCGCACCCCATACCAGGCCGCCACCTGCATTCGGAGCATGTCCCGTTCAACGCCGAGCATATGCTGGAACGTTGCCGCCTGTTCCTGATAATTGCGCTTGGCGAAACGGTGCTTACTACCGGCTCTGCAATCGCCGAAGCACCCATGACCGTCATGACCCTGACAACCGGCACTGCTTCCCTGGCAATGACGGTAGCCCTATGGGCCATGAGTTTCGGGCGCTCGCACACACTTATCCTTCAACACCTGGAAGAAACGACTGACCCCATCCGCACCAGCCGCCACGCGATAAATGCACTTATAATAATGGTTGCCGGACTCATTGCCGTGGCGGTCGCAAATGAGGAAATGATTGCGCACCCACACGGGCAGACACCGGTTGACCTGAGCCTGCTACTGATCGGCGGCCCCGTTCTCTTTCTGGCCGCCCAGGGGTGGTATCTACGGGTAGTGCCTCGTGTTTGGTCGAAGTTGCATTTCATCGGTGGCAGCGCCCTTTTGCTTCTCGGTCTCGGCACGCTGTTTGTCCCCCCTTATGCCGCCTTGATTCTTACCGGGGCGAGTCTTGCGATTCTTGCGCTTGTCGACCAAAAGTTGTCCAGTGACCCTGTACAAACAACGGAATAGGCTAGTGTATCTAATTGTATTCGATGCCGAGATGGTCATTGACAATCAGCCAGTCAATACGTGCGGTGATGTCTCCAATGGTAAGTTCGTGGAAGGCTCCGTAGGCGGGTGAGTGGTCCAATTCCAGTTCAAGGATTTTCTTTTCGCGGGATCCTTTAAGAATCCTGGCGAGCAGTGCCCGGCCGCCGCTCAAAATCAGATCATCCGCGCCACGCAGGATGGTGCGGATTTCCTCCTTGGGGAGTGCGTCGACAGACAGTGGGTGCAGCGAGACGGGTACATGTTTGGTTTTCCGGCTCATATTATCGGGTAGTTGTGGGGTCGTGAATATTGTAAGTACTGCGATTGTAAATCTGTGGGGTATGATGTCGAATCAGCCTGCGCAATAATCCGGTAACCGAAATCATTGGATACCGTCCCTGGCGGCTACATCCCTGCACGTGCAGAAATCAAATCAATGGATATGGAATTCCTGAACGGTGCTGTCGCCCCGCATGAAGATCGCCTGACCTTCATGAGGGCGCAGATCGTGTTCTGGCTGCTGGCCGCCCTCGACGGCCATGCCAAGAACTTCTCGATTTTTCTCTCACCGGGTGGCTTCCGGCTTACGCCGTTCTATGATGTCATGTCCGCGGCGCCTAACCCGGAATTCCCGCTGCAGAAGGTCAAGCTGGCGATGGCGTTCGGGGAAAAGGGGTATTATCGCCTCTGCCAGATCCAGCTCCGGCATTTTTACCAGACAGGACTAAAAGTCGGGCTGCATTAGCAGGACATTGAGAGTATTTTTTCGGACCTGTCAGCGCGGATGGAGGGTGCGATTCCCAAGGCAGCCGCTTTGGCTGCCGATGCCGGGATGCCGGAATCAACGGCCGGTCCGATACTGGCGGGCGTCAGCAAGCGGGCTATGCAGATACAAAGGGTATAATGCAAAAGGAATGACCAGACATCGATGAAAACCAGGACTGGAAACCATGCCGCAACTCGAACACATCGAAGCCATCGAAAAACGGCTGTGGACCGAAGCGTATGCCCTGCGCGCAAATTCCAACCACGCCAGCAACGAGTATTTCCTGCCGGTCACCAGAATCACGTTTCGGCGGAAGCCGTGACGCCCGCCGGAATGCTCTTCTGATTTTTAGTGGAGTGCTAAGCTAAACGGTACACGGACACTGGAGGAACAAAGCATGAATTTTGATTTCAACAAGACCCTTAAGCTGATCACGGGCGGCCTCACAAGCCCGCAGCAGACCTGGAGCGAGTACCTCGGGGAGAATCCATCCTGGCAGCAGACGCTGGTGGCGCTGACCGCGCCGCTTTTCGTGGTCAGCATGGTACTGACCGTCCTGCTGTCTCGGATGGTCGGGAACTTTTCGCCCTATGGTATGGGCCAGAGCTGGTTCAGCGCCATCCTGATCGGCTTGCTCGTGGGGGCGATATCGTTCCTGGTCGTCGTGTTCGCGTTCAATCTGCTGGCCGGCATATTCCAGGGCAAGCCGAATTTCTCCCGCGCCTTCGCGGCGATATCGCTGGCGGCAATCCCGGCCTGGCTGGCCGGTATCGTGGGGGCCGTGGTGCCCTGGGTAGGTCCGCTGATTTCACTGGCCGGTGCGATCGTCAGCCTGGTGTTCATGTACAAAATCATGCCGCTTGCTCTCGAAGTGCCCGGCAACAAGCGCACCATACATTTCGTGGTCTCGATCGTGGTCGTTATCGTCATTAACCTTGTGATCGGAAGCACCCTGGGGGTGGGCCGAATGGGCTCAGAATATGCTGCTTTGCATGTAGGGGGCAGCAAGCAGGCCGGCGAGGTTGCCCCGGCGTCCGGCATGTTCGGGCAAATCGGGCGACAGGCGGCGTTGATCGCCAAGGTCAGCGAGGACCGGTACGATCCGCCCGGCGACGGTATGGTGACCCCCGATCAGACCCGGTGGGTGGCCGACACGCTGGCGAAATCGTCTCAGGCCTACGGCGAGGAAATGGGCCGGCTGAAGTCGATTTCGGAGGATCTCAAAGACAAGGAGAACCTGTCGCCGGCCGATCTGGCGAAGATGTACCAGGGCATGGGCTCCGTGGTCAGCCTCAACAGTATCGAGATGGAGGTAGTCAAATCGGGCGGAGGCAACTGGGCCGAATATCAATGGGTGAAGAACCAACTCCGAAATGCGCGGATGCAGCGTGGTGAGGGCTCCGACGCGGCCGCGCACAACTATGAACTTTACCAGGGAATTCCGGAGGAACTGCGGACCAGCCTGTGAAATCAGCGGCGCAGAGGTGGACACCTTTCCGCTAGCTGCCGATCAACAGGCCTTCCAGTACCCCCAGGACAGGCTGAAGCCAGGCACGGCGCCCAGCGTGGATGTTTGGTGGCGGTCCAGACAGGCGTGGGGTGATGCCCTGGAAGATCAGATAGAGAATGCCATCGGCCGAAAGGAGCAACATCGACGGTGTACGGTTCACGGGCAGCATCCTGTGGACGGATTTCGTCCCTGGCCACCGTATATATCAAGCAGATAAACGTTTACATTTTTAATCCCTGAGGTCACTCAGGGATCATATTTCCTTGATTCGAATATTGCGAAACTGCACCGCTTCGGTGTGACATTGAAGTCCGACATAACCTTCATCGCGTTTGGTTTTCCCGACTGCCGGTGCATCAGCAGACAACAGATTCGGGAACTGGCCTTGAGACACCAGCTGCCCGTTCAGCCTGACTTCAATGTTTGTGCCCTGCAGCTTGATCTCGCAACTGTTCCAGAAGGTCGATTTGCCTGCATCCCGTGGCTGCACGACTTTTGCGGCCCACAACCGGGCGGGAAAGACTCCGTAGACTGCGCCCGTCTTGTGCAGGGGAGATCCGTACACGGCGTTCTCGTGATCGTATCCATGCTCGTCTACCTGAACTTCTATGCTTGAGTCATAGAAGGCTGCGTCGAGCACGACCGGTTGCGGCATGCGCAGCAAGATGCCCGAGTTGGCTTCATTGTCGTAGGCTCGCCAGTCCAGCCTGAGTATGAAATCACTGAACATGCCGGTCGAGTACCAGAGCACGCCCAGAGCAGGCGTTTTGGTGTCCACACCGGCGCCGAGGACGGGATAAGACTCGCCGGAGACATCAAAGAAGTTTTGACTCCCACCCGGGACTATAGCCCAGCCGTCACTGTCGAAGTTCCCGCTATACAGGGTTTGAAACCCCGCCTCGTTGCCCAGAAACTCGGCCGACATATAACGGTCGATAATCGACCGGGCGATCTTCCGCGAGAGGGCCATGCCGGTAAGGGCCGGATTGGCCGAACCCACGGTGGGGAAGAGTGATTGATCGACACAATAGGCATTGGTGACATGATGGAAGCGACCGTTTACATCGGTGACCGACTTGCTGAAGTCCGTGCCCATCCACAGGGTTCCCGCCTCATGATACGTGGTGCCGATGCCATCGGGTCCTCCACTCACGGATTCGACCGGTGACGTGCCGCTTTGAGGTCTCGTGACTTCCAGATTGCCGTTCTGGATTCTGAAGTCGGGATTATGCAAGGGGGCCGGCGGCGGTCCCGAGATATTCATGCCATCTGCGGCAAAACGTGCCGTGTGACAGGGACAGTTAAAGGTACCTTCAGCAACAACCCAGTCGACGAAGCAGCCCTCGTGGGTACAGGTTCCCTCGAACACCCGGTACTGGCCACCGAAGCGACCGATAAAAAAGCGCCCGCTCGGCGTATCTTCCCTGTGGAAGGAGTTGTCCGGAATGACATTGAGGGGAACCTGGGCGAGCACCTCGAGCGTTGTCGAGGGCTGGGGAACGGTTGATGATCCACCGCCTTGCGTCTCGTCGGCGAGGGCCGCGATGAAATCAGAGGCGGCCTGATCCATCCCGGCCCGCACCTCGCTGTCGTCGCTCGTCTCCACCATGTGAATATAGGTCTTGGGGACGCGAAGCTCGTTGCCGCTTTCGATATAGATGTCGTCGCCGGTCCCGCCGAACGGATTGACATTCATCCAGCTGGAATTCGGGTTGCTGCCAATTGGGCTGGTCCGGTCACCGAAGGTCTCTCCCACTGTGCGGATGCCAATCACAACGCGGTCATTGCCGAGACCGCTCTGGGCTTCCCGAATCGACTCGATATCCTCGATATTCGGTGTCATCTGATAGAGAAAACGTTCCGGGTCCTTGCTGGCGCCGGGAAACATGGGCACATCCATATTCGGTGCGGCATAAAACTGAAAGTGGAATTGCCCCACACCACTTCCTGACGTTGGGGCAGCGCCGGTGATATGGAGCGCTGCCGTTTTAATTTTCGTCGGATCAGGCGGAGGGAGATTGAGGGCACTGCGCTTGACTCGCCATACAAAATTGCTGCGGACGTGATACATCAGATTGCGTCCCATCAATTCTCCGTTCTGGTTCAGGAGTGCCGGGCGAGGGAAGGAATTCAGCGCAAGTCGTGTGGAGTTAATGGTGTTTCCGGCCAGAATTATCATGGCGCCTGAGTTGAGATTCAGCCGGACCACACGCGCTTTGCCCTTGTTCCATGGCTCCGCCGGGTCTGCCAGTGCAACCACCACTTGACGGACCCGTCCATTGACCGTCTGCAGCTTGAGCACCTCGGCATAAGGCACGACAAAAAGCCTGCGTGAGGCATTGGCGCCACTGCTGACTTCGCTGTCTTCACGTACCGAGTCGAGCAGCAAGGGAAGACTGCTGTATTTATCGAAACTGAATAGTCCGGACCCCGGTCCTTCCCCCTGGACCGCAATCGGTGGAGCCAATGCCGCCTTCAGGGAAGGCACCTGGTTGCTGGTGATGACGTCCTCGGCGCGATTCTTCAGGGCTTCATATAAGGGCCCGTTGATGAAATCCTGCACGGGAAACGTACCGGTTTCCTGCTCGCTGTACTCATAGCCACCCTGCCAGCCGGTCTGGAAAAGATAATCCTCCACCTCTTCCGGCCACACCCTGTCGCCATCCTCGTCGAGCTTCTGCAAGTCTTCCGGCTGGTAACGCGGGGCCCACCCGCCCCAGAACAGGGATTTGCCGCCGAGGCAGCGGGAATGTTTCACTAACGCAACACCATTTGTCTGACCCGGATCGACCAGGTCCTCATTGACCAGTGAAGCCAGATCCGTGCTGCGGCGGGTGAGATTCTGAATGTGTTCGGTGATCAGAAACGGGCCCGACTCCAGCACCAGAACGCGCGGGGCATCCCGGTCGTCGGCCATCCTTCGGCCGTGTTCGAACAGCTTGGCCGCCGTATAGGACCCGTACATGCCCGATCCGACAATGACGACATCGAATTGCCCGCCTGTCTGGGCTTCGAGAATTTCATCCCAGGTATTGCAGGTGAACCGGCCCAGGCCGTCTACAGATAATGTCGTCCTCTGTATGTCAGGCAGCGGCAGGGGAACGCCGGAATCTACAAGTTTGTTCAATGGCATACCGATCCCTCGTCTGAATGTATGTTCCAAAATGGCGACAGATTACTTGGACAGGCTCCTGGCCAGCTGGCATATCCTCCTTCTTGTCGATGATCCGGATGGTCGCCGGCAAAGCGGTGGACAAAGATACGATTGTTCAATTCAAAACGCCAGAACACGGCACTCAATGGGATCGGATCACCGGGATTCTCTCGGATTCAGGTGATCGTTGCGAGCATGGGGCAGAAGCGCGAGAACAGAGTTTCACGATTTCGAGGCGCACCGTTATTCCACGCAACGGGAAGTCGGGGGAGAGCGCAGCGAAGGGGCGATGGGCCGCACTCCCGCCAGCGCACGACTGCAGGGACATACCACCGGGCGTCGTGGAGTCCGCGCAGGCACTCGGGCTGCCGTCGCGGGCCAGGCTGCGCATCGTGGAGTTACCACTGGCCACACGCGCCATACTCGCCGGGATCAAAACATCGGCCGTGATCAATGTGGGCACGGCCACGCTGGGCGCCCTGATCGGCGCTGGCGGATACGGCCAGCCCTTCCTTACCGGCATACGGCTCGATGATAACGCCTTGATCCTGCAAGGCGCGGTGCCCGCCGCCGTCCTGGCGCTCCTGGCGCAGGGGCTGTTTGAACTCATCGAGCGCCGCATGCTGCCGCGGGGTCTGCGTATCCAGGCGAGCCGAAGGGTGCCATCGAACGGCAACGCATCCGGTTGATCGGCGGCTGGTTCTGCTCCCCGGCCGGATTCATCCGGTTCGCATGGCGTCGCCCGCGACGCCACCACAGCGGCGCGATGCGCCGGTCGTACTTCAGAACAATAGACGAGCGGCTGGATACCCCATAGCATCACAGGCAGTGGTGGCAGTAACACGTCCTCCCGCGGGATTACCTTCACGCCGCGGAATCATGTGAGTGTGGTTCCAGGTGCCAGGTATCCGGTTCCGCCGGCTGTTGGTGAATACCCTGCCTGAGGTAAACAAGACTGCCACTCACCGGCACAGGGAAGTTAACACCTGGCACCGTTACACACCGAGGTGCAGATAATGAAGACCGTGCTTGTCTATTTCCACTTGTTATCGCTGGCGGCGGCAATCGGATCCGCGCTGATTGCCGAATATCTGATCTTTTCCCGGCATCGACAGTTTTCGCGCGACAGTTACGACACCGTAATTTTCGCATCACGTACGGCAACCGTATCGCTGCTGCTGTTATGGCTGACGGGTATTGGACTCGTGATCGTGGGGTATCTCGGCGATCCGCAATACATCGCAAACCAGAAAATCTGGGCCAAGGTATCCATTGTTCTGCTCATGTCGATCAACGGCGTCTACATCCACAGATGGCTTCTGCCGCGGTTTGCCGACGTTGCCCGTGGCGGTTTGCTCATACGCACGGCGGCAGAGTCGGTGCGCATGCGCCTTGTCTTTGCCACCTCATCTGCCGGCTGGCTGATCACGGCGTTCTATGGCGCCGCAAAGTTCCTGAATGAGGGTTACTACTATGGCGAGCTGTATGGGCTGTACCTGGCAGCGGTGATGATGATTTTCGTGTTTTCCTGTCTGGTGCCGGATCACTGGATCAACCATGTTCATGACGCTGATCCGGTCACGGGACCCGGATGACAGGCGTGGAACCGGACCGGGCGGCACGATGACTCCCGCCTGTCGTAGAGCGTGCGTAACATATCGTCGCTATTTTGCCAAGGCAGGACCACCGGGCCACGACACGGACAAACCGGTGCGACAGATACATGGGAACCTGCCTCCTCGACTCACAGGGGTGCAGACCTGACGTAAGTGGTACAAAGCGTTTGTCGCTTCGTGGATCGGCAGGTCTGTTTGCCGCGCGGAGACGGCGAATCGACCGGTCCCGGTGTCCGCTGGCTGCGTTTCACGCCGCGGCTGCGGCGTTTCCGGTGATCTCCCCGGGTCTGTCGGCCTGCACAGAAAGTTTTGTCCGCCAATGCCGCTTTGCCGTGACGGAGGGCATCGGGCATCCTGACCTGTTGCGGACTGCCCAACGATTGCCTGTTCCCCTGTTGGTGAATACACCACAACCCGGATTCAAGGGCGTCGCCGGGGAGACCGGCGTTTTTCCAATTCAGATAAAAAAACTTGTTTGTCAGTAACATGAAGACAAGCCGCCGTCGGCTGCCGTGCGCTGGTACACATAATGCATTATCCCTGGTGACAGCAACCTGATGCCAACAGCCAGCGGAGGCAAAACATCATGTACGAGATCCACGACAACTCAAGGGGTTTAAATCAAGAAATTCTGTTCGATTTCGAGCAGGACCTGCCCGAGCCACTCGATCACTGGACGCTGCGTGACTTCGCAGACATCGTTCCGCTCGCAGGCTATGCGTCCTGACCGGCTGCAGGCTGATGATCTGGTGATGGCATCCACACCGGGTGTCGGCATGGCGGTTTGAGTGACGCCGATTCGTCCACAGTGAATAGCTGGCAGATGGTCCAGCTGTTCGAGCCGACGCAAGCCGATCTGAATGCTGAAGCGAAGGGGCGCGTGATGATCTATGACGGGTTGACCGACAGTGACGTGGGCGTGCATTTGATGAACGGTTCGACCGGCTCGTACTCATGATGTTTATCTGCGTCGTCGTTACCGACGATTCGGGCAAAGCCCGGCGCCGCGAAACCGGCCAGGTCGAAACCGAAAGCGACGACGGTTGCAACTGACCGTAACCTGATGCCATAGCGCTTCCCACGCCTTAACGGCTGCGGTAAAGTCGGGGCGTAACCGCCGGGCCAAATGGCGATACCGGCGTGGATCAGAGGATGCTGCGACCGGATGAAAAATGAGATAAAAGAATTGCACTGGTCCTCGGCATCCCGGACCGACGTCGGCATGGTGCGCAAGCTCAACGAGGATTCGGTGCTTGACCTGCCCGAACTGGGGCTGTGGATGGTGGCCGATGGCATGGGTGGACACGCCGCGGGGGATTTCGCCAGCGGTGCCATCGTCGCCGCTCTGGCCAGTATCCCGCCGCCGGCCAGCCTGGGCGCCCTGCTCGGTGATGTGCGCCAGCGCCTGCAGACCGTCAACCGGCAACTCAACGATGAAGCCCGCACCCGCCGCGAGCAGGTTATCGGCAGCACCGTGGTGGCCTTGCTGGTTTACGGTGGCCACGGTGTCGTAGTCTGGGCAGGAGACAGCCGGGCCTACCTTTACCGTCGCGGCGAGCTCATCCAGCTGACGCGCGATCATAGCCAGGTGGAAGAACTCATCAGGCTGGGTTTGCTGGCGCGTGACGGGGTTGAAGGGCATCCCGCCGCCAATGTGATCACACGGGCCATCGGCGTTGCGGACGTACTCGAACTCGACTCTGAAATGCTCACTCTGTCCGAGGACGATATCTTCCTGTTGTGCAGCGACGGGCTCTACCGGGAGCTCGATGACAACACCATCAAGGACTGTCTGGCGTTGGGTGATTGCCGGCAGTCATGTGACACCCTCATCGAAAGCGCACTGGCGCGGCGGGCGCGAGACAATGTTTCCGTGATCGTGGTGAGTATGACGGACGAAGCGCAGGCCACCCGCACCCAGTACAACCCGTCGCTCGGCGCGTCGGGGCGGCCGAAACAGGACCCCGACGATCCCACCGAACGGGGTTGACAGGCTTTTTCCTCACCTATGCATGGGTTGACTGCCGACCAACATTCATACCTCGGGTGTTCGCCAGTTTCCAACTCGATTAAGCGGTCCAGGTCGTGGCAAGTTTCCGGTCGATTTTCCCTGAATTGTCTAATCCAATGATTATTATGTATGTAATCCAGAGATGCGGTTTCGTGCCTGCCGTTGGCATGGCTTCTGCATCTGTCAACAGTGGGTTGTGCGCCTCACGGACTGGAACCCGCCGGGCGTCGTTACTAAGCTTTTTGGCACCGGATCCTGGTTTCGAGAGGCAAGCAAAGGCTCCCGCAGGGAGCGGACAAGGCAGAGGAGACAACATGCATTGCATTCGCGGATTCACCGTCAGCGGCAACGGCAACGGCAACGGTCATTACGGGGTAGCGGTGCTGCAGCTGGTCTTGCTGTTAATCTGGTGCTTTCTGTCCGGCTGCTCCGGTCTCGGCGGGCCTGACTACAAGCGTCCAGAGGTGGCGTCCAAGCAAAGCTGGTCCGACCAGGCCGGACCGCTGGTTTCCGCCGCGGCCGCCATCCAGCCGGACTGGTGGACGGGCTTCGGTGATCCGTACCTGGATGAGCTGATCACCCAGGCGATCGCCGGCAACATCGATATCCGCATTCTCGCCGCCCGTACGGGTGTGGCGAAGGTCGGTATTGACCAGGCAAGTGCCGGACTGCTGCCTACGATAGAGGCCGGTGCGGGGACGGATACCTCCAAGATCTCCGGAAGTCCCAAGACGACCAAGTACAGCGCCGGGGGACAGGCCAGCTGGGAAATCGACATCTGGGGCAAGGTGCGCAAGGGTGTCGAGGCGCAGGAAGCCGAGTTCAAGGCATCCGAGGCCGACTGGCGGGCCGGTTATCTCACCCTGGTGTCGGAAGTCGGCACCGCCTATTTCCAGATTCGCCAGTTTGATGAACAGATCGACCAGCAGCAGCGCACTATCGCCAGCAACCGGCAGATCCTGGTTATCTACCAGGGCATGCTGGGCGAGGGCCTGGTCCCGAAGACGCAAGTGTTGCAGCAGCAGGCGGAAATCAACAACCTGCAGAACGGCTTGCTGGACCTGCAGCGGCAGAGAAAGCTTACCGAGAACAGCCTAGCGACCCTGTTGGGTATGCCCGCGGACACCCTCCGGGTGCCGAAAGCGCCGCTGCGAAGCTCCGTGACACCCATGGCCGTACCGGCCGGCCTGCCTTCCGATCTTCTGACCCGCCGGCCTGACATTATTGCCGCCGAATACCGGGTACTGCGTGCGGTCAATCTCGAAGGGCAGGCAAAACTGGCGAGGCTGCCCACGATCAGCCTGAGTGGCAGGGCAGGCGTGGCTGCCTTTTCGCTGGGCGATATCGCATCGACGACGACACTCGGACTGTCGTCGCTGTTGTCCTTCCCGGTGTTCGATCCGAACGTGCAGGCGCAGATCAAGGTCAGTGCCGCGCAGAGCAAAGTAGCGGAAGAGGAATACCGCCGCTCCGTGTTCACCGCCTTTGAAGAGGTGGAGAACGCACTCACCAACCTCTCGGCCCACGAAGCTCAGAAGCAGGAACTGGAGAGCCGGCGCGAGAAGCTGGCGACGGTCTCCGAGCAGATCCATGCGCAGCTGAAGGAAGGGCTGGTATCGCAGCTCGAGGTGTTCGAGGTCGAACGTACCCTGCTGTCCGCTGAACAGGAAATGCTGGCCAACCACTGGCAGATCCTGACCGACACCCTCATACTCTACAAGGCGCTGGGAGGTGGCTGGCCGCAAGAAGTGGTCGGGCAGACGTCCAAATAACAAACCGTACTGGTCGGGATGCAACTCATTCTTAAGCCAATCTCCCAGCCCGGGCTGGATGAGATCATCGTCAACGACACGCTGTTTGCCATCGGCAGACACGAGGAGCCGTTCGTCGGCTATGATGAGCGCCTGGTAACCCGGCTGTCGCGGCGGCATGCGCGCATTTTCGAGCAGGATGGCGTGGTTTATCTCGCCGATCTCGGCAGCCTCAACGGCACGACGGTGAACGGACAGGCTGTCGAGAAAATACCGGTCAAGCTGCAGCCCGGCGCCGAAGTCTGTTTTGCAGGGCTGTGTTACCAGATAGAGATTCTCGGGGCGGCCGCCAAGCGGGTGTCGCAGCGAAGAGCGGCGGTGCCGGTCATGCTGGTGTTGAAGCCGGAAAACCCCGAAAGCCTGCTTGAACCGATCGTTGTCAGCCAGTTTCCCTTCCTGGTGAACAAAAAGAGTGAGGTGTTCGCCCGCTACAGCAAGCAGCTGCCCGATCAGCTCAAGTATCTCTCGCGCCGTCATGCGCATATCTTCCTGCGCAATGACTGTCTGTACATCGAGGATCTGGGCAGCACCAACGGCACCTACGTCTCCGGCACCCGCCTGGAGGAACATGCCCGCCCGCTTGGCAGCGGCGATGTCATCGCCTTCGGCGGCGAGTGTTTCGTGTATCGTGTCGAACTGGTATACGAGGATACCGAAGCGCCACAACAGGGAATGGACCCGACGCATGTGGCGAACCAGCAACCGGGCATCGAGGATGTCACCCGGACGACGTTCGTCACCTCCGCCAACTCCTTCCTGGATATTTTCTGCATCGACGACGCTGGCATGGACGATGTGCAGGATGCCGCGCCGTCGCCTGCAAGGGGTGATGAGTCGGATGCCGATGCGGTGGCAGCCGGTCCCGCCCGCGGCTGGCTGGCGCCGCTAGCCCACTTACGCTTCTCAGTGCGCGAAGTTCGTCGTGCGCTGGCAGACGAGGCGCCTGCACGGCCGCGCCGCCTGTGGCCGGCCGGTGTGCTGGCTGTTGCTGTGGCAGGGATTGCGATTACCCTCTACATGACCACGGCGGCACAGCGGAATATCAGCACGCTGATCGACGAGGGCAAGTACCGTCAGGCCGCCGAGGCGGCTAACCTGTACCTGAAGACGCACCGCAAGGACCGGGAAGTCAGTGATCTGGCGACCGAGGCATTGCTGAAGGCAACGGCACCGGACTGGACGCAGCTCGTGATGAGCGGTGATTTCACCGCCGCGCGGGACATGCTGGAAAGCGCCAGGCACTGGAGCACGGAGAATGCTTCCGCCGCACCGCTGATCGATAGCATGCAGTGGGTCACCGATTTGGAACAGTTTATTACCGAGCGGGGCGGGCCGGACGCGCCGATCGTCATGTTCGAGCAGGAGGAGAAGGTCAACGCCTTGCTGGATTGGTGGGAAACCGACCCCAATGCCCATCATCGCTCGCTCGGTGCTATCGTTCGGGAAGTCCCCGGGTTCGCTGAGCTGCGTTCACAGGTTATCAGTCATCAGCGCGCCCTCCAAAGCCACAAGGATCTGGAGTTCACGGCAATCGACCGGCTGCGTGAAATGCTGGATGAGAAGCTCAAGGCGGACAGGGCCGAGGACCTGGTTGCGGTGCTGGCCGACTTCGAGAGCCGCTACCCGCAGATCGAGGGTACCGGAAAACTGAAGAGCGATCTCGACCGCTACCTGGGCATCGAGGCGCAGATCGGGTCGCGTGACTGGCTGCAAGCCAGCGAGAGCCTGTCGGCTGCCGATTTCCAGACGCCGCCTTTCCGCGCGCGCGCCGCCTTCATCGCTGGCAACCTGTTACCGGGTGACGATGTTGTGGACAAGTACCGGGAGGCTTCCCGGGCCTGGCGGGATGGTAAATTCGAGCTGGCGAACCGCCTGCTGCAGGAACTGACTGCAACCCGCTGGCCGGAGCCGGCCGAGCGTGAGTTGCAAAGGCATGCGAAGCTGAGCGGCGACTATGCACAGTTGCAGGCAGCTCGCGGCACCCCGGGCTATGATGAACAGCTGCTGGCATTCTACAGCGCACTCGATCCCGCGCAGGACAGCTACTATATCGGGGCGGTCAAGGGTGATTTCGAAACGCACCGGGAGAAAGCGCTGGCGCGTGCGCAGCAGGCGTTCGAGGACGCCCGTTCCAGCTGGAATAAGTATAGCGACCAGGGTGGTATCCGTGGTCTGCAGCGGCTCGAATCCGGCATTTCACCCACCTTTCGCAGCCTGGCAAAGACCCTCAGTGAAGCCTACCGGGACGCAAGCTACGGCAGAAAGCTTTACGGCCTGCTCCATGCCGGCTATCCCGCGGAATGGGACGAACTGTACAGCCAGATCGCCAGGGAGGTCGGTTTGCAGCGTCGCTCGCTGACGGAGCTCTCCATGGTGTTGGAACCTTCCCTGAAGCAGGCTAAACTGCAGTTGATCCCGGTTCTGCAAGCGGACCAGACGCCCGGACGGCCGGAGGGGGGCAGTGCCCGAAACTCGAAATATAAAGTTCCGTCCATCTATAGCACACCGCGAAGTCGCAGAGAGCGCAAAGTGGTGATTGTTTTTTTAAGAATATCTCTGCGTCCTTTGCTCCTGCGGTGAAAACGTTATATGAACGAATAGCGGCTGCGGTACAACGATCGCGATCACGGGCATCACGCGATGACTCAGTACGGATTCCCCGGGATGTGCCATGAGCGCTAACGACGAAAAACTAAGGCGATTGTCCGCCGCACTCGAGGATCACGGCGCCGAGGGCATCGAGATCCTGTATTCCGAACCATCGAGAATGATCGCTGTGACGATCATGCTCATGCTGCTGATTGTCGTGTCCGCCCTGGTATGGTCGTTTATCGGGCGCGCCGACGTTATTGTGTCGGCGCTTGGCATACTCGGGCCGGAAGACGAAGTGCGGCGAGTGTATACACCGATCGACGGCGAACTGGTGGATATCTACGTGACCGAGGGAGCGCCGGTCTCGGAAGGCGATCTGCTCGCCCGGCTGAATGCGCGCGATGCGATACAGGTGGCCGCGAACGCGGTTGAAGCGGAGCTGGCGCTCAAACAGGCCGAGCAGGAACACAAGGACTTTCCGGCGCGTCGGGAACTCATGCAGCGTCACGCGGAATCCCTGCAGGCGCAGATAGAAACCGCCGAACGCCTGCATGAAAAGCGGGTTACCGAAGGACTGGCCAAGCTATCGCAGGCGCAGAAAGCCAAACTGGAGCAAGCGCGCGGTACGCTGGAAAAGGCCGCCAGGACGAGTGATACCGCGAAGCGCGAATGGGACAAGTTGCAGCGGCTGTACTCCCTGCCGGGTGGCGGTGGCATATCCAAGAACAAGGTGGAGGAGGCGCGCAATGCCTACCTGGCCAGCAGGACCGACTACAAGCTCGCCGAGGCGAAACTGGGGGAGCTGGAATTCCAGCTGAGCGAAGAGTATGCGCAGGCGAAAGTCGAGTTCGACAGCAGCGACCAGAAACTGGAGGAACTGCGCATAGAGCATGAAAAGGCGCTGAACGACATCAAGCAGGAGGAATACCGAATCGAGCTGAAATACCGCAGCGCCCGTCTCGCCGCGGAAGCAGCCACGCGTATCACGTTTGAGAATATCGACGCCGAAAACTACCTGCGCATCCTGTCGCCGGTTTCCGGGGTCGTCACCTACGTGGCATCGACGCAGAAAGGTGAAAAGGTCCAGGCCAATACCCCGCTGGTCAGCATCGCCCCAAGGGGTGCGCGCAGCGTGCTCAAGATCGATATCAACGAAAAGGACCGGGGGTTTCTGCGTGAGGGGCTGGAGGT
>CAVXNM010000022.1:0-11147 GCA_963763115.1 uncultured Gammaproteobacteria bacterium
TGTTCGGCGCCTGGCAGACGCCGCTTTCGCGCATTCGCCTGCAGCAGCGACTGAGTCTGCTGGAACCGGGGGACGCCGCCTGCCTGCAGGTGATTGCCGGGTTGCTCGACTGGTCATACCTGGGCAGGGAACGGCGTGACGAGGAGATCATCGCCCACGCCCGGGCCGTGATCCCCACGCTGGTCAACGCCTTCGTCCGCGACCTGGTCGTTTGGCGACTGGAACTGCGCACCGTACTGGCTGCGCTGCGGCGCCGCCAGCGCGGGCAGGCGGCGCCGCCCGCCCACGAGCACTGGGGCTACGGGCGCTGGCTGTCGCATCTTCGCAAATACTGGAACGAGCCCCACTTCCGCCTGGAGCGGGCGTTTCACTGGCTGCCAGAAGCCCGGACGTTGCTGGAAGCCGGGGACACCCTGGGCCTGGAGCGTCTGCTGATCGGCGTTGGATGGGAGCACCTGGAACGGCTGTCCGACGGACATCATTTCGACTTTGAGGCGGTGCTGCTTTATACGCAGCGCTGGGGCCTCATTGCTCGCTGGACCGGTTACAATGGCGAGGCGGCACAGGCGCGCTTCGACGAGATGGTCGAGGAAGGCCTGCGGGATGTGGCTCTGGATGCCCTCGTTGTCTGAACCTGATATGCCGGGTAGCGCCCATCCATATAGAAATCAACTCACCGCAAACAACGCAAAGCTTTTTAAAGGGGGACTGATCAAATCTGTCATTCCCGCGCAAGCGGGGATCCAGTCTGTACAGAATCAGGTAGATACTGGATCCCCGCTTGCGCTGGGATGACTTATTCATTTCCTTAATTTTGGTTGATAAATTTCTTCGCGATCTTTGCGTCTTTGCGGTGAAAATGGTGTTGACGCACGAACAATGGATAACCGACACGAGAGACTCGAACCTTGGTTGAGATGACGGACAGCGCTGCAGGACTGGCATCAACAGGCGGGACGCCGGCGGGGCAGGCCGATTCACCGTCACGGGTAGTGGCCGTGCAGGAGAGCCTGGTGACGATACGCGCGGGCTGGCGTGACGGCCGGCGCCTGCCACTTCGAAAAAACGAGGTTATTTACATCGAGGCCGGACGCAGTGCGGCCGCGGGTCACCGGGAGCAGCTCAAGTCCGAGGTGCTGCGGGTGCGCGGCGATCTCGCCGACGTGCAGGTGTTCGAGGACACCGGCGGGGTAGCCGTGGGCGATCCGGTCGTGCAAAGCGGCGAGCTGCTCTCGGTGACGCTCGGTCCGGGGCTGCTTGGCGAGGTCTACGACGGACTGCAGAACCCGCTAGAGAACATCGCCATCCAGCACGGCACCTTCCTGCCGCGCGGCGCAGCGCTGGAGGCGCTCGACTCCCGCAAGAAGTGGTCATTCGTCCCGAAAGTGCAGACCGGGGCACGACTGCGGGCCGGCGGCCTGCTCGGCACCGTACAGGAGGGCGCATTCATCCACAAGATTATGGTGCCCTTCGACCAGCAGGGAGAGGTGGAAGTCACCTGGATCCAGGAGGGCAGCGTCACCGTGGACACCCCGGTGGCACGTATCCGCGACCCGCACGGGCGCGAGCGCTCCCTGGACCTGATGCAGCGCTGGCCAGTGCGCCGGCCGCTCACCGAGCACCTGCTGCGCACGCGGGTCGCCGAGCGCTTGTATCCGCAGGAGCCGATGATCACCACCATCCGCCTGGTGGATACCTTCTTTCCCGTGGCGCGCGGTGGCACCGGCTGTATTCCCGGGCCGTTTGGCGCCGGCAAGACCGTGTTGCAGCAACTGCTCGCCAAGCACGCGTCGGTGGATATCGTGATCGTGGTGGCCTGCGGCGAGCGCGCCGGCGAGGTGGTGGAGACCATCACCGAATTCCCGCAGCTCGCGGACCCGCGCACCGGCGGCTCGCTGATGGATCGTACCATCATTATCTGCAACACCTCCTCGATGCCGGTGGCCGCCCGCGAGGCCTCCATCTACACCGGCATCACCCTGGGCGAGTATTACCGCCAGATGGGCTTCCACGTATTGTTGCTGGCAGATTCCACCTCGCGCTGGGCGCAGGCGATGCGCGAGACTTCCGGGCGTCTGGAGGAGATTCCGGGGGAGGAGGCTTTTCCCGCCTACCTGGACTCCGCCATCCGCAGCGTCTACGAGCGCGCCGGGGTGATACGCGCCACCGACGGCGCCACCGGCAGTCTGACCATGATCGGCAGCGTCTCGCCCGCCGGCGGCAACTTCGAGGAACCGGTGACCCAGTCGACCCTGGGCACGGTGAAGTGTTTTCTCGGGCTCTCCTATGACCGTGCCTACAAACGCTTCTACCCGGCGATCGACCCGCTGATCTCCTGGTCGCGCTACCTGGGACAGCTCGCCGCCTGGTACGCGGAGAACATCGAGCCTCTCTGGGTGGAGCAGGTCACGGCCATGCAGGAACACCTGGTGCAGGGCGATGCCGTGCAGCAGATGATGCAGGTGACGGGCGAGGAGGGCGTGACAACCGAGGACTACGTCACCTACCAGAAGGCGCTGTTTCTCGACATGGTCTACCTGCAGCAGGACGCCTACGACAAGGTGGACGCCTCGGTTTCCCTCGACCGCCAGCACCTCGCCTTCACCCTGGTCCACGCCCTGGTGAGCCGCGACTACGCCTTCTCCGACAAGGCAGCGGCACGCGATTACTTCACCCGCCTTACCGGCCTGTTCAAAAACTTCAACTACGCCGCCTCCGCCTCCCCTGAATACCAGCGCCTGCTGCAGGAAATCGACGCACTCTCCGAGGGCACACCCTGACGGAAACCGGAAACCCACGGAAACCGGGGACAGACCACGTTTTCCCAAAAAAACGGGAAAACGTGGTCTGTCCCCGGTTTCCACCGGTTTCCAAATTGATTTTCCGGCTACGGATCGCTAAGCTACCCGGCTTGCTTTCACGGGAGGTCGATAATGCGTCAGCCACTGGTCGCCGGTAACTGGAAAATGAACGGGTCGCTCGCCAGTATCAAAACCCTGGTCGAGGGGATCAAGGCCGGCCTGGCGTCGGTCACCACGGCGGAACTGGCCGTGTGCCCGCCCTATGTATACATCCCGCAGGTGGCCGCCATGCTGCAGGGCACCTCGATCGCGCTCGGAGCCCAGGACGTCAACGACAAGGAATCCGGCGCCCATACCGGCGAGGTGGCCCCCGGCATGCTGACCGATGTTGGCTGCAAGTACGCCATCGTGGGACATTCCGAGCGGCGCAGCATCTACGGCGAGAGCGACGAAGTCACGGCGCGCAAGTTCGCCGCCGCGCGCCAGTCCGGACTGGTGCCGATCCTGTGCGTGGGCGAACTGCTGGAGGAACGCGAGCAGGGCATCACCGAGCTGGTGGTCGGCCGCCAGCTGGACGCGGTCATCGCGCTCGAGGGCATTCACGCGCTGGGGGATGCCGTGATCGCCTACGAACCTGTCTGGGCCATCGGCACCGGCAAGACCGCCTCCCCGCAGCAGGCGCAGGACGTGCATGCCTACATCCGCGACAAGCTGGCCGGGCTGGACGAGGCCGTCGCGGCGAAAATCCAGATCCTCTACGGCGGCAGTGTCAAGGGCAGCAATGCCGCGGAACTGTTCTCCATGGCGGATATCGACGGCGGCCTGATCGGCGGCGCCTCCCTGGACGCCAAGGATTTTCTCGCGATTGGCCGGGCCGGCAATGCCTGAGCCGATCCTGTTCAACAGCTGAATTGACGGTTGCCCATGTTTACTATATTACTGGTCGTACAGATCCTGGTGTCCATCAGCATCATCACCCTGGTGCTGCTGCAGCAGGGCAAGGGCGCCGATATGGGGGCAGGGTTCGGAAGCGGCGCTTCGGGCACGGTGTTCGGGGCGCGCGGCTCGGGTTCGTTTTTCACCCGAGCAACCGCCATCCTGGCGACGGTGTTCTTCATCAATTGCCTGTTGATCGCCTCGCCCCTGGTGCTCCACGTCAGCCGCAAGGCGCCTGACAGTGTGGTCGAGCAGATCCAGCAGCAGCAGGAAGCCCAGCAGAAAGCCGCTCAGCAGGAGAAAACGGCCGCGGCTATCGAAAAGCTCAAGGGCGCGGCGACGGATCTTCCCGAGACCACCCCGGCCCCCGCGGCGGAGAGTCCGGCAGCCGAAAATCCGGTGGCAGGGACGTCGGACGCCGGGATACCTGCTGCCCCAGGCGCCGCGCCGGAGACTTCCGCGACACCGGACAAAAATTCCGAGGATTTACCGGAATAAGCCGCGCCCGCGCGGCGTAGTGTTTTGCATCAGGCCGATGTGGTGAAATTGGTAGACACGCTGTCTTGAGGGGGCAGTGGCGCAAGCCATGCCGGTTCGAGTCCGGCCATCGGCACCATGTTACCCGATCCGGTTGCCAAGGCACCCGGGTTCATGCCCTGCGGTCAACGGTGCGAACTTCAGCCGTGCCGGACAGGGCGTTGCAGGGGTATTTTTTATACCCCTAAAAAATAGGATAACTATAAGATAATTATAGATAAAATTGACATGCCCCAGCTTGACACCCGTTGCCCAACTGGCCTAGACTGCAACATCTTTTTTGACGGCCTGTCCAACTCTTCACATTCTTTGGAAATGCGCCGGGCTTCATCCTGACCGGCGCGCATGAGGCGGATGCTAGATGCTGGATAATTACCTGCCAATCATGATCTTCATTGCCATTGGCATCGCCATCGGCGTGCTGCCGATCCTGGCGGGTTTCCTGCTGGCGCCGCATAAACCCGACAGTGAGAAGCTCTCGCCCTATGAATGTGGATTTGAGGCCTTCGAGGATTCGCGCATGCGTTTCGACGTGCGCTACTACCTCGTCGCCATCCTGTTCATCATCTTCGATCTCGAAATCGCCTTTCTGTTTCCCTGGGCCGTGGTGCTGGATTCCATCGGCCTGTTCGGCTTCGTCGCCATGATGATCTTCCTGGGCATCCTGGTGATCGGCTTCATCTACGAGTGGAAGAAGGGTGCTTTAGAATGGGAATAGCGGAGCGAGCAGGGAGCAGGGGCCCCGCGGAGCGGGGATGCGAGCGTCCGCGAGTGACGCCTGCCAGTTGTCCTGAGGGGATCTAGACGCCATGGGCATTGAGGGACTACTCAAGGAGGGCTACGTCACCACCACGGCCGATGCGCTGATCAACTGGGCGCGCACCGGCTCGATGTGGCCGATGACCTTCGGTCTGGCCTGCTGTGCCGTTGAGATGATGCAGGCCGGCGCCGCGCGCTACGACCTGGACCGCTTCGGCATCATTTTCCGTCCCAGCCCGCGGCAGTCGGACGTCATGATCGTAGCAGGCACACTGGTGAACAAGATGGCGCCGGCGTTGCGCAAGGTCTACGACCAGATGGCCGAACCACGCTGGGTGATCTCCATGGGTTCCTGCGCCAACGGCGGTGGCTATTACCATTATTCCTATTCGGTGGTGCGCGGCTGCGACCGGATCGTCCCGGTCGACATCTACGTGCCCGGTTGTCCCCCCACGGCCGAGGCTCTGCTGTACGGCATTATGCAACTGCAGAACAAGATCCGCCACACCAATACCATCGCCCGCTGAGGACCGCGTCCATGACCGATAGTCCCAGCCGGCTCGCAGAGCAACTCAGCAAACGCTTCGGTGACAGCCTGCAGAACGTGATGGAAGCGGTGGGCGAGGTCACGGTCGAGGTGGCCTCAGGCAACCTGCTTGCCGTGGCCACCGCATTACGTGATGAACCGGAATTCGCCTTTGAAATACTGATCGACCTGTGCGGTGTGGACTACGCCAGCTACGGCAAGGATGAATGGAGCACCGAGGCATCCACAACCACCGGTTTCAGTCGCGGCGTCGAGGCCAGAACCGAAGGCCGCCTTACCGCGGTCATGGACGATCTGGTGGTGGAGAAACCCTGGGCGGCGCAACGCTTCGCCGTGGTTTACCACCTACTGTCCCTGTCACAGAACCGGCGCCTGCGCCTGCGGGTCTATGCCGCCGAGGACGCGCTGCCGGTGGTGCCTTCCGTGATCACGGTCTGGAACTGCGCCGACTGGTACGAACGCGAGGCTTTCGACCTGTTCGGCATCCTGTTCGACGGCCACCCGGACCTGCGCCGCCTGCTGACCGATTATGGTTTCATCGGCCATCCGTTCCGCAAGGACTTCCCGCTGAGCGGCAACGTGGAGGTCATCTACGACCCCGAGAAAAAGCGCGTCGTCTATCAGCCGGTCAGCATCGAGCCACGTGTGCTCGTGCCCAAGGTGATCCGCGCCGCGAGTCCCGCGGCACCGGAAGCAGCGCAGACCGAGGAAGCGGCGGAATAAGTCATGCCCGAGATTCGCAACTACACCCTCAACTTCGGACCGCAGCACCCGGCAGCCCATGGCGTGCTGCGCCTGGTGCTGGAGATGGACGGCGAGGTGATCGAGCGCGCCGACCCGCACATCGGCCTGCTGCATCGCGGCACGGAGAAACTCGCCGAGAGCAAGCCCTGGAACCAGAGCATCGGTTACATGGACCGCCTCGATTATGTCTCCATGATGTGCAACGAACACGGCTACGTGCTTGCCATGGAAAAACTGCTGGGGGTGACGCCGCCGCTGCGCGCCCAGTACATCCGTGTCATGTTCGACGAGATCACCCGCATTCTGAACCACCTGCTGTGGCTCGGCGCGCACGGGCTCGATATCGGCGCGATGACGGTGTTTCTCTACACTTTCCGCGAGCGCGAGGACCTGATGGACTGCTACGAGGCGGTCTCCGGCACACGCATGCACGCGACTTACTACCGCCCCGGCGGCGTTTATCGCGACCTGCCGGAATCCATGCCCCGATACACGGCATCGAAATGGCACAGCCAGACGGACGTGGATCGCAGGAACGCAAACCGCGAGGGCTCGATGCTCGATTTCATCGAGTCTTTCACCAACCGCTTCCCGCGTTGCGTGGATGATTACGAAACCCTGCTGACCGACAACCGCATCTGGAAACAGCGCACCGTCGGCATCGGCGTGGTGTCGCCGCAGCGCGCCCTGCAGCTCGGCTTTACCGGCCCCATGCTGCGCGGCTCCGGCATCGAGTGGGACCTGCGCAAGAAGCAGCCCTATGAAGTCTATGATCGCCTGGATTTCGATATCCCGGTAGGTGCGACCGGTGACTGCTACGATCGCTATCTGGTGCGCATCGAGGAGATGCGCCAATCGAACCGCATCATCCGTCAGTGCATCGAGTGGCTGCGCGCCAACCCCGGCCCGGTGATGGTCGACGACCACAAGCTGTCGCCGCCGCGGCGCGAGGAAATGAAGGCCGACATGGAGGCGCTGATCCATCACTTCAAGCTGTTCACCGAGGGTTTCTGTATACCCGAGGGCGAGGCGTACGCCGCGGTCGAACACCCCAAAGGCGAGTTCGGCGTATACCTGATCTCCGACGGCGCCAACAAACCCTATCGGCTCAAGGTGCGCGCACCCGGTTTTCCCCATCTCGCCGGCCTGAACGAGATGGTGCGCGGCCACATGCTGGCCGACGTGGTGGCGGTGATCGGCACGCAGGACATCGTGTTCGGGGAGATCGACCGGTGAACGCACAGATCGACACGAGCGGACTGATCAGCGCGGACGCACGCGCGCAGATCGATGCCTGGCTGGCGAAATATCCGCCCGAGCAGCGCCAGTCCGCGGTACTGCACGCGCTGCACATCGTGCAGGAACAAAATGGCGGCTGGGTGAGCCGGGAGCTGATGGACGCGGTGGCAGACTATCTGGGCATGCCGCGGGTGCTCGTCTACGAGGTCGGCACGTTTTATTCCATGATCGAACTGGAGCCCGTCGGCCGCAACATGGTGGCGCTGTGTACCAATATCTCCTGCATGCTGTGCGGGGCGGATAGCCTCGTCGAACACGTCGAGAAGAAACTCGGCATCAAGCTGGGCGAGACTACGGCTGACGGCCGCATCACCCTCAAGCGCGAGGAAGAATGCCTCGCGGCCTGCGCCGCCGGCCCGATGATGACCGTAAACGGTCACTACCACGAAAAGCTGACGCCGGAAAAGGTCGACGCGATTCTGGATGGACTGGAGTAGGGCATGAGCGTACAGGTCTGTTTTGACACCCTGCAGTTCGACCAGCCGTGGACGCTGGAGAATTACCTGAAGGTCGACGGCTACCAGGCCTGGAAACAGATTCTCACCGATAAGACCCCGCGCGAGGACGTGATCGAAACCGTCAAGTCCTCCGGCCTGCGCGGCCGCGGCGGCGCGGGTTTTCCGACCGGACTGAAATGGAGCTTTATGCCGCGCAACGCCCCGGTGCAGAAGTACGTGGTGTGCAATTCGGACGAGTCCGAGCCGGGCACCTGCAAGGACCGCGACATCCTGCGCTACAACCCGCACGCGCTGGTGGAAGGCATGGCGATTGCCGGTTATGCCATGGGCGCGACGGTCGGCTACAACTACATGCGCGGTGAATTCCACCACGAGCCGTTCGAACGTTTCGAGCACGCGCTGAAGGAGGCCTACGAAGCCGGGCTGCTGGGCCGCGACATTCTCGGTTCCGGGGTCGATTTCGACTGCTACAGCCACCTCGGCGCCGGCGCCTACATCTGCGGCGAGGAGACCGCGCTGCTGGAATCACTGGAGGGCAAGAAGGGCCAGCCGCGCTTCAAGCCGCCGTTCCCGGCCAACTTCGGCCTGTACGGCAAGCCGACCACCATCAACAACACCGAGACGCTGGCTTCGGTGCCGGCGATCATGCGCAACGGCGGCGAGTGGTTCCTGAATCTCGGCAAGCCGAACAACGGCGGCGTGAAGATCTTCTCGGTCAGCGGTCACGTCAACAATCCGGGCAACTTCGAGGTGCCGACTGGGCATCCCGTTCCGCGACCTGCTGGAGCTGGCCGGCGGCGTGCGCAGCGGGCACAGGCTGAAGGCGGTGATCCCGGGCGGTTCCTCCATGCCGGTGCTGCCCGCCGACGTGATCATGGCAATGCGACATGGACTATGACTCGCTGGTCAAGGCGGGTTCCGCGCTCGGTTCCGGCGCGGTGATCGTGATGGACGATTCGACCTGCATGGTCAAGGCCGCGATGCGCATCTCGCGCTTCTATTACGCCGAGTCCTGCGGGCAGTGCACGCCCGTGCCGCGAGGGCACCGGCTGGATGTACCGCATCATCAAGCGCATCGAGGAAGGGCAGGGCCGCCAGGAGGACCTCGACCTGCTGCTGAGCGCGGCGGACCAGATCGCCGGCAAGACCATCTGCGCCTTCGGCGAGGCGGCCGCCTGGCCGGTGCAGGGCTTCCTGCGGCACTTCCGCGCGAATTCGAATACCACATCACCCACAAGCGCTGCCTGGTCGGCGGCGCGGCATCGGCGGGGGAGGCGGCATGAGCGCGCAGCCCGATCTGCCGGCGCAGGACCTGGTCAACATCGAGATCGACGGCCGGCCGCTGCAGGCGCGCAAGGGCGCGATGATCATCGAGGTGGCGGACGACGCCGGCATCTACATCCCGCGCTTCTGCTATCACAAGAAACTCTCGATCGCGGCCAATTGCCGCATGTGCATGGTCGAGGTGGAGAAGGTGCCGAAGCCGATGCCGGCCTGCGCGACGCCGGTTGCCGAGGGCATGAAGGTATTCACCGCGCTCCGAGATCGCCACCGGCGCCCAGAAGGCGGTGATGGAATTCCTGCTGATCAACCACCCGCTGGACTGCCCGATCTGCGACCAGGGCGGGGAGTGCGAACTGCAGGACCTGGCGCTGGGCTACGGCCGCGACGTCTCGCGTTTTGCGGAAAACAAGCGCGTGGTGGAGGACAAGTACATCGGCCCGCTGATCGCCACCGACATGACGCGTTGCATCCACTGCACGCGCTGCATCCGCGTGCTGCGCGAAGTGGCCGGCAAGATGGAACTGGGCGCGACCGGCCGCGGCGAGAACATGGAGATCGGGACCTACATCGAGGGTTCGCTGGAATCCGAACTCTCCGGCAACGTGATCGACGTCTGCCCGGTGGGGGCGCTGACCTCGCGGCCGTTTCGCTTCAAGGCGCGTGCCTGGGAGTTGAACCAGACCGCCGCGATTGCCCCGCACGATTCCGTCGGCTCCAACATCTTCGTGCACGCGCGCCGCGGGCAGGTGATGCGCGTGGTGCCGCGCGAGAACGAGGAGATCAACGAGGTCTGGCTGTCCGACCGCGACCGTTTCAGCTACGAGGGGCTCTATGCCGAGGACCGTCTGGCATCCCCCATGATCAAGGTGAACGGCCAGTGGCAGGAGGCCGACTGGGACGGCGCGCTGCAGGCGGCCGTCGACGGCCTGCGTTCGGTCGCCGCAGAGCACGGCGCCGAACAGC
Organism: uncultured Gammaproteobacteria bacterium; assembly: GCA_963763115.1. GTDB lineage: Bacteria > Pseudomonadota > Gammaproteobacteria > UBA9214 > UBA9214 > CAVQCA01. The sequence continues at coordinate 10,329 of CAVXNM010000022.1, forward strand.
TTGGCGTGCTGGTCTCGCCCGTGGCGACGCTGGAGGAAATGTACCTGGCCCAGGCCGTCGCGCGCGGGCTGGGCACGAACAACATCGATCATCGCCTGCGCCAGGGCGATTTCACCGGCCAGGACAATGCGCCGCTGTCCCCCGCGCTCGGCCAGTCGCTGCAGGCGCTGGAGTCGGTGACCGCGGCATTGCTGATCGGCGCCAATCCGCGCAAGGAGCAGCCACTCATCGCCCATCGCCTGCGCAAGGCGGCGCTCGCGGGCGCGCGCGTGATGCTGGTGAATCCCGTCGACTATGAATTCCACCTTCCGGTGCACGCGAAGGCCGTCGTGCCGCCCTCGCGCATGGCGGCCGTGCTCGCGGGTATAGCCGCCTGTTTCCCGGATGCCGGAGCCGGCGCGCCGGAGGCGGTGCGCCGCCTGATCGCCGAGGCCCGTCCCGACGATGCCCAGCGCGCCATGGCACAGGCCCTGCGCGCTACCGGCAATCGCACCCTGCTGCTGGGTAATACGGCCACGGCGCATCCGCAGTACTCGCTGCTTGCCGCGCTGGCCGCGGTGATCGCCGCCGCCAGCGGCGCCGTGCTCGGGCACCTGCCGGAGGCGGCGAACAGCGTCGGCGGCTGGCTGGCGGGCGTGCTGCCGCACCGCGGTCCGGCGGGGGCGTCTATCGCCACGGCCGGCCTGAATGCCCGCGAGATGCTGGATAACCCCCGCAAGGCGTACCTGCTTCTGGGTCTCGAACCGGAACACGACTGCTGGGATGCGGGCAGCGCCGCGCGGGCGCTTGCCGGCGCCGATTTCGTGGTGGCGCTCAGCA
>CAVXNM010000023.1:0-76372 GCA_963763115.1 uncultured Gammaproteobacteria bacterium
TGTGGCATCGTGTGGACAAAAATCCCAACCGCACACGCAACGACAATACCCGCGCCTATGTGGTGCAGGCCCTGCGGCACATCCGCAAACGCCAGGGGCTTCCCCGGGCGGAGATCGATGCCAGTGTGGCATCCCTTGGCAGCGAACAAAATACCAGCGTGCGGCGTGAGATGGTGTTGCTTATCGATGACTATGCGCGGGCGCAACCGGCTAGCGAAGCCATGGTGCAGGCCCTGACCGATACGCTGTTTAACGATGACAAGGCAACCGTGCGCAGCCTTGCCGCACGCGCCCTGCGCGGCATCAGTGAGCAGCACGGTTATCCGCCCGCAATCGTCAACGCGCTGCAGCAGGCCGCCGCCGGTGACCCGGATCCAGCGGTGCGCCACGAGGCCCTGGCCGGACTGATGGCGACGGCGACGGTGTATCCCCTGACACCCGCGGCGCTGCCTGCGGAGGCCATGAAGCAGTTGTTGCAGGCCGCTGCCGGGGACCCCGATGCCCGGGTGCGGTTGAAGGCATTACAGGCGCTCGGCAAGGTCTACACCACGCAGGCCCCGGCCCCGGCCACCCTTGCGTTGCTGCTGGAAAGGCTGGGGGAGGAACCTGACCCCAGGGTGCGCGGCCGCCTCGCTGTGACCCTGCTGGCGGTGCACACACGCCAGCCACTCGATACGGCCGTGATTAAAGCGCTGATTCCGCTAATGACCGTTGACCCGGATCAGGTGGTACGCGAGGCACTCACCCGGCTGCTCGTTGAACCGCAGGCAGGGCAGGACCTGACCGCCTGGATGAAGGCGACCGCTGCAACAGGGCTGTCGCCGCGACGCCGCTACACCGTCGCGCGGCGACCAACCACCACGCAACCGGCGGGAGGAACAAGCCACCCTGCAGGTGCGGCTGCGTGCTCACTACGTCCGCGCCCTGTCCGGGATCGGCCCCCGGCCGTACGCGAGGAGATCCTTCAGGGGCTGTTTGCCTTCTCCCTGACAGAACCCTTGCCGCAACCGGCCGTGGATGCCCTCGAGACGAGTCTGGCATCGGATACGGAGACCGGGTTGCGTCTGCAGGCCGCTGCCGTCCTGTTGCACAACAGCTTGCAGCATGGCCGTGATGGTGCGCCATTTTACCCGGTGCTCGATGATGCTGATGCACAGGTGCACACGTACGCGGCCTTTGCCGTGGTGGAACTGGCGGCCGTCGATGGCGATATGCTGCTGCTTGCTCGCTTATGCCGGTGACCCGTCGGTCCCGCGTAATCTGCGCGTGTATTCGCTTCGCCGCCTGGCGTTGTGGCGTGCCACAGGCAGGGACCTGCCCGTTGCGGTGCAGGCTGCCCTGCTGGAGTTGACCGGGGAGCCTGACGTGGAACTCAGGGCAGCGGCATGGAATGCGCTGAGCCAATTCAATCCTGACGAGCAGACGTGGCGCAGGGCCGCTAAAGATGACGACCTCGGGATCCAGCGTATGGCCTGGCGGAAACTGGAGGCGCTCGGTGTCAGCAAGCCCGTGTGGGCAAAGTGGCGCGATCCCAAACAGCGGCTGCAACTCATCGCCATCGGCCTGCTGGGTGCGACGCTACTGGCGGTTGTTACGGGGGCGGTATTGTTTTGCTGGCGCCTGCTGCGCTGGTGGAGGGGTACCCGGCTGCAACGGAGTCGGCTGCTCTCCGCACAACTGCTATGGCTGCTTGCTGCGCTGTTGACGGTCGCACTGGACTGCGGCCTGGTATTTATCGTGGCGATCTCCCATGTCGGACTTTCCATAAAGGACCTCATGCAGTTAAACACCCTGTTCAGCGTGATCCTGGCGTCTTATGCAGCGGTCGCTTACCTGTGCTGGAAACTGCTGCCGGCCGCAAAAAATTAGGGAAAAATTAAGGGACAGACCACGTTTTCCGAGTATCCTTGGTGTCGCCGCCTGCGCAGCAGACCACGCTGCGTACGTTTTCGTCCATACCCTGATTGTTGTGATTGGCACAGGTACTGTTTCTGCATGCAGAAAACAGGGTCAGCGAGGAATTGACTCTAATATCAGAGGTATTTGCTCTCTGCCACTTTTGTTCTCCAGAATTGTTGGTATGGTTATGTAATAAGTCCCTGTCGATGATGTCGTGAATGAGTGGTTAATAGCTGAACATTCTGATTTGACAGCCTTGATGGCTGCAGGAGTGGAATAGTTCGACAAACAGAATGTCCACATTTTCCCGGGAGGGTTGAGTATGAGTCGAATCACACACACAGTTCGCACCGGCTGCGTGCTGTTGCTGGCCATGCTGGCCGGAACTGCCGCGGCTGAACAGATCTACAAGTCAGTCGATGCGGAAGGCAATGTCACTTTTTCCAATCAGCCGCCGGCAAATTCGGTGACCGTCGATCAGGTCGACGTGCAGCCAGGGCCGTCGGAGGCGGCGCAGCGCGAGGCGCAAGAACGGATGCAGCGCCAGGAGGCGACAGCGAATGAGATGGGCGAGGCGCGTGCCCGCCGTACCCAGGAGCAGGCGCAGTCGCAGCCGGTGGCAAGTCCGGCCGTACCCGATCCGGTAGAGCAGGAAGAGCCTGTTAATCAATACTATGATAACCCGTACGGGAACACCCCGCGGCGTGATCAGATCCGCGATCGCTTGCCGGAGCGGCCGGTGCAGCTGCCGTCACGTCCGGTTCGGCCGCCGGCGCGACCGGTTCCGCGCTAGCCGAAGAAAAGGGCCAAAAAAGGGGCCAGATTCATTATTCACAGAACAATGGTATGCACCGGGCCTGACCTGAAAATGTATCCGGCCCCTTTTTGCATACGCGCATCCCTGCGCGGAAAATAGGTCACCGGGGGCAGCCGGGTTTCGTGCAGCACCAGCGTGTCCGTGCTGTCCGCAATGGTCTCGCCGGCAAAGACCACCCGCAGCGGCTTCCCGCATGGTTCCACGACGACGCGATAGGCAGCCTCGGTGTTTAATGAGGCGTAAGCGCACATTTTTTACTGATATAGCCCGTCACCAGGAATAAGGGAATATTCTGATTTGTAAGACTTGATCGCTGCAACAGTGGAAGACACCAATAAGCAGAATGTCCCCGTTTACTTCACCTGCCCGGCGACAGGCTGCACCAGAGGCTCCGGTGAATCGCGGAACTGCAGTGCCGCCAGCCGCGCATAGAGCCCGTCTGCGGCGACCAGTTCGTCATGGCGGCCGCTGGCGACGATGCGGCCGCGATCCATCACCAGGATCCGGTCCACCTTGCGTACCGTCGCCAGTCGATGCGCGATAACGAGCGTGGTGCGCGCCTGCATCAGCTGTTCCAGCGCGTCCTGAACCAGGCGTTCGCTTTCGGCGTCCAGGGAGCTGGTGGCTTCATCGAGCAGCAGCACGGCCGGGTCGCGCAGAATGGCGCGGGCGATGGCGATGCGCTGGCGTTGTCCGCCGGACAGCCGCACGCCGCGTTCACCGAGGAAGGTATTGAAACCCTGCGGTAACTGGTCGAGAAATTCCGCCGCATGCGCGGCTTCGGCGGCGCGCCGTACGTCGGCATCGCTGACCCCGGGAAAACCGTAGCGGATGTTCTCACAGGGCATCGGCGCCGAAGATGACCGGGTCCTGTGGCACCAGCGCCATGCGCCGGCGCAACTGGTGCGGATCGGCCTGGCGGATATCGACACCATCGAAACGGATCACGCCGGCGTCCGGATCGTAGAAGCGCAGCAGCAGTTGCAGCACGGTTGACTTGCCGGCGCCCGACGGGCCGACCAGCGCCACCTTCTGGCCGGGCTGCAGCGTCAGTGACAGTTCGCTGAGCGCAGGAGCGTCGGGCCGCGACGGGTAATGGAAGGTGACATCGAGTAACTGCACCTCGCCACGCGCCGGTTCGGGCAGGGCGACGGGCGCGGCCGGCGCGGTAATGGCGGGTTCGGTGTTGAGCAGTTCCAGCAACCGTTCGGTGGCGCCGGCGGCGCGCAGCAGGTCACCGGCCACCTCGCTCAGCGCGCCTACCGAACCGGCGACCAGCAGGGCATAAAACACAAAGGCCGAGAGCTGCCCGCCAGCTGATGCGCCCGGCCAGTACATCATGGCCACCCACCCACAGCACGATGCTGACGGCGACAAAGGTGAACAACATCACCGTGGCCGTGAGCAGCGCGCTGACCCGGGTGCGCCGGATGGCGGCGCCGAAAGCAGCCTCAACCTGCTCGCCGTAACGCTGCTGGTCGATGCGCTCGTGGCAGAACGCCTGCACGGTGCGGATGCCGTACAGCACTTCATCCACGAAGGCGCCGATATCGGCAATCCGGTCCTGGCTGCTGCGCGACAGCCGGCGCACCCGGTGCCCGAGCAGCCACAGCGGTATCACCGCCACGGGAACGCCAAGCAATACCAGCAACGCCAGCTTGCCGCTGGTGACGGTCAGCATGACCAGTCCGCCGCTGATCAGCAGGGCGTTGCGCACCGCAATCGCCAGCGTCGAACCGACCACCACCTGCAGCAGCGAGGTATCCACGGTCAGGCGCGAGATGACTTCGCCGGTGCGCGTCACTTCGAAAAACGCCGGCTCCAGTTTGAGCACCCGGGCGAACACCGCCTTGCGGATATCGGCCACTACCCGTTCACCGATCCAGGTGACCAGGTAGACGCGGGCCGCCACCGAGGCCGACATCACCGTGACCACGATCAGGAACAGCAGCAGCGCCTGGTTCAGCGCTGCACCCGAGCCGCTGCTCAGGCCGTGATCGACGACACGTTGCAGGACCATGCCGAAACCGAGCACGGCGCCCGCCGCGATCAGCAACGCAACCGCCGCACCCAGCACCGCGCTGCGGTAGGGTCGCAGGAACGTGAGCAGCTGCTTCAGTACGCGCAGGTCGCGGCTGGGTGGACGCTGTTCGGCCAGGGTATTTTGCTTGTTTCTTGGCATGTGAGCCGGATTGAGTATGTGCCGGGTGCCAGCGTATACCGGTGGAGTCGGCGCGGACAGGGTGGACCGGCTAATTATATTGAAAAAAACCAGAGTCAAAGTCACGGGTTCTCCGTACACTTCCCGTTACACCGGGATGCCGGCCGGGAGAAGGGGATATTCTGGTTTGATCCAGGGGCAGACCACGTTCCTGCGCGCCTGTAAGGGCGCCCGTCCCGAATGGCAAGTCAACATTCCGGTCCTTGTACGGGACAGGCTCGCTGTCGCGACGGTATCGGGCAGGATGCCGCCCACGTTCAGTCACTGCAGGGTATTTCTTTGTGAGTCGAACGGAACCACAAAAAATCGGCTACCGGGAGGCGACGGCTATCGGCGTCGGCGGCATGGTGGGCGGCGGTATTTTCGCCGTGCTGGGACTGTCTGTGGACCTGGCGCACGGCGGCGCGCCCGTCGCCTTCCTGGTCGCGGGCATCGTCGCGCTCGTGACCGCCTATTCGTATGCACGCCTCTCGGTCTCGTTTCCAGGCCAGGGCGGCAGCGTGGCGTTCCTGGACCGGGCATTCGGCCCCGGCCTGCTGACGGGCAGTGCGAACATTCTGCTGTGGATCAGCTATATGGTCATGCTGTCGCTGTACGCCTATGCCTTTGGAAGCTACGGTGCCTCCCTGTTTCCGCCGGAATGGCACGGTTTCGCGAGGCATGCCCTGATCAGCGTCAGCGTGATCGGCATCACGGGACTGAACCTTTTCAGCGCCCGACTGATTGGTACGGCGGAAGACTGGGTGGTGGCTATCAAGCTGCTGATCCTGACGCTGTTCATCATTGCGGGTATGCCGGGCGTGGAAGGTGCCCGGCTGGCGGTGTCGGCATGGTCTCCACCGCTGCAGCTGGTGGCGGGCGGCATGATCATCTTTCTGGCCTACGAGGGTTTCGAGCTGATCGCAAATACGGCCGGGGAAGTGCGCAATCCCGCCGTGACCCTGCCACGCGCCTTCTACTCGGCGGTGGGTTTCGTGATCGTGCTCTACGTGCTGGTGGCCATAGTCACGGTCGGCACACTGCCCGTGGACCGGATCGTCGCGGCCAGGGATTATGCGCTGGCGGAGGCCGCCACGCCCTTCCTCGGCCAGGCCGGCTTCACCCTGATTGCCATCGCCGCCATGCTGTCGACGACCTCTGCGATCAATGCCACGCTCTACGGCGCGGCACGGCTGAGCTATATCATCGCGAAGGACGGTGAACTGCCCGCCGTGCTGGAACACAAGCTCTGGAACAAGCCCGTAGAAGGGCTGTTGATCACCTCCGGTGTGACGCTGCTGATCGCCAACCTGGTGGATCTTTCCAGTCTGTCGACCATGGGCAGCGCCGGTTTTCTGCTGATTTTCGCGGCCGTCAACGGCGCCAACGCTAAACTGGCGGGCGAGACGCAAAGCCGGCGCTGGGTTTCGCTGATCGGGGTTACGCTTTGCCTTGCCGCACTTGCCACGCTACTGTGGCAGACGGCGCTCACGGCACCCGGTCGGATCTGGATTCTGGTGGTGATGATCACGGTGGCCTTTGCGACCGAACTCGTTTTCCGGCTGGTCACCGGGCGGACATTGAAGGTGTTCAGATAACGGGAACACGTATCATCGTCACGCCTGCAGCAACAGATCCTCCTCAATCCGGTGCCAGACACTGGCGGCATTGATCAGCGAGCTGGCGGTGAGTGCCGGCACGCCATAGATCTCGGTGCTGACGCCATAGTCCGTGTTGAGTTTTTCCAGCAACAGGTCGAAATCCCCGTCCCCGGAGAGCAGGACGACGGTATCAACCGTTCTTGCAATCCCCAGAGCATCGATGGTGATGCCAACGTCCCAGTCTCCCTTGGCGGAACCGTCGCTGCGCTGAATCCAGGGTTTGAGTTTTACCGTGAAGCCGATGTGCCTGAGGGCAGTCTGGAACTGTAGCTGCTTCTCGTCGCCGCGATCAATGGCATAGGCGGTTGCTGAAACGATGTCTCCTTCGGCGCTTATCCGTTGCCACAGTGTGCGGTAGTCGAACTGGCGGCCATAGGCCTGGCGGGTGGTGTAGTAGATGTTCTGGACATCGGCAAGGATGGCGATTCGATTCGACATGCGGCAACGATAGCACGACCCGGGGAGGGCGCGTCGTTAGGCGCCTGATGGGTGTGGTAGCCTGGCGCAGAAAGCCGTGTCCGTGCTACGCGAGGTGTTTCGTGCCGGAAACATCGGTACACTCGCCAGCCTGTCCCGGAAGTCGTGGAGAAGCGTCTTGTCACCCGCTGAAGAAACGAACAGCGAAGAACCCCGCCGCTCGGCCCTGGTGGCCGCGCATCTCGTCTATGGCCTGCACTCGGTTGCCATCGTGCTCGGTATTACGGGGTCCGCAACCGTGATCGGCGGTTTCGTCGGGAGCGTGCCGTCGATCATCGCCGTCATTATCAATTACATGAAACGCGGCGGTGCGCGCGGCAGCTGGGCGGCCTCGCACTATCGCTGGCAGATCCGCACCTTCTGGTTCGCACTGCTGTGGCTGCTCATTGCCATGCTGCTGGTTGTGTCCGTGGTCGGCTCCCCGTTTGGGCTGGGTCTGCTGTCGCCCTGACCCTCTGGCTGATTTACCGTATTGCCCGCGGCTGGCTGCGGCTGGTCGACAAGCGGCCAATGTACGTTTGACGTCCGGCTGGCCGATTGCCGGAGCGAACGATACCCGCCTTGCCATATCCCGGAGCAAGTCGTTTATGACCCCCTGGACCCTGCTCGACAGCGCCACTGTGCCCGGCAACGGCGGGGAGCTGCGCCTCTACCGGCGGGGCGATGAATTTTCGATCAAGCTCTCGGGTCGTGGCGAACTGATGAACAGCCGTGTGCATGGTTCCGAGGACGCACTGGCGGAGCAGACCTGCGTCAGACTGGCGAAGGACGGCGAGCCGCACGTGCTGATCGGCGGGCTGGGCATGGGGTTTACCCTGGCCGCTGCGCTGCGGTGCCTCGGCGCGCAGGGGTGGGTCGAGGTCGCCGAGCTGGTGCCGGCCGTGGTGGAGTGGAACCGTGGTCCGCTCGGGGAGGCGGCCGGCCATCCGCTTCGGGATCCGCGGGTGACGGTGCGCGCGGTTGATGTTGCCCGCGTGCTGAGGGCCGGGCATCCGGTGTACGATGCGATCCTGCTGGACGTGGATAACGGCCCCGAGGGGTTTACGCGCAAGCAGAACGACTGGCTCTATGGCATGGACGGCCTGAACGCGGCCTGCGCTTCGCTGCGGCCTCGCGGTGTGCTGGCGGTGTGGTCGGCCGGTCCGGCTCAGGATTTTCTGCAACGGCTGCGGAAGACGGGGTTCGAGGTGGACGAGGTGTGTGTCCGCACGCGTGGCTCGAAGGGCGCGCGACATGTCATCTGGTTCGCCCGGCGCGGATAAAAGGGATAAAAGGGGACAGTCCCCTTTTTCTTTCTGACGAGTCAGATTATCGTGCACAGTACGAGAAAAGGGGACTGTCCCCATTTATCTAAAGGTGAGTGCGATGGGTAATTCGTTTGGTGATCAGTTTCTCAAGGCAGGTCTGGTGAACAAGTCCCGGCTCAACGAGGCGAAGAAGTCGAAGAGCAAGCAGGAGAAACTCAGGCACAAGCAGAAGATCGAGGTGGTTGATGAGGCCGCGGAGGCTGCTCGCCAGACGGCGGCGGAGAAGGCGGCCCGCGATCGCGAACTGAATCGCCGGCAGAAGGAGGATCTTGAACGCAGGGCGGTGCAGGCGCAGATCCGCCAGTTGATCGAAATGAATCGCCTGCCGCGTGACGACGGCGAGGCGGGTTATAACTTTCAGGATGGTGCGGCGATCAGGAAGATCTTTGTTAGTGAAGATATTCGCGACAAGCTGGCGCGCGGCCTGCTCGCCATCGTCAGGTTCGATGACGGGTACGCGGTGATTCCGTCGATCGTGGCGGAGAAGATCATGCAGCGCGATGCAGCCTGCATCGTCAGCCAGTCCTCGAACCGGCAGGAGAGCGGGGAAGACGATCCCTACGCGGATTACCAGGTCCCCGATGATTTGATGTGGTAGTGCGTGAGAATGCCTTTTTTTCTTATTGGCGCGACTGGGCATAGCGGACCAGGGGTCCGATGCTGAGTCCCTGTACCACGATCGAGAAGGCGACCACGACATAGGTGATGGTCACCAGCGCATCGCGCACCTCGCCTGCCGGGAGCGAGAGGGCCAGGGCGACGGAAATCCCGCCGCGCAGGCCGCCCCAGGTAAGTACCGTGACGACCATGGGGCTGAAGCTGCGGTAAGGACGCATGAGACTGACAGGAATGCCCACCGATACCAGTCGGGCGAACAGCGCGATCGGGATCGCCAGGACGCCGGCGTACAGGTATTCCTCCCGGTAGGCCAGCAGCAGGACCTCCATGCCAATCAACACAAACAGCACCGCATTGAGAATTTCGTCGATCAACTCCCAGAAGGTGTCCAGATGCTCGCGCGTCCGGTCGGACATGGCGAACGAACGCCCGTGGTTGCCGATGAGCAGACCTGCGACCACGATCGCAATGGGAGCGGACAGGTGCAGGACCTCGCCGAATGCGTAGCCGCCCATGGTCAATGCCAGGGTGATCAGCACTTCCACGGAGTAGTCATCCACCTGCTTCAGCATCCAGTAGGCGAGTGCGCCGATGGCGAGGCCGTAGACGACGCCGCCGACCGCCTCCTGCAGGAACAACCAGATAATGGATCCGGCGGAGACCTCGTGTCCGCCGGTGGCGACACTCAGCAGCACCAGGAACACCACCACGGCGACGCCATCGTTGAACAGGGACTCGCCGGTTATCTTGGTCTCGAGGCTTTTCGTGGCGCCGGCACTCTTGAGGATTCCGAGGACGGCGATCGGGTCGGTCGGCGAGATCAGTGCACCGAACAGCAGGCAGTAGATGATAGGGATATTCATGCCCAGGAACCCGAACCACCAGTAGGACAGGTAACCGATGATGAAGGTTGCGCCCAGCACGCTGGCGGTGGCCAGGATCGCGATTGCCCAGCGCTGTTTGGCCAGATCCGCCAGGTTGATATGGATCGCCCCTGCGAACAACAGGAAACTCAACATGCCGTGCAGCAGGGTTTCATCGAAATCCACGGCATGCAGCAGTTGTCCGGCGTATTCTTTCACACCGTATGCGTGGGGTCCCAGCAGGACGAGCCCGATCGAGGCGAGCAGGGCGATCAGCATCAGGCCGATGGCCGTCGGCAGCCGCAGGTAACGGTAGTTGAAGAAGCTGAACAGCGCCGCCAGCGAGATCAGGATGGCCATTATGTGGAACAGGTTCATGCGCCGGATAATAACAGGGACAGGCCACGTCCAGTATTAAACGTGGTCTGTCCCTGTATTTCTGTTTTTTCTCAGGCGTCGAAGTAGAGCATGAACTCGTAGGGATGCGGCCGCAGACGCACCTGGTCGCACTCGCGGCTGTGCTTGTAGACGAGCCAGGTTTCGATCACATCCCGGGTAAAGACATCGCCCTGCAGCAGGAACTGGTGATCCTGCGCCAGCGCGGCGAGTGCTCCCTCGAGCGTCGCCGGACAGCTCGGCACCCGGGCGAGTTCATCGGGCGGCAGATCGTAGATGTTCTTGTCCAGCGGGTCGCCCGGATCGAGCTTGTTCTGGATGCCGTCGAGTCCGGCCATCAGCATGGCGGCGAAGGCGAGATACGGATTGCACGAGGGGTCGGGAAAACGCACCTCGATGCGCTTGGCCTTCGGGTTGGGCGTGTACATCGGGATGCGCACGGCGGCCGAGCGGTTGCGCGAGGAGTAAGCGAGATTCACCGGCGCCTCGAAGCCCGGGACCAGGCGCTTGTAGGAGTTGGTGGTGGGCGCGACGAAGGCGCACAGCGCGGGGGCGTGCTTCAGGATGCCGCCGATGTAGTGCAGGCAGGTGTCGCTGACGCCGGCGTATTTGCTGCCGGCGAACATGGGCTTGCCGTCCTTCCAGATCGACTGGTGGGTGTGCATGCCGCTGCCGTTGTCGCCGAACAGCGGCTTGGGCATGAAAGTCACGGTCTTGCCATGTCGATGCGCGACGTTTTTCACGATGTACTTGTACATCATCATCTTGTCGGCCATGCGCGTGAGCGAGTCGTACATCAGGTCGATTTCCGCCTGACCGGCGGTCGCGACCTCGTGGTGCTGTTTCTCGACTATGATCCCGGCGCGCTCCATCTCCAGGATCATTTCGTTGCGTATGTCCTGCAGTGAGTCCGTTGGCGCTACCGGGAAATAGCCTTCCTTGTGGCGCGGCTTGTGTCCGAGGTTGGGCTTTGTGTCGCTGCCCGATGTCCAGATGCCCTCGTCGGATTCGATGTAGTAATAGCCCTCGTGCGCGTTCTGGTCACAACGCACGCCGTCGAGGATGAAGAACTCCGCTTCCGGCCCGATGTAGGCCGTGTCGCCGATACCGGTGCGACTGAGATAGCCCTCGGCCTTCTGGGCGATGTGGCGCGGGTCACGCGAGTATTTTTCGTGCGTGATGGGATCGACGATGTTGCAGACCATGGACAGCGTGGTCGTGGCGCCGAAGGGATCGAGGATGGCGGTCTCGGGATCGGGCACCACCAGCATGTCGCTCGCGTGGATCGCCTGCCAGCCGCGGATGCTGGAGCCGTCGAAACCGAGGCCTTCCTCGAAGAGCTCCGGGCCGGCCTGGCTGACGGGAATGGTGAAGTGCTGCCAAGTGCCGGGAAAATCGCCAAATTTGAGATCGACCACCTGCACGTCCATATTCTTGATGAGTTCGAGTACCTCTGCTGCTTTCATGAGCGCCTCCCTGGTGAATACCCCGGGTTGGGTTGCATTGCGCCGGGGGATGTGCGCGCCCGCGGCACGGACAGGCGACGCGGGCACAATTGAAATCATCGTTAACGATTCTGATAGTATGGCTCATCAATACGTTTCAGGTGCTTTTCAGGATGCTTCGACTTCGAGGCCTCGGTCCTGGCATTGTCATCGCGGCCACCGGATTGGGTGCCGGCGACCTGATCGCGGCATCGGTCGCTGGAGCGAACTACGGCATCGCCTTGCTCTGGGCCGCCATGGTCGGCGCATTGCTGAAATTCACGCTCAACGAGGGCCTGGCGCGCTGGCAGCTGGCCACCGGCACCACGCTGCTGGAAGGCTGGGGCGCGGTGTTCAGCTCGATGCTCGGAGTATGGCAGGGCGTACCCTATCTGTTCGCCGATTTTGTGCGCGAGTGGCGGCGTATGGATGGCGAGAAAGTCATCGATACCGGCTCGGCGGCGACGCCGAGGCTAAACTTCTGTCTCCCGAACTCTGGCTGGAGAGCAAGGACTGGCCGCAGCCGAGGAAGTTGTCGGTAGTGCGTGTCGTGGAATGGACGAAACACACGCGTGCGCTTGCGGTTGACGCAGTACTCCACGGAACGGAAGATCCCGCGATATATGGCTATGTCCTGGCATTTACCACCGAAGGTCCCTACGGTCGAACCTCGATCCGGGCCAGCGACGCTTTCCGTTTACACTTACCCGATATCCTGGTGAATGATCGGCACGTCAGGGTTGATCCCATTCAGTTCGATCGTTACAGGGAAAAAATGCTCGTTGTTCATTGTGATTGATGAGTGCCTGCCGGAATCCACGGCGGATTCATCTATTCCCTTGTATTGTTGTTATTTGAATGCCGGAGACTGCCATGAAGAAGCTGAAAAATGAAAAGGAACTGGTCAAGGAAGCGATCCTTGCGGGAGTAAAATATGCCGAGGAGCGGGGCGCCGCCATATTCGAACCGACGGATTCCGCGAGCGAGAAGATTTTATACATCTACCGGCTGCTGGTGCACGACAAGTTGATTCAGGCCCTGCCCGAGGAGCAGGTTTCCCAGCAAAGCATGCGGCATAAACTCGCCCTCTGGTTTGCAAAGCAACTGCCGAAAGGTCATCCGCTTTTGTAGGTATCGAGAGAAGCGTTCGACGGTGATAACCAATGCTGGAGGAGTCATCCATGACAGATGTGAACGTGACCGGAAGCTGCCTGTGTGGTTCCGTGCGCTACGAGATCAGCGGCACGGCGCAGCGATTCTATCACTGCCATTGCCGGCGCTGCCGCAAGACGACGGGTACCGGGCATGCCAGCAATCTGCTGGTGACGCCGGCAGGCAGTCTCACCTGGCTGGCGGGCGAGGAGTTGCTGCGGCGCTACAAGGTGCCGGAGGCGGAGCGGTTCTATAACTGTTTTTGTTCGCACTGCGGCAGCCCGATGCCCAGGGTTGTGCCCGAGCTGGACGCAGTGGTCATTCCGGCCGGCACGCTCGATGCCGAGCCACCGATACAGCCGCAGGCGCGGATTTTCTGCAATTCGCGTGCAGACTGGTCGTGTTCCGGCGATGATATTCCGCCTTTCCCGGAATACCCGACGACGAATCCGTGACGCACGTTCAGTCATCCGGTTTTTTTTTATAGTCTTCGCTCCATTACAGGAGATTCGTTATGCCAAAAATCGTTCGCTTTCATGAAACCGGGGACGCCGGGGTGCTCAGGGTCGAGGACCTGCCGCTGAGGGAACCTGGCGAGGGTGAGGTCCGCCTGAAGGTGGAGGCCATCGGTCTCAATCGTGCGGAGGTGATGTTCCGGCGGGGACAGTACCTGGAAAACCCGGTACTCCCGTCACGAATCGGCTATGAGGCCGCCGGGATTGTCGATGCCGTGGGACCCGGCGTGAGCGGCGTGCGGATCGGCGAGCGCGTCAGCACCATACCCTCCTTTCCGATGAGTCGTTACGGCGTCTACGGGGAAAGCGCGATCGTTCCGGACTATGCGGTGGCCCATTACCCCGACTCCCTGTCGGCAACCGAGGGCGCGGCGATCTGGATGCAGTACCTGACCGCCTTCGGCGCGCTGCTTGAATTCGGACGGTTGAAAAAAGACGTCTCGGTCGTGATCACCGCGGCCAGCAGCAGCGTGGGACTGGCCGCGATCCAGGTCACCCGGGCGGCCGGAGCCTCGGCCATCGCCGTTACCCGCGGCGCCGGCAAGAAACAGTTCCTGCTCGACGCCGGCGCGGCTCACGTGATTGTGACCGACGAGGAAGAACTCGCATCATCAGTGATGACGATCACGTCCGGCAAGGGCGCGAGTATCGCCTTTGATCCGGTCGCCGGTTCCCTGCTGGGGAAACTCGCCGAAGCCGTCGCCCCCGGTGCCATGATCTTCGAATACGGGGCACTGTCTCCGGAGCCGACGACCTTCCCGCTGTTCCCGGTGCTCGCAAAGGGCCTGACCGTGCGTGGCTATACCCTGTTCGAGATCGTCAAGGACTCCGGAATGCTTGCCCGCGGCAAGCAATTCATCTACCAGGGTCTCGAATCCGGCGCGCTGAAACCGGTCATTGACAGCACCTTCCCGCTGGAGGATATCGCCGGGGCTCACCGCCACATGGAATCCAATCAGCAGAAGGGCAAGATCGTGGTGATCGTCTGAAGCAGAAATAGTGAGACGGCGATGCCGGATAAACGGAATATCCACCTTTTGCCATGAAGTACTACATCTGGCTGGATGCCGAAGAACGGCCGCTCTCGAAAGCCTGGCGCTACGAGGACGAAACGGAACGCATGGCCGCGGAACGGCAGCCGCCGTCAGTCGCCGCCAACCTGCGAGCGGGCACCCGGGATCAGCTCATCGAGCGCTACGGTCTGTGCGACGGGGACTTCGCCGACTAAAGTGATAGAGGCTCACTCTCTCTGCTATTAGCTGCTGAATCGATGACAGCGATGGGCTGCAATACTTGCAATGCCGCGTCTAACGCAGATGACGACAGGCGGAATAATGACTGCCTGCGGCTGGAGAGCCACCGGAGATGAAGACCTGGCTTCGCATCGTGCTGGTTTGCCTGCCGCTGTCGGTTATGGCAGCGCCGCCCGTGGCGGACATGCATCTGCATTACAAGTGGAGTCAGCAGGACGTCACCTCGCCGGCCGATGCAGCGGCGGTATTGCGACAGCAAGGTATCGTGATGGGTGTGGTCATCGGTACGCCGGCGGATCTTGCGCTGGAACTCAAGCGGCAGGCGCCCGACCGGGTGGTGCCGATATTCAGCCCGTACCGCGACGGCGGCGACTGGCATCGCTGGGCGTATGATCCGGACGTTGTCACGCGCGCGCGTGCGGCGTTGGCCTCAGGCGAATATCACGGCATCGGCGAGCTGCATTTGATCGGCGGTTTTGCGCCGCGGTTGGACAAGGCCGCCGTGCTTCGGAATCTGATGACGTTGGCGGCCGAATACGATGTGCCGATCATGCTCCACACCGAATTCTCGCGGCCGGATTTCATGCTGGCCCTGTGCAAGCGATACCCGGACACACGGATCGTGTGGGCGCATAGCGGCGCCATTCTGCCGCCGGACGATGTGGCCCGGGTCTTCGATACCTGTGACAATGTCTGGGGCGGCTTGGGCGCCCGCGATCCCTGGCGATTTGTGAACAACCCCATCACGGAAGAAACCGGGACGTTGTTGCCGGCATGGCGGGCGCTGCTGCTGCGCTACCCGGGCCGTTTCATGGTCGGTTCGGATCCGGTGTGGCCGGTGGAGCAGCTGGACCGCTGGGATGTGGCGGATAGCGGCTGGCAGGAACTGGAGCGATTCTGGGATTTTCATCGTGCCTGGCTCCGACAGCTTCCCGATGCCGTGGCTCGGAAGATCGGCTGCGATAACGCCATGGCGCTGTTCGGGATGACTGAGAAGGTGTCCTGCGGTACGGCAATACCGGATTGATCACGTTGTGTGGCAACACAACGAATCTTTAAACGAGGGTCTGCCGGCACATCCGGCGGGTTGCGGCATGAACAGCATGCCCGGCTCACCCTGCATGGAGTGTGGAACCGTCCGGATACGTGCTATTGGGTGTTTGATGTAATGCCGGCGCCCTGGTCGGATCGCCCGAGTGATGACTGCCGTTCGTCGCGCAGGTGCGTGGCGCCGGTGATGACCCAGTCATTCACTGTTTTTCGCAGCCTGACGGCAACGGTGTGAATCTCCAGAAAGCGGTCCTGTTCACCCTTGATCTGTCCCAGACCGCTGCCCGTCAGCACCACCTCCGCTGTGTCGTCCTCGAGGCTGACCTGCTCGTCCTGCAGGGCGAGTTCCAGCATCACAAGCCGTGCGCGTCCCCGGATGATCCGCCGCACCAGTTCGTCCCGGCTGTCGATGTCGATCGTGCCATGGCCGGCATTGGTCAGATCGAAAAACGTCCGTTCACTGAAGAACTGCCCGATTTCTCTTGCCCTTGCCAGCTGTTCAATGCCGCTTTCCGGGGATGAGATTTCGGTCAAGGCACGGAGTTGTTCGAGCCGTTGCAGGACCCGGTCCTCTTCATTCGTGTGCAGGAGGAGGATCGCGGCCAGCACGATCAGGACGCCGAGACCGGACAGGGTGTAGCGGTTCAGCATAATGATGCTGTGCCTGATGGATTCATCATGTCAGTTCGGATAATGCAACATCTTCGGGATTATCGGGCATGCTGATTTGGCGCCCGTGATGCCTGTCCGTCAATCGCCGGGTGGGACCATCGTAAAAATCCGGCCCCGGACGGGGTGCTACATCCCCCAGAAGTTGGCAGGTGCAGACTCACAGTCACTGCCGTCTGCACATCCGCGTCCCTTCAGGGCGTCCAGGTGTTCGGCAACCAGTTCCATCTCGTACTGTGCGGACAGGCACTCCAGTTCCCGGCCCGCAACGCCGCAGGCCGCCTGCTCCTTTTTGTACGCCTGCAGCATCCTGCTCGTATAAGCGTCGTATTCATCCGTCAGTACGATATCGCCAGCCCCGGCAGCGTCCACCAGTGTTAGCAACAAGAGCCCCGCCAGCATTCTCGAAATATTCATAGGTCGATCCTCCTATGCGATATCCGATATGACGGCAGCTCACGTGAAAACAATAGGTTAAGGAGGTTCAGACGTATCCTCGTGCGAGGAGCACACTAACGAGGCGATCTCCAGGCGGCTGAAGCATCGATTTCTGCTGCCATGGTTGAGCGCCACGGGATTCCGCGGGGCGGGGATGCACACCGCTCCCCTGATTCCGGCGGTTGCCGGTGTATAATCATGCCGTCACCACGGTCCTGAAATAACGACACCTGGTTTGCAGTTCGTCCATCCCCGGCGGCCTCATGCATCTGTGCGATCTCACCATGTTCTACGCTCCGCACAGCGGGGGCGTTCGACGTTACCTCGATGCCAAGCACGACTGGCTCGCGCGCCACACGCTGGTCCGCCACACCCTGCTCACCCCCGGGCCCTACCGCGGCCTGCTGGCGCCGCACCAGCACATCCTCTATGCGCCACCGCTGCCGTTCTCGGATGGCTATCGCTTTCCGCTGCGCACGCGTCCCTGGGTGCAATACCTGCTGGAGTTGTCACCAGACCTGATCGAGGCGGGCGACCCGTACCGGCTGGGCTGGGCCGCGCTCCAGGCTGGGCAGCGCCTCGGCATCCCTACCATCGGTTTTTTTCATTCCGACCTGCCGCGCATGATCGCGGCGCGTTTCGGCAACTGGACCGGGGCGGCCAGCCGCCGTTACATTCGCCACCTCTACAACCGTTATGACCGCGTTCTGACTCCCAGCCGCGTGATGCACGATCAGCTGCTCGAATGCGGTGTGACGAAGGTGCAGGTGCAACCGCTGGGCGTGGACGCCGAACGCTTCCATCCCCGCCTGCGCGGTGAACATCTGCGCCGCGAGCTGGGCCTGTCGCGTGACGTCCGGCTGCTGATCTTCGCCGGGCGCTACGCGCGCGAAAAGCACATCGACCGGCTCATCGGGGCCTTCCGGTTGCTGGGGCCTGACTACCACCTGCTGCTGGTCGGTCCGGAAATGCCGTGCCCGTCCGTCGCCAATGTCAGCAGTTTCTCGCGCTTCGTCGGTGTTGACGAGCTCGCACCCCTGATCGCGGGCAGTGACGCCCTGGTGCATGCCGGGGACACGGAAACCTTTGGTCTCATCGTGCTGGAGGCAATGGCCAGCGGTATTCCCGTCGTCGGAGTCAATGCCGGGGCTGTCGCGGAGCTGGTCACGCCGGATACCGGCGTGCTGGCGCAGTCGAGCGCGGCGTGTGATCTGGCCGATGCGATTGCCGGCCTGTTTGAACAGGACGTCGCCAGGATGGGTCGCGCGGCCCGCCATGCCGTGGAGGCCCGGTGGACCTGGGACCGAACCCTTGCCCGGCTGTTCGAGACCTGCCTGGAAATGCTCGGCCGCCCGCATGTGGGCACGCCGCAGGAGAACGCGCATGCCGCACGATAAGCCCGCCGTCTGCGTGGTGCTGCACGATGTCGCCCCGGCGACGTGGCCCGGATGTGAACGCCTGCTCGCCGGCATCGACGCCCTGGGAAACATCCCGGTCACGCTGCTGATGGTCCCCGAATACCATCACGGCGAGGCCATCGATCAGTCGCCGGTATTTATCCGCGCCATCGAACGGCGCATCATCCGGGGCGATGAAACCGTGATGCACGGCCTGTTCCATCTCGACAACGGCGCCGGGACAAGCCGCTCGCCTCTCGACTGGATCAAGCGCCGCTATTACACCGCGGGAGAAGGCGAGTTTTCGGTGCTGAACGAAACCCTGGCGCATGAACGGCTGGAACGCGGTCTGGGGCGCTTTTCCAGGCTTGGATGGACGGCCCACGGCTTCGTTGCGCCTGCCTGGCTGATGAGCCGGGGCACCCGCGCCGCGCTCACTCGCTCGCCATTTCGTTATACCTCGACCCGGGAGCGGCTCTACACCCTGCCAGACTGGCAGCCGCTCGGCGATCCCGGTCTGGTATGGAGCGTGCGCACCGCCTGGCGGCGACGTCTGTCCACCCGCTACAACCACTGGCTGAACTACCGGCTGCGTCATGCGCCGCTGCTGCGCCTCGGCCTGCATCCGGTCGACGCCGCCTTCCCGGAAGTCATGCGCTTCTGGGTAGAGACCCTGCAATCCGCACTGGAAACCCGCACCCCGATGAACAAGGCCGCCTGGCTGGGACTGACCGCATGAGACGCCGCAGGCGTCGACTGTGGCTGGGCCTGGTCGCGCTCACCATAAGCTTCGCCGTGCCGCTGTACTGGGCCGGCTTCGGGCCGCTGTTCGCGGAGCTGCAAAAGGTTTCGCCGCAATTGATCGCCGTCGCGCTGACCATGGTCGCAGTCGGCTGGGCGTTCAACACCGCCCGCCTGCGGCTGCTTACCGCGAATGTCGGCGTTACCGTCCCGCGCCGCCGTGCCTATGCAGTGGTGATCAGCACCGAGTTCGCCGGCGCAGCCACCCCCGGCGGAGTGGGCGGGCCGCTCACGTATCTTTACCTGCTGCGCCGGCACGGCCTCGACTCCGCGCGCGCCGCCTCGCTGTACGCCGTCGATCACATCATGGACCTGGCCTTTTTCGCCACGGCCTTTCCGCTGGCGCTGCTGGTCTTCACCCTGGGCGGAAGCCTGGATGATCCGCTGTGGTTCGCGCTGGCCATCCTCGGCCCGCTGAGCGGCGGCGTGGCGACCGTCATCGCGCTCATGCGCCACTACCGGCCGCTGATGCGCGGCATGGGCCGGGTGCTGCGCTGGCTGCGGGTCAGCCTGCGCCGCAGACAGCGCATCGCGCGCTGGATCATCCAGTTCCGGCACGCCATCGGTTTGCTGCTCGCCATGCCGCGACACCGGCTGGCGCTGCTATATCTGTATTGCGCCGGTCACTGGCTGCTGCGCTACAGCGTCCTGCCGCTGGTGCTGTTTGGGCTGGGACAGGACGTACCGTGGTCCTACCTGTTTCTGGTGCAGGGGACGCTGCTGTTCGCGGGCCATTTGAGCATGCTCCCCGGTGGCGCGGGCGGGGTCGAACTCGGATTCGCCGCGCTGCTCGCCGCCTGGCTGGACCCCGGTACGCTGGCGCTCGGGCTGCTGCTGTGGCGCTTCGTGACGTTCTACTGGTATCTGCTGCTCGGCGCACCGGTGTTCGCCATTACCACCGGGCGCGTGTCACGACTATTGCTGGATGAAGACGTGTCGAGGGCTGGCCAGGAGCCGGGTGTCCGGACTGATTGAAACAGGCAATACCGGATTCCGGTAATTGTCCATCGGTGTGTGGATGAAGGTTAGCATTTCTGCGCCCGAGCGGGTTTGTCCGCTGGCGTTGCGAAAACGATTTGCAAACGCACTGCCGGATGTGGAGTATCACCCCGGCAATGCTGCGATTCCGGGCGGCCGCGAACCGGAGAGAACCGGAGATATTGCATGAATACAGGCAGGCTGTTGTTGATGGCGGTAGTGTTGCTGGGTGCGGCGGGATGCGCGTCACTCAGGCCGTCAACCGAGGCGGGAAGTGACGCGTCACTGTCCGTGCCCGGGGGGCTGGCGGACGGGACCGGCTGGTGGTACGCGCGTTTTTTTATCGAGCGACCGGCTGGCGAGCCGCCGCGCTGGTACATCGGGACACTGCTGGGCGGTGAGGTAATCGCTCCGATGTTCGAACAGCACTACCAGGATATTCTCATCTGGCGTGTGCACCGACGCGCCGGAAACGATGAATACGGTCATGTGTTCAGCTTCATCTTCTACAGCACCGCCGCAGGCGCACAACGCATCTATGCCGACCTGGAGAAAAATTCCGTGCTGCAGCGGCTCATGCAGGAGGGCAGGGTGACCAGAGTCGGTTTCGATGATACCTCCAGCATCTCACGACCCCGCATCGAGGACACCAGTGACCGGAACTGGCCGCTGTCCGTGCAGCAGACCTGGCCGGCACTCGCCATGGGAGCCAGCCGTATGTGGCTGGATCTGGTGGGTGAAGTCGCCGACAAACACACTGACGAGCAGGATCTGGAACGTCGGTACATAGAGGTGCAGCAGGAAGTCAATGACATCTGGGCGAAGCAGGGCCAGCATGCCGTCCTGCATCATTTGAGCGCGATCTTTGCCTATCAACCGCTGCTGATTACCTATTGAATCCGCGGGGCCGGGAAACCGGATAAGGAATAACGGAACATTCTGACCCGTCTGCCGCGTAGCTCGTTATAATTCACGCTATACCGCCACCTGCTTGTGAGTACAGACCATGAAAGCCACCGCCGAATTACAGGTCGTCCCGCTGGGTCAGTGGGTTTCCGTGAGGAAGGAAATCCGCCGGGTTGTCGAGCTGCTGCAGGGTCATGACTTCATTGTGGAGACGCATGCCTCGGGCACCAATATCGAGGGGGAACTGAAAGACATACTCGCTGCCGTCGAGCAGATTCACGAGGTGCTCCATGCCGAAGGCAGCGTGCGGCTGATCAGTTTTCTGAAACTGGAAACCCGCATCGACAAGACCCCGACGCTGGCCGGGAAGCGCCTGTAAGCCGGATAACCAAGCCGGTTTCAGGGCTTCCAGCATTGCAGGGCGCCATGTGACTCACCACCTGAAGACACTGCATGCTTCGAAAGCATCAAACGTCAGTTGACCCGGGGTCAATAAAACACCGGGGGCGACGGGAAAGTAAGCTTCAGAACTTGCACTGCACGCACCTATTTGATCGTCAATTTGATCCTGATCAAGCAAATATAAAATTAATTCACGTGTCCATATTCGCCGGTTTCCGTCCGGATATAATTCAATTGAATACTTTTGTACCCCTTTCACGAGGAACAGGGCTATACAACGGTATTCAGGTGCCTGACCCCTGAAGTGAAACGCTAATAATGAAGGGTGAGGATTCTCCTGGCGTGCCGATCGACAATTGCAGGTGATAACCATGAATACAATTTCACGCAGACTGGTGATGCTGCTGTGTTTGGCGGTTTTCAGCATGGGGTCCGGTGCCACGTTTTCCATGGATGGTGACGGAAGCGGGACTGGCGTCCTGACGGAAAAGCTCAAGGTGAAGGGGTGCGGGTCCGGGAAGTGGCCGGGTGAAATAACCGGGTTTTCCATGCGCTACGATAGCACCTGGTCGCTGATGACTTCGAGGCACGCATTCAACGGAACCTATACCGACATCAAGCCTGACAAGTCATTCAACCTGACGTTGAGCCCGTCCAGTTATGCCGACCTGATCTCCGGCCTGGAGGCCGCCAGCGACGATCTTTGCGGGCTTGCCCCGGACACCTCTTCACTCACGGACATCGTTATCAAACAATTTACTGCAAAACTGAACAAAAAATGGACGAAAGTATCTATCAAGCTGGCACTGGGCGCCATCAGGCAGGATGAGGTGACAAGCGGCAAGACATCCTATTCCCTGAAGAGCAAGCTCGGTTTTGTACCGACGGGATGCAGTGGCGAAGCCATCGGCGCCCTGAGAGGCAGTGACGCCCTTGTCTATTGCGGGAATACCGAGCCCGCGGTGATTACAGCGGACAACGCGCTCGAACTGCTGTCGGGTGTTTTTGGCGGTGGAAATACGGTGCCCGTTCTGAGTACCGCAAGTGTGAATGAAACGCAGAATGTCAACTCTGCCGGTGTCCTTGCGCAGGGTATGGGCCCATTCGCACGGCGACTTGCCCGGCTGTTATTCAACCCGGCCCTTTATTCGGATGCGAGTGCAGACACCTCAACCATCAGGAACAATCAGGTGGATTCACCGTCAGTCCAGACGGCATCCATCTCGATCAATGAAACCGAGTCCTGTGACAGTGGCACGCTCACCCTCAAGGGCAAGCTGAGTAACGAGGGAATCGGCGTGCTCAAGCTGGTGTTCAACGAGTGCCTGCTTGACGGGGATGTGTTCAATGGCAGCGCACAACTCTCGATCCATGCGTTCGATCTCGGGTATCTGACGTATACGGATGCGGTAATGGAATTCGATCTGCTTTCGTCAAGCGGTGTTTCCGGTGATGTCGCTTTAAGCGGCACGATGCGGGATCAACTCGACATGGCATCCGATACTGAGACATTGACGCTGGATCTGGTTATCCAGGACGTCATGGCAGACCGGGCGTTCAAAACAGAAGATCTGATCATCGCTAGCGTCTACGACAACTGGATGTCCCCGTCCACCTACAGCGAGACGATCAGCGGGCGTTTTTATGATGCCGTGCAGGGTTACGTGGATGTCACTACCCTGCAGCCCCTGGCTTTTTCGGGAATGCTTCAGACATACCCGGATGAGGGTGGCAGCCTGTTGCTGACCGGTTCCGGCGATTCCACCATTCTGTTCACGGTCCTGTCGTCGAGCACCGCCAGCCTTGCCGTGGATACCGATGGGGATGGCGTGGAAGAATACGCAAACATTATCAATACCTCGGTCATCAATGGTGACACGGGCACACCCGCAGCCCCGGTCGTCGGAGGGTGGCGATGACCAGATGGCCGGGACCGATGCCGCCGTACTGCTGGATTCGAGCGGCAGCTTCGATGCCAATGGCGATCTCCTCAGCTACTCGTGGGAGGTGGTTTCCGGGCCGGTTGCGGACGCCGGCACGTTCACCTCGCCGCAATCTCCGGTAACGGAGTTCTCCGGGAGCGAGCCAGGCCATTACCTGGTAAAGGTCACGGCTTCGGACGGGGTAAATGTTTCCGAGGACTTCGTGTCAATAAATCTTGTTGTCGAGCTTGTTGCGATAAATCCCTTACGCCTGAATTTTCAGGTAATCGATGCAGAATACAGTAATCAACTGGACCGCATGGTGATGGTGGCGGCGAATCCGGACACTCTGCATATACTGGATCCGGTGTCAGGGTCGGATGTCAGCGTCGCCCTGCCATTGCCGCCGACCAGCATTTCGATCGGACCGGGCGGGCAGTTCGCCGCAGTCGGCCATGATGGCTATTTCTCCTATATCGACCTCACCCAGGGTCAGCTGCTGTCGACATACGCGGTCTCCACCAAGGTACTCGATATCGTACTCGCCGGTAACGGGTATGTCTATGCGTTCCCGCAACAGGATCAGTGGGAACATATCCGATGCATTGAACTGGCAACCGGGAACGAAACGCTGCATACCGGCAACTCTGTATATGCCGGCACCCTGGCTCGCCTGCATCCGGATGGTAGCGCAATCTACGGCGCGAATAACGGGTTATCTCCGTCCGACATCGAGAAGTATGCAATTACACCCGGGACGGCCCAGTATCTCTACGATTCACCCTATCACGGGGACTATCCCATGGGTGGAGAACTCTGGTTCACCGAGGACGGGAGCCGCATAATCACGCGCAGTGGCAACGTGTTCCAGTCCTCTTCCGCACAGGCGCAGGACATGCTCTACAGCGGGTCACTGCCCGGTGTAAGCCAGATTGAAAATGTCAGCCATTCCGTCGAGGCCGGAGTGCTGGCGGTAATACCCGGTAGTGACGATAACGAGTTGCGTGTCTTCGAGGACCAGTTTCTCACCGAAACCCAGACACTCGACCTGCCATTACTAGAAGTTGGGGGACAGCGTCATGCCACGCACGGGTTGTTCGTGTTCTTCAGTAACAACGGTGTTCAGCTGTATGCCATCGCGCGGGTTGACGGCAGTGCCGGGCTGCAAGATGACATTCTGGTTATCACGTATACCGGCAGCCCCTGGGAGATGGTGGACGAGACAGTCTCCCGTCAATACTGCACCGGTTGCAAATGCCGGGAATGACATAACCACAGCGCTGGATCAGCCAGTCAGCCTGGACGGTACCGCCAGCCACGACTCCGACGACGATCCCTTGACCTATCAGTGGGAATTCGCTGTCATGCCAGACGGCAGTGCCAGCACCCTGTCGGGCGGCGGGAGCGGGACGCCCGCTTTCACCCCTGACCTGCGGGGTACCTATGTCCTCAGACTCACCGTGTCCGACGGCCAGGCCGTCGCCACTGACACCGTGGCGGTTTCGGTGCAATCAGACATCCAGGTCCTGGACTACCAGGTAATCGATGCGGAATACAGTGATGAGCTGGAGCGTATCATCATGGTTTCGGCAGATCCTTCCACATTGCATATCCACGACCCGCTGACGGGCAGCGAGCAGACCGTGGCGCTGTCGTTGATCCCGAGCTGCGTATCGGTGAGTCCGGATGGTCTGTCGGCCGTGGTGGGTCATGACGGCTTTATCTCGCATATCGATCTGAATACTGCGAGTGTGCTGAACACCTTCCCGGTAACGGCTGTCGTCGGTGACGTCGTCCACGGCGGCAACGGGTATGCGTATGCCTTTCCAGAGTCCGACCAGTGGGTGAACATCCATACCATCAATCTCGCCACCGGCGAAGAACAGCTCAGCACCGGCAATTTTGTGCGCGAGCGCACCCGGGCAACACTGCATCCGGCCGGCAGCGCCATCTACGGCGCGGACAACGGGCTGTCGCCATCGGATATCGAAAAGTATTCCATAACCGGCGGCAATGCGGACTATCTGTATGACTCCCCCTATCACGGTGATTTTGCCATGTGCGGCAACTTGTGGCTCTCCGAGGACGGCGAGCGGATCTTCACGGCGTGCGGCAACACCTTCCGGTCATCGCCGGACCAGGCGCAGGATATGATCTATAACGGCTCGCTCTCGATGACCAACGGCCTGCAGTCGGTGGCCCATTCAGCGGAAGCCGGCAAGGTGATCGCTGCAGAAGCCGGATCGAGCACGCGGGTTGATGTCTATGCGGATGAGTTCCTTGACTACCAAACCAGCATTACTCTGCCACAGTTTTCAACACCGGGTGGAGATTTCGACACCTATGGCCGCTTTGTGTTCTACCGTGGTGACGGGAGCCTGTTCCATGTGCTGCTGCAGGCAGACCCCGCGGCGAGTGCATTGAACGATTATGGTGTGGCGACCTACGGGGGGATGTAGCCTGGGAACACAGCGCACGGAAACCGGTCCCGAGCACCGTGCGGAAGTGGTGGGCCGGGTGCCGCGGTAGAACTGGACGCCTTCAGGTAGTGAACTGCGGGATCCGCAAACTCACCCACAGTTGCTGACCATCCAGCCGCCGGTTTTCACTGCATTGCACCGCATGCCCGGCAAGTTGATAATTACCGCTGGTTAATACCGGTCTGCTGCGACAGGCTGTAAACTCCCTGTCCAGCCGCTGACTACGATGACACCATGAATCCATACTGGTAATGCTGGAACCTTTATGTCCTGCGGCAGCACGCTTATGCTAGCGGATTTATGACGATTTCAACGCAGCACGATGCGGCTGCCGGCAATCCGGTGATCTCCGCCCGTAATCTCAGCAAACAGTTCGGCGGTCAACAGGCAGTCAACGGCATCGCATTCGATATCTATCCGGGCAGGTGTTTCGGTTTTGTCGGGCCCAACGGCGCCGGCAAGACCACAACGCTGCGCATGACGATGGGCCTGACGCCGACGAGCAGTGGAACGCTCTCGGTTTTCGGTCTGCCGGTCACCGGAAATGCCCCGGCGATCCGTGCCCGGGTGGGTATCGTTCCACAGGCCGACAACCTGGACCCTGACTTCACGGTCGAGGAAAATCTGTATATGTATGCGTCCTATTTCGGCCTGGCGCGCGGGCAGGTTAAATCGCGCATCGAGGGCCTGCTCGCATTCGTATCGCTGACCGACCGGCGCACGGTAAAAACCGATACGCTCTCCGGCGGTATGCAGCGGCGCTTGACCATCGCCCGCGCCCTGATAAACGACCCGGAACTGGTCGTGCTGGACGAGCCGACCACCGGTCTGGACCCGCAGGCGCGCCATGTGATCTGGGGTCGCTTGAGCGAACTCAAGGCCCGTGGCAAGACCCTGCTGCTGACCACCCATTACATGGAAGAGGCCGAACGCCTGTGCGATGAGCTGGTCATCATGGATCAGGGTCGCATTCTCGCTCAGGGTTCGCCCCGGGAACTCATCGAGCAGCACGTGGAACGGGAAGTCATCGAGGTGCGGGGCCGGGAGGGCGATGCATTTCTGCAACTGGCCGAAGCGTCAGGGTGTCGCATGGAACGCATGGGGTCCAGCATCTATTGCTATTCACAGGGGTTCGCACCGCTGATAGAGACGCTCAAGGGCCGACATGACCTGAAGTACGTCCACCGCCCGACGGGCCTGGAGGACGTGTTTCTACGGCTGACTGGACGGGAACTGCGCGACTGATGAGCCGCTGGCCCCTGCCCCGGATCCGTTCCGGCGCCCTGGCCGTATGGCGGCGCAACATCCTGGTCTGGCGCAAGCTGCTGGTGCCGGCCATCCTGATGAACTTCGGTGAACCGCTGATCTATCTGCTGGGACTGGGTTTTGGCCTGGGGCGCTTCGTGGGCGAAATGTCCGGCATGTCTTACATCGCCTTTCTGTCATCCGGCATCATCGCCTCGTCGGCCATGACAACCGCCAGCTTCGAAGGGATGTATTCGGTGTTTACCCGCATGGTGCCGCAAAAGACCTACGAAGCCCTCCTCGCGACGCCGCTCGAAATCGACGATATCCTGGCCGGTGAAATGCTCTGGTGCGCCACCAAGAGCCTGTTCAGCGGCATGGCCATTCTTGCCGTTGCCACGGCGCTGGGCGTGGTCGGAAGCTTGCAGGCGTTGTGGGTGATTCCGGTCGTGTTCCTGATCGGACTGTGTTTCGCAGGTCCTGCTCTGATCATGAGTTCACTTGCCTACAACTACGACTTTTTCAATTACTACTTCGTGCTGATCATTACCCCGATGTACATCCTGTGCGGCGTGTTCTATCCCATCGAGTCACTGCCCCCCGCCGCGCAGGGCGCCGTCCAGGTTCTGCCGCTGACCCATGCCGTGATGCTGACCCGGTCACTGGTCGCCGGTGCGGAACTGACCCAGCCGTTGCTGCACGTTACGGTGCTCATGCTTTATGCGGTTGTCAGCTACGCTATAGCCCTTGTGCTGGTGAGAAAACGATTGCAGGTGTAGATGCTGCTATATCCTCATGGGGGCGCCTTTCGGATTGAGAACAGGGTGTGCGTATTATGAAGAAGAAACAAGGCATACCCGGTATATCACGGCAAAACCGCTTGTCCGCAGTCGGCCTGGAACGACTCGAAAGGCAACTGGCGAGCGCGTCCCGGATCAGCGACCAGGTGCTTACCCAATGGATCAAGCGCTATGGCGAGGCGGCCAGGGGAATCATTCGCAAACACGGCCGTTACCACACCGGTCTGGAAACTGACTAATGAAATGACGGACGTTGGGATACCTGCATTTAACACGCGTGCAATGAAGATGACGGTAAGACCACCGGAACTGATCGCCGAGCTGCGATCACAGCGATTCTTTCGTATATTTTCCATTCATGGCGCCGATTTCCGGGCATCCCCCTGTTCATTTCAATGAAATTACACTAAAATCCCGCCTCAACAAGCTGAGTCAGAACACTATTTCGTACGGAGGCGGGGTATGTGTAGAACCATGGCCGGACCGGTCTTCTATCTGTTTGCAGCGCTCCTGGGACTGGCAAGTCTGCCGACGATTGCGGTCGCCGCGGATGGCTACGACGTTTCCTATGTCTGGTCCCGCAATCTCGACGGCGTTCGGGACTACCGCAAGCGGGTGGCCGGGGTGCTGGGGCCGGTTGTGGCGAAGGATCTCAAGGTGGTTATCCGGGACAGTCTGATCGGCCTTGTCTACGTGCGCCATGGCGACAGCGCCGGGGCTGCCCGGGTTGCCAAGAGTCATTCCAGGTTGTTGCGTGCCCAGGGTCTTGACGCGGCCAGTCCGATACGTTCCGAAAACTGGACGCTCGTTGGCGACGCCGGTACAAGGCAAGTCGCCGTGGCATCGAACGCTGAATCGGGTTCAGCCGCGAGCATCATCCAGACAACCGCGGCCGCACCGCCCGCCGCGACGGGTTCCCCCCGAAGCAGGATGACAAGCACCGAACGCACCCGGGAGATTCACAACCTGGAGTCGGCGGTTGAAGACTATATCGATCGCCTGCGCAAGGATGGCAAACTCGATCCCGACGAGCGCACCGGCTGGTCGGTGTATGATTTCACCACCGGTGAAAAGCTTGTGACCATCAACGAGGATCAGCAGTTTCAGACCGCCAGTCTCGTAAAACCCTTTATCGCGGCGGCTTTCTTTTACAAGGTCAAGCGGGGTGAACTCAGCTACAACAGGGAAAGCCGCCGGCAGTTGGAGCGGATGATCCAGCACTCGAGCAATTCCTCCGCCAACTGGGTGACTCGACGGGTGGGTGGACCAAAGGAGGTCGAACGGATACTGAAGCGACAGTACCCCGCGATATTCCAGGAGATCCATCTCGTCGAATACATACCGGCCGGCGGCAAGACCTATCGCAACAAGGCATCCGTCCACGACTACAGTCGCTTCCTGTATGCGCTCTGGAAGGAGGAAATCGCCGGCGCCCGCGAGATCAAGCGCCTGATGGCGCTGCCGGGCCGCGACCGGATCTACACAGGCGTACGGGGCGTCCCGAAAGGCACCAAGGTCTACAACAAGACCGGCAGCACCGCGCGTGTTTGTGGGGACATGGGCATCCTGAACGTCAAGGGAGCGGACGGGAAGTGGTATCCCTATACGCTGATCGGCATCATCGAGAAAGAACAGAATGCCGCCAACTACACGAGCTGGATCCGCTCACGCGGTGACATCATCCGCAATGTCTCCAGCATTGTCTATCAGACCATTGCGCAGAATCACGATATGTAGCATATCGCAGCTTGCGGGCACCACATCACTTCGCGGTCCTCGAATATCAATGTGGCGCCGGCGTCATCCTGACCGGCCAGGGGCTGGCCGGCATGCCGACCGGAATATGCCCGCTAAACCCTTTGCCGGAAATCACCTTCGCCGGTCCTTTGACGCTGGCTGTACGCGGCAATAAGGTGGCGATCGTGCCACGGGCGCAATACTATCGGCGGTTCGAAATAACCCGGGACAGAGAGGCCCGGCACTGAACCATGACAACACGCATAGAGGAAATCAGGGAGCAGGGGATGGCCTCCGGCCTCCGACGGGCGGACCTCGACCCGGACCCCTACCGGGAGTTTGAAAAGCGCTTCACGCTGGCCATCGAGTCGGGCATCCCCGAACCGAATGCCATGTGTCTCTCCACGGTCGACGAGGACTGCCAGCCGTGGGTGCGCACCGTACTGCTGAAGACCTACGACGTGCGCGGCTTTGTGTTCTTCACCAACTACGAAAGCCGCAAGGCACGGCACATCGCCGGCAATCCCCGGGTGGGTTTGTCGTTTCCCTGGTTCGCGCTCGGCTGGGAGGTGAAGGTCACCGGAGAAGCGGTACGGGTGTCCCTGGCCGAATCGGCGAAATATTTCACCACACGCCCGCGCGGCAGCCAGATCGGCGCCTGGGCCTCGCCCCAGAGCCAGGTTATCAGCTCGCGTTCCCTGCTGGATGCCAAGGTGGCGGAGATGATGCGCAAGCTGCACGACCAGGAGGTGCCGCTGCCGTCGTTCTGGGGCGGCTACCGGGTGCAGCCGTCCACCATCGAATTCTGGCAGGCACGCACCGACCGCCTGCATGACCGCTTCCTGTACAGCCGTGCGCAGACAGATGGTGGCTGGCACATCGAACGTCTCGCGCCGTAGCGGGGCCTGGCATGCAGCGCGTCACCGAACCCGAGCTGATGGATGAACCCTCGCAGGCCGAGGCTTACGCGGCGGCGGATTTCGCCGAGGCCCACGGACGAATCGTGGAGACCTTCACGGCGTATTTCCCCGGGGTTGAGGTCACGGGGAACGTACTCGATCTGGGCTGCGGGCCGGGGGATATCAGTTTCCGGTTTGCCGCGCGGTTTCCCGGGGCATCGGTGACCGGTGTGGACGGTTCGGCGGCCATGATCGAGCTCGCCAGACAGCGCCAGGCGCATGAATCCGGGTCGGGTGGTCGTGTGCGCTTCATCGAGACGCGGATTCCCGGAACACCCCTGCCCGCGGGTCCCTATGCGGCGATCATCAGCAACAGCCTGCTGCATCACCTGCATCGGCCGGCGGTGTTGTGGGAGACTATCGCCGCGTATGCCTCCGCCGGCACGCGGATCTACATTGCGGACCTGCGTCGTCCGCCGACAACCGCCGTGGCTCGCCGGATGGTGGTTGCCTACGCCGCCGGTGAACCCGACGTCCTGCGCCGCGATTTTTATCATTCGCTGTGCGCCGCATTCGAACCCCGCGAAATCGAGGCGCAGCTCGAGGCGGCTGGCCTCGCCGAACTGGCGGTGGCGGTGATCAGCGACCGGCATCTGGTGGTTCACGGGGTCAAGCGATAAGAACCTGTGACATACACTCACCGATACCTGATCATGGAGGCCCCCGGCAGCGGCGGCGCCGGCATGGAAGAAGCAAATGACTGAAGGTAAACGCATAAAAACCAGATCATCGCCGAAGACCACAGCCGGTGAGGGACGTGGTGGTCCGTTAAACGCGCTCAGATGGGTGGTGAGGTCCGAAAGCGCCCTGCTGTTCGGTGCGGTGACGACCATCCTGTTCTACATCTTCTCCGACGCCCTGCTTGCCGGGTTCGCCCCGGATCCGAAGACGATTGTCCTGTTTCTCTGGCTTTTCGTGACCATGGTATGGTGTGCCTTCGGCGTGGTCCGTCATGCCGACTGCCTGGCTGAGATGCTGGGCGAACCTTATGGCACCCTGATCCTCACCCTGGCGGTAATCGCCATCGAGGTGTCGATGATTTCCGCGATCATGCTCCACGGCGAGAACCAGCCGGCACTGGCGCGCGATACCATGTTCGCAGTGCTCATGATTATCCTGAACGGCATGGTCGGCCTGGCGCTCCTGCTCGGTGGTCTGCGCCATCGTGAACAGCATTACAATCTGCAGGGAGCCAAGGCCTTTCTTGCGGTGATCCTTCCCCTGGCGGTCCTGTCCCTGATTCTACCCGTTTTCACGACCTCGACCGAACTTCCGGACTTCACGCCGGCGCAGGCACTCTATTTCGCTGCGATTACCGTTATTCTCTACGGCGTGTTCCTGATGATCCAGACCGTGCGCCACACGGGACACTTCATGCAGCCTGGCAAGCGCGGCCAGCCCGGAAGCGGGGTACCGGATCCGCTGGTTCACGAGGAGACTGCTCACGCGCATGGCCGGCACGAGTTGCGCTCGCTGTCCTCCCATGCCGTCTTGCTGGTTTTGACCATGCTGCCCGTGGTGCTGCTGTCGAAGAAGCTGGCCGTGTTCGTCGACTACGGGGTGGAGACGATGGGGGCGCCGGTGGCGCTCGGTGGTCTCATCGTCGCCACCCTGGTGCTGGCGCCCGAAGGACTCGGGGCATTGCGCGCCGCGCTCGCCAACCGGCTGCAGCGCTCGGTCAATATTCTCCTCGGTTCGGCGCTGGCGACGATCAGTCTCACCGTCCCGGCAGTCCTTATGATCGGCCTTGTGACCGGTCGCAGCGTCGAACTCGGCCTCGATCCGGTCGAGATGGTCATGCTGCTGCTGACGCTCGCGGTCAGCACCCTTACCTTCACCGGCGGGCGGACCAACATCCTGCAAGGCGCAATCCATCTGGTGCTGTTCCTTACTTATATCGTGCTTATCTTCAACCCCTGACCGGGAGTCTTCAACCGCCAGCATGAAATCGACCGGATACGCATGCATGAATGTGTGATGGTCTGCGAAAGCGCAGTGGCAGGAGGTCATCACTCCCGTGTCTTGTGACCTCGCCTGGATGCCGGCCTTCTCAGCCCTGCTGAGTTTCATGGGTTATCAGGTTTGCTTTTTCCTCCCGCCGCAGGATGAACCGGACCGTCGAGGGCATGGATCTGCTCCCGCTGGAACCGGCACGGGTGTGGCACTATGATGTGCGTTCAATTCCCCGATTTCACCCACTCGCAGGAGGTTTCGTCACATGCGGCTGATCATAGGCATAACGGGCGCGAGTGGAGTGATCTACGGCATTCGGCTGCTCGAGACGCTCCGGACCACGCCCGGGGTCGAGACGCACCTTGTCATCAGCAACGGCGCCGTGCTGAACATCGAACTGGAGACCGACTGGTCCATCAAGGCCGTCGAGGCGCTGGCCGACGTCGTGCACAGCGACCGGAATCTCGCGGCCTCCATCAGCAGCGGTTCCTGCCTGACCGATGGAATGGTCATCGTGCCGTGCTCCATGAAGACCCTGTCCGGGGTGGCCAGTTCCTGCGCCGACAACCTGATCGTGCGCGCGGCCGATGTGACGCTGAAGGAACGCCGGCAGCTGGTTTTGGTGCCCAGGGAGTCGCCGCTGCACGTTGGACATACGCGGTTGCTGCACGAAGCGGCCCTGATGGGCGCAATCATCTGTCCACCGATGCCGGCCTTTTACAACCATCCCGGCTCCGTGGACGATATTATCAACCATACGGTCGGCCGGATTCTGGACCTGTTCGGCGTCGACAGCGACCTGGTCAGGCGCTGGCAAGGGTTGCCCGGTGACAGGGGGCGCATCGACCGGTGATTGCGGCCACCCGTGAAGCCGTGACCCGGGGGATGACGTATCCGCCCAGGTTAGAGTCCGTGCATAAGCACCCATCTGTCGCAGTGCTTCCGTTGCAAATCTGTTTTTGAAGAAGGGGCGGAGAATGGATGCACGAGGTATTGTGTTTGCCGTTCTCGCGCTGGGCGGCATGCCCACATCGGGCAACCCGTCGGTCAATAACTATGATGAATTGCGCTCAGCGGCGGTCAGGAAATGTCAGGCGGTCGATGCGGGTGAGTATCAAACCGGGCTCTTTTTCAACCCGGAGGGGTATCGTTCGTATTATGCGCGGTCGCTGTGCTATCTGCAGGCCGCAATAGCATTCCGCGACATTGAACTGTGCGCCCTGGTCAAGCGGCGCCGGGCTCTCTTCTCGTCGAGCTGGGGGTATTCGGAATCCAATTGCAGAAAACTGGTCTCCGAGGGCATCGCGAAAGACCGCGAAGTCATCGACCGGTTGATGAAAGACTACCAGCAGGGCCATGTGCAACTGGCCAGTTCCGTATCGAGCGTGACGGCAACGGCCGCGACATCGATATCATTCCGGAGTTCTCGGGGCAGGACGCGCACTCCTACGAGCTGCGGTTTGAACTCCTTCGGGAGGACTCCGCTGCACCCCCCGTGCTGCTCGATGTCTCCGGGTTCTACCTCACGGGGGCCGCCGACAAAATCCGCATCTATGTACGGACGGCCGATATCCTCCGTCGGTTCCCGGGGTTTGCCCTGAATCGACGCTGGCCGGTGCGTGCCACGCTGGTATACAGCGCGGGCACCGGTACCTATCACGGTCAATGGAGTCCTGCCTTTATCGATAGCCGGTTCCCGGTAAAGGAGCGTACGCAGACGCTGACCCGGGAAATCCGCTTCTGAGGCCCGCTCGATTCATGGCGTGATCACCACATATGGATGACGAGGAACGCGACCGGAAGATCGCGCGCTGGCAGCAAAAGGCGCGGGCGGCGGCAAAGCGCAGGACGCACCGCAAGCTGTACATCATCACGCTGATGCCGGAGGTGCTGGAGCGCAGGGATTTCCGCGAGGCCAACCCGGATTATATCGAGAGCATGCCGTGCCTGTACGTCGGCAGCACGATTCATGAGCCGGGTGATCGCTTCGAGCAGCACATGGCCGGCTACCGGAGCAGCAGGTATCCCAAACACTACGGCGTCGAGCTGGCGCAGGACCTGCTGGACGGCTTCGATGATGCGGGATTGCGCGAGGAGGAACGCGAGCCTGCCCTCGCCGAGTGGCTGCGGCGTCAGGGCTGTGCCGTCTGGCAAAACTGACGGCGCAGTTCATCTCCCGCCTGCGCTGCCGGGATGTTCCAACGGAAACGGGGGCTTTCTGCTACAGTCAGGTCAGTCACCTGACGATATTAGTGTCACATAAGCAACCAGTCGGTAAAGACATGAGTCCTCTGATCTGGTCTATGGCATTCAGCCGCTGCACGCACAACCGAGTGACGACACACTCCAATCCAGTGCGTACCATCGTTAATTCGGTGAGATGGCATGTGGATGTGGCGGGTTTTCTCTTGAGAGGCGGTCATCGCCATTCCGGGGAATCGGATCATTCCCTAAAGTTATAATTACCCGGCGCCCCGCTTCGAAAGATCCGGCTGATTGGCAGTCAGCCTGCGATGGGGCGGCATTTCAGTACCCATAGGGACTGGCTGACGAGATTTCCGGGCACTATGACGTAGACCGTTACCATCCGCAGCTCCGGCGTCCGGTTTACCGTGGAAGCGGGGGAGACCATCCTTCAGGCCGGACTGCGCCAGGGCGTAACGCTCCCCTATGGCTGTCATGGCGGGTTGTGCGGGGTTTGTATCAGCCGGATTTCCGGGGGTTGGATTACCTATCCGGATGGTCCGCCACTGGCGCTGGCGGACGAGGATACCGGGGGTGAGAAAGACTTATGTTGTGTCGGTCACCCGGGCAGCGACCTGGTGATCGAACCGGTGAATTCGGGGATGGACTGGGAACCCTGGGAATGACTGCGAAGGTCATGCCCCTTATCCGGGGCATTAATTCAGGACTGATTCCGGTTCCGACTGCGCGCTCAGGGTGAACCAGGTACCCGAGGGCAGCCAGGGACCCAGACATTGCAGCAAAGCCTTGCTCAGTCTGCCGGCGGTTTGGATGTCCAGTGTTTCCTGATTGACCGGCATCATGTAGCCATAGGTATCCAGACGATAGAAGCCGACCCGCTGGTTCAGCCTGGCCGCGAAGATGGTTCCTACACCGATTTCACGCACATAGTGCACGCCATCCTGGGAGACGCTGTAGACCATGCTCTTGCAGGGGAATTCGGTTTCAGACTGCTGTAGCGGAATGCCGGCCGACGACGGTGGCAGGGTGTTTGAGTCAAATCCATCGGGATAATGCCGGATGGCCAGCATCGCGCCGGCGATAAAAAGTACACAGAGAAGCGCCCATCTGCCTGGACCAAGTCGGTATAAATAGATCATCGTGAGTGCCTCCCGATACACGCCGCAATAGCGTCTTCCTGGTTTTTATTGTCAGAAACCCTGCAGGCGGTGTCTGTTGAACTCAGGTCCATGGGACTAAAGTCATACACGAATTAATCAGGCGCAGCCACGCCGGTACGGTTGTCGTCATACCGGCAGAAGCGTGGCAAAGAACCGGAATTCAGCGGTTGATTTTCAATGTATTTACAGATTCCCGCTTGCGCGGGAATGACAGGCTCCTGCCCCAGCCCTGTCCGGCAGCTACAGCACGTGGTGCCGCCGGTGCCGGGTGGATTGATTTGGCGGTGAAATGGGGGTTCAATGGGCAGGCTTACTGCAGGCCACCACTTTACATTATCAGTAATGTTTACACGTCTGTTCAAACCCAATTGGAAACACCCCGATCCCCGCATACGCTGTCAGGCGCTCGAATCCGGCAATGTACCGCCGGAGGTGTTGGTAAAGGCGGCTCGTGAGGATCAGGATCCGACGGTGCGCCGCTGCGCCGTGGAGCATCTTTTCGATCTCGAACTGATTGCGAGTCTGCTCGTTTCGGAGTCGCTCCCCGATCTACGGGAGGCGGCAAGCCGCCGCCAGCGCGAAGTACTGGCCGGTCCGTTATCGTTGGGACCGTCACTGGCGGCGCGGCTGCAGGCCATGACGCAGGCGGCCTCACCTGAACTCTGGACTTATCTGGCGCGTGATGCGCAGGCGGCAGAGATACGCGTCGCGGCCCTGCAGCAGGTCAGCGATAACGATGTTCTGTCTTCAATCGCCGTCGATGATTCGGTCGCAGGCGTACGCCGCGCGGCGCTGGAGCGCATCGACGAACCGCGAGGATGGGAGGTGGTGGCCCGAGATGCCCGCAACAAGGACAAGCAAATCAGCCGCATGGCCCGTGAACGCCTGGATGCCCACCGCAAGCGCCAGGCGGAACGCGAAATCGCGGAGCGGCTGTGCGCTGACCTGGAGGCACTGGCGGCGGGACCCGCGGAGGCCGGCTGCCGGAAGCATTTCCTGCGTCTGACCAGTCACTGGGACCAACTGGAATCGCGGCCCGCCCCGCTGCTGGGTGCCCGCTTTTCCCGGGCGCGGCAACAGGTCGCCGCGGCGATCGAACACTTCAACACGGTGCAGACCGCAAGGCAGTCCCTCTGCGCCGATCTCGAGGGCTTGTTGGGTAACCTGAAGGAGTCTGCCGAACGCGACGCGCTCTCCGTGCCGGATCTGCCCGGTCAGCTGCTACACGCGCGTACCCGCTGGCAGGAACTCATGCCCGCAGTGGCCGATGATGACCCGCTGGCGCGACGGTTTGCCGATCTGATCAGGCAGATCGAGACCGTGTCGGAATGCCTGGCGATGGACCAGGTCCGCAGTGTCCCGATGCACGCGCTGCTCCAGCAGGCCGATGAACTGCTCACCGACACGGGCGAACTCCATGAACAGCGCGTCACCGAGCTGGAACGCCGCTGGGAGGCGCTCGAGCGGCCGACAGCAACCGGGCTGGCCGAGGCGCTGCAGCAGGAATACGCTACCCGGCGCGAGTTGCTGCGGAAGAAGCTGAAACGGCAGGCAACACAGCGCCGGCAGGCGCTGGGAGAGGCGGAGAGCCTCATCGACGACATGGACAGCGTCCTCAAGCAGGGTGAACTCGAACGCGCCCTGTCACAGCGCGACCGGGTGCGTCACCTGTTGAAGATCGCTGCAGGCAGCGACGAGCGCAAGCGCGCCGCCTTGCAGGCGCGGCTGCAGCGCCTGCACCCACGGCTCGAACAGCTCCGGCAGTGGCGGCATTGGGGATCCCGCAATGCCCGGGAACGCCTGTGCGCCGAACTCGATGCGCTGGCCGGCAGCGTCCTTCCGGCGGCGGAACTCGCCACACGGGTGCGCACCGCACGGGAGGCCTGGAAGCGCATCGACCGCGGCGAGGGCCCGGCACCGGAGGCGCTCTGGCAGCATTTCGACCAGGCATGCAGCCAGGCCTATGCGCCGTATCAGCAGGAACGGCGCGAGCAGGCCGAACGGCTGGCCGCCCACCTCGCGAGGAAGCAGTCGCTGTGCCGTGAGCTGGACGCCTTTGAACGCGACACGAACTGGAAGACGGTGGACTGGCGTGCGGCGGACCGGATGGTTCGTTCGGCCGCTGAACGCTGGCGACGCATCGGGGCGGTTCCGGCAAAGGCGCGCAAGTCCCTGGAGAAAGACTACCGGGCGGTGCTCGCGCGCCTGGAGGCGCATCTCGAGACCGAACGTGAGCGTGAACTGCGCCGCCGTCGCGCCCTGATCGCCCGGGTGGAGCAACTCGCCACCGTCCCGTACCTGCGCAGCGCCATCCGCGAGGCCAGGGAGGCACAGGAACAGTGGTCGCCCACCGTCCAGGCGGGACAAGAGCAGGAACAGCAGTTGTGGAAGGCTTTCCGGCAGGCCTGTGATGCCGTGTTCAGCAAGGCGAAGGAGGAACGCGCGGCGGCGGACACTGAACGCCAGGCAAACCTCGATCGGAAGCTGGCCCTGTGCGCCGAACTGGAAGCCCTGCTGGACAGTTCACAGGCGGGTTTTCACGATCTGGCGCAGCGTTTCGCCGCCGCCGCTGGGGAGTGGCGCGCTATCGGGGCGCTTCCCCGCCAGCTGGAACGCAGCGTGGAGGCGCGTTACGAGGCGCTCGGGAAACGGTTTACGAAACGTCGGCAGCAGGAGTCGAAAGCGGCCGAACAGGCGCTCTTGCAGGGGGTCCGCGAGCGGTCCCGGCTGTGCGAACGCCTGGAAGCCGCAGTGCTGGAAAATAGTCTGGCGGAGGCGGACCGGATCGGGCTGGCGGAAGACACCCGCCGGGCATGGGAGGCGCTCGCGCCGCTCGATGCATCTCAGGTCCCCGGGCTGCAACGGCGCTTCGAGCTGGCCGACCGTGCACTTGCAGGGGAATCCGAAGCCCGTGAAGAACTGCTCGATGCATTGCCGCGGAATCTGGCGCGGCGCCTGGAACTCTGCCTGCAGATGGAGGTCGCCGCCGGACTGGAATCGCCGGCGGAATACGGTGAGGCGCGCCTGCGGCTGCAGGTATCACGGCTGGCCGATGCCCTCGGTCATCGTCAGGAAGCCGCAGTCGAAGGCGCCGGGGGGTTGCGTGAACTGCTGCTCGACTGGTATCAGACCGGACCGGCGCCGGTGGAGGCGCGCGATGGACTCGCCGCGCGTGTGGATGGGGTCCTCACGGCAGCCGGATGATTCAGGATTACGAGACCGGCATTGCCCCTGGATGCTGACGGATACCGAACACGGCGCACCGTACCCGAAGGTGTCGGGGGTTTTCCGTACACGGGTTGAACGGGAAAGGATGCAGGCGTCATTATGCTGCTAAAGGAAACTATGATGAAAAACTCGTTGAAGGGGGTGTTGTTGTCGGGTCTGGTGTTTCCCGGACTCGGCCAGATTGCGCTAAAACGCTACTGGCGGGGGTTCGCCCTGATGCTGGCGGTCATGGCTGGTTTGTACATCATAATCGTGACGGCCGTGCAGCAAGCCTATGCCATCCTGGATAGTATCGAGGCGGAAGGCGGAGTGCCTGACAGCGATATGATTGGCCAGGCAGCCGCCCAGGCCGCAGCCGCGTCAGACAGCCCGATGATCACCGCCGTATCAGTGCTGATCATCGTCTGCTGGATCGTCGGGATCATCGATGCCTACCGCATCGGGAAACAAAAGGATCTGGAAGGGCAGGCGCCCGGTCTGGCGAAGCACGGCGCGGGCAAAAAGGTATAAACTCACGAACCCGACTGGAGCAGGCACTGTTTATGTCAGATCTGAATGATCCGCGCGTCCTGTTTGCCGCCGAGCGGACGCTGCTGTCGTGGAACCGCACCAGCATCTCGCTGATGGCGTTCGGCTTCCTGATCGAACGCTTCGGTCTGTTCCTGGAGATTGCCGGACGCGAGGAGGCCAGTGTGTTTCAGCGCCATATCTCCTTCATCGTCGGGGTTGCCTTCATCGTGCTGGCCTCTTATATCGCGCTCGCTTCCGTCCTGCAGCATCGCCGGGTTCTCAGGACCCTGAGACCGACCGAGATACCCGTCGGCTACAATGCCGGGCTCGGGATGATCACGAACGGCATTGTAGCTGTGTTGGGAATGATGTTGAGCGTCTACCTGTTCCGCGGATTTTTTTAACGAGGCCTGCGCGGGCAAACCGGCCTGCCGGTTTGCCCGCGGCGATAGCGTGCGTCCAGTTCCATCCCCTGCCGGGCATGGCGTCACTGCGTGTGTCCGGCGCTCTTCATCATCTCCGACAGTTGCTTTTGCTTCTGCTGAAGCTGCTGTATCAGCTGCTCGACTTGCGGGTCCTTCTCCTTCATCGCGGTCATGATGTTGTCCATGAACTTCTTCTGCGCGGCCTGTACTTCCGGGTTCTTCATGGCCTCGTTCTGGGCGTTGCGAAAAGCTACCGCCTTTTTCTGGTACTCGCCGAGCAACGTCTCGCGTTCGTCTTCAGGCGTCTCGCTACTGCGCAGTTTCTCCTCCAGCTTGACGATTTCGTTCATGTCTTCCTTGGCGCTTTTGCCGCTGCTGCTCATCTTCTCCAAAACGAGGTCACGCAGGGACTGCTCCTCCTTTTTCAACTCGGGATGTGCCTGCAGGGTATCCTGCTGAATCTGTGTAATCTGTTTCTGCAGTTCCATGTACTCGGCGTGTACATTCTGAATTTCCTGCATCTGCTTGCTTTGCTCGGGCGCAGCCGCCGGCGGATTGCCCTGCGGCTGGGGGGCTTCCTCCGCCTGCAGCGGCATGGCCACGACAAGGCCGGCGGCGACGGCAAACGGCAGGAACCGGCGGACGTCGGTGAGTCGGGCAAACAGAGACCTGGGTTGATTGAATCTATTCATCTGGAAATGCTCCTGGAATGTTGGAATGCAGAAATTGGGGTGCGGCCACGCCGCGAGTTGTTGGAGTATGCGGTTTTTGTTTGGCGGCAGCATAGCAGCAGATACCGGGTAGCCGTCAACTCCCTTCACCGGATGGCGCTTCCCTCGGACGAAGCGTTACCGCCGGGCATGATCTAAAATATAAGAAGTTGGAGGGATTTATCGTCTCGACAGCGCTATGCAGAATCGGTGCGTGTGTGAGTAACCTGTTGTATATACAGGTAAACAGCCACAGAAACACCGGTTTCGACAGCCATAAAGTAGACCAGCGCCAGCGGGATCAATCCATTATATGCAGTCCTGATTACCGGAGTAGAACGACATGTTATCCCGCAACCAAATGAAGTCTGATGATTTCCTGCTCCACGAGATGCGTGAGTTCCAATCGGCGTTCCGTTCGGTTCTGATGGCGACGGTGAATCAGGACGGGGTCCCGGAGGCAAGTTATGCGCCCTATGTGACGGATGATAGAGGCAATTATTACGTGTTCGTCAGCGGATTGGCGCGCCATACCCACGATTTTCAGGAAACCTGCCACGTCAGCCTGCAGTTCATAGAGAATGAGGACTCGGCTCAGAATCTGTTTGCTCGCCGGCGGCTCACACTGTTGTGCGACGTGTCGGTCATCCCGCGCGAGAGCCCGGTCCACGAGGAAATACTGGAGTATTTCACGCAAAGTTTCGGCAGATTCGTCAACACCCTGCGGGGCTTGCCTGATTTTCAGCTGTTTCGCTTGAATCCCCGCAGTGGTCTTTATGTGCGCGGTTTCGGTCAGACGTTCCGTGTATAGTGGTCGATGTTCAACGGCCTCGCGAACAAACGGTGCTGGAAGACGTACACCGTACCGGCGCATGTCTGCTTGCCCCGGGTAAAATATGTACTAGGCTGATAGTTATGCCCGCATTCCCGCCGCTCGATGCTGCAAGCAGGGGTGGTTCGATTATCGATGGCTCCAGTCAGGGAATTGCGCTGTCGTCGCCAAGGAGGCTGCGATGATTGATACGTTCCGTGCTTTTCTGTATGGGGTCCTGATCCTGGTTAGCGCACTGATTCCACCCGTTGTTTCCCTGATTCAGCAATTAAAAAGTTGATCGCGATACGTTTACGACGCGCGTAGCAAATCAGCTCTTTAGACGGCGGTGTGTCATCGCCGCGCTGTCAGCCGCGATGCTACTCGCCGCCTGCGGACCGCTGTTGATCAGGAACGAGGCAACCCGCGACTATGTCCCGCTGCGTAACGCCAGCCTTGAACTGCACCGGGAGGTCGTTGTTCCACCCGATAGGGGACGCGTGTTTTTCCAGAAAGGGGTGGTGCAGCCGGGGATCAACGAATACCGGCCGCACTGCGAGCTGACGATCAGGCAGCTGGTCGACCGGCCGCAGACGATTCAGGCCGACCACTTCACTGTCGAGCGGGTCTCGGCCGACATCGTGCATGTGGTCACCTCGGGAGATGTCGTGGTGGCGGTGAACGCGGTGTTCCAGCTCACCAGCGGCGGCGGTGACGGCGGGGGTGATGGCGAGGGCAGGCTGATGAAGGTTTATACCCTTTACCTGCACTCCGATAGGCAGCCGGAGGTGCTTTCCCTCGTCTGTGGCGGGGCCTTCAACCTTCCGGCGCTGGCCACAAGACCCAGCCTCCAGGATATCGAGACCGCCCTGGGGGACTATGCGACACTTGAGCTGCATTGAGGGCGCGCCACAGTTGGCGGGGTAGCCTCGAAACCACGAGCCTTCCGCTTACCAGAAATACCTCGCTTCGACATAGCCGAACCGGCCTGCCGAGGTGATCGGGTTGCCCACCGCGACATCGCCATCATTGACACGGTTCATCCCGGCCAGGTGGTCGTGGTAATTCCTGTCGAACAGGTTCTCGATGCCTCCGCGCAGCTGCCACTCGCTGTCTGACCACTGAAAACCAGAGGGCGTGGTTTGCGACCCGACTCGCGGAAAATTTCCACAGCGCCTCTCCCCATAAATTCATTTATTTTATAAACTATTGTAACCTTTGGGTCACCCTATCGATGGGGTGTTGACAGGATCCGTTGGTGAAGAGGCTTAACGATGAAAACACTAGCGAGCATCATTTTGACCGCGATCGTCGCCGGGGCCGGCGCCGTTGGCTGGACGAGTGCCTACGCCTGGTGGAGCGACGACCATGACGACTATTATTACGACCGTCCCTGGCGCGGAGGTCACTGGTATGGACGCTACCCGGGCTACGGCTGGGGCGGATATCCCGGCTACGGCTGGGGTGGCTACGGCTGGGGCGGCTATCCCGGCTACGGATGGGGCGGATATCCCGGTTACGGCGGTTCTCCGATAATCCGTATCATTACCGCACCGGTGGCGCCTGATTCTGACGATAGCGACACTACCATCGTACATTGACGCGCCGGCAGCACGCGTGGCATGGGCATTGCTGATCGTGGCAGGATCTGGAGATGAGGGATGCACGGGCTCCGTCTAGAAGGACAAACCGGATTAACCGCCAGCGCGAACGACCGATAAGCGATCCCGGTGCCGTGACCGGATGGGCCTATCCGCAGGACGCTGCTCGCGCCACACGTCCGTTTTCAACCCCGGATAAGGCAATGGACATTGACTGGAATCACACGGTAGCCGCGGTATGGCGTCAACACCGGGAGCGTTTGCATCCGGTCACCGCGGTCGATCCGGTGAGGCTCGACGGTCTGATCGGCATCGACCGGCAAAAGCGCGAGCTGGCGGTCAACACGGAGCGATTCCTGTCGTGCAAACCGGCCAATAATGCCCTCTTGTGGGGCTCCCGGGGGACGGGCAAGTCCTCGCTCATCAAGGCTATGCTGAACGAGTATCATTCCCGCGGCCTGCGTCTGATCGAGATCTACCGGGACGATCTGCGGCATCTGCCTGAGCTCGTCGATGACATCCGCGAACTCCCGCAGCGGTTTATCGTGTATACCGACGATTTTTCCTTCGAAGCCAACGAGAATTCCTACGTGGCCCTGAAAAGCATACTGGAAGGTTCGATCGAGCGGCCACCCGGAAATGTCCTGTTGTATGCCACCTCGAATCGCCGACATCT
The DNA here is from genome assembly GCA_963763115.1 of uncultured Gammaproteobacteria bacterium. Taxonomy (GTDB): domain Bacteria; phylum Pseudomonadota; class Gammaproteobacteria; order UBA9214; family UBA9214; genus CAVQCA01. Next base: position 43,706 of record CAVXNM010000023.1, read on the forward strand.
GCTCCCCGAGTACCAGACGGACAACGAGGAGACGCGGCTGGTCGAGGGCGAACTGCACTATTCCGATGCGGTGGAGGAGAAGCTGTCGCTGTCTGACCGCTTCGGGCTCTGGCTGTCGTTCTACCAGCCTGACCTGCGCGGCTATCTGGCGATCGTGGACAGCTACTTCCCTCACTACCCGGGGGACCGCGAGGCGCTGCACGAGGCTGCGCGAGTGTTCGCCCTGTCCCGTGCCTCCAGAAGCGGGCGCACGGCCTGGCAGTTCTACAACGCCTGGTCCGGTCAGGAGGGCTGAGACGCCCCGTTCGGTGTTGTATTCAGCTCCCCCCCTGACGCCGTTCTCAATCCACTTGCGAATCCGGTTCGAGTCCCCGAATGGCGTCAGCTTGCCAAAGGAATTGAGCAGCACGATCACAAGGGACTGGCCGGTGATACTGGCCTGCATCTCCGGCGAGTAATGAGGCCATCAGGCAGCAGAGCAGGGGCGGCTTTTTCATGGTCCACGGGTCCGGTAGTGACGACAGGTGCGAACTTTGGACCGGCCTCATCCCGATTGCAATCCGCCGGAATGACACAGACCTGTTGATGACCATTTCGTGTTTTTCCGCGTGCTTCCATGCTGGAGCGATGTCGACAGGAACGCCGCCCGTTAGGCAAGCACCCTACCGATCGGACAGCGTTTACCCTCAATTCGTTTTATGAGTTAATCACAGGCTGTCCATTTTTCAGGCGGCGCATTCCACGCCGCGCCATCAGGATTACCGGAGTACCCCCACCATGACATCGGGCCCGAGACAGATCGTCACGCCCTTTCGACCCATTCCACTCGATGTGCCGAAGGGCATGGCGCCGAACGAGTTCTTCAACAGCACCGAAAACCTCAACGACCTGGCGCACAACAACGGGCTGCTGACCAACCCGGAGAACCTGCTGCTCTACCGCAAGGCGCTGGGCCACAGCAACACCTTCGATACCTCGATCATCTACAACACCTCGAACGGCATTCTGAACCCGCTGGGGCGACCGGTGCGCCGCACCCAGGTGCCGGACAACGTGAGGCATGTGTGGAACCGCATGAACCAGATCATCATCGACTACATGCTGGAGCGCTATCCCGATCCGGAGAGCGCACCTGGTGCTGGCGGGCGAGGCGAGCCTGGATGCCACCTGGCCGCTGACCTCCCCGGGCGTGCCCAGCATCCGCATGCTGCACAACCATTTCATGGTCTTCGGCAAGGACGAACTGCGCAACGCCGAACTGGCCGATCCCCAGAATCCCAACCTCACCGACGGCGGCCAGCACAGCCTGTTCGAGGCCTACATGCACGATGTCTATCGCGAGTTCTTCGACAAGGCGCTGCGACCTGGAGATCCTCTGGCCGGTGGGCGAGGCGGCCTCGCGTCTCGAACTGACCGGCTATCCGCAGGGCCTGCCGAGCTGGGAGATACAGGGCGGGGTCGCGGCGCTCGAGGATGTCCGCTTCTGGCGGGAGTACGACGAGATCCTCAAGGGCTTCATCGATTTCTACCGCACCTTCTTCAGCCAGGTCTCGACCCGCAACGCGCCGATGCTGGACGATGTGTATTTTCCGGAGCAGGTCGAGAGCGTGCTGCTGTTCAACAACGACTTCCTGAAGACGGCGAAGAAGGTGCGCGACCACTGCATCATCGATGCCGCCTACGCCAATGCCATCCGCTGGCAGCCGGCCTTCAAGCAGCTGATCTACCGCAACGATGCGGGCAAGCTGATCGTCACCATCAGCCAGAATTCCATCGGCAATGCCATCACCGAGCTGCTCGGCGTGGTGGTCAAGCGCGTGCCGGATGCCGCGGTCTACGAGCGCTTCGAACCGGCGCTGATCGAGCAGCTGCTCGAGGTGCGTCGCCGCCTGGTCGAGGCGGACCTTGGCAATGGCATCGAAACGGCCTACTGGCCGACGGAGTGAGGCAGGTCAGGAAAGGGACGCGCACGACGGCATGCGCGGCACTCTCATCGAGCTTGCGAAGCCCAACACATCACCCCACAATCCGACTTGAGTGCATCGGTCGCACAGGTCCGTGTGACCGCAACCCGAATAAGGAGATCGAATAATGGGCTTTCAGGAATTCGTCATACTGCTGTTGATCCTCGCCGTTGTGCTGGTGTTCATGGGTGTCAAGTCCGTGCCCCAGGGCATGGAGTTCACGGTAGAACGGTTCGGACGTTACACCCGGACGCTCCGTCCCGGCCTGAATCTTATCGCCCCGATCATCGATCGCATCGGCCACAAGCTGAACATGATGGAGCAGGTGCTCGACGTGCCCTCCCAGGAAGTCATCACCCGCGACAATGCGATGGTGACGGTCGACGGCGTGGTGTTTTTCCAGGTCCTTGATGCCGCCAAGGCCGCCTACGAGGTCAGCCAGCTGCAACTGGCAATTCTTAACCTCACCATGACCAATATACGAACAGTGATGGGCTCGATGGATCTCGATGAATTGCTTTCGCAGCGCGACAAGATCAATGCCCAGCTGTTGCATGTCGTCGACGACGCCACTACCCCCTGGGGCGTGAAAGTCACGCGCATCGAGATCAAGGACATCACCCCGCCGCGTGATCTGGTCGATTCCATGGCCCGGCAGATGAAGGCCGAGCGTGAGAAGCGCGCGAACATTCTGGAGGCCGAGGGCTTCCGGCAATCCGCCATCCTCAAGGCCGAAGGCGAGAAACAGGGCGCCATCCTCGAAGCCGAGGGACGCCGCGAAGCGGCCTTCCGCGATGCCGAGGCGCGCGAACGCGCGGCCGAAGCCGAGGCCCGCGCCACCCAGGTGGTGTCCGAGTCCATCTCCAAGGGTGATGTCAATGCCCTCAATTATTTCGTCGCCCTGAAATACACCGACGCCCTGCAGGCCGTCGCCAGCGCACCGAACCAGAAACTCGTACTCATGCCCCTGGAGGCCGCCAACGTCATCGGCGCCGTCGGCGGCATCGCGGAACTGTTCAGGGACGCGCTCAGGCAGAAAGGAGCGACCGGCTGATGCTGCAGCACCTGACCTACTGGCACTGGTTCATCCTTGCGGCGACCCTCATCATCCTTGAAGTTTTCGCGCCCGGCGCCTTCATGCTCTGGATCGGCATCGCCGCCGGCGTGGTGGGCACCGTGTTGTACTTCGTGCCGGCGCTGACCTGGGAATACCAGTTCATCCTGTTCTCGATTGCCTCTGTCGGCTCCATCCTCGCGTGGCGCGGTTACCGTGCGTCGCATCCGGTCATCACGGACGAACCCACCCTCAACCGTCGCGGCGCTCAATACATCGGCCGTGTGTTCACGCTCGAGGCTGCCATTGTCAACGGCATCGGCAAGATTCGCGTCGACGACTCGACCTGGAAGATCGAAGGCGCGGATTGCCCGGCGGGCACGAAAGTCAGGGTAGCGGGGATCGAGAATACGGTGCTGAAGGTGGAAGTAGCGGGTTGAATAGCGTCTCTGGCACGGGCTAGTTGGTTGCGCTTGTGCCGGCGGAAGCCGCGCGCTGATCCGGCTCTTCCTTCTCGTATTCCACCGGCGCCCAGGGCGGGGTGCTGGATACCCGGGGCGCTTTCGCCAGCAGCTCGGCGAGTTCCGGACTCCCGGCGGTGATGGGCACCGGTATGCCGCGGGCCTCGCGGGCGACGATTTCGGCTTTTTCCCAGTTTACCTCGCCAGGCGAATCAGCCGCTTTTGTCGTGACCGCCTTTCCCATGGGTTTCAGGCTGCCGTTCCAGCGTTTGGTGTCCTCGGAAAGCGGCTGATGAACCTCCAGGTACAGTTGACCATTGCGCCATCCGGCCAGATAGGGTTCGTTGATGATGCGCACCGGCGTTCCCACCGGGACCTCGGGGAACAGCCGGGCAATGTCCTCGGGGTAGAGCCGAATGCAGCCATGGCTGACCCGAAGGCCCACGCCCCAGGGTTTGTTGGTTCCGTGAATAAGGTAGCTCGGAAGACTGAGGCGCATCGCGAAATCGCCGAGCGGGTTGTCGGGCCCCGGTGGCACAACGGGTGGCAGGGGATCACCCTGTTCGGCGTGTTCCCTGCGCACCGATTCGGGCACCGTCCAGGCAGGATTCGCGATCTTCTGCGTGATATTCGCTGTACCCAGCGGGGTTTCCCAGCCCTCACGGCCTATGCCCATGGGGTGAGTGATGACCTCGGCGGGCTTGTCCGGCGCGGGTTTCGGGTAGTAGAAAAGCCGCATGGAAGCGAGGTTCAGCACCAGTCCCTCGCGCGTTCCGCCCGGGAGCACGAACAGCGTGGGCAGCACCACCTGCGTGTCCTTGCCCGGCAGCCAGGGGTCGACACCCGGATTCGCGGCGATAATCTCCTCGTATCCCAGGTCGTAGCGGCGGGCGATATCGGCGAGTGTGTCCTCGTAACGTGAGATGGCGACCTGCAGCTTACCGACGATATCGGTTCCTTCCGGTGGCAGCGGGAAGCGGTCGCTCGGCGCGGGCGCCGGCGTCCAGGCGTGACGCCAGTCGGACAAGCCGGCGCAGCCGGACAGAAAGAGGACGGTGAGGAACACCGCGGTCGCGGCGCTCAGGAAACGGAACTCGCAAGGTGGCCTGGATGGGTGCATGATGCCAAGCATGAAGGGCAACTGGCCGGTTTGTAAAGAGTGTGTGCCGATGGTGCCTGCCGCTGACCTTTTTCGGTCGGTTCATGGCTGCCTGCCGCATTCGGTCTTGAACAAGAATCGCTAACCGGTCAGGAGCAGACATTCCTTGCACACATGGGAACTGTGCTGGTGAAGGTCTGACTGGCCCGTTGCCCCGGCCCCTTGTACATGCCATGCACTCTGTTGGGAGTGGTTTGTGATGGACACTGGCTACTATTCATGAAACTTCAATGCGGCAACGATCGCATTCAGTTTTCCCTGTTCACCTGACGCACCGTACAGGGATGTATTCCTGGTGGCCTCGTCCAGTTCTCTCTGTCGAATGCTTTGTAAGTACTGCTCGTTGCAGGTGATGATCCTCTTTTTTATTTTGTCCAGATGCGCCGGTATGTGGCTCATGTCCCTCACATAGGCGTCGATGAAGATACCTTCGTTCTCGTTTATCTTGACAGGTGGAACCAGGTCCTTTACGAGTTTGTTGAATTCTTCACACCATTTTTTCGGGGCCTGGTGGGAAAGCATGAAAAAGAGATCGATATAGGGTTCTTTGCGAACCCTGGGTGGGCGTTTATCGTCTATGCCGACTATCTTAATGTCACTGATACTTTCCAAGTAAGGTTGCTCCTGTTGGTGGCGTGCGGGGTCCGGGTGTGTACGGGTATGTGAGTGGAGCGTACTCCCTGGCGGCATTGAATGCACAAGTGGATCATTTCGCACCGGCGGCGACCGGGTCAGGGATCACGGGGGTTGACCCGCGCCTTCGGCGGGCACTCCTGCCAGGTGCTTTCGACCGGGGGAGGGTACTGGTCGATCGGGACCCTGCGGTTCCGGCCACCGGTCAAAACCGCTGCCAGGAGTGAGCCGCCGAGCGGTGATTTCGGGTGGTATGTCAGCGGCGCGGGGGAGTATATTCGGTCGCGTGGAGCGTGATCTGCTATGCAGTGACAGCGGGTGACGAAATCATGAATGATCTGCCGGATGCCCGGAGACGGCTGCGTGACGACGCAGGCTCGTCCGCAGTGTCGGAACCGACCCGGCAGAGTACCCCGTTTTACCAACAGACCATGAGGACCAGTGATATGTCGTTAGCGCTCGATGCCACGCTCTCCGAAGACGAATATGCGGAGCTTGATGAGTTTTTATGTGCGGGGGATGAGGAGGAAGAACGCCTGCCGGTGGATGAGGCCCACGGCTTCATGACGGCGGTGATCATAGGTCACGCGCCGGTGGCGCCGGAGGCATTGCTGGAATCGGTCTGGGGCCAGCCGGTGTTCGCCGATGAAGCCGAGCGGGAGCGCATGACAGGTCTGCTGCTACGCCTGTTTCGCGAGATTGCCATGACGATCAAGGCGGGACACTCGTTTGAACCGCTGGTCGTCGAGATCGAGGAGGATGGCGCGACGCTGGTGGTCCACGAGGGGTGGTGCTTCGGCTTCATGCTGGCGGTCAGCGGCGACGAGGAGCGCTGGAGCCAGCTGCCGAAGCATGAACAGTCATTGCTGGGGCCGATCGCCAGACTCGCGCTGCTGCATGTCGAGGACGAACCGGAAATCGACGCAGAGGAGTATGAACTGCTGGTGGAACTGCTTCCCGGTGCGGTCGCGGGGCTGAATGCGTACTGGGAATCGAACTGGGGTTAGGAGCCTGTCCGAGTAATCATGTTGCTACTGCGGCGGCGTGAAATCGGTCCATTTTTACATTCCTTCTCGTCAAATAGAACCCGCTATTCTCCTCGAACGATCGCAAAACTGCCCTCGATTTCCAGCGCGCCTCGCTACACACAGATTAATCGGACAGGCTCCCGGGGAATCCGTGAATTCCGGGATTGTCCCGTACCCTGACCGCTCGTGCTATGAGCCGGGGACGACGATAAATTCCCCGGCGATGATCTCGGTGTTTTTCAGGTGATTCACCTTGAGCAGCCTGTCTACCGTGGTCCGGTATTGTTGCGCGATCATGCTCAGCGTGTCGCCGCGCAATATCCGGTGACGGACCGACTGGATGCGTTCCTCCTCCGGCAGCCTGGCGAGACGCTCGCCGAAGAGTGTTTCGCTCGTCTTCGGGATAAGCAGAATACTCGGCCTGTCGGGTGGGGTGGTGAGCCGGAGGATGCCGGGATTGAGACGCTTGAGTTCCTCTTCGGTAATTCCGGCAAGCCGCGCGGCCACCTGTAGATCGATTCGTCCCTGCGTGTCGACGCGGGTGAAGTAGACTCTGTCGGGCAGCGACGGCAGCGTGATGTGGTAATCTGCCGGATGATTGATCAGCGCCCGCAGGGCGATCAGCCTGGGCACATAGCCACGGGTCTCCGCCGGCAGCGGCAAATGCCAGAAATCGACCGGTTTTCCCTCGCGGCGGTTCTGCTCGATGGCGCGTTGAACCCGCGCGCTGCCTGCGTTATAGGCCGCCAGGGCCAGCAGCCAGTCGCCGAAGTCGCGATGCAGATGTGTCAGGTAGTCCAGGGCTGCCTCGGTTGCATCAATGACGTCCCTGCGGCCGTCGAACCACCAGTTCTGGCTGAGACCGAGATACACGGCCGTGTCGGGCATGAACTGCCATAATCCGGCCGCCCCGACCGGTGAGGTGGCATGTGGGTCGAAGGCGCTTTCAACGAACGGCAGCAATGCCAGCTCCGCCGGCAACCCGCGTTGTTCCACGCGGTTCAGGATGTGGTAAAGGTAGGGTTCGCCGCGCTGCAATACCCGTGCGATGGCTCCGGGGTGTTTCTTGTATTTCGTGAGGTAATGCCGGATTGACGGATCATTGCTTGCCGGCAGGGTGAAGCCGCCGCGCAGGCGGTCCCAGATCTCGATGACAGGCGACATCTCCGCCTCGATGTCTTCGGTTTGCATGTCGACAGCGGGTGCCGTGAAATCCGTGAACAGGTCCGCGGCACAGGAATCCGGCATGCGGGAACCGGCACACTGCGATCGTATCCATCCCGCCGTATCGCCGGCCATGCCGTATTCTGAAGAGAGGGTGGCGATGCCTGAAATCGCGGATACTGCCATTGCCAGGCCGGGCAGCCAGAGCAGTTTTGTCGTTGTTGTATTCATCGTGATGCAACTCCAAGGTTTTGACTCCTGGTTTTGCATTGCACTCCCGGCCAACTATTGCCGGTATCTGCCGGCTTTCGCCCAGCAGAATGATTCTCACCCTTGGTAACTTCATGCTAGGCGACAGCGGGCCGGAGATGAATTGTACGGAGGTCCTATACGCGCGCTGTTTCACGTGGTAACGGGTAGATGACCACGGAACGTGCGTGATTGCGAGGAACAAGCCGGGTCGATAGTCAATGAAGGAATCAAGGCAACCGCCCGGGTGGGCACGATCCTGTCGGGCGACATCCTGTGCTACCGGAGGCGATAGTCCGTCCTGCAGAGAATCCGGATGATTCGGGTATTACTGTGTCTACGGACCTGCTTGCGTGGAAAGCTGCCGCAGGCAGTCCAGCGCCGCGCTCTTGTAGCACTGCGCCAGCGTCGGGTAATTGAAGACGCTCTCGGCGAGAATGTCGATGCCGCCCCCGCAGGTCATCGCCATCTGTCCCACGTGGATCAGCTCGCTGGCCGATTCGCCGATGATGTGCACGCCGCGGATGGCGCGGGTGGCGCGATCGACCAGCAGTTTCATGAAACCGCGTTCCTCCCCGATGATCTGGCCGCGCGCGGTATCGGCGAACAGGGCACGTCCGACGACGTAGGCAACGTCCCGCTCCCGCAGTTCCCGCTCGGTCTCGCCCACGTAGGAGAGTTCGGGAATGGTGTAGATGGCCATGGGCATGGGGCCGGCGGGGTGGGCATGCTGACGATCAAAGGCGTGGTTCACGGCATGGCGTCCCTGCTCCATGGCGGTGGAGGCCAGCGAGGGCCGGCCGGCCAGGTCGCCGACGATGTAGATGTGCGGCTGCACGGTCTGTTGCTGTTCATTCAGGCGCACCCAGCCGTGATCGTCGGCAATCAGCCCGGCAGCCGCCAGATTGAGTGCGCCGTAGTTGGGTTCGCGTCCGAGGGCATATAGCAGGACATCGGTTTCCAGGAGCTGTCCGTCACGGGTGGTGAGCTGCACCCGTTCGCCGTCGCGGCGGATCGCCTCCACCCGGGTCTGCAGGTGCAATCGTATGCCCATGTCCAGCATCTGCTGCGCCAGCAAATGCTGGATGTCCTCGTCCAGGTAGGCGAGCAGGTGGGCATGGGAGTCCACCAGCTCACCTGTACACCGAGCGGGGCGAACATGGTGGCGAATTCACAGGCGATCACCCCGCCGCCCACCACCAGCAGGCGCTCCGGCAGGCGGCGCAGGCCGAGCAGGGAACTGGAATCCAGCACCCGTTCCCGGTCGAACGGCACCTCCGCCGGGCGGCGCGGCCGGGAGCCGGTCGCCAGGATGATCACGTCGGCGCTCAGGTGTTCCAGCACTGTCGCCGGCTCAGGCTCAGGGTATGCGGGTCGTGAAACGAAGCCTCGCCGGGCAGCAGTGTGACTCCTGCGGCCATGAGCCGGTTGAGCAGCAGGGTCTCCTGGCTTTCGACGACCCGATCCTTGCGTTCTGTGGTCTCGCTCAGAAAGCCGCTGTCGAGCCGTCCATGGGCCTGGGTGGCCTGGCGCATGCCACGGGCCGCGAAGCGTGACGTCAGATAGGCCGCTTCCCGGAGTGCCTTGCTCGGGATGGTGCCGGTCTGCAGGCTGACGCCCCCGAGGTAGGGTTTGCGCTCGATCAGACCTACACGCTTGCCGAGGCCCGCGGCCTGCAGCGCGGCGCTCTGGCCGCCCGGACCGGAGCCGATGACGAGGACGTCATAATCGTTGTGATTCATCGTGACGGTTCACTCGACGATAGACGCCTGTGGTAAGGCGGATGACACGTTCTTGATGGAGATATTAATCATGCAAACGAACCATTTCACACGGAAGCAGACGGACTGTTCACAAATGATTTCAATGTCTTCCGTGTGTTTCCGTGGCTATTAATCAGGATTGGCGATGGAAGCAAGCTCCGCACCGGTCAGGGAGAGAAAAGACCGGTCATGGCAGAATCGATGCGACAAGGAGAGACACTGGCGGGTTCCGGATTTCAATTGGATTGTTTCATGAAGAGTATCCAGACGGCTCCCTTGTCCGTCCCGCCGTCATCGTCCAGCGGTGCGCCGACGGCGAGATCGGGCAATTCCTTGCCATCGAGGTTGCCGATGCCCGCGACCGCGCTGCCGAACTGGTCACCGTCATTGAGGTTGCCCTTGAATCCACCTGCCCCGTCGGCAATTTTCTGCTGCGACTTGACCTTGCCGTCCTTATCCAGGGACAGTATCCAGACCGCGCCGTTGTCAGTTCCGCCGACATCACTCTGGTTCGCGCCCACGGCCAGATCGATGATGCCGTCGCCGTCGAGATCGCCGAGTCGGCAACCGCGCTGCCGAACCGGTCGCCGTCATTGAGGTCACCCTTGAATCCACCTGCGCCGTCGGCGATTCGCTGCTGCGAGTTGACCCTGCCGTCGCTGTTCAGGAACAGGATCCACACCGCGCCCCTGTCGGTGCCGCCGATATCGCTCTGATCCGCGCCTACGGCCAGGTCATCTATGCCGTCGCCGTCGAGATCGCCGATGCCGGCCACCGCGCTGCCGAAATGATCGTCGTTGTCGAGGTTGCCGTCAAAACCGCCCGCGCCGTCGGCAATTTTCTGCTGCGACTTGACCTTGCCGTCGCGGTCCATGAACAGTATCCACACCGCACCCCGCCCGGTTCCGCCGTCGCCGGCGTACGGGGCGCCGACGGCGAGATCGTCGATGCCGTCGCCATCCAGGTCGCCGATCGAGGCCACGGCACTGCCGAACTGATCGCCGTCGTTCAGCTTGCCACCGAAGCCGCCCGCCGTGTCGGAAATCTTCTGATACTGCCTGACCTTGCCCTCGGTATTCAGGAACAGGATCCAGACGGCACCACGATCCGTCCCGCCGTCATCGTCCCCCGGCGCGCCCACTGCCAGATCGGTGACCCCATCGCCGTTGAGGTCGCCAATGGCGAGGCGTCCGCGCTGCCGAAGCGGTCATCATCGTCGAGGTTGCCGTCGAAACCGCCGGCGCCTTCCGTGATGCGCTGCTGTTTGTCCACGCGGCCGTTGTCGTCCATGAACAGAATCCAGACTTCGCCTCGATCCGTGCCGCCGCCGTCGGCATAGGGCGTGCCCACGGCCAGGTCGGTGACCCCGTCGCTTTCGAGATCGCCGAGTGAGGCGACCGCGCTGCCGAAGCGATCACCGGCATCGAGGTTGCCGTTGAATCCGCCGCTGGTGTCAGAGATTTTCTGTTCGGAATCGACGCGTGCCGTGGTGTTGCCGGAATTGTCGTTGTTGCTGATGGAGCACTGGGCGCCCCCCAGCAGCAGGCAGGTCACCAGTATCCAGAAGAGAATGAAGAGTCTGCGGGCGGGCATCAGGCTGTCAGGGTGCGATGGATATCCAGGCCGTTTGTGTCCCGGGAATGGCGATTCTGCCCGGGATGATTCATAGAGTTATTGTAGTACAGTGAACTGCGGTCGGGTCATCGGCACGAAGTGCCGGCAGAGGTAGCGGGTGTGTACCGGGTCATACAGGCTCCTCGGCATAGCTCTCTATGATCTTGATGTAGTTGGCGCGTTCGAATGCCCCGGGATCGAGACAGTTGATCTGGCTCATGGAGCCTTTCATCTGTTGCACGGACTCGTATTGCCTGTCCTCCATCCAGGTCTGCAGACCGTCGACGAGGGTGGTGAGAAAGTCGATGCCATGCCGCAGCAGGGCCGAGGTGGTCATGACGGCGTCGGCGCCGGCCATGAGGTACTTGATGGCCTCGATGTGACTGTGAACGCCACGTGTGGCTGCGAGCGAGGCGTTTATCCGGCCGTAGAGTACCGCGATCCAGAGCAGCGGCAGGCGGATCTCGGAGGCCGTGCTGAGCTCGAGATTCACCATCACGTCGAGCTTCTCCAGGTCGAAGTCGGGCTGGTAAAAGCGATTGAACAGCACCAGGGCATCGACCCCCGCCTCGTCGAACTGACGCGCCATGTTTCCCATGGCGCTGAAGAACGGACTCAGCTTCAGGGCGACCGGAATGGAGACCGAATTCTTCACCGCCTTGAGCACATCCAGGTAACGCTGCTCCACCTCGCGCCCTGTCATGTAGAGATTGGCGGGGATGTAGTAGATATTCAGCTCGATGCCGCTTGCACCGGCTTCCTGCATCATGCGCGCCGTGTCCACCCAGCCTTCGTTGGTGACGCCGTTGAGGCTGCCGATGACGGGGATGTCCACCGCTTCCGACGCCTGGTTCAGCAGTTTCAGGTACTCCTCCGGTCCGGTTTCGTAATCCTCGTAGTCCGGAAAGTAGCTGAGCGATTCCGCAAAGCTGTTGGTGCCCGCAGTAATCAGCTGTTCAATGGCGGCGTTCTCACGCTTTATCTGTTCCTCGAACAGCGAAAACATCACCACCGCTGCGGCCCCCGCATCCTCCATGCGCTTGATGTTGTCGAGCTTCTCGGACAGGGGAGAGGCGGATGCGACGATGGGGTTTTTGAGCGGCAGACCCATGTAGGTGGTGCGAAGATCCATACGGTTATCCTCTGTAATGACTGGGTTTTCAGGTCGCGTCTGTTTCGGTCTGGCTCCGTGTATCGTCGCCGACACGCCGCTCCTTGCCATGGAAGCCGGCGCGTTCGTATTGCTTCCACTTCTGGTTGACCTCTTCCTGTGCCATTGTCATCAGCATCTCGGCCTCGGCCGGGTTGGTGCGGGTGAGCATCTTGTAGCGCAGCTCCTGGTAGGCGTAATCCCTGAAGGGGATGCGCGGACGGGGCGAATCGAGTACGAACGGATTCTCGCCCGACTTCAGTACCTCCGGATTGTAGCGCATCAGGGGCCAGTAGCCACTCATGACGGCGCGCTGCTGTTGCTGCATGCCGTGCTGCATGTTGATGCCGTGCGCGATGCAATGGCTGTAGGCGAGAATGATGGACGGTCCCGGATAGGCCTCCGCCTCGCGGAAGGCGAGCAGGGTCTGCTGCGGGTTCGCGCCCATCGCGACCCGGGCCACGTAGACGTTGCCGTAGGAAATCGCCTGCATCGCCAGGTCCTTCTTGGCCACATGCTTGCCGCCGGCCGCGAATTTCGCCACGGCAGCCATGGGCGTGGATTTGGACATCTGGCCGCCGGTGTTGGAATAGACCTCGGTGTCCAGCACCAGGACGTTGACGTCGCGGCCCATGGACAGCACGTGGTCCAGGCCCCCGGAGCCGATATCGTAGGCCCAGCCGTCGCCGCCGACCAGCCAGATGCTGCGCCGCACCAGGTGTATCGCTGACCGACAGCAGGTGCCGGGCCTTGTCCGTGTCCATCTGCCGCAGTTTTTCCTGCAACTGCGCGACCAGCGCGCGCTGGGCGCGGATCTCGGATTCGGTGATCTGCGGGCCGAGCAGGATCTGCTCGACGAAGCCCTCGCCCAGTTCCGGGGTGAGATCCTTCAGCAGGCGCTCGGCCATGGCGAGTTGCTGGTCGGCGGTCAGGCGGAAGCCCAGGCCGAATTCGGCGTTGTCCTCGAACAGGGAGTTGGACCAGGCCGGCCCGCGACCCTCGCTGTTCTGGCTCCACGGGGTGGTGGGCAGGTTGCCGCCGTAGATGGAGGAACAGCCGGTGGCATTGGCGACGACCAGGCGGTCGCCGAACAGCTGGGACAGGAGCTTGACATAGGGCGTCTCGCCGCAGCCGGCGCAGGAGCCCGGGAATTCGAACAGCGGCTGCAGGAACTGAACGCCGCGCACCGTCGAGAAATCCACCCGGCTGCGATCGATCCAGGGCAGTGTCTCGAAGAACCCGATGTTCTCGCGCTCCGCTTCCAGTACGGGTTCCTTCGGCTGCATATTGATCGCCCGGCGCCCGGTCTCTTCCTTGCTCCGGGCGGGGCAGGCCTCGACGCACAGCCCGCAGCCGGTGCAGTCTTCCAGGTAGACCTGCAGGGTGTAGCGCACATCGGGCAGGCCGCGTGCATCGATGGCGGCGGACTTGAAATCCGCGGGCGCCTGCTTGAGGCGTCCCTCGCCGTAGAACTTGGAGCGGATGACGCTGTGCGGGCAGACGAAGCTGCAGTTGCCGCACTGGATGCAGATATCGGGTTCCCACACCGGCACGAACTGGGAGATGTTGCGCTTCTCCCAGCGGGTGGTCGCGGTCGGATAGGTGCCGTCCGCGGGCAGCATGCTCACCGGCAGGTCATCCCCCTTGCCGGCCATCATCATCGCCGTGACCTGGCGTACGAACTCCGGCGCCTCGTCCGGAACGGGGGAGGTCATTTCCTGCTCGCTGGTTACGCGTTTGGGCACCTTGACCTGATACAACTGGGCGAGCGTGCTGTCGACCGCCTCGAAGTTCTTGCGCACGACCTCCTCGCCCTTCTTGCCGTAGGTCTTCTCGATGGCTTTCTTGATCTTCTCGATGGCCTTCTCTTTCGGCATCACCCCGGAGAGGGCGAAGAAGCAGGTCTGCATCACGGTGTTGATGCGGTTGCCCATGCCGCTTTCGCGGGCGACCTTGTAGGCGTCGATGACATAGAACGACAGACCCTTCTCAATGATGGTCTGCTGGATGATGCGCGGCAGATGTTCCCACACCGCCTCGGGCCCGTGCGGGCTGTTCAGCAGGAAGGTCGCCCCGGGGGCGGCCTTCTCCAGCACGTTGGTCTGCTCCAGGAAGTTGAACTGGTGGCAGCCGATGAAGTTCGCCGACTGGACCAGGTAGCTCGAGCGGATCGGGTCGGGTCCGAAGCGCAGGTGGGAGACGGTCTGCGATCCCGATTTCTTGGAATCGTAGACGAAGTAGCCCTGGGCGTAGAAGGCGGGATCCTCGCCGATGATCTTGATGGTGTTCTTGTTGGCGCCCACGGTGCCGTCGGCGCCCAGGCCGTAGAACATGGCGCGCACCACGTTGTCCGGCTCGATGATGAAGCCCGGATCGTACTCGAGACTGGTGTGGCTGAGATCGTCGTTGATGCCGATGGTGAAGTGCGTCTTCGGCTGTTCCTTGCCCAGTTCATCGAACACGGCCTTGACCATGGCAGGCGTGAATTCCTTGGAGGACAGGCCGTAGCGTCCGCCGATCAGGCGGGGCAGCGCGGGGGTCGGCAATTCGCCGCCGGCGTTGGCCTCCATGAACGCGGTCACCACATCGAGGTACAGAGGCTCGCCCGTGGCGCCCGGCTCCTTGGTCCGGTCGAGCACCGCGATGGCGCGGGCGCTCGCGGGTACGGCGGCGAGCAGATGCCGCGCCGAGAAGGGGCGGTAGAGGTGGACCTGGATGACGCCGACCGGTTCGCCGCGGGACTGCAGGTAGTCCACGGTCTCGCGCACGGTATCCGCCCCGGAGCCCATGATGATGATCACCCGCTCCGCCTGCGGGTCGCCGAAATACTCGAACAGCCGGTACTCTCGGCCGGTGAGTTCGGCGAATTTTTCCATGTTCGCCTCGACGATTCCGGGGGTAAGGGCGTAGTAGGGATTGACGGTCTCGCGGCCCTGAAAATACACGTCGGGGTTCTGCGCCGTGCCGCGCATGAAGGGGTGGTCCGGGTTGAGTCCGCGCTGGCGGTGGGCGATTACCAGGTCGTCGCGGATCATCGCGCGGATCTCGTCATCCGTGAGCAGGGTGACCTTGTTTACCTCGTGCGAGGTGCGGAAGCCGTCGAAGAAATGGATGAAGGGGATGCGCGACTCGAGCGTGCTCGCCTGCGCGATCAGGGCGAAGTCATGGGCCTCCTGTACGGAACCGGAGACCAGTTGGGCGAAGCCGGTGGCGCGTACCGCCATGACGTCCTGGTGGTCGCCGAAAATGGACAGGCCCTGGGCGGCCAGGGATCGTGCCGCCACGTGGAAGACCGCCGAGGTGAGCTCGCCGGCAATCTTGTACATGTTCGGTATCATCAGCATCAGGCCCTGGGAGGCGGTGAAGGTCGTCGTCAGGGCGCCGGTCTGCAGGGCGCCATGGGCAGTGCCCGCGGCGCCGCCCTCGCTCTGCATCTCGGCGATGAGGGGGATGTCCCCCCATAGATTGGTCTTGCCTTCCGAGGTCCACTGGTCGGCGAGTTCGGCCATGGTGGACGAGGGCGTAATGGGGTAGATCGCGCAGACCTCGTTGGTGCGGTAGGCCACGTAGGCCGCCGCCTCGTTACCGTCGATGGTCACTACTTTCCTGTTTTCCATTCATGTCTCCAAATAACCGGCCTTGTTTGCCGGCGATACGAGGAATCGCTGGCCTCTCATGAAACGACATGTGCGCGGTCCGCCAGGGTGGCACATCACTGCGAGTCGTCTTACGCCAGGGCAGAGGCGGGTTCGGGTATCATTTCGATCGCATGACAGGGGCACTGCTCGAAGCAGGTGGCGCAGCCGGTGCACTTGTCGAAATCGATTTTGTAGCCCTTGTTCTTGCCGAGTTTGATAATGGCCCGTTCCGGGCAGGCGCCGAAGCAGCCATCGCATTCGAAACAGTTGCCGCAGGACAGGCAGCGCTTGGCCTCGAAGGCGGCGTCCTTTTTTTTAAGTCCCTGGACCACCTCTTCGAAGCCCTCCCGGCGATGATCCAGGTCCAGGTGCTCCTGGGGGCGCTGGGCGGCGTCTGTGAAATACCACACATGCAGCTTGTCAAAGCTCGCCAGCGGATGTCCTTCGGGTTTGATGTAACTTTCACCGCGCAACCAGGCATCGATATGGCGGGCGGCTTTCTTGCCGTGGCCGACGGCGACGGTCACGGTACGCTCCGAGGGCACCATGTCGCCCCCGGCGAAGATTCCCGGGTGCCCCGTCATCATGTGATCATCCACGCTGACCGTGCTGTCTTTCTGGAAGGTGACGCCGGGCACGTCCCGCAGCAGGGTGATATCGGTGTTCTGCCCGACGGCCATCACCAGGGCGTCCGCTTCCAGCGTCTCCATGCGCCCTGTTCCGCGCGGGCGACCGTTCTCGTCGACTTCCATGACCTCCACCGTAAAGGTCGTTTCGTCGATGGCCTTGATGGTGCGCAGCCAGTTGATCTTGACGCCTTCCTCGAGAGCCTCGCTTGCCTCGAACTCGTGCGCCTGCATGTGGGCGCGGTCGCTGCGGTAGATGATGAGCGCTTCCTCGGCGCCGAGCCGCTTGGCGACGCGGGCGACGTCCATGGCTGTGTTCCCTCCTCCGTAGACGGCCACACGTCGTCCCAGTTTCGGCAGTTCGCCCTTTTCGGCACTGGCAAGAAAGCTCACCGCGTCGAGCATCTTGCCGGCGTCACGGGCCGGTATGTCGATGTGCTTGCTGATGTGGGCGCCGATGGCGACGAACACCGCATCGAAGGCGCCTTCCGCCTTCTCCGCCAGCACATCTTCCACCTTGTGATTGAGGACGATTTTGATCCCCATCGCCTCGATACGCCGGATCTCGGTGTCGAGGATATCCCGGGGGAGGCGGTAGGCGGGTATTCCAAAATGCATCATGCCGCCGGCCATCGGGCCGGCTTCGTGGATCTCCACCTCGTGGCCCAGACGCGCCAGGTGGTAGGCGGCGGACAGGCCGCTTGGTCCGCCGCCTACGATCAAAATGCGCTTGCCGCTTGGCGGCGCATCCCATTCGACCTTCCACCCCTTTTTGACCGCGCGGTCGCCAAGAAACCGTTCCACGGCATGGATGCTCACCGGGGCATCCAGGCGGGTACGGTTGCAGTTCGCCTCGCACGGGTGGTAGCAGACCCGGCCGTGCACCGCGGGCAGCGGATTCTCTTCGATAAGCTTCTGCCAGGCCGCCTTGAAGCGGCCTTCCTGGGCGAGCGCGAGCCAGGCCTGGATATTTTCACCCGCCGGGCAGGCATGATTGCAGGGCGGCAGCATCGACACGTAGAGTGGGCGCTGAATGCGCGTTGATCCAATGCGCTTTTCATGCATGAGGTCCGGCGGGCGCGTCAGGTCATACTTCATTCGGATATCTCTCCTGGTAACGGGTGGCTGTGTTGTGGTCCGCGGCGGCGCCGCGCGTACCTGTCGGTCAGGCAAGGCCGGGAGTGGAGTATCCGTGGATGGGCTCCTGGGGCAGCATCACCCGAGTCAGGAAATCTGACGCCTCTCTTTGGATAGGTCCAGATTGTGCATCTTAAACAGCAGCACGGGCTGCTTCAATGGTGAGAAAAGGGGTCAGAGCCTTTTTCTTGCCTTTTCTGTATTTTTGCCTCCAGGAAAAGGGCTCTGACCCCCCTTTATCTTTACGGTTTCCTAATATAGCTGGAGTACCATGTCTGAAAGTACCACTTCTTGAGTCCAGGGAGTTAACACTTCAGCAGGGAGGTGAAAGATCAACAGTTTGTGTGATGATTTGCTGGAATGTCTGCGGGTGGTTCTGGCCATGATCGCCCTGGTCATCATCCCGCCGCTGCTGTTGTTCTGGATCTGGTTCGCCTTGTTGAGGTGAGTGTGTTCTACGGGATGTCCGATCGCCGTAACGGTGTTTCCTCTTATGGCTGTCGTCCCTGGTAACATCGTCTGACAAGGCCTGTCATTCCCGCGAACCGGGAATCCAGTCTCATCATAATCAGTGGGTTACTGGATCCCCGCTTTCGCGGGGCTGACTTGATCAGAGTTTTCTTAACTGCAGGAGCGGGTTTGCCGGCGAACCGGGTATTTCAATACCAGACAATTCGCGGACAAGCCCGCTCCTTCAAAATCTTCATTTGCGTGGTGACCGGCCCAGATGTTCTCCTGGCGTTGTTAATTTCATGAACTAGCCGGCATCGGGTTTCTTCGCGGGCTGAATTTTCCCGGCGGTGGCCTGATCGAGGACGCGCTCAATCGCGGTGGTGAATGCGGCCGTGGCCTGTGCACCGATGACCAGCTGGCCGGATACGGTGTCACCCGCGGTTTTGCCGATGACGAAGCTCGGTGTGCCAGTGACCCGGATGCGGTTGGCCTCCTGGCTATCCTGCTTGATCTGCGCCTGGTGCCGGTCGCTGGAGAGGCAGGCGTCGAAAGCATCGCCGTCGAGTCCGATTTCCCGGGCATAGACGGGGAGCTGCTCGATGCCGAGATTCGCGTTATTTCTGAATAGGGTATCGCGCATTTCCCAGAATTTGCCCTGGTCGCCCGCGCAGTGCGCCGCCTGTGCGGCTTTGTTGGCGTTCGGGTGAAACCCCAGCGGGAGGTCGCGAACGATCCAGCGCACCTTGCCAGTGTCGATGAAGTCGCGCTTCAGCAGCGGGAAGGTGGACTGGATAAAGCGCTTGCAGAACGGGCACTGATAATCCGTGAATTCGACCACGGTGACGGGAGCGTCCGCGGCGCCGAGGATGGTATTTTCCTTGCTGACCGACACGCTGGCCGTTTTCGGGGTGTCGGGACGCCGGGCCGGCTGGGCGAGTCCCTGTCGCTCGATGTTTTCGAGCACACGGCGGATTTCCCTGAGTTCCTGAAGGATGGCCTGTGACGCATCCTGGTTGATGGCGGGCGCGACGGTATCGGCCGCGGTCGTTTCCGCGATGCAGAACGCCGGAGTCGAGGCTTGCACCGGCGGCAGCGAACAGACAAAGGGCGTGTACGGCCCGGGGAATGTGGATTCGTGTGTACATATCAGTGCTCGCTCAAGTGCTGTTGGTGATTATTCCGCCACGGGCGATTATTATGGTCGGCAGATCGCATTCAAGAATACCTCAAAGCCGCGAAGTTATCCCTGCCAGTTCCGCCCGGTTTGCGTTAACGCCGGCGCAGGCGCGGTGACGCGATGTGTGACGGCGACCCGCTGGCCGCCGGTTTCAACTGCGTTGTCACATGAATGGAGAAAGTTGTCAGCTTATGAAACAGGATGTTGTCGATGCCGTCATCTCACCGGAGGGTCGTCTGGAGGTGCTGTCCAAGGCCGAGGTCAGCAAGCTCCTCGATACCAGCCAGGGAGGCTTGTACACGATATTCCGCAACTGTTCGCTCGCGGTTCTCAATTGCGGCAACTTCCTCGATGACGGCAAGGAACTGCTGGAGCGCTACCAGTCCTTCGACATCCGCGTCATCCAGGAAGAACGCGGCATCAAGCTCGATCTCAGGAATGCCCCGGCCATCGCGTTCGTGGACGGCAAGATCATCAAGGGGATCAACGAGCACCTGTTCGCGGTGCTGCGCGACATAATCTACGTCAGCGACGAGATCAACGACAATCCGCGGTTTGATCTGGAAACCACCGATGGCATCACCAATGCCGTATTCCACATCCTGCGCAACGCCAATATCCTGCGTCCGCTGCTCAATCCGAATCTGGTGGTGTGCTGGGGCGGGCATTCGATCAGCCGCAAGGAGTACGACTACACCAAGGAGGTCGGGTACCAGCTGGGGCTGCGCGGCATGAATATCTGCACGGGCTGCGGACCCGGCGCCATGAAAGGGCCGATGAAGGGGGCCACTATCGGACATGCCAAACAGCGCATCGGTGGCGGGCAGTACCTCGGCATCTCGGAACCGGGGATCATCGCCGCCGAGTCGCCCAATCCGATCGTGAATGATCTGGTCATCCTGCCGGATATCGAGAAGCGCCTGGAGGGGTTCGTGCGCACCGGTCATGCCATCGTGGTGTTTCCCGGCGGGGTCGGTACGGCGGAGGAAATCCTCTATCTCCTCGGCATCCTGCTGCACCCTGACAATGCGGAAATCCCGTTCCCGCTGGTATTCAGCGGTCCTGCCAGCGCCAGGGGTTATTTCAGGGAGATCGACCAGTTCATCGGCGCCATCCTGGGCCCGGAGGCGCAGCAGCGTTACCGCATCATTATCGGTGATCCGGTGCTGGTGGCCCGCGAGATCAAGGCGGGAGTGGGTCAGGTGCGCCACTTCCGCAAGGAGACCGATGACGCCTATTATTTCAACTGGCGGCTGAAGATCGAGCCTGAATTCCAGCGACCGTTCACGGCGACGCACGAGAACATGCGCAATCTCGAATTGCACAAGGACCAGGAGCGCCATCTGCTGGCCGCCAATCTGCGGCGGCTGTTCTCGGGTATTGTCGCCGGCAACGTGAAGGACGAGGGCATCCGCGCCATCGAGCAGTACGGCCATTTCGAGATTCGCGGCGATTCGGGCATCATGGATCCGATGGATTCCCTGCTGGGGTCGTTTGTCGCTCAGCAACGCATGAAATTGCCGGGCAAGGAATACACCCCGTGCTACCGCATCGTTAAATGATCTCGCCTGGAGGAATGGCGCTTGCTTGAGAGATATCGTCTGCCTTTACGAAATGAATAGCCACGGAAGCACACGGAAATCACGGAATACTGA
This sequence comes from uncultured Gammaproteobacteria bacterium, assembly GCA_963763115.1. GTDB lineage: Bacteria > Pseudomonadota > Gammaproteobacteria > UBA9214 > UBA9214 > CAVQCA01. The sequence continues at coordinate 64,631 of CAVXNM010000023.1, forward strand.
TCCAGGATCTCTTCCGCGTGGTTCCGTGACTATTTGCCGGGATTTTGACTTATGCTAAGTGCCATTTTTCTCTTGGTGTATCTGTCACGGAGGTAACGGACTATGACCGATCAATCGCCAATTGCCGTCATCAGCGGCGCCAGCCGCGGGCTGGGTTTCGAAACCTGCCGCCAGCTGGGCTTGCGTGGCTATCGGGTGCTGCTGACCGCCCGTGACCTCGGCAGAGGTAAGGCGGCCGCCGGTACGCTGCATGACGAGGGGTTTAATATCGGGTTTTATCCGCTCGATGTGACCGATGCGGATAGCGTGCAGGCGCTGGCCGAGCACCTGGAACGGGAATACGGCCGCCTCGACGTGCTGGTCAACAACGCCGGGGTGTTCCTCGATCCCATGCCGCCCGAGGACCCGGCCGCGAGCAGCGTCTTCCGGGCGGATATCGCGACCGTGCGTTACAGCATGGAGACCAATGCCTACGGCCCGCTGCGCCTGTGCCAGACGCTGATTCCCCTGATGCGGGGCCGCGGGCGGGTGGTCAACGTGTCGTCGGGCATGGGCCAGCTCAGCGAGATGAACGGTTGCTGTCCAGGTTACCGCTTCTCCAAGGCGGCGCTCAATGTCCTGACCCGGATCCTGGCGGACGAACTCAGGGATACAGGTATCAAGGTCAACTCCGTCTGCCCGGGCTGGGTGCGCACTGAGATGGGCGGGCCCAATGCCGAACGCTCGGTGGAGGAGGGCGCCGATACCATCGTCTGGCTCGCCACCCTGCCGGACGACGGCCCGAGCGGCGGATTCTTCCGCGACCGCAAGCCCATCCCCTGGTGAACGATATCAATTTATTTTTCCTGGAGTCGGCTTCGGCGGAGGCACTGGCCCAGTGCGAGGACGATGACGCAGTTGCTGACGCCGTTGATAAACCCGGACTGTCGCGTAAAGCGACAAGACAAAAACCGATCGTCCCTGTTAAGGGATAAATGTTGGGGACCTGGTGAGACAGAAGCAATAGCCAGCCGTCGGGGTTTGGGGCGGACTATACTTGTGAGCGGACATCCCTCGGAGGACCAGCGATGCCCGTACACAATGCCGAAATCGCCGGCCTGTTCAACCGTCTCGCCGATCTCCTTGAAGTCGAGGGCGCCAATCCCTTCCGCGTTCGCGCCTACCGCAACGCGGCCCGCACCATCGCCAGTCTGGCGCAGAACGTAGCGGGTCTGCTGGCATCCGGTAAAAACCTGTCTGAACTGCCGGGGATCGGCGAGGCTATCGCCGAAAAAATCCGGACCATCGTTGAAACGGGCCATTTGCCGCAACTCGAGGAGGTGGAGGCGCGTACGCCTGCGGCGTTGAGCGACCTGATGAAGATCGAGGGGCTCGGCCCGAAACGCGTCAAGACACTCTACAAGCAATTGCATATCCGCACGCCCGAGGATCTCGAGCGCGCGGCGCGCAGCGGGAAGATTCGTGAACTCGAGGGCTTCGGCAAAAAGACCGAGGCGCTGATCCTGCAGCGAGTCCGGCATTTTCAGGGCGAGGCGCCGCGGATGCGCCTGCCGAATGCCGAGGACATCGCGGAACCGCTGGTTGCCTACCTGAAGATGACACCCGGAGTCAAGGCGATTACCGTGGCGGGCAGCTTCAGGCGGCGCCGGGAAACGGTAGGTGACCTGGATATTCTCGTTACGGCGAGAAAGGGCTCGCCGGTGATGGACCGGTTTATCGCCTACGATGAGGTGACCGGGGTTGTTTCCCGGGGCAACACCCGTTCCACGGTCATCCTGCGCTCGGGACTCCATGTCGACCTGCGTGTCGTCCCGCAAGTGAGTTATGGTGCGGCGCTCTGCTACTTCACCGGCGCCAAAGCGCATAACATCGCCTTGCGCAAAATCGGCGTTAGTAAAGGCTACAAGCTCAACGAGTACGGCGTATTCAGGGATGCAAAGCGCATCGGCGGCAAAACCGAGCAGGAGGTTTACAACCGGCTCGGGCTTGCCTGGATCGAACCGGAATTGCGCGAGAACCGCGGCGAGATCGAGCTGGCCCGTGAGGACAGACTGCCGAAGCTTATCACCCGGGATGACATTCGGGGTGATCTGCATTGCCACACCAGCGCCACCGACGGCCGCAACAGCCTCGGGGAAATGGCCGAGGCGGCCCGGGCGCACGGTTACGAATACCTCGCCGTCACGGATCATTCCCGGCATGTCACCGTCGCCCATGGTCTGAGCAGCAAGCAACTGCTGGAAGAGATCAGGCAGATCGACAGGCTGAACACGAAATTCGATGATCTCGTGATTCTGAAATCCTGCGAGGTGGATATCCTCCAAGACGGAACGCTCGATCTGCCCGACAGCGTACTCAGGGAACTGGACCTCACGGTGTGCGCCGTCCACTACAATTTCACTCTGCCGGAAAAGAAACAGACCGAACGCATTATCCGGGCGATGGACAATCCCTGCTTCAACATATTGGCGCATCCCACGGGCCGGTTGATTAACAAGCGCGAGGGCTACAACGTCGATCTGCAAGCCGTCATGGTCGCGGCGAAGGAACGGGGCTGTTTCCTTGAGATCAATGCACAACCTGTGCGTCTGGACCTTACGGACACCTATTGCAAACTGGCCAGGGATCTGGGTCTGAAAGTCGCGATCTCGACCGATGCGCACGGCATCGAACAGTTTGATTACATGCGCTTCGGCATCGGCCAGGCCCGCCGCGGCTGGCTCGAGGCCGGAGATGCGCTGAACACCCGCTCACTCGATGATCTGAGAAAGCTGCTGAGACGGGAGTAGGAGCTATCCATACGGTATTTCATACGAAAAAAATATTGAATCTTCGAGGTGCTCTTTTAATGGCAAGTGGAATTCTGAATGGAGTCCGGCGTTATGTTTCATACGTGTTCTGCAGTACCCGGCAAATGACACAACATATCCACATAGGCACCTCGGGCTGGTCGTACGATCACTGGAAGGGACCCTTCTATCCCGGGCATCTGGCCGGCGAGCGGATGCTGGCCTATTACGCCGGACATTTCCGGACTACCGAAATCAACTCTTCCTTTTATCACCTTCCTGCGAAAGAGACACTGAACCTCTGGCATGACGCGACGCCGGCAGACTTTCTGTTCTCAGTCAAGGCCAGTCGCTTCATTACCCACATGAAGAAACTCAAGGATCCAGGGCAGGGCGTAAGCACTTTCCTGAGACGGATTCGTGTGCTAGGCGACAAACTCGGCCCGATCCTGTTTCAACTGCCGCCCCGCTGGCGGTTCAACAAGGAACGGCTGGAGGCCTTTCTGAATGTCCTGAGCGGGGAGTTCCGTTATGCTTTCGAGTTCCGCGACCGAAGCTGGCTGAACGAGGAAACCTGCGAGCTGCTCTCGAGGCACGGGGCGGCATTCTGTATCTACGAGCTCGACGGCTTTCTCTCACCGAAGGAGATCACCAGCGATCTGGTTTACGTGCGCCTGCACGGTCCTGATGGCCCTTACCGGGGCAGCTACAATAACAAGCGCCTGTCCGGCTGGGCCGTTGACTTCGTTTGCTGGGCGGCACAGGATCGTACCGTTTACTGCTACTTCGACAATGATGAACGCGGGTATGCAGCCCGGAACGCCATGCGCCTGAAGGCCATGCTTTGAGTTGCGGGCAGGGGTATCAGCTCATAATCCCGCTCCTTTCAAGCGAGGACTGATTCACTCAAAGGGGGGTGATTGCCTGAAATGGCTGTTCTACCGTAACCGGACCGATTCTCAAGATATATGGTATGGCTGCCGTCATAAACAGAGCCGGATTATGCCGTTCCCGGATGTTGCGCCTGCCTCTGGATCCTGACCTGGTCAAGGCTCCCGGCCTGAGTTGATTACCGGTAAATTAACGATGAAAAGCCTCCAACTTGTTTGCTGTCTGTGTGCCGCCCTCTCGATGGTTACGACCATTGCGGAGGAAAAACCCCTGCAGGTCGCCTCACTGACGCCGAGTGCTGATGCCCGACCCGAAACTTCCGGGAACCCCGGTCTCTGGCAGTCGTTGAATCCGAAAAAACTCAAACTCCGCTCGGCCGCCGCGCTGGTTGTCGACCATGACGGCAACGAAGTCTATGCCAGGCACGTCGATGAACCCCGGCCCATTGCCTCGATCACCAAGCTGATGACGGCTATGGTGATACTGGACAGTTCCCTGCCGTTGCAGGAGCGAATCACGATCGTCAAGGAGGACCGTGATCTCATTCAGCTCACCGGCTCACGGCTGCAATATGGAGCCACACTGACCCGGGAGCAGTTGCTGAGACTGGCATTGATGGCCTCTGAAAACCGTGCCGCCAATGCGCTTGCCCGCACCTGGCCCGGGGGCAAGGCGTCGTTCGTCCAGGCCATGAACCGCAAGGCCAGATCGCTCGGCATGCAGACCAGTCATTTCACCGGCCCGGCCGGTCTGGATCCCGGCAATGTCGCCTCGGCACGTGATGTGGAGAAAATGGTGCGCGCCAGCCTGGCGTATCCGCTGATCCGCGAAGCGACCACCACACGCTCCATCAGTGTCTATCCCTACAAGGGACGCGGGTCGCTGCGTTACAGCAATACCAACCGCCTCCTGAGAAATAACGCCTGGACGATTCAAGTGAGCAAAACCGGCTACCTCAACGAGGCTGGCCGCTGCCTGGCGATGCAGGCGAAGATAGCCGACCGGCCGCTGGTTATCGTCCTGCTCAACTCCTATGGAAAGCTGACACCCTTCGGCGATTCCAACCGCATCCGCAAATGGATCGAACATGGAATCGACGGATAGGGCAGCCCGGAGGGGCGCGGATTCTCCGGAAGCACGGACTGTCGGTGGACAACGCACCGTGTAGCTGCGCTTCCCTGGTATCCGTCATGACGGACATGATTCCGACCTGGATGGAAAGTCTCACAGCCAGTGAGCAGCGCCGGCTGGCCGGGCTGTTGATGCTGGCGATCGTGCTGATTCTGTTGTACCTGTTTCACGATTCCCTGCGCTACTGGAGGGAAGGGCGCAAAATTACCCGGGGGGCAAAACGGCTTGGTGCCCGGATGCTGCGCGATGTACATCTGCCGGACGGGATGGGCGGTGATATCAGCATTGATTTCCTGGTGCTGACCACTGATGCGATCCTGGTGATTGGCGTCAAACGCTATGACGGTTTGATCTTCGGCGGCGCGCGCATCGATGTGTGGACCCAGACCATCGGTAGCCGCAGCTACAAATTCCCCAACCCCGATACCTATCTCCAGCAGCAGACCGGAGCCGTGAGAATGATAGTCCCCAAGACACCGGTTCGTGGTCTGCACCTGTTCAGCGATAGTGCCGTTTTTCCCAGGGACAAACCGTCCAATGTGCTGCAAGTGAATGACCTGCTCGGCAGCACCCGCCGCCCACGGCTGAAAGACATCCCCGCGGAACTGCGTGCGGCGTGGACCCAACTCATGAACGTCCTGAATTGAGGATATTTCAGACTGTCTCTGTGTTTTCCTGTATGCGCGCGCGTTGCAGCAACCCCATCAACGCGACCCATCCAGGTGTGACCCGACCAGGCTTAAGCCGAAACCCGCCTCTCTGTCGTGGCCTCGTGCGGGACCGGCCACTCGAGTCCTGGCCGCGCGCCGTTTCGTTGTCCTCTCGCACGAGTCGGTGATAGACTTCTGCCGTTGTGCGCGAATTCCGGCGCCAGGGACAGCTCGTTCGCTGCGCTTGGCAAGGGCAGAAAAAAATGCCTCACGATAATGCGCCACCGGTTCGAGGGGGAACGGCGTGGCCGATATAAGGGGAAACCCATCGCGGCGAAGCTTGGCAACGCGAACCAGTGCCCTTGCCCTTGCCGCCGTGATGGGGGGTTGTAGCATGGTTGGCCCCGATTTCGTGACTCCCGATGCGAACGTCGCCGTCGCCTGGTCGACAACAGACACCGCGCGCATCAGCACCGCGCGCCCCGAAGATGCCACCTGGTGGACGAATTTCGACGATCCGACGCTCGATCGTCTGATTGATCTCGCCTACCGGAAAAACCCCGGATTGCACCAGGCGGGTGTGAATGTCCTGCGCGCGCGCGCGCAGCTGGGCGCGGTGATCGGCAGCCTGTATCCGCAGCAGCAACAGGGATTCGGGCAGTACCAGTACCACAACCGCGGCACGAACGACGCCGATATCTCTACGCTCGGCATCGACGATCTTTCCTACCGCACGCTGCATTATGGATTTACCGCGACATGGGAAATCGATTTCTGGGGTAAATTCCGTCGCGCCGTCGAATCGGCGGACGAGAACTTCCTGGCGTCGATCAGCAACTACGACGCCGCGCTCGTCAGTCTGACGTCGACAGTGGCGACCACCTATGTCGCTATCCGCACCACAGAGGAGAGGCTCCGGGTGCTACGCGAGAATGTCACGGTCCAGGTGGAGAATCTCAGGATCGCCCGGGCGCGATACGTAAACGGCGAAACCAGCGAACGCGACGTCGTCCAGGCCACCTCGCAAGTGGCGGAGACGCAGGCGCAGATTCCGCCGCTCGAAGTGAGCCTGGCGCAGAACAGGAACGCGCTGGCGGCGCTTCTGGGTTTCACCCCCGTTCAGCTTGGCGCCGAACTTTCACCGAACGGGTCCATTCCCGCCGCGCCGCGGGAAGTCGCCGCGGGAATCCCGCGCGATCTGCTGCGCCAGCGTCCGGACGTGAAACAGGCGGAACAGGTGGCCGCGGCGGAGTCGGCGCTGATCGGCGCCACCAAGGCGGATCTGTATCCCGGCTTCTCGCTCGGTGGCACCTTCGCCTTCGCTTCGTCCGATATCGCGAACCGAAGTCTGGGCGACGCCTTTACCTGGGACAACCGCGTGGCCAGCATCGGGCCGGCGTTCCAGTGGAATCTCTTTAACTACGGTCAGATCACCAATCAGGTTCGCGCCCAGGACGCGCAGTTCCAGGCTGCCGTGCTGGCCTACCGGAATACGGTTCTGCAGGCGCAGCGCGAAGTCGAGGATGCGCTCATCGCCTTCGTCAAGGCCGATGATACGGTGCGCTACCTGGAACAGGCCGTAGCGGCGGCCGAGCGCAGCGTTGCGCTCTCGGTCAGCCAGTACAAGGAGGGCGCCACCGATTTCACCACCGTGCTTACCGCGGAACAGAACCGGTTGCGCCAGCAGGTCCAGCTGACCGTCGCGCGCGGCAATGTGCCGCAAAGCCTCATCTCGGTTTTCCAGGCGCTGGGCGGGGGCTGGCAGATGCGCGAAGGCCGGGATTTCGTGCCCGAGTCGATCAGGGACGAGATGCGCAAGCGCACCGACTGGGGTGATCTGCTCGAGGTCAAGAGCCACGCGCCATCGGCACCGAAAGCCCCCGAAACGCTGATCCGCCCGCCGGAGTGGTAACGCAGAACCATGAAACGACGCCACCTTCCGATTCAGAGCCGCGGATTCCTTCCCGCCGGAACGCTTGCCGTCCTGCTTGCGCTTGCCGCGTGCGAAAACGCCGGCAACAGCTACAAGCCTCCGCCGCCCCCGCCGGTGACGGTTGCTTATCCGGTCGTCAGATCCGTGACCGATTACCTGGAACAGACTGGCTCGGCCAGCGCGGTGGCCTCCGTGAATCTGGTGGCGCGGGTGCCCGGCTATCTGCAGTCGGTGAATTTCAGGGACGGCAGCATCGTAAACAAGGGCGACGTACTGTTCGTGATCGAACCGGCATCGTATGTAGCCAATGTCAAACTGGCCGAGGCGACGCTGTCGCAACAACAGGCGCAACTGACCCGCAACAACGAGGAATATGACCGTCAGCTCCGCCTGGTGAAGCAGAGTGCCAGCTCCCAGGCCAATGTCGAGAAATGGCTGGCGGAGCGTAATTCCGCTGCCGCCGCCGTCGAACAGGCCAGGGCGAATCTCGACATCGCCAAAATCAATCTGAGTTATACGAAGGTCACGGCGCCGTTCACGGGCCGCATCGGCCGCCATCTGGTGGATGAGGGAAATCTGGTGGGCACACCCTCGCCCACCACGCTCGCCACCATTGAGCAGATCGAACCCATCGATGTCTACTTCAGCGTGGACGAACCGGACGTGCTGCGCATCCACGCCATGATTCGCCAGCGCGGCCTCGGCCCGAACGACGTCGAGCATGTGCCGGTCTACGTGGGTCTGCAAACCGACAAGGGTTACCCGCATGAAGGACGGCTGGATTTCATCGATACCGGGCTCGACCCGTCAACCGGTACGCTGCAGGTCCGCGCCGTGTTTCCAAACAGCGACCACATGCTGCTTCCCGGCGTGTTTGTCCGCGTGCGTGTGCCCGTCGAACAAAACAAACATGCACTCCTTGTGAGCAACCGTGCCCTCGGTGTGGATCAGACGGGAAGTTACCTGCTGGTCGTCAACGCCGACAACGTAGTGGAGCAACGCGTGGTCGAGGCAGGCGCCCTGGTGGATGGCCTGCGGGTCATCTCCAAGGGGCTTACGAAAAGCGACCGGGTGGTGGTGGAAGGCATGCAGCGGGCGACACCGGGAACGAAAGTCACGGTGACCCGCGCGGACGCAACCACGACAAAACCGCCACCTGCCAGTGCCACGGCGCCAGCGGTGTCAGAAGCCGGTTCCGCCGCGGCGCGATAGGGCCAGGCCGGTGTTTTCGAAATACTTCATTGAGCGTCCGGTCCTCTCCAATGTGATTGCCATCATCATCGTGCTGATCGGCGCGGTGGCGCTCTACCGCCTGCCGGTGTCGCAGTATCCGGAAATCACCCCGCCCATCGTCCAGGTGCAGACACGCTATCCCGGCGCCAGCGCGCAGATCATCGCCGACACCGTCGCCACACCGATCGAGGAACAGGTGAACGGCGTCGAGAGCATGATCTACATGCAATCCACCAGCGCAGCCGACGGAACCTACACTCTCAATGTCAGCTTCGATGTGGGCACGAACCTCGATTTCGCCCAGACGCTGGTGCAAAACCGCGTGGCGCAGGCGCTGCCGGGACTCCCGGATCCGGTCCAGACCCAGGGCGTTACCACGCGCAAGAAATCGACGGCCATTCTGCAGATAATCACCCTGAGTTCTCCTGACGGGCGCTACGACAGCCTGTTTCTCGCCAACTACGCCACCATCAATCTGCGCGACGAACTCGCGCGGCTGCCCGGCGTCGGTGATGTCATCATCTTCGGGGCCGGGCAATACAGCATGCGCGTATGGCTCGATCCCGGCCAGCTCGCCGCGCGCAATCTGACGCCGGCCGACGTCGTCAACGCCATCCGCGACCAGAACCAGCAGGTCGCCGCAGGCCAGGTGGGCGCGCCGCCCGCTCCGCGCGATCAGGATTTCCAGATCACCGTCAATGTGCCGGGCCGGCTCGCCGACCCGGAGGAATTCGGCGGCATCATCGTGAAGACCGCACAACAAGGGCCGAACACGCGCATCACCCGGGTGCGCGACGTGGCGCGCACCGAGCTCGGTGCCCAGACCTACAGCCAGTTTTTCCGCCTTGACGCGAAACAGGGGGCAGGCATTGCGGTGTTCCAGCTGCCAGGAGCCAATGCGCTCGATGTCGCCCGGGAGATCACCGGCAAGATGGCGGAGCTTTCCGGTAATTTCCCGCAAGGGCTCGACTACGGGATTCCCTTCGACACCACCCTGTTCGTCAGGGCCTCGATCCACGAGGTCTATATGACGTTGTTCGAGGCGGCGGTTCTGGTGCTTATCGTCATCCTGGTGTTCGTCCAGGACTGGCGCGCCATGCTGGTACCGGCGACCACCGTTCCGGTCACCCTCATCGGCGCTTTTGCGGCGATGGCGGCGCTAGGTTTCAGCGTCAATCTGCTCACGCTGTTTGCCATTGTGCTCGCCATCGGCATCGTCGTGGATGACGCCATCGTCATCGTCGAGGGCAGTTCCCACCACATCGAACAGGGTAAACCGCCGAAGCAAGCCGCCATCGCCGCGATGTCCGAACTGTTCGGGCCGATCATCGGCATCACCCTGGTGCTCATGTCGGTGTTCCTGCCGGCGGCGTTCCTGCCCGGTATCACCGGCGAGATGTACCGCCAGTTCGCCCTGGTCATCGCCGCCACCGCGCTCATCAGCGCGATCAACGCGCTCACGCTGAAGCCGACGCAGTGCGCCTTGTGGATGCGCCCGGTGCGTGGGAAAAAGAATTTCATCTGCCGCGGGTTCAATACCCTCTACGGCGCGCTCGAGCGCGCCTATACCCGGTTGATCGGTCGCATGGTGCAGCGCAGCGCCGCCATGACCCTGATCGCGTTGAGTCTCGCCGCGATCGGCATCTGGGGGCTGACACGCCTGCCCACCGCCTTCATCCCCATCGAGGACCAGGGCTACGCGCTGGTGTATCTCAGGCTCCCGGACGGCGCGTCGCTGGAGCGCACCCGCCAGGCGATGACGCAGGTCGAAGCGGCCGTGATGCAGGTGCCCGGCGTCGACCACGCAATCTCCATCGGCGGCATCTCGGTGCTCGACAACTCCGCCACGCTGGCCAATGCCGGCGTCACCTATGTCGTACTTAAGCCCTGGGATGTCCGCGGCAGCAAAGAGGGCCTGCGCCCCGTCCTTGAAAATATTCAGAACGCCATCTCGGGGATTTCCGATGGCGTCGCCTTCGTGATTGTCCCGCCGCCGATCCAGGGAATCGGGAATTCCAGTGGCTTCCAGATGCAGGTCGAGCTGCGCGACAACAGCAAGGACTATGTCAAACTGCAGCGGGTGACGGAGGCGATCACCGCGGACGCGTCCACGCAGTCGGGAATCCAGCGTGTTATCTCCACGTTCAGCGCCGGTGTGCCACAGCTCGTGGTCGATGTCGACCGCGTCAAGGCGCGACAGCTCGGCGTCGACGTGAACGCGGTGTTCAGCACCCTGCAGGGCTATCTGGGACCGACCTACGTCAATCAGTTCAACAAGTTTGGACGTACCTTCCAGGTCTACGTCCAGGCCGACCATCAATACCGGCTCGAGCCCGCGGATGTCAGCCGCTTGTATGTGCGCAACGCGAGCGGTGACATGGTGCCGGTCGGGACGCTCGCTACGATCCATTACGTCCCGGGACCCTCGCTCATCGGCTTGTACAACCTGCATCCCAGTGCCGCCGTCATCGGCGCACCCGATCTCTTCTTCAGCTCCGGGCAGGCCATAGCGCTGCTTGCCGAAATCGCCGACCGCAAGCTTCCGTCCGGCATGGGATATGAGTGGACCGGCATGTCCTATCAGGAACAGCTCGTGGGCAGCCAGTCCTATGTCATCTTCGTCATTGCGCTGGTGCTCGTCTACCTGGTGCTTGCCGGTCAGTACGAGAACTGGCTCACGCCCCTCGCCGTCATCTTCGCCGTCCCCCTGGCGCTGCTGGGTACCGTCTCCATGTTGAGCGTGCTGCACGTCGCGAACAATATCTATATTCAAATCGGCATCGTGCTGTTGATCGCGTTATCCAGCAAGAACGCGATCCTCATCGTCGAGTACGCCCGCGACCTGCAAGAAAAGCAAGGCATAAGCCTCGCGGCGGCGGCAACCGAAGCGGCACGACTGCGCTTTCGTCCCATTCTCATGACCTCGTTTGCGTTCATCCTGGGCGTGCTGCCGCTGGTGCTCGCCTCCGGCGCCGGCGCCTCGAGCCGCAAATCGATCGGCATCACCGTCTTCAGCGGCATGCTCGCCTCCACCTGCATCGCGGTGCTGTTCGTGCCGTCTTTCTTCGTCGTGTGCCAGCGTATTCATGAATGGCGCGGGCGGCGCAAGCCGGAA
>CAVXNM010000024.1:0-40189 GCA_963763115.1 uncultured Gammaproteobacteria bacterium
GGTTCCGCTCGCGGCCATCGAAGGGGACTGAGGGATTACCAAACAGGCGGCAGGCATGCCGCCACGCATTTTCATATCGTCGGTAACCCGCTGTCAGTCGGCACGGTGCTCGGCAACGGCCTCCCGAGCACGTCGCGCCGGCCGTGATTTTTCTGCCGTTGGAGGCATACAGGGCGACACAGACTTCAGGGAATATCACCTCGAACTCCCCGGATGAGCGGATCGCCACGTCTGGACCGCTGTCGCCGTGGTGGATGCCCTGCCGCCCGGAAACGCCGGGTGATGCCGCTTCCTTGAGATAGTGACCGTTGACCCAACCCTCCGTGGGCTGGTCACCCAGGGTCCGGATGAGGCACCAGCGCTGTGCGCGTTCCATCCGGCACCCCGAGTTGGGCCATGTCGCCATTGGCGAGGGCACCGGTAACTTCATGTGCCATACCGACGCCCGAACGTACGTTCAGGACATCGTTCTCCGGTACACCCGTGACGGCCCAGTAATCCGGACCGCCGGACAGCCCGTCTGCGAAATCAGGCTGATTTTTCGAGTCCTCCGCGACAACGGGCGAGGCCAGGATGACCGTCAGGACAGCGATACAGGCCAGTAGGTTCTTTCGTCGGACGTTCATGGGTTTTTCAGCAACGAATTTTATGTCCCCCATCGCCGGGACCTTGGTGGACCTGGGATAAATAAAAAAAATCCCCTGGTTTCGGTCTGATCAGCGCCTCTCGCAGTCCGCGGGTAGCGTATCGGTCACTAAGTCGTCTTCTCCTTCTCATCAGTGGCATTTTTTGTGCGGCTGGATGTCAACGATACTGTCCGCCCGCCCATCGGCCGTCGCCATCTACAGACATTCGCGGGATTGGCGGTTGTACCAGATGGTATAGGCGGTCACCCTTTTCGGGACTATCACGTTAATAACCCATGCAACCCACTATTGAAGGAGAGACTTATGTACAGGCATATCAAATCCTCACACGTACTGGCTTCGGTCATGGCCATGATCCTCTGGGTGCCGTACAGCGCCGTATGGGCTGATGAGGGACGCTATGATAATGACGGACACCAGGGCGGCCATGGATGGAATGGTTACCATGAGGGATATCACGGTAATCAGGCACCGGATCACCGGTATTATAACCGGGGTTATCACACAGGTTATTACCCGAGCCATTACCATTATTCCCAACAGCGACCATGCGGGACATGCACTCAGAAAAAAAAGCACCATCACAACAACAATAACTCCTTGGTGGCACATCTGGTAATGAAAAATCCCGGGTCAGGGAACAATTTGCGCCAATAGGCGAGATACATGTTCTCTGGCTCGGGTTTCCCGCTGGGTGGTAAACGGCTGTTTTATGCTGCGAATGAGATGAACAACAATATGCAAAGTAGATCAACCATCAATCTGCTTAAATCTGTACTGCTTGTAACGCTGCTTCCGGCAGTTTGCGCGTGCAGCACGGAATCATGGAAACAAACCGGATACGAAACCCTTCAGAATATCCACCAGCAGCAATGCGAGAAAAACTTTTCCATGAAATGCGAAGAGCGCAAATCCTATGAGGCGTACAGACGCGAAGTAGAAGAGCATGAAGCAAACTAGGTACAAAATGATATCTGGTCCCTGACTATAGTGGAGTCAATAACTGACCACTGCATGCTCGTCCTCCTCCTCTCCGCCGCACTTACCCCGCACTTTCAACAAAAAAACCGGCACGAAGCCGGTTGCATAAGTCATTGAATGAGAATGGTGGCTATGGGTGGACTTGATCCACCGACCCCAGCATTATGAGCGCCGCGTAACGGATTCTCCCCTGCCAAATAATGCGAATAGCAGCTGTGGCCAAGACGCGGAAGTTCATGGTTGATTTGCATTGAATATCGAAGCATTGTCGTGAGCAGTCGCCGATTAGCACGACTGCGGTCTGTTGTCCTTATCGAAAAGGAACTTGCGCAGGGTCTGGTTCATCTTGACAGGCACGTCCTGCATCAGGTTGTGACCAACGTGGGGAAAAACCTTTAATCTTGCGCCAGGGATTGCCTGTTGGGTAGCCATCAGATGAACCTTGTCGATCACATCGTACTCGCCGCCGACGACCAGCACCTGCGCCTTGATTTGATGCAACCCGGCTGGAGTCAAGTTTGGGCCAGTTGCCATAACTTCTTCAACTCGTCGCTGCGTGGACTTTTGACATCCTCAGAGTGCGGCAACATATGGTAGAGATTCCGCACCAGTTCGCTGAACGATTCATGCGGGTGGGGTGGTGGCGCATGCGGATTTCGTATAAGGCCAGAAGGGTTATAGTTCGCTCCGATCACGACCATGCGGCAGACGCTTTCGGGATGCGCAACCGCTAGGACCAGGCCCGTATTACCGCCGTCACTCCAGCCGATCAGCGTGGTGCGCGGGATGTGGCGTTGCCTGAGCAGCGCATAGACATCCTCCGCGTAGCGCTCATAGCTCAAGGATCCATCGCCGTGTTCGCTGCGACCATGACCGCGGCTGTCCAATGCATAGACATGAAAATGACGGGCAAGAAAGGGCAGCTGCGCAAAAAATGCATCGCGGTTGCTACCCCCGCCATGCAGCAGCAGGAGGGGTGGACCACTGCCTGCTTCGGCATAGTGCAGATGAGTGCCGTCGTCGCTTACGTACTCGTGCTCATGGTAGTGGTCGCTAAGCCACCACAGCCCGTAGCGCAGCGCATAGCCCGCAGGCCAGTCCGACAAGCCAATCGCCACGACACTACCGACACCGAAAATGACCAGCACGGCCAGGTACTGCAGGGCGCGCTTCATCAACGCCTTGCTCGGCAAATAAGCATGTCGCTTCTTATACCAGTTCATATTCGTGGGGAATCCACCCGATGCAGCATTCCTCACAGGCCTCGCGTGACCTGCGATGCCGACCATGTTGCATGGTGTACCACGGATAACGGTGCCAGGTCGGCTATCACATTTCCCATCCGTTGTCTCGAGTGTCTGATAAGCATCCGCACCGCCCGCCCAGAATCTCCTGGAGTCTCCCGTCGTCTTGACTGTATTGCCACCCTCTCGGGTAATGGAGTCCTCGGTAACGCCTGGCGGTTCAACCGGAGTCGAAGCGAGAACCGCTTTACCCGTTGAATGATTGAGACCGCAACATGAAGAAAAATATCTTGATTCTGTCGATAAAATTCAATCCATCGCACTTACACAGCACTTTCAACGAGATATACCGGCTTCAGTCCAGATTGATAAGTCGCTGAAATTTAAGATGGTGGCTACGGGTGGACTTGAACCACCGACCCCAGCATTAGGAGTGCTGAGCTCTAATTGGCACTTGAGATGTGTTCCCCCACGCGCTTACCCGGGGACACAGATAGAGCCGACCACCCCCGCCAATGGATTGCACCAAGGGACTCCGATCCCCTGGCCTCAATGCCATAAGTTGATATTTCTATGGGAGATGGTGGGCCCGCCAGGACTCGAACCTGGGACCAAGGGATTATAGGTAACCGTATCTCATTGAATCTGCTTCAGAAAGCCGAAGAAGCATAAAAGTTTTTCCGGTGTCCTTCCCGCCTGACGGCCTCGACCGAACTTATCCCGAACGCTCAGCAGAAATCCAGGGCATGTCTCGGTGAAAAATTGATCGGGCACATCGAGTTGCGTGTCCGAACCGACCGAACCGGACCGAACTGCGCTGACCGGTGGCATGGGGGTGGGGTGGTGCGACCTCGAAACTCTGGAAATCTGACCGGACTCACTGGGCCAAGATCTCGTTCGCCTGCTACCCTGGGAGAGTGGGTCTGATGGCTGAAAAAGCAAATCCTAAAATGACCGGAATCGGCCCCAAACGCGACATGCACGTCTCTCCATGGTATGTCGTGTTTGTACTGTTTCCGGACTTTGTTGTTCAGAAGCTAATTGGTAGTGATTTTCCGCTTGTAAATTCGCGCCAAGCTTATCGTATTAATACGTATAACCAGTTTCCGGCAAAAATTCTTCTTCCGAAGTTCCATTGTTTTTGACATTGCGACATTGACGACTAGATATTCATTATCCGATTCCTCTCTAATTCCTTAGCAAGAAGACCAGCCGGAAGGTGTGGTTAACAAACCTTACCCTCCGCTCAATAACCAGCCGTGCCTGATAGCGTACTCGCCAGGTTTGCGTGAATGAACAAGTCTATCTTCAAAACTGTCGGTATGATCGCGACTTTCCTTTCGCAGTGACAAGTTGCGGCCTTTATTCCCCTTTGCTGGCAGCAGGGCAAGTGCTCAACATATCGGTTGGTGACAAACATGGGGTATATCATCTCGCGTTAGCGATGATTGTTGATGCGCCGTTCGCGGATGTGCACCATGTCGTCACCGATTATGTCCATATATATCGCATCGATCCTTCAATAGTCGAATCAGAGATTTTGGGTAAACCAGACGCATCTGTTACCCGTGTAAAAACCCTGGTTAACGACTGCGTCTTTTTCTTCTGTCGGAATATCCTTCGGGTGGAAGATGTTCGGGAAGTGGGAGATGATGATATATACACGGTGATCGTTCCCCAGCTTAGTAATGTCAGATCAGGCGCCGCGCACTGGCAGATTCTCCCCATGGGGGCCAGGACACGAATTAACTACGACATGACACTGGAGCCAGGCTTCATTGTACCCCCACTGATTGGAAGTCAGATTATCGTGAAGAAGCTGAAAGAGGAGACATTGATCTGCTTCAACAACATTGAACATATAGCACGCATTCGCGACGAACGGCCGAGGGCACGTAACCCAACGCGGATAACGACGCTATCAGGAAACACGGCCAGTGATCATGGAAACGCGAATTGATGCCAGAGTAATAGTCTTTATGGTTCTGCTAGTTAGCGGCTGTGTGAAGGAGGAACCGCAGGTCAGCTTCAGGGGCGATGTTCAACCCATCCTCAGATCAAACTGCATCGAATGTCATATCCCGCCTAATGGTGAAGGGTACCTGAAGACGGGATTGTCCATGGCGACCTATGACGATCTGATGCACGGTACGATCTATGGGCCTGTGATCGTACCTGGAGACAGTCGGCACAGCATACTCAATATGCTGGTGGAGGGACGGGCTGACCCATCGATGAGAATGCCACACGGCCGGAAACCGCTCAGCAATGGAGAAATCGAAATCCTGCGCGTTTGGGTTGAACAAGGGGCTTTAAACAATTAAGGAACGTCTGAACAAGTCATGAAAAACACGGGCATACCTCAGGTGATGCTGTCATTTTTCACATGGATCTGTTTTTTCCGACGCCATCTGGTCCGGTATTACCCGGATTCATGCTCTTATTACGTTGTTACCGGCATTGCGGACGCACCTTCCCTACGTTTGGTATCGCAATCGCCGTCGTGCCTGGTACAGATTGGTCAACGCACAGAGCACAAACAGGGCATTGGCATTCTTGTCCAATCCACGGTAACGGACCTTGGTAAAGCCAAATACGCGCTTGATCACCGCAAAGATATGCTCCACCCTGGCCCTGACTTTCGACTTGGTGCGGTTGCGTGCCTTGGCCGCGTTATCCAGCGGTTGATTGCGGCGTCCTTTCTCGTGCGTGAAGTCCTGGGCATCGGGCGCCGCGCGGCGCAGCACATCAGACTGCCCGGTATAGGCCGAATCCCCCCACACCCGCGTTTCCTCTCCGTGCAGCAGATCTTCCAGCACCTGCGAGTCATGCACATTGGCCGCTGTGGCCACCACCGAATGAATCTGTTTGGTTTTGCTGTCCACGCCGATATGGGCTTTCATACCGAAGTACCACTGCTTGCCCTTGCGCGTGGAGTGCATCTCCGGGTCGCGCGCCTTGTCCTTGTTCTTGGTCGAACTCGGTGCGCTGATGATACTGGCGTCTACGATGGTGCCGCTGGCAATGCGCAGGCCCCGTTCCTGCAGGTACTCGCCCACCGCCTGAAACAGCGACTCACCCAGTGCATGCTGCTCCAGCAAATGCCGGAAGTTGAGGATCGTCGTCTCGTCCGGCACCGGTTCCCGGCCCAGGTCGATGCCGACAAAGCGGCACATCGAGCGGGACTCATACAGGGCTTCTTCCGCACCCGGATCCGACAGGTTGAACCAGTGCTGCAGGAAGTAGATGCGCAGCATCCGCTCCAGCCCCACCGGCGGACGACCGTTGCCGGCCTTGGGATAATAGGGTTCAATCCGCTTACACAGTTTCTTCCACGGCACCACCTTATCCATCTCCAGGAGAAACTGTTCCCGGCGCGTGGGCTTGCGAAAACGTTCAAAATCCCCAGCGGCGAAGGTTTGCTGTTTCATCGAGACCCGTCCGTTGTAAACAATGCGCGTATTATCGCAGATGTCAGGACTTAATCAGAGTTGCCTTAAGAGAAAAGACGCCTTCTCGTGATATGACACGGTGAGAGTGAACGATTTGTCTCCGGAAAACACATGTACAATCCTTGCCCTGAATTCACCAGTACCTTTTATTGAATTTGTTCGATAATTAGTAATGAATACAATAATTCCATTAATAGATGTTTTATGTGTACCGATCCATGATGTAACCGTAATACCAAATGGCTTCGTAGACTTAAGCATGTCCTCTTTGAAAGTTGCATCAAGTTCTTTAACATCCTGTGAACTTGCTGCCTCAGCATCGACTTGAGTAAGCGCAATCTGCGGGTAGTACCGAATCTTCACGATTCCTAAAGTAGCACCCTTATCATCATAGTAATTTGCAGCAAAAGGGAACTCTGAGCTCCCATACTCAATTCCAGATAAATCTAGACCGGATTTAACAGCAGAATCCAATGTTATACGTTGGTTCCCAGAGAGCACCACCCAGTTCTTCGGTAACTCGATGGACACCCCCTTAGGCAGACGTATCGTGACAAAAGTATCAAAAGCAGATGCCATATTGTGTGCCGCAATCATAGTTATTGCGATCGTGAAGCTTATCCACAACTTTAATACTTGGTGCATTTACAGATTCCGTTGTAGCCAACGCCCAGATATGAAGTGGACCGCAGCTGACACAGCTATCGCGAATGCAAAACTCTGACGACACTGTATGGTCAGAGTCACTCGCTTGTCAGATGCCGTTACCATATGTAGCCTTGTAACAGAACGCCTCTAATCCTGCTGAGACAAGATCAGCAGCTTCGTGCACGATATCACATTAATATGGCAGGCAATCGAATCATGACACGCATGGGCCACGGCATTAGCCGCTGGCGGGAGGAGTGATGGAAGAAACGACACCAGGACGAGCTACATGCGCGACAAGATGGCCCGCATCCGTACGCTGCTGGCCAACGAGCGGACCTTGCTCGCCTACGCCCCAACAGCAATCATGCTGGCGGCATCGGGCGTGACGCTGATCAAGCTTCTGTATCACGAAACGGGTTTTCTGTATCTCGGATTCGCGCTCGTGTTGGCATCCGTGTTGGTCATGGTGCTGGACACATCCGGTTCCGGAGGATGGATGTACATATCCGAGAGCCGGGGTCCAAAGACTGGCCCTAGCGCAAACAAACATGCTCACAATGAAAAAAGAAACGCAGAAAGGAAGTGGAGATGTTGAAGGCGGAATGGATTTTCGTTCCCCTGCTGGCGCAGGTAGATGGTATTGATCGCATCCGGAAAACCGGTCAACCCGTTCACGGCGGCGATGAAGATTTCTTTCAGTCCCCGGTTCTGTAGCTTGGTCAGCACGGACAGCCAGAACTTGGCCCCCTCCGTCTCGGCCAGCCACAGGCCCAGTAGTTCCTTGTGACGCTCCAGATTGATCCCCAGCGCCAGATAGATGGCCTTATTGATTACCCGTTTGTCCTGGCGGATCTTGAGCATGATGCAGTCCAGGTAAACATTGGGATAGATACCCATTACCAGTGTGTCATCGTACCTGCGCGTCTGTATAAACCCAGGGATAAAGCCAAGGCCGAGGTGGCGGTACAGATCGTCGAGCGCTGGATCATGGCAAGACTGCGCCATCAGAGCTTCTTCACCCTGGCCGCACTCAATCAAGCTATCCGCGTGTTGCTGGATGATCTCAATCAACGCCCCTTCAAGAAGCTGCCCGGCACACGGCTCAGCCAGTTCGAGCAACTGGACAACCGGCCCTGCGGGTCTTGCCTGCCCAGCCTTATCAGTCTGCGGATATCCAATGGCACAAAGCCATCGGCGATGCCACGCTGGCTGACGCCATCCTGGATCGTTTATTACACAGCAGCCACAAGCGAACACTCAAAGGAGAATCGATGCGGAAGATCATGAGTGAACTGACTGAATCCGATCACTCACAGTGATACTATCAGACACATCGCGTTGGGAAGATCGGATGATCGAATAAAACCAGAACAGGTGATCGGGATCACCAGAATACGCAGTTTATAAGTTTCAAACTGTTTGACGACCTACACCAGTGGTCCATGCGTAAAGTAGTGTAATTAACATCGACTGAGCGTATCATTTGGTATGCGCTCAGCCAAGTCACTTCGTATCTCCAAGCGGGCCGCAGCAACGCTGAACCAATGGTGTCGATCCACGACGCTGCCTCACGGTCAGATCATGCGCGCAAAAATCATTTTGCAACTCAGTGAAGGTATGACGCCCACTGAGGTTGCTACGGCACAGAGGACCACAGCAAAGACGGTGCACCGATGGCGAAATCGGTTTGAGGCCGAGGGTATTGACGGTCTACTGGAACGTCCGCGCTCTGGGCGCCCGACGGTCATCGATAAAAAGACCGTCGACAAGGTCATCTTCCTGACAACGAAACGTGTCCCTGAAGAGGCAACACACTGGAGCATCGAGTTGATGGCCCGGTACGCGGAGGTGACGCCGTGGCAGGTACGCCAGATCTGGAAAGCCGCTGATTTACGCCCGCATCGGCTGAAGACATTCAAGATCAGCACCGATCCAGCATTTGCCGACAAGGTGGTCGATATCGTCGGGCTGTACATGAGCCCGCCCGACAACGCCGTGGTGCTCAGCGTTGACGAGAAGACGCAGATTCAGGCGCTGGATCGCACACAGCCAGGTTTACCGCTGAACCCGAGTCGCATAGGCAGTCGCACGCATGACTACAAGCGAAACGGCACCGCGGCCCTGTATGCCGCATTCAACACGCTCACAGGAAAAGTCATTGGTAAGGTCACCGACAAGACCAACGGCAAAGAGTTCTTATCCTTCCTCAAACTGCTGAATCGGCGCTTCAGTGCAGGCAAGGATCTTCACATCATCCTGGACAATCTAAGCGCTCACAAAACGCCGGCCGTGCGCGAGTGGCTCGAAGCACATCCCCGCATCTACCTTCACTTTACCCCTACCAGTTCATCGTGGTTGAATGCTGTTGAAGGTTGGTTCGCTCAGTTGGAACGTCGTGCCCTGTACCGTGGCGTATTCACCAGCGTTCCTGAGTTGAAGGCCGAACTGCGAAGATTCATCGAAGTCCACAATGAGCAAAGCGCCAAACCCTTCAAGTGGACGAAACCGGCAAGCAACATCATCGCCGCAGTGGGCCGCGCCAAGCACGCGTTACACAATTAACCGCATGGACCACTAGCCACGCCGATTCTACTGGTGAACGAGGCAGCTTACCGGTCGGGCTCCGGATAATTCAACCTGCCAGAAGCCGGTCATAGATATCCTCATAGGCCTCGAGCATTACCTTGATGTCATATGTTTCAACAGCATACCTTCTGGCCTGTTCCCCGAGAACAGCCTGCAGTCGAGTGTCAGCAGCCAGCGATTCAATGGCGTCCGCAATGGCGCCGGGATTACCGACCTCCACCAGCCAGCCGTTTTCTCGATCTCTAATCAGCTCATCATAACCACCACAGCGGGTTGCGATCAATGGCAAATTCGCCGCCATCGCCTGAATAGCGGAAAGCGGGAGCCCTTCGGATATCGAGGATGACAGGAACATATCTACATTGGCAAGAAAGTCTCCGGCATCATCGATAAAACCTAGAAACTGCACTCTTTCCTCCAGGCCAAGCTCACCCCTGAGCAACAGCAGTTCTTCATATAATTTCCCCTTTCCCTGCCCTGCGATAACAAAGCGATAGGAGCGCGACGAACTCTGCTGCAGAACTGCTGCTGCCCGCAGCAGGATTTCATAGCCCTTGGCAGGCCTGATATTACCCAGACTGCCGATGACGACATCACTTTCAGGCCAGCCGAATTTCTGGCGCAGGGTTCTGGAGCAGGGACGACGGAACATCGAGGTATCAATACCGTTGTAGATTACCCTCGTCATGCTTGCATTGAGCAGTGTTCGCCCGATAATGTCCTCACGGAGTTGTTTTGATACCGCTATGACGACGTCAGCACCGGCGTTGATCAGGGCGAATTTAGCCCCTTTCAGCTGCTCCTTGTCACTTATATCCACGGAGCCGTGGAAGGTTGCAACTACCGGAGTACCTGTCAGTAATCCTGCCAGCGAGCAATAGACATTCGAGCCCAGCAGGTGAGACTGGACAAGTTTCACACCTTCGGATCGAATCAGCTTGCGGATCTGCCCTAAATAGCGCCAGTTGAATGAGCCCTTGGCATCGAGCAGGATGGGCTCTATCCCCCGGCGGCGGAGCTCTTCATAGACCCAGCCCTTTCCCCGAATGACGACCAGTGAACGATATTTGTGTTTCGATATTCGGCTTGCCAGGTCAATGAATACAGTTTCGGCCCCGCCCGGGCCCGTGGTGTCTATGCAGTGGAGGATCGTATTCAATGCATTTATCTTATTTCTTGTAAATACATATAATGCTACCAGATCAATCCTGAATCACTGCCTCCGCGAACAGCCGATGAACAGCAAACGTGACCAGAAGATTTCCATTTAAGCACAGCATCAAACGCGGCCTGCAACAGGTTAGCGCAAAGGTTGGACCTCATGCACGCTCGCATGCCATTCCTCAACTGTTGATCCTCATGTATCACCGCGTCCTGCCTGCGGATGATGAGCGTTCCCGAATCGAAGAACCGGGCATGATGGTAACACCGGAAAGTTTCAGAAAACACCTTGATATCGTTAGACAATATTTCGAAATTATCCATCTGTCAGAGTGGCTGGATCGAAAGAGCCGAAAGCTCCCGCTTCCTGGCAAGGCCTGCGCAATAACTTTCGATGACGGCTGGGCAGATAATTACGAATTCGCTTTCCCGATATTGCAGGAAACGGGAATACCCGCGACCGTATTTCTGGTGTCAGATATGGTCGGCACAGGGACAATCTTCTGGCCAGAACGGCTCGCACGCATCGTCAACGCTGTTGCACTTGATCTCCCGCAATCCTGGTCAGACCAGACACTGAGTTGGCTGAGGAATGCACGAACCAGCTACGACTTCTCTGACAGCGCGCCAACAACCGAAGAAATCAGCCAGATCATAGCCCATGCCAAGGCATTCCCCGATCGAGAGATCCATGAGCGCCTGGACAGTATTGAGGCTTCATTGGACCTGACCGGAAACCAACATCCACCCGCACTTCTGAACTGGGAGCAAATCGCAGAAATGACGGATTCCGGCCTCATAGAGGCAGGCAGCCATACCTGTCATCATATTCGACTGAACGACTCAACTCCGGTTTCCATTGTTGAAAAGGAAATTATAGCCAGCAAGGAAAATATCGAGAAATATACAAAACATGATGTAAAAGTATTCTGCTACCCCAATGGCGACTATTCTGCAAAGACACTGGAACTGGTGAAGCAGCATTACCGTGGCGCCGTCACCACCGAATCGGGCTGGAATTCTGCTACTACCGATAATCACCTGCTGCAACGCATCGGTATCCATGAAGATATTGCCGGCGACAGGATTTCCTTTCTCGCCCGGATTTCCGGCTGGTTAAAAAAAGGGTAAAAGATGCAAAACCCAGACAGGAAGAAAATTCTTTCATCTCCGGTAACCAGCTTCAAAAAGCTTTACCCTCTCGCGACAGAACAACAGATTTCTGCGCTGGATGATCTCCGGGCTGAATATTCCGTGCAGAAAGAGCAGTACGAGGCAGTTCAGAATCAGGCGCGCGCAATCAGCAGACAGATTGGCGAAGCAAAAAACCATGGAAAATCTACTGAGCACCTGATGTTATCCATGCAGGAGCTTACGGCACGGCTGAAATCGAATGACGCTACAATCTCTGATCTCGAAAACAGGATTCTTGGTTTTTTCGAATCCAGAGATAAGTCAGCCCCTCCTGACAATCACCCGGATATCCTGCCGGCAGGTCGCATCTATTCCCGAAAGTCCCATGACATAAACCGTATATCCGTCTCTCTGCTGAACAGCGAACAGCACGAGTGGAATGACTATGTCGCCGGAAATCCTGCTGCCTCCATATACCATCGCGCCGAGTGGCAGATACTGATCAAAAAAACCTTTGGCCATGAAGGTTTCTATTTTCTGGCCCGCAGAGCCAATGGAGACATAGCCGGGATCCTTCCGCTGGTACGCCTGAAAAGTCGACTGTTTGGTGATTTTCTGGTTTCCATGCCTTATTTCAACTATGGCGGTGCGATTGCGGATCAGGAATTTATCGAAGACATGCTTATGCAGGCTGCCAATGAGCATGCCACAAAGCTGGGCGTCAGCCACGTAGAATATCGCGACGACATACCCCGCAAGGGGCTTCCCGGGCGCTCGAACAAAGTCAATATGATCCTGCCACTACCCAGCGACGAAGAGACCTTATGGACGGGTTTTTCATCCAAACTACGGTCACAGATCAAGCGTCCACAGCGGGAAATCCTCGAGACTCTATGCGGAGGCGAAGAGCATCTGGATGATTTTTATGCCGTATTCTCACGCAACATGCGCGATTTGGGCACGCCTGTCTACGCGAAAGCATTCTTCAGAAACATTTTGCATTGCTTTCCCCGGGAAAGCAGAATCCTTGTTATCCGCATGAAGAACAGGCCGGTCGCTGCCGGGTTCCTTATCGGGCATCGCGACAGGCTTGAAATCCCGTGGGCTTCTTCCGCAAGGGAGGTAAACCCCTTGGGTGTGAATATGTTCTTATACTGGAAAGTCCTGCAGTATGCCGTCGACAAACACTACCGCAATTTTGACTTTGGCCGATCCACCGCCGGATCAGGAACCTACCGATTCAAGGAGCAATGGGGTGCGCAGCCAAAACAGCTTTACTGGCACTACCATCTAAACGAAAACCGTGAGTTACCAACACTCAATCCCGAAAATCCGAAGTATTTCCTGGCTATCAATATATGGAAACGTCTGCCGCTATTCCTGACGAATAGACTTGGACCGCTCATCGTCAGGAATCTACCATGATATAGTTCCAAATTCAGCATCATCACCCGCCTCATATGGGAATATGTAGCACAACCAATTGAAATACAATATAAAAAATATAGTCATGCCGATGCTGGCAAGCCGCCCGGCGGCTGCAATCGCCAACCTGTTTTTCAGCCGCGGCATACCCGTGTTCATGCTGCATCGCATGACACACGCCAGTCAGCCCGAAAATGGGAAAACCACCTCGAGACACTTGCGGCGATGCCTGCGCTATCTCGTCAAGAACAAATACAACTTCATCTCACTGGAAAGACTTGTCCTCGCACTGCGAAGCGAGGAGGCCCTCCCGCCCAAACCAGTAGTCTTCACCCTCGACGATGGATATGTAGATCAAGCTGATATTGCGTTACCGATATTTCTCGAGTTTGATTGCCCGGTAACAATTTTTGTTATCACCGGCATGCTCGATCAAACCTTGTGGCCGTGGGATGCCAAAGTCTCATGGATGATGGAGACAACCGGAAAAATCTCGTTCAATACCACGATCTCAGGCCAACCTGTATCCCTGAGTCTTGGCAGCTCGTATGAAAGACGCCTGGCGAGACGTCTGATTCATAACCACCTGAGAGAGGCGAGTGCGGCAGATGTACCGGAAATCCTGCTACGACTCGCCTGCGATGCGGGCGTTCTGATACCTCAGGAGGCGCCAGCCTCCTATCACTCACTAAGCTGGGAAATGGCGCGTCAACTTGAGCAGGAAGGTGTGCAATTCGCACCGCATTCAGTTACACACAACATTCTATCCAGACTGAGCAGGGAATCCCAGGAAAGAGAAATCCATGATTCCTGGCTTACGATGACAAATGAACTCGCCAGACCATTGAAAATATTCTGCTATCCAGCAGGACGCGCAATAGATTTTGGACGCCGGGAAATCGAGACCCTGAAAAGCAATGGATTCCTCGGAGCTATCACAACGATACCCGGTGTTTACAAGGTCGAATACAAAGCTGAAAAGCACATTTACAGCTTGCCAAGATATTCCCTACCACAATACATGGGTGAATTTATACAATATTGCAGCTGGATTGAATCGACCAGAGGTAATTATCTGAAATCCGCCCAAACATCATGTCTAGCCAGTAACGGCGCAAGGTTCGTTTCAACACAGTAACGACCTGTATCGCCTTACCGCGGCAACAACAATTTTTTCCAGTGCGAACTTGAGCCGACGCCGCTGAAAAATAACCCAGCGCATTTCCTGGCTTTGGTTGCAGAGAATCCTTTTATACAGCGAATCGCCACGCATAAAATCATACAAAACCATGCCCTTTGATCTGTTGTGGGCAACAGCCATCGCGTGAACCACATAACCAGGCTGCAGCCGCCTGTCGGCGGGAATCCCGAAACCGGTCTGCATTACATGAATCTGCCTGCGCCAGACGAGATTATATATGTAACCGATGGTGTCCCGGGAATTTGCAACTCTGAGCATTTGTATTTCACCTTCATCAAACCGGTTGCTTATAAGGGATCGATGGAATCTTTCCCATAAAGGATTTGCAAAGGCGCCTGGTTTCCCGCGCGACTCCCAACGCTTTGCGTGCAGCGCCTTCAATCCGCTCATGAACTCCAGCGCTTCTTCGGTATTTTTCGCCTCAACCAGGCTCAATGGCCCGTTTTCCTCATACAATCGAATCGAACGCATGATCTGGGACCGCCTGTTTTTACTCAGACTTGCAAGAAATGCAGCAAGACCGGGGGACAGCTGCAAGAGATCTATCTGCCAGGCAGTGGATATATCGTTTGTAATTATGTTTACTCCAATGTTCGCCCCAGTTTCGAGTCGTCTAATTCCTGCATCGTACACTATCGCACCGAAATGAAATTCGTCATAATCGACGCACTCCCGAAGCAGATACCTGACAACTTCTTCGTACACGGCATATTCATGACCACGCTCGGCGAGCAGGCCGTTGTACTCGATGACCATGTTCTTACCGGGAAATGGATATTCATTGAGGAACATGGCTCTGAGATCAATAAAACCATGCCGTTTTATCACCCCCGGAACGAACACACCTGCGCCAACCTGACGTGTACCTGTGTAAACCCTGATCACGACCGGCTGCAGGTCGCCGGCTATATGCATCAGCCAGGCACCTATCCACCCCCATGATTGAAAATACGAGCAGTCTGCGCGGCCTTGCAGGTCTATCCATTCCTGTTCCAGTGCCTCTGGATCGGAAACAGCGCAGGATTCAACCCGGTAATCGGGTAATACAGCCGCTCCTGTCTGATTCCTGCCAATTACATCAAACAAACCGGCATTAAACATCGAGAGTGAGTCGTGTTATTCATTATCCACAGCAGTGGCAGATATAGTCCCCGCATCATGCACGGGAACTGAACTGGCGTTTCCCAAGCCACAGTCGTGCAATACTCTTCTTACTGTTGTAAACGAAAAGTCCGTCATGAGTTTGCGCAGTCGTGATTCACACCTGCCAAGATTATTGTAATGCCTGAACCGGGATAGCCAACTGGCCTTGATCCTCGGCTGCTCATGATCGATCTCCCATGGATGAAGATAGAAGATGAACGGCTTGTTATCCTTGCCGTTGATTCTCCTGAGACCGGCCTTTGTCAGGCTATAGGGGTAGAGACGGAAATACCCGCCTCCGGCAACCGGCAGCCGGAATCCGAATATTCGTGCCGTAGATAGCGGGAACTCTGCCAGCCAGCTACCATTGGGTGTCTTCATCCGATGGGGATAGACAGAAGCACCAGGAATGCCGTAACGGTCATGACGCACCGGGAAAATACTTGAGTCATATTCAAATCCGGCATCGGCGATAATATCCAGAGCCCAGAGAGATCGCCCCGTGATGGAATAGCTTGCCGCCCTGTATCCGATTACAGGCGACTGAATAATATCTTCCAGCAGTGTTTTGGAACGGATCGTTTCCTCACGAAATATCTTGGGGCTTTGGTTATAGACCAGCTGGTGACTGTAGCCATGGCAGGCTACTTCATGCCCGCGGGCAGCAATTTCCCTTACCAGCCCGGGAGTGCGTTCCGCCACCCAGCCCAGCACAAAGAAGGTAGCTTTGACACTGTGCAGGTCAAACAGATCAAGGAGTCGCCTGGTGTTTTTTTCTACACGCAGGGGATACGAATCCCAGTCTTTTTGGTCAATACATTCAGAAAATGCCGATACGTGAAAATAATCTTCCACATCGACTGTTAATGCATTCCGGATTATCATTGACTGGAACCTATCTCAAAATGCATCTCAACCGCAAATACGCTGTTACAGAATCTGCTCCGGCGTTCAATTAATACCGGCAAACTCCACTCTAGCAGGGTCCGCGCCTGGTATTGACGCCCGATTCAGTATTTTGAGATAGATTCTCAGGTATCCCCCGGGAATACAATTGTTATTCGGTCTTCTCTCCATAGGATGCGTAGTAGTTGTAATAGTAGCTGCCGCGATTGGAGATACTCTCGCACTTATTGAGAACAAGTCCAATTGCCTTCTCCTTGGGAAGCATTTCGAGAGCCTCGTTCACAACGGAATGGGGTGTTTCCCCAGCCTCGATAACGAAAACAATTTGTCCGACCAGGCCGGCCAATACTTGCGTCTCGGGTGTTGCCAGTACGGGTGGCGCATCGAATATTATAATTCTGTCATTGTATCTGGATGCTATTTCATGAACCAGCTGGGCCATGCGATGGCTGGCCACCATTTCAGTAATGTATTCGTGCGGCT
Source organism: uncultured Gammaproteobacteria bacterium (assembly GCA_963763115.1). Classification (GTDB taxonomy): domain Bacteria; phylum Pseudomonadota; class Gammaproteobacteria; order UBA9214; family UBA9214; genus CAVQCA01. Next base: position 17,015 of record CAVXNM010000024.1, read on the forward strand.
TGCCGGCAGGCAACAGCACCAGACCAGGAATGTCAGTATGCAGCAAGGCATCTCCGACAGACAACTTTTCACTGACCAGCAGATCGGTAAGGTCTGGCCGTCTCTTCTCAATTCCGAGCATCCGGCTGAGGCCCTGCTTGGTGACGTCACAGTCAATCAGCAGCACGGTATAATCGCGCTCCTGGGCAAATGCCAGCGCCAGATTCAGGGATGTATAGGATTTGCCTTCGCCCGAAGCTGCACTGGTAATGGCAATCAGGTTGCCGGAATCAACCAGGGACGCCGTTTTACCGAAGGCATTGGATAATAGTGGCCGTTTGATCCTCCGGTACTCGTTCCTGATCTCGGGGCCCATCTTGCTTCCGGGCACCAGCATCTCCCTATCACGCAAGCGTTCAAGGATTTCCACAGAATCACTGGGTTTGCCGGCAATGCGGGTCACCGGCTCTGGTTGCGCTGCCCTTGGCATGCCCTGAATGTGCGGAGTCTTCAATCGCCTTGGAAACACCAAGGTTGATTGCCGCTATAGAACCATGCCCATCCAATTCCTTGGAACTCATATGACAATCCCTATATCAGATATGACCGATCTCACCAGCATGGAGCCCTGTTCCTGGTAAAAGAGCACACTCCCAAATGAAACAATCAGCACCAGGACAGCAAGCAAATAGGTCCTCAACCGCACCAACCTGAGACTTTGTTGCTCATCTGTCATTTGCAGGCCAATTGATCCCAGGACCGGCAGATCAATAAGTTTTCTGAGTTGCTTATAGTCAACAAAGGTCGGAAACAACAAAAGCATCACAAGACTCCAGGCAACACCCGCTCCCATGGCTACCACAAGCACCCCGGACAACAGCAGCAGACGATTCGGACCGGAGGGCAGCACCGGCACAACCGGCGCGTCCACAACCTGGAAATTGATCTCGTTGCTGTTCTGCTCTACCTTCTGTGCCAGCCGTGCCGATTCCTTGCGTTCGACCAGACTCAGATAACGCTCTCTGGTTATCTCGTAATCGCGGTTTAACCTGGTCAGTTCTGCTTCAATCTGGGGAATGGTATCCACCGATTCCTGCAGCTTCTTCAGCTTCTGTTGCTGCTCGGCCAGCAGAAGCTGCTGTTTCCCGACTTCGATGCGTTGCTGGCTGAGCTGGAACTTGAGTTCCTGATAAACATAATCATCACTGCCGCCAACCATTGAATCATCCTGATTCTTCGTTCTGGCTTCTACCTCCGCGATTCTCGATCGCAGGGCCTGAACATCCGGGTGATCCTCGGTGTACTGTGTCAGCAGATCGTTGAGCTGTTCCCGGTATTTGCGTAACGTGGCGGCTGAAGATCTGGCATTACCCAGGACGGGTTCTTGACCGGACAGCTGCCTGCGCAGCTGTGAGTAACTCTGCTGTGCCAGCGCCAATGAAGATTTGGTTTGTTCGACATCCTCCTCTGCCTTGCGTATAGCGTGTGTAGTAACCGCCTTTTTCATCCGGCATGAACCCTGCGTTTTTTGTTTTGAAGTCTGCCAAACGTGATTCCGACGCATTCAGGCGCTGCTCGTATTCCTTGATCTCCTTGTCAAGAAAATCCTGCGCCATGACCGTGCCCGTGCGGTCGGTATTCAGGGTATTCTCGATGAGCTGGTTCAGGAGTGTGGACACAACCTTGTAGGCAAGCTCGGGGGACGTCGATTCGTAGCCAATTTCGAAAATCTGGGACGCCGTGCTTCCGAATCTGCCCTTGCCCGGAGCAGTCAGGTAAATCGATTTCGCCAGATTCATAACCAGGCGCTCTTTCTCTTCCGGTGTATCAGCATCCAGATCCATATCAGTCTCCCGAATCACTTTCAGGAGATTATCCCGGCTCAGTAGGACCCGCGTCATGATAGCCAGTTCTTCCGTCTGGTCAGTTTCCACTGCCAGCCCCTTCAAGAGTGGCTTCATGATTGAGGAGGTGTCGATATTCACCACTGCCCTGGCATTGTATTGGTTAGGCAAAGCATAGACATAAATCCAGCCGGCAATGGCGACGAGCCATGCAATCAGTAGACCCGACCAACGATAGCGCCATAAACCGTGAAGGTAGCCAAATAATTCGTTAATCTGCTCGTGCATTTCAGTATTTAACTATATATGAGTATATTAAACAACATCCATTCAGAGGCATGCCTGGCTACTTTAAAGCAAGACAGCCACATACACGTCCTCGGAATTTATCATTAATATCGCCTTGAAACAGATAAGATTTAATCATATCGAGTCATGCTTAGGAAATTGTTGGTTGACTGACATAGCTTACCTCTCTCGGTATAAGCAAGCACTATACGGTTAGACACCCTAGCCATTGTATGTAAAAAAGAGCGTCAATAATTTTTACAAAATTGCAAAAATACATAACATGCTGTTTTTTATTAAAATAAAAAAACACAGATAATTATTACCAGAATATTCCGAACATTAAGACACTTTTTGACGAATTCATGTCAATATTACTTACAGCAAATTCCAGCCAGTCGATACACGTCATCCTAAGTTGCTGATAAATATTATTATAATAATTTTTAACGACTTATGTTGAAAATTAATGAGTCAAAAACTTTGTAAAGTGAGACATCCAATGAAAAACATTATTATTTCACTCGCATTTGTGAGTGTGTCGGGATTCTATGGCAATGCCATGGCCTTCGTGATCAGTGGTAATACTGAGTATGCCAGCATACCCAGGGATCTAATCATGCAGATTATCGATGACGGCAAACTCGCCACGAACAAGTCAGAAAACGAAGTTGGGCAAAAAGGTCAGCAAGAGCCAGAAAAAGATTGACAAACTTTCCCTCAAGGACGAAATGAACAACAAACAAACGACCAAGCTGACAAAGCATGAAAACCGCATAGTGAGCCTGCTCAACAGTAGAGAAGTACTCGATGCCTCAGCCCTGATAACAGATCCCATCGTTTCAGAAGGCGAAATTCCAACAGACGATAAGTTGGATGAGAACCAGCCGGGTGAAAACTCCCGGAACCGTCCGCCCTCGCGCTCCTCGGACTGGGACTTGCGGGACTGGGTGCTGCTCGTCGCTTCAAAAGAACATCCTAGTTTCCGGGAGTCCGCGCCATAGAAACCGCAAGCAAGTGCGGATTCTATAGCTCGTGAAACCAGTATTGCCTTCATTCAAGATAGCGAGCCGCATCCTCCCGGCCCGCAAACTGCGAATCCTCTGCGAGGATTTTTTCAAGTAGCGCTCTTCCCGACTTTTCATCGCCTGACTTTATCAGAGCCACCGCATAGTGATATTCGACTTCCGTCACCCCTGGAAGCTTATCCATCGCCTCTTTCAGCAACCTGCGGCCCTTTTCGACCTGACCCTGCTGCACGAGAATCCAGCCATAGGTATCCTGGACGCCGGGAACAGTGGGATTGGCCTGGTAGGCCCTTTTAACCAGTTCGAGCGCTTTGGAGGGTTTATCCTCCCTGTAAAGCCATGCCAGATTGTTAAGGGCAGCCAAGTTATCCGGTTCCGCTGCAAGCACGGCTTCGTAGGTCTCGATCGCTTTATTATCCTGGCCGGTATTCAGGTAGGCATTACCAAGAAACTGTCTTTGCTTGACATCATTGGGATGCGCTTCCAGCCAAACTTGCAGCGGTACAAGTGCCTTTTCCAGTTCACCGGAACGTGACTGGGCCTCGGAGAGTTTAATAGCCAGTTCGCCTGTCTGTTTCCGCTCCCAGGCCGTGGTATAGCTGTTAACTGCGGCCGTGTAGTCCTGTTTTACCATTTGGACATTCCCCGCAAGCTCGTACCCGGCATTCGCTTCGGGCTTAGCCTGCTGGATGCGCCTGGCATACTCCAGAGCCTGGTCGAATTCGCCCGCCTGCATCTCTGTCCTGACCAGCAAGGCGAGTGCGGAAAGCGAGTAGGGCTGCCCCTGCAACGCGATCTTGAGCTGCTTGCGTGCATCATTCACCTGTCCCGTTTGCAGGTAGGCTTCCCCCAGTAAAATGCGGATAGAAACAGAATCCGGTTCCCTGATCACCAACTCGTTCAGTAAAGATAGCGCCTCGCTGTCACGTTTCTGTCCCAGCAGGGCACGAGCTCGCAGGACCTGAAGTACCTTTTGCTCCGGTGCTACCTTGATGGCATCGTTGATTAGTGACTCCGCCTTGGTCGGCTGATTGTCGCTCAAGTAGTGCTCCGCCAGCGCAATGTTGGGTTTGATATCCCCGGGCTCCAGCGCACGCGCTTTTTCCAGCCAGTCGACCATTTCCCGGGTACTGCCCGCTTTTTCGGCCAACCGGGCCAGCGCCAGCATCGGCTCCGTCGATTTCACACCCGCGTCCACCAGACCCTGGTAAACCGCTGCCGCAGCGCCTTCATTTCCGTCAAGTTCATCACTATGCCCGAGCGCCAGGGCCGCCGAGAGGAAGTTCGGACTGATCTCCAGCGCTTGCCTGAAATACTGTTCTGCCTGGCGCCGGTCGCCGCTGGCGGCAAAAATATTACCAGCCAGCGTTATGATCTCCGGATCATCCGGGTGCTCGGATAAAAGTTCCAGTGCAATGCTGACAGCCTGGGGAAACTTTCCATCACGCAAATAGGCAACGGCCATCATCGTTTCGGTTTTGACCTGTTTGCCCTCCTGCTTCTGTATAAGCTGTAGTTCCTGGATCGCACGTTCCGTCTCACCCGAAGTTATATAGGCACGGGCCAGTTCACCACGGATTGCGGTGTTCCCCGGAGCCGCGTCGACGGCCTTCTCGAGACCGGCGATACCCTCGGCGTTCCTGCCCTCGCGCAGGTCTGACAATCCGACCAAAGCCAGGAGTTCGGCATCGTCACCCTCCTGTATCAACGCCGGCTGCAATGTCGCCTGTGCCTGGTCATGTTCGCCAAGCAGTATGTAGGTACGCCCCAGCAGCTTGCGGGCATCATAATTCCCGGGGTTGGAATCCAGGTACTTCGCAAGGTAATAAGCCGCCTGCTGGTAGTTCTTCCTTGCAAAACTTACGGAACCGAACAGCAGGTATGTCGGGCTGTGTTTGGGCTCCACTTGAAGTACCTTGAGTAACCGCTCCTCGGCAAGGTCTAATTTGCCCTCCTCGAACGCCAGCAGGGCGCCAAGGTAGTTTGTCTCGGGGTCGAGAGAATCTCTCTGATACAAGGGCAGGAGAGTAGCTTCGGCTTGCTCGAATTCACTCGCCAGGAGTTGGAGGCGAGTCAGTCCCAGGCGCGCCTGACGACCATTGTGGGTCACGAAATGGGGGGGATCTGACTCGATCACCTTACGATAGATCTCCTTGACCACTGCCGTTTCCCTCCCTTCCACGGAAATACCGGCCTGGAGCAGCAAAAGTTCAGGATTATCCGGATAAAGCTGGAGCGCCCTGTCCACCCCACGCATGGCTTCCGGGACATGACCGTCCGCGTATTCCAGTATGATGCCGGCCTTCTGGACCTCGAAGACATCGGGTTGCAGTTCTTTCGCACTCGCCAGAGAAGTTGCTGCCTGCTCAGGTTTTCCCAGCCCCGCCTCGGCCAGGGCACGCAAGGCGAGAAGATTGGCACGCGAATCGACCGGGTAGGATTTCTTGATGCGGAGGTCATCGACAAGCTTGCTGAAGTTTCTCTGCCCCAGCAGCGCGCGAGCAACGCCGATAGACGCCTCGTCCTCGCGCCAGCCGGCGGCAACTGCACGCCGAAACTCCTTTTCGGCACTGGCAAAGTCGCCGTAATCCAGCAGGATTGAACCGAGCAGATAGCGCGCCTCGGCATTATTCGGGTTTTTCTGCAGGGCATTTCTAAGTTCGATCGCCGCGGCGTTGATATCGCGGGCTTTGAGGTATTGCCTCGCGCTCTGCACCATTTGCTGGTCATCCATGAACAAACGGCCGCAGGACACCATCATCACTGCAGTAATAACAACGACAAATAATCGATTATGTAAGCGCATTTCGTTCAGATTCTCCCTGTCTTGTCGTCACTTCATGACGCGGCAATCCCGTCCATCATTCGTTCGATTGGCTGCCCCATCGCAGAAACAAATTTACGCAGCGTCCTTTTTGCGTCATCCTCCCCCGTCTCGATATCCACGGCGATAGCAGTCACAGACGCCCGCGTCCTGCCGGTCACCAGGCCCAGTACCTGCAATACCTTCGCGGTGTAGCGGTTTATCGTCTGCCTACCTCCGACACGATACCAATACCAGACCAGTCGCGATCGGCCGGCAGGGGTAATAATCACCCGTTCCAGTACCGGTCGATCATCGACGAAGATAGTTCGTTCGGCCAGAGGTTCCGTCTTCCAGGCACCTGCATTGGCAATATGGTTCAATTCGTTGATCAATTCACGCCCCTGGCTCTGCCGGGGGTAATAGCCGATGTACAGATACACCTCATTACCATCCCTCTGATAAGACCGCAGGGCGGCGACCGCCCCATGATACTCGGGCATCCAGTTATCGCGTGTTTCTGATGGCCCTGACCAGCCCTGCATGGCGGACGGGAAAACCAGGCGGGTTGCCCCGGCCACGAGCAAAGGTTGCTGGGCCCACCAGGCCAGCGCCGGGGCGCTGACTATCAGCGACAGGCTGGTGACAAACAGCAGTGAACGCCGGGCAGGACCATACTTGCATGTTCCCGCCGAAGCGATTACCGCGTCAGTTGTATCCGCACCCGCCCTGGAACGCGAAATGCCAAGATCGAGCACCAGCAGCAGACATACCAGCCCACCAAAGAGCATCCAGCCAAAACTCAGGTGATCGGAGACCAGGGGGTGCTGCATCCGTGATACATAGGCAATATATACGACGACAAACACCCTCAGGATATTCGCCAGTATCGCGGCGCCGGCCGCAACCAGCACCACGATTACCCGCGCGCGCAGTCGGCTGTAGTTTAGACAGGCGTAGAGTACACCCAGGGTCAGCGACGCCAGCAAATAGCGCAGACCGCTGCAGGCTTCCTCTATGGTCAGTTGACCGGAGGGCAGGATCAGCACGTGTCCCTCGCGTATTACCGGCACCCCGCCGAGGCGCGCCAGCCAAAACACCACATCAGTGGTAACTTCCTGCAGCACGACAGCCAGTGGCGACCACACCGGCAGGGCAAATCCGATGAACAGTACCGGCAGAAGCAGATGACGTGTTATCCGCAGCCCCAGCACCGCCCAGATAACGGACAGGACCAACAGCAGCAGGGCCACGGACTGCAGCGACAACACATCGACAAGCGCGGCCGCAAGCCAGAGTAGAGCGGCAGCGGCAATGGCAGGCAACGCGGTGATGCTCGGACAGGGAGTCAGGCCGGCCAGTACCCTGCGCTGACGATACACCAGATACAGGCTGATAGTCAGCACCAGGTAACCGTGCGCATACTCACCGGTTTTCCACTGGTTCCAGATGCCCGCCAGATAGAGGACGGTATCCCGGTACAGAACCAGCACCACCAGCAACAGCAGGAAAACTGCCACGCCGGCACCGCGCCACCCCGCTGCCATTACCTGGCTATTCACGTGACACGCACCCAACCGGCATCAGTTGCCAATGCCTTCCATGTCCAGTTTTTTCATGAGGTTGTACAACGAGGGCCGGCTGACCCCCAGTGCCTCGGCGGCTTGGGACATATTATTGCCATGCACGTCCAGTGCTCGTTTGATAACCTGACGTTCAGCCGCTTCCCTGGCCGCTCGTAAATCCAGTAAAGCCAACACTTCCTCATCGGATTCGAAGCCAAGATCGTTTGCGTTAATACGCTGGCCTTCCGCCAGGATTACGGCGCGTTTGATCCTGTTTTCCAGTTCACGGACATTGCCAGGCCAATGGTAGCTGTCGATTTGCTCGAGCGCGGCCTGGCTGAAACCGCGGAATGAGCGCCCGTTTTGTCGTGCATACCGATCCAGAAACGTCCGCGCCAGCAGCACCCGGTCGCCTTCGCGCTCCCGGAGTGTCGGTACTCTGATCACGATTTCGCTGACACGATAATAGAGGTCCTCGCGGAACTTTCCCTCCTGTATGGAGTGTTTCAGGTCATGATGGGTTGCGCACAGGACACGTACATCTACCGGAATTGTCTGCCGCCCGCCGACACGCTCGATTACCCGCTCCTGAAGGAACCGCAACAACTTGGCCTGCAGGGCCAGCGGCATGTCGCCGATTTCATCCAGAAACAGGGTGCCGCCATTGGCAAATTCGATCTTGCCGACGGTCTGCTTGACGGCGCCGGTAAAGGCGCCCCTCTCGTACCCGAAGAGTTCGCTCTCCAGCAGAGTGTCGGGTATCGCCGCGCAATTGACCGCCGTGAAGGGTTTGTGGTGGCGTGGACTGGTTCCATGCAAGGCACGGGCGACTAATTCCTTGCCGGTTCCGCTCTCGCCCAGGATCAGTGTGGTTGCCTCGGATGGTCCTACCTTTTCTACCATGCGGCAGGCGTCCAGCATTTGGTTGCTGGCGCAAATGATACCGTCCAGCGGTGATCTGGATGCCTGAGCCACCAGGCGACGGTTTTCTTCCTCCAATTCGTACAGGCCGGAAGCCCGGTCGACGATCAGCCCCAGGATATCCGGGTCGACCGGTTTATGGTAATAGTCATAGGCCCCCAACGTGATGGCCCGGAGTGCGTTCTGCCGATCGTCATTGCCGGTAACGACTATGATCTTGGTGTGCGGGGCCAAATGCAGCAACTCTTCCAGCAAATTGAGGCCCGTCGAGGCATTGGCCGGGTCAGGCGGCAAACCGAGGTCCAGGGTAACCACACCTGGCCGGTACTGTTTCAGCTGTTCGATGGCCGAGGCGGGATCCGCAGCCACATGGACTTCATAACCCTCGAACGCCCACTTGAGCTGCTTCTGCAGGCCGGGATTGTCTTCGACAACCAGTAGTGGTTTAAGACCGTTTTCTGTCATGCCCATGTCAATCGGGATACTTCGGTTTCAGCCGGTTGAGCTGAAGTGGGTACCGGGGATCGGCAACGCCCGCCAGTGATTTATCGGTATCTGCATTTCACCCTGCATCCCGCAGCACGCCACCCTGACCGACAGTGGACGGGATCAGCAGGGATACCAACGTCCCTTCGCCAGGTGCGCTAACCACCTGGATCTCTCCGCCAAGCTCTTGAATGAACTCACGGCTTTCGTACATACCGATACCCATGCCGGCATTCCCCTTGGTGGTGTCAAACGGCCTGAACATGCGGTTCCGGATAAAATCGTCATCCATCCCGCAACCGGTATCCCTGATATCAACAATACAAAACGCATCCTGCCTATGGAGCCTCACCTCAACCCGGCCATCTTCAGCCGTTGCCTGCTGGGCATTATCGATCAGGTGAGTCAGCACCTGCATCAGGCGCTTTCTGACGGCAACCACACAGCTTTCCGCCTGATCGACTGCCAGACTGGGCTGCGGCAACCGGTCCCGGTATTGCTCGATCACCTCCCGCAACAGCGGCGCCAGCTCGACGACGACGCTCTTCTCCACATCGGTATGCTTGTTGCGCAACTGTTCCAGTAATCGCCGGATCTCCCCGGAGGCGCTGGCCATCGTGCCGAATGCATCCTTCAGAAATTCCGGGTTGTGCACGTGCTTTTCAGCGTTTCTGACAACCAGCTCGAGTTCGGCGGCGATATTCTTGAGATCGTGCACCATATAGGCTGACAAACGGTTGAAAACTTCGAACTGTCGAGCTTCGGCCAGTGCCGACGAGGCCATCAGCACCGCCATGTGGCTGGCAATCTGGTTCGCCGCCGTCTTCAGGAGGTCCCGATCTTCCCAGTTTATAGGCCGGTTGATAAGGGGCCTGGCGAGAACAACGAATCCCAGAAGTGAATCCAGCCCGAACAGTGGCACAATCAGCCAGGCGTGCGGCACCCGTTCCAGCCATTGCGGCAAATCCAGGCCCTCGTACTCACCGGCATGGGAGTCGAGCTCGGTGAGATCAATCAGGTAACCCTTTTGGGTTAAAAACCGAATCAGGGCGCTATCACCCGGCTCGACCACTTCAATCCGATCCAGCTGCCAGGCAGCTGCATTTGAAATGCCGCCCCGGCCCTCCTTCAGCCACAAAAGGCCGGCCCGGGCATCGACAATCTCTCCCAGCACCCGAACCATCCATCCATAGTCATCTTCACCTTCCCTGGTGTGCCGGCTCAACTCACCGGTCAGGGCGAGCCACTCGTGGCGATAGTCATACTTGTTGCGATAAAAGTGCTTGCCGAGAAATACCCGCAGCTGTGTGCGCAACTGACCCGAAAACATAACCGCCGCGAGCAACACGACTGCCAGGGCGAGGAACAAAACCTGGAGAATCCGCCCCCAGTTGCCGCCATACTCGCGCAGGTAGTATCCGGTACCGGCCATTACCAGCAGATACAGCCCACCGAACATCAAGGTGGTGGCGTTAAGGACGATATCGCGCGAGACGAAGATGTTCAATGACCAGTCGCGGTTCCGGGCGGCGGCTATCGCCAGCAGGGGAACGGCAGCGAGGTTGATAAGACCACGGGCTTCCCAAAGCTGCTGGTTCATCCCGCGAAACAAAAGGGCATCCGCGTACAGGTAGAAGTCGTAAGCAAAGATGCCGCCCGCCCCGATAAACAGATACTTCGTGGCCCAGCGATGGCTAACGGAGGAATTGCGGAACAGCTGCTCGATAATGGCCAGCCCGATCAGTGCCAGCAACAGGTGGCCGGTGATCCTGGAACCCGCCAGCGCGGCAGCCTCAGACGGGGTCAGAAACCACAGTATCGCCAGCTCGAACAGCAGCAGCAGACCGCCTATGCCAACACTGACCGGCAGCGCCCAGCGCATAAAACTCCGGTAGCTGTCACTTTGTTTGGCGGCACTATCAAGAAGTGTGAGAAGAAAGGCATACCAGGCAACGTTACGCAGAATCTCGAATGTCTTGTACATCCCCGGAATGATCCGGCCATTCGCAACGAGTGCTGCCAGACCAGCCCAGACGGCACTGATAACCGCCACTCCCGTAAGCAACTTCGCCTGTTTGCTGTTGCGCCAGTTGAACGATAGCAACAGAGACAGGAATCCAAAGCCCGCCGCGGCACCAAGATAACTGTAATAGCCCACGTTCATATTGCGTCGTCAGGCGACCCGTCAGGATCGTCCGGCTGAAGATGAAACTGAAGCCACGTCATTTGGGCTATGTTATCAAACGGTCCCCGGGTGACTGCAGACCGAGGAGCAGTTTCTCGTGTATCCCCCCGAAACCGCCGTTGCTCATTACCAGGATGTGGTCCCCCGGTCGGGCTTCACGGACAATTTCATCGATAATGGCCTCCACACTGCCGCTGACACTCGCCGGCACGCCGGTCGCTTGCGCCACATCCGTCAGTGACCAGGCCAGGTCGCCGGGCTCATTCATCCAGATGCGGTCCGCCCCCAGCAGGGATGCCGCCAGGGTCCCGCTATGCACCCCCATGCGCATGGTATTGGAGCGCGGCTCAAGCACCAGCAGTATACGTGCGCTCCCGACCCGATTGCGCAAGCCCTGCAGCGTGGTGGCAATTGCGGTCGGATGATGGGCAAAATCATCGTAAACCGTCACGCCGTTGACTCGGCCACGCACCTCCATGCGACGCTTGACGCCCTGAAACCCCGCCAGAGCTTCGATGGCCATCGACACCTGCACGCCAGCGTGGCGGGCCGCGGCAATTGCGGCCAGCGCATTGTGCATATTGTGTTCCCCGATTTGTTGCCAGTTGACCGTACCGGCCAGCCCGCCGTCCAGCACGACATCGAAGCGGCTGCCATCGGCGGATTGCCGGCGCACCTGCCACACGGCTTCCGAGCCGCCGACGGATACAGCCTCACGCGGGGTCCAGCAACCCATGGCCAGCACCTCGGCCAGGCTGGCATCGTCTCCGTTCTCGATGATCAAGCCGTTGCCAGGAACGGTGCGTACCAGGTGATGGAACTGGCGTTTTATCGCCGCCAGGTCGGGGAAAATATCGGCGTGGTCGAACTCGAGGTTGTTCAACAACAGGGTGCGCGGGCGGTAGTGAACAAACTTGGATCGCTTGTCGAAAAAGGCCGTGTCGTATTCGTCGGCCTCGACCACGAAGAACGGGCCGCCGCCAAGACGCGCCGAAACGCCGAAATTGGTGGGAATGCCGCCGATCAGGAAACCGGGGGACAAACCCGCGTATTCCAGAATCCATGCAAGCAGGCTTGCGGTCGAGGTCTTGCCATGTGTACCGGCCACCGCGAGCACCCAGCGGTCGGCGAGCACATGTTCCGCCAGCCATTGGGGTCCCGAGGTATAGGCCAACCGCTCGTTCAGGACCCGCTCGACGGCAGGATTACCACGCGAGAGGGCATTACCGATGACCACCTGATCCGGGGCGGGACTGAGAAGGTCCGGCGCATAGCCTTCATGCAGGACAATGCCCTGTTCCTCCAGTTGGGTACTCATCGGCGGATAGACACCGGCATCCGACCCACTCACTCGAACGCCCTGCTCACGAGCGAGTAGGGCAATGCCGCCCATGAAGGTTCCACAGATTCCTAGGATATGGATATACATTCAACCCAGACTCATGGGAAACAACATATTGATAATCTGCATGGCTACCAGGGTATACAGTATGGCTATGCCTGTCGCCGCGGGGAAATTAACCGACAGGGCATGGCGCATGATATGCGCCACCACAAGGAGGTTCCACCCGAACAGCAACAACCAGAGCATGCCCGCCAGCAAGGACGGCTGTCCCGCCTGACCCGATGCGAGTAACTGTATCACTGGCAGGGCTATCAGCCCAAGCAACGTACCGGTGCCGAAAAGCGCCGTGAGGGTCTGGGTCAATCTTGCCATTTTGCCGGTGAAATAGAGCACTGTTGCCGCGAACACGACGACCAGGCTGGCATCCATCAATGCCAGTTGCCCGGCAGCAACCAGCGAATAACCGGGCAGTGACAGCAAAAAAGAAGCCAGCGTATAGCTCGCCATGGACAGCCCGAGCAACTCCCGCGAGGCTGGCAGATCCTGAGGACCGGCGCGCAGCAGGCAGATATCAAACCAGAAGAGGATTAGCCGTGACATCCAGCCCCGGCGTGGCTGCTCGTCACCTGACACGCATCAACAGGTGTTCCGTACATCGGCTGCTATTTGGCAGCCGCTTTCCGTCCACCCGCACTCTTGGCTGGCTTTTTATTGACGGAAGACTTCCTGGTCTCTGTTCTCTTGGGTGCGGTCTTCTTGATCGCCTCACTTCTTGACGCCGCTTTTCTGGAAGTTGCCGTCCCGGTCGATGACTGCCTGGGTGCGGCTTTCCTGGAGTCTGTCGTTTTGGAAACCGCCTTTTTCGACGCCGTTTTTTTGGGCGCCGTTTTCCCGGTGGTCGCCTTTCTGGCCGTTACCTTGCTGACAGCCGCTTTCTTTGAAGCCACCTCTTTAGTGGTCACCTTCTTAGGGGCCGCTTTTTTGGGAACCGCCTTTTTTGGAGCCGCCTTTTTCGGCGTCGTTTTCCCGGTGGACGCTACCGCGCTGACAGCTGTTTTCCTTGCTACCGGCTTCTTTGGGGACGCTTTCGGGCTATTCGACCTGGATGATGATGCCTTCACGGAGGAAGTAGAGATTCCGGCTTTACGGGGAGCGGTATCTGGCGCGATCTGTTGCCTTGCAATAGCACGGCGGATTGCATCGGAGCGCGATTCGCTTTTCGCATGAGCTCTGGCGCCGTCAACGACCTTGCGCATTGCTTTGGATATGTCCGTAATTTCCCCGACACCCTGCACCGTGCGCAGTTTTCCCTGCTCCTTGTAATAGTCGATGACCGGAAATGTCTGCGCTTCATAGACACGCAGGCGGTTACCTATGGTTTCCTCGTTGTCGTCGGCCCGGTGGCGCAGCCTGCCTCCGCATGCATCGCATCGACCATCGATATGCGGGGGGGAATAAAAGACGTTGTATACCTGCCCGCAGGTCAGGCAGGTCCGCCGCCCGACCAGCCGCTGCAACAACGCATCGACGTCCACAGCCAGCAGCAAGGCCAGATCCAGCGGACGGCCCACGCTGCTCAACAGTTGATCGAGCGCTTCGGCTTGCGGAAGACTGCGGGGAAATCCATCCAGAATGAAGCCGTTACGCGTGTCGGGACGCAGGATCCGTTCCTGTATGATACCCAGTACGATGTCGTCGCCAACCAGATGGCCGGCGTCCATGGCCAGTTTCGCCTGGCGTCCCAGCGTGGAAGTGGTAACCACCGCCTCGCGAAGAATGTCACCCGTAGCTATTTGAGGGATGTTGTAACGCTCGGCGAGGAGCCTCGCCTGGGTACCCTTGCCAGACCCGGGCGCACCCAGCAATACGATTCTCATCTTGCGAATTCCCCCGGCATGTTGTTGATTTTCCTGTACAGCTGCTGAAAAGAAGATTTTTTGAATAGGGAAGATACAATTTTATGCATGGCCGAAATGCAAAACAATGATTAAGCTACCCCCAGCTGCAGGTAGAAGTCAACGAAGTTCATGAAATAAATCAGGTTTTGAGCTAGAATCTGGCACCTTTACAAGGGTACCCTGCCCGCCACATCATGTGAGCCCAACAACCAGCATGAGCCAGATTGCCGATTTTTCGAATAGTGAAACGTGGATTATCAGTACCACGCTTGAGGAGCGCTACAACGAGGCGGTGGCTATCCAGCTCGCGGACGGCGAGCTGCGGTTAAATCCCTATTCTAGCGAACTCACAACGTGTCCGGTGGCTTACTGGGAAAAAGATGGTTGCCACTTCGTGGTATTCAAGACCGGAGACCACAACTATCGCTGCCAGTTTTATTACCGGGTTCACCAAATGTTCGGCACCGGCACTGAGGAATACGACGACCTTTCCGAATGCATGGTTACCCTGCTGCAGGTTCAGGCCGATCACGCGGCCCGGCTTGCAGGAGATTAATCAAGGACATCGTAAATTTTATTCATGCCAGCAATACCACAGTTCAAAGGGAGAACAGCAGATGGCTAACTCAGGAAATAAGAATGCATTTTATGCCCAGTCCGGCGGCGTGACCGCCGTCATCAACGCATCCGCCTGCGGGGTTATAGAAACGGCGCGCAAACACAAGGACAGGATCGGTAAGGTCTACGCAGGCCGCAACGGCATCATCGGCGCACTGGAAGAAGACCTGATTGACACCAGCAAGGAATCGGCCCGCGCGATTGCCGCCCTGCGCCACACCCCGTCCGGCGCGTTCGGTTCCTGCCGCTACAAGCTGAAGAGCCTGGAGGCGAACAAACGCGAATACGACCGCCTGATCGAGGTCTTTGAGGCGCACAACATCGGCTATTTCTTCTACAACGGCGGCGGTGACTCCGCCGACACCTGTCTGAAGGTCTCCCAGCTGTCGAAGAGCATGGGGTACCCGCTTCAGGCCATCCATGTTCCAAAGACCGTGGATAACGACCTGCCGATTACCGACAACTGCCCGGGTTTTGGTTCGGTGGCCAAATACATCGCCATCTCCACACGCGAGGCGAGTTTCGATGTCGCATCGATGGCGAAAACATCGACCAAGATATTCGTACTCGAGGTCATGGGTCGCCACGCCGGCTGGATTGCCGCCGCCGGCGGCCTGGCCGCTTCCGAGGACTGCGACCTGCCCATCGTCATTTTGTTTCCGGAAATCCCCTTCAACAAGGAGGCCTTCCTGGCCATGATCAAGGAGAAGGTCAACCGCTACGGCTACTGCTCCATCGTCGTTTCCGAGGGGGTACATGACAACGATGGTAAATTTCTCGCCGACCAGGGACTCAAGGATGCGTTCGGTCATGCTCAGCTCGGCGGCGTAGCCCCGGTCATCGCGAATATGGTTCGTGAATCGCTGGGATACAAATACCACTGGGCGGTCGCGGATTACCTGCAGCGGGCGGCACGCCACATCGCATCCAAATCCGATGTGGACCAGGCCTATGCCATGGGCAAGGCCGCCGTCGAGCTGGCGCTGGCCGGCAAGAATTCCGTCATGCCGACAGTCGTGCGCGTCTCCGACAAGCCGTATCGCTGGAAGGTCGGTGAGGCGAATCTGTCGCGCGTGGCCAACGTCGAGAAGATGATGCCGAAGAACTTCATCACCCGAGATGGTTTCGGGATCACCCAGAAGTGCCGTGATTACCTAGAGCCACTGATCCAGGGCGAAGACTACCCGCCCTACAAGACCGGTATGCCGCAGTACGTCCAGCTGAAAAATGCGCCGGTCGCCAGGCGGCTGGACAAGGACTTCGAGGTCAAGTAACCATCGCTGCGGCGGCGGGTAACGTCTTGTGACGCTGGAGAAAGCGCGCGAATTGCTGGCGGTCCAGGCGCAGATGGGCGGCGGTTATAACCGCAACGCCGCCCGACTGATCCTGGCCGAGGTACTGCGCGAGCATGGCCAGCCCGCCGTAGACGGCTTCATAAGGGAATTTGATCTGGAACACCTGTTCGGATTCAAGGCCGGCACCCGTTTCACGGCGCCTTGATTTCAGTTCAGACACGGAAACAAACTTACCAACCAGGAGAAAAATGTAATGTCAATCGAACTTGTCTTCACCCTTGCCTGTGCCTTCGTCGCACTGGGCTATGGTGTGGTGTCCGTCAGGTGGATACTCGCCAAGCCGGCAGGTACCCCCCGCATGCAGGAAATCGCCAGCGCAATTCAGGAAGGAGCCAAGGCTTACCTAAACCGGCAGTACACCACCATCGCCATGGCGGGTATCGTGTTGCTGGTCATTATCGGAATTTTCATCGGATGGATAACTGCCATCGGCTTCGCCATCGGCGCGATCTTTTCCGGCCTGGCCGGATACATCGGCATGAACATCTCCGTGCGCTCCAATGTGCGCACCGCGCAGGCGGCCAATGATGGATTGAATGCCGCCCTGCAGATCGCCTTCCGCGGCGGCGCCATCACCGGCATGCTGGTAGTCGGTCTGGGCCTGCTCGGCGTCGCCGGCTTCTATGCTATCCTGCTGGGCATGGGCGTCGAGGACCCGCTGCATCCGCTGGTCGGTCTGGCCTTCGGCGGTTCTCTGATCTCCATCTTCGCCCGACTCGGCGGCGGCATTTTCACCAAGGGCGCCGACGTCGGCGCAGACATTGTCGGCAAGGTCGAGGCCGGCATCCCGGAAGATGATCCACGCAACCCGGCGGTCATCGCGGATAATGTCGGTGACAACGTCGGTGACTGCGCCGGTATGGCTGCCGACCTGTTCGAGACCTATGCCGTGACCGTGGTCGCCACCATGCTGCTGGGTGGCCTGCTGCTGGACACCCCGCAGGCGGCCTTGTACCCGCTGGTGCTGGGCGGCGTCTCCATCATCGCCTCGATCATCGGCACCTTCTTCGTCAAGGCTCGGGAAGGCGGCAAGATCATGAACGCCCTGTACCGCGGCCTGATCGTTGCCGGCGTGCTGGCGGCAATCGCCTTCTATCCGGTCACCACCTGGATCATGGGTGACAGCATCCTGCTCGATGGCGTGGAGATCACCACCCGTTACCTGTATTACTGCGGGCTGATCGGTCTGGCGCTGACCGCCGCCATGGTCGTCATCACCGAATACTACACCGCCACGGAATACAGCCCGGTGCGCCATATTGCCGAAGCCTCCACCACCGGCGACGGTACCAACGTCATCGCCGGACTGGGTGTCTCCATGAAGGCCACCGCCATTCCCGTACTGGCCATCTGTGCCAGCATCTGGGGGGCGTATCAACTGGCGGAACTGTACGGTATCGCCATCGCCGCTACCTCCATGCTCTCCATGACCGGCATCATCGTGGCGCTGGATGCCTACGGCCCGATCACCGACAACGCCGGCGGCATCGCCGAGATGGCCAACCTGGACGAGAAGATCCGCAATATCACCGACCCGCTGGACGCAGTGGGCAATACCACCAAGGCGGTGACCAAGGGCTACGCCATCGGTTCGGCCGGCCTGGCCGCGCTGGTGCTGTTCGCCGACTACACCCACGCCCTCGAAAAACACAGCGAAACGGTGCTCAACTTCTCGCTCGACAACCACATGGTGCTGATCGGCCTGTTCCTCGGCGGTCTGGTTCCATACCTGTTCGGTTCCATGGCCATGGAGGCGGTGGGCCGCGCCGCCGGCGGCATCGTCAACGAGGTGCGCCGCCAGTTCCGGGAAATGCCGGGCATCATGGATCACACCCAGAAGCCTGACTACTCCAGGGCCGTGGACATGCTGACCAAGGCCGCCATCAAGGAGATGGTCATCCCCTCCCTGCTTCCGGTGCTGGTCCCGGTCATCGTCGGGCTGGTGCTCGGCAAGGAGGCGCTCGGAGGTCTGCTGATCGGGACCATCGTGACCGGTCTGTTCGTGGCCATCTCCATGACCACGGGCGGCGGCGCATGGGACAACGCCAAGAAGTACATCGAGGACGGCAACTACGGCGGCAAGGGCTCGGACGCCCACAAGGCGGCGGTGACCGGTGATACCGTCGGCGATCCCTACAAGGACACCGCCGGACCGGCGATCAACCCGCTGATCAAGATCATCAACATCGTGGCGCTGCTGATCGTACCGCTGTTGTAAAAGTAGCGCAGTCGACGGACCCGATGCAACGGCATCGGGTCAGCTCGCCATCAGCCTGGTAAACCCGGTGAGAAGTGAGAAGTGAGAAGTGAGAAGTGAGAAGTGAGAAGTGAGAAGTGAGAAGTGAGAAGTGAGAAGTGAGAAGTGAGAAGCAGGATGCTCGCCTGTTCCGAGTAGAAGTCAAATCCCAACTTTTCATGTTTTACATCTTTACTTCATTACGTCTTACTTTCCCCGGGCAACGCCCGATCAGCAGCGGTATTTTCGATGAAAATCTGCATCGTTTCCGATAGTCATGACAACCGCCCACTGCTGGAAACAGCAGTCCGCGAGGCGCAGGCGGACGGCGCACGGGCGGTTCTGCACTGCGGTGATGTCGTTGCACCCGGCACACTGGAAGTACTCAGACCCTTTGGGCTGCCGGTCCATGTCATACACGGAAACAACACCGGTGATCTCTACATGATGGGGCGCATTGCCTCGGGTAACGCCAGCCGTGTGCATTACTACGGCCAGGATGCCGGCATCGAACTGGCTGGCCGGCGCATATTCCTGGTGCACTACCCGCATTACGCCGTGGCCATGGCGACCACGGGCGACTGGGATCTGGTCTGCTGCGGTCACGACCACAAGGCGGATATCCGGCTCATCGACAACATGGCTGGCGAACAGACTCTTCTGGTCAATCCGGGCACGGTGGGCGGCATCAAGGCACCGGCCACTTACGTTCTTGGCAATCTCGAGTCGATGGAATTTTCCATCCATGAAATCGAATTATCCTACCGGCGCGAAGGCGCCTCCAAGGCAGGTATCCCGTGAAGAAGACCAGCCCTGATCAAATGGTCATCGGCGACAAGAGTGGCATCGATCTGGCCGAATCCAGGCCATCGCTGCAGGCGTTGCTCATGGAACACGAACAGCATCTGCAGGCCCTGCCCGCGGACTGCGACCCGCTGGAGCGTGCACGCGTCCGGCTCGACATCGCTGAGACCCTGCTGGCGCTGCAACGGCGCAAGGAAAGCTGGGATATCGCACGCGAGATATTCGATGTATTCACATCAGCAGAAGTTTGGCAGGATGCCATCGAGGCCTGTGATGTGCTGTTCCAGTGTGATCAGGAACATTCCCTGGCGGCGCTCGGCAACGGCGTCTGGCTCGCGGTGACCTTTCCGGTGCCTGCCCAGCTCAGCGTGGCCATGCTGCAGCATATCGTCGACGAAACCCCGGATACCTCGGACGGCGCGGCCGTGGCGGCAATGGCGGCACACTACATCGCCGGCCTGCGCACCGAAGGCGAGGAACGCGACAGCCTGACCTTCTTCACCAATCAGCTGGTGGCCAGCGTCGCCAAGCGCCATCGCGGCATCGAGAACGATCCCGACATGATAAAGATGTGGATCGAGATCCTGGGGCTGAATGACGTCAAGGAACTACTGTCACGTCTTTCGCTCATGCTCGATGCCATTACCGGAGACAACTGGTGGATTGACCGGGTTGCGCTTCGGGCTCGCCTGCCGGTGAACTGACCCGACCGGGAGCCAACACCCGTCAGGGTTCATCCTGATGGTAGTAATCGTACTTCTGGAGGAGATCGTAGGTGAAGTTCCAGGCCTCGCTGTATGAGAGCCCGCTGTTTTCCGGGATAATCACCTTGACGTAGAGATTGCCGGCATACGTGTCCTTGAGTTTCGCCAGGGATTTATTCAGCTGGTCCTGGTTGACGCTCTGATAATCCTCATCCTCCGACTCTCTCAACCTGATCTGGATTTTCTTGTCTTCCCTGAAGTAGCGAACCGACACGACATGTTTGCCGATGGCGGAACGCGCCGGTCTGATCAGCTTGTCGTACTTGTTCCTGAGTTCGTCATATTCGCCCTGCAGTGATACCAGTTGCTGGTCGCTCAATGAGCGCTGCCGCCTGAACTTCGTCAGCTCGGCGGCCTGTTCCTGGTTGCTCTTTTCGGTGCTGGACAGCTGCTCGAGTACCTCCTGGAGGCGCGTTTTCAGGGTGGCATGGGTCTGGTTCAACTGCGCATATTCGGCCTGCGTCTGGGCAAGCTGATCCTGGTGCAGCTGGGACTCGCGCCGCAACTGCTGCAGGCTGGCCGTCAGCTGCTGCTTGTCCGCCTCCAGGGCGAGCAGACGTTGCTCCTGCCGGTTGATCTCCTCGGTGCGGGACTGGTTGATCTCGTTGGCGCGCATCAGGCGCATGCGCAACCGTGAAAGTTCATTCTGCGTCTGGGCGAGCTGCTCCTCCAGGGTCGCGCTGGTTTCGGACGCGGAACGCGCCGCTTCCTCGGCATTGTGCTGCGCGTCGATGGTCGCGCGCAAATCTCTTACCAATGCCATATTGCGCAATATCAGCACCGAGCTGGCCATCATGAAGATAACCACCACGACCATCATGATATCGGTGAACGAGGGCCAGAAACTTACATGGCTGATACCGGTCTCGGCGTGCTGACGGAGATCGATGAAGCCCTCGTCCATGGTTACTCGACCTCGGCGGGAAGACGGAAGCCATCGCGCAGCAGTTCTTTGATCGCCCCGACATCATCGGTCACGCTGTTGACCCGCAGGTCCAGTGACGTCAGCATCTCGTGCAGGCGATTGCCCGCTTCCGCGTAATCCTGCTGGGTGAGCCGCATCGCCTCGGCCGCCTGGCGCAGCCCATGGACAAGTCCGGCGACCTCGTGCAGCATACTGTCCTTGTCGCGCGCGAATTTTGGCAGCAGATACAGCGAGGTCACCTCCTCGATGGTGCTCAGTACATGCACCTGGGCATCGGTCAGTTTCATATAGAAGTACCCGAAGAAAAGATAGGTCACGATGGCCGTAATGGTAGTCGAGAGCGCCGTTGACATCCCGTGCATGACCAGCCCCATATTTCCGGTGCCCTGCGCCGAATCGAGCAGATTGGTGACGCCCGTGAGGGCGATCGACAGGGACACGCACGTACCGAACACGCCGGTGAGTATAAGAATGTTGCTCACGTACTTCGCAAAACTGGTGCGCGTACTCTCGTCTGCCGCCAGGGTGGCAGCCAGCGCGCTCTGGTTGATGCGGGCGTTTCTCTCGCTCATGGCCACGACCATGGAATAGCGCTGGACAATGAGGCTTCTCGAGCTGACCCCCTTGAGGGGATTCTTGTCGCTGCCCAGGGCGGTGACGAACTTGGCGAGCGCGGACTCCTCGCGCATGTAACGCAGCAGCGACAACACAACTTTCACCATACCGAGGGAGAACAGTGTCAGGATGCCGCCATTGGTGGCCAGACTGGCCGAAGTCAGCTGGTGACTGAAATAGAGGTCCTTGAAGAAATCGATATTGGCCAGAATAGCAGCCACGACAACCAGAGTGAGCACCATTAATCTTAGCAGCATGCTCGCGCTGAAGTTTTGCTTGAAGTCGATCATGAAAATACCCTTGAAGAATGAACCGTTCCCTGTTGCCTCATCGTGTGAGCCGCGTCAGGCAGCCCGGCATAACCCGGTGCCCGTCCGTAAAGAATCAAACTCACCACAGAGACGCAAAGTGTTTAATTGTTCCCGTGAAAGAATTTCTCTGCGTCCTTTGTGTCTCTGCGGTGAAAAACCGGATTTTGGCAGGTAAAGTCTTACTAGATTTTCCGGTAAATCTCCGCGCCCTGATCCCGGAATTCCCCGGCCTTGTCAGACAGCCCGTTTTCCAGCGCCGCGCCGAGATCGCCGATCCCCTTGCGCGCGGCATAATCGCGCACATCCTGGCTGATCTTCATGGAGCAGAATTTCGGACCGCACATGGAGCAGAAATGCGCCACCTTGGCGGAGTCCTTGGGCAGGGTCTCGTCGTGGAACTCCTTCGCCTTCTCGGGATCGAGGCCCAGGTTGAACTGGTCGGCCCAGCGGAACTCGAAGCGCGCCTTGGACAGGGCGTTGTCACGCACCTGTGCCCCGGGATGGCCCTTGGCCAGATCCGCCGCATGCGCCGCGATCTTGTAGGTGATGATGCCTTCCCTGACGTCGTCCTTGTCCGGCAGCCCCAGATGCTCCTTGGGCGTGACATAGCACAGCATGGCAGTGCCGTACCAGCCGATCTGGGCCGCGCCGATCGCCGAGGTGATGTGATCGTAGCCGGGCGCGATGTCGGTGGTCAGCGGTCCCAACGTGTAGAACGGCGCCTCATGACAGTCGGCCAGTTCCTTTTCCATATTCTCCCGGATAAGCTGCATGGGCACGTGGCCGGGCCCTTCGATCATCACCTGCACGTCGTGCCGCCATGCGATGCGGGTGAGTTCTCCGAGAGTCTCGAGTTCGGCAAACTGCGCGTCATCGTTGGCGTCGGCGATCGAACCCGGACGCAGGCCGTCGCCTAGCGAGAACGACACGTCGTAAGCCTTCATGATGTCGCAGATATCCTCGAAATGGATGTAGAGGAAACTCTCCTCATGGTGCGCCAGGCACCATTTCGCCATGATGGAACCGCCGCGCGAGACGATCCCGGTCACACGTTTCGCGGTGAGCGGCACGTAGCGCAGGCGCACGCCCGCATGGATGGTGAAATAATCCACGCCCTGCTCCGCCTGCTCGATCAGCGTGTCCCTGAATATCTCCCAGGTGAGTTCCTCGGCCCTGCCGTCGACCTTTTCCAGCGCCTGATAAAT
>CAVXNM010000025.1:0-91703 GCA_963763115.1 uncultured Gammaproteobacteria bacterium
TCGGCAATATCCATTTCAACAGTCTCAGACGCCACAAAGCGTTTATCAAGGTCAACTGCGCCAATATTCCGGAGACCTTGCTGGAAAGCGAGCTCTTCGGCCACGAAAAAGGTTCTTTTACCGGCGCCGACAAAACCCGCACCGGTCGATTTGAACAGGCCGGCGGCGGTACGATCTTTCTGGATGAATTTTGTGAATTGGGCATTGAACTGCAGGCCAAACTTCTGCGGGCCATCGAAGATAAATCCTTCGAACGATTGGGCGGCAACAAAACCATCCATGCCGACACCCGGATCATTGCCGCCACCAATCGCGACATCGAATCTTTCGTCCGGCAAGGAAAATTTCGCGAAGATTTATACTACCGGATCAATGTGCTCCGAATTCATTTGCCGCCGTTGCGCGAGCGAGTTCAATGCATCGAACCCCTGGCCCAATACCTTCTGGCAAAATTAGGCCGCTCCGTGAAAAAGAAAATTGATTCATTTGCACCCGAAGTACTCGAAATGTTTCGCCAATACCCCTGGCCCGGCAATATTCGCCAGCTTTCCAACACCATTGAAAGAGCCATTTTAATGGAAGATGGGATGGTGATCCGGACAGAAAGCATTTCATTGCCGAAAGTCGATGCCTTATCTGCCTCAAAAACAAAGCCGGCAGGACTCACGCTGTCGCCGGACCAGGAAAAGGAAATGATCTCCCGCGCCTTGGAAAACAATCTCTGGATCCAAAAGGATGCCGCCCGCCAACTGGGTATAACGCCGCGCGCCTTAAATTACCGCATCAAAAAACTCGGCATCACCCACGCCAGATGGCGGAAAAACAAGACGAAATTGTGTAACAACCGCTCGGCAGCCCCCTCCCAGTCCCGCTCATCCTCACGCACTTGCAGTAGCTCACCTGCAAATAACAGGTCAGCCGCAGGTAAATTCAATGCCTGACACAGAGCGTCACGCATTCGGATCTGTTCTGCAGGGACATTACTGCGCCGGGCCTTCAGGCTATCGATCTCAGCCGTGAGCTGGTCATGTTGCTGTTTTCCTTGACGGAGTTCCACAGTCCGTTCGGTCAGTGCATTCTGCAGTTCTGCCTCACGCATAGCGGACAGCTCCAATTGATGCTGGAATTCCTTGTGTCGCACCTGGAAGGCAGCTTCATCCGTACCAGGATGCCCGCCGGCAGCACGCACCAGTTCCGCGTAGCGATCGGCTTTAGTCTTTCTCACGTCACACTCACCCGCCTTGACGCGCATGTCTTCCGCGAGACGTTCCAGCCGGTCGCCACCATTGTCGGCAATACTTTGTCTCAACTCGGACTTCCGGGCACGTTGCGCATCCCGGCGTTCCGTGAGGTCCTGGATGCGCGCATTCTGACGCGCCCATTCCTCGCCCAGGCCTGTGATCCGCTGACCCAGGAGCTCGTGCTTGAGTCCAGCAAAATACGTGCGCAAAGCCTCGCGGCAGCCGCGCAGGCCCTCTGTGGAACCGGCCACATCATGGTAGCGATCACAATCAGCCACCAGTGGTGCCAGCAACTCAATCTGTCGCTTGGCCTTGAGAACCGCCTCGTGAGCACGATTCAGGTCATCGAAGTGTGCGATCAGTGCCGTGATGCGCGGCATCACATCAAACGGTTCGAGCATGTGGTTGCGGACGAACTCGGTCAGATTACCCACGGATTTCATGGAAACGGTTTGATGAAACAGATCCAGGGCCTGCTCGTTTTCGATTCCGAAACGTCTCCGGAACCAGGCCCCGTAGGGCGGGAAGCTGTCGAACACTTCGACATTTTCTCCACGCAAGCGCTTGCGTAATGAAACTATCTCTGTACCGAAACCGGCAAAGTCGCTCGCGATGGCAAGATCCCGCTCGGTACCCACATAAAAGCGCGCGGGTTGTCCCTGCGAGTCCTTGATCCAGAATACCTGTGCCAGGGTCACCGTCTGATCGTACCCGGCATTATGAAACACACCGAGGATCACTGAATAGTTTCTGTTATCACGCAGGGCAACGGGTTTTGCCGCGGCACTGACTTCACTGCGTTCCGTCTTGTAATATCCCAGGACGTAGGACTTTAGTGTCCGCTCCCTGCTGTCGGCACCGGCGGCTTTGTTGTAGGCCACCCGATGCGCAGGCACCAGCAGGGTCGTGACGGCATCGACCAGGGTCGATTTGCCCGAGCCAATATCACCCGTCAGCAGCGCATTATTGCCTTCAGCCTGCAAGGTCCAGACCCGGCCATCAAAGGTACCCCAGTTATAGACCTCCAGCCGCTGCAGGCGAAAACCCGCCAGGGTATCGTCAGCAACAAAGTCCAGTCCAGGTGTCTGCGGAAATTCAGGCATCACGTTTATCGAGTTCAGGCTCGCCAAGCTGAGCCTGGTAGGCAGCCAGATGCGCGTCAAACTCGACAAGCCATTGTGCATCGATGAAGGACTTCAGGATACGCCGCACCTCGAATTCCGGAGCTTGTCCCTGCTGCGGCTTCATCCGGCGCAGGAACCCCAGCTCGACGACCTTGTTGATATCGCTATCCACCCGATCCATCAAACGGGCCTCGTTGCTGGCGTCGGGCAAGAACACGCGTATCAGTTCGACAATATCCTCACGTGACAGCACCAGCCTGCCCGTCTCTACATCCTGACCACCACCGGCATCGAACTCAGCCAGCTTCTTGCGCAACAGGGCTAGCAACAGACTGACCGGAAGCGACAGCGGCCGGCGCGCGACCAGACGTGGCAATTTTACCGAACTTTCGTCATCCTCCTGACCACGCGCACGCAGAAAGGCATAACCTTCGGCCTCGTCCAGCACCAACTCCAGGCCCAGCACAGCCACATAGTCGCGCACCCGCGCTTGCAGATCGAGCAAAGCGCTCCATTGGCCGACGCTAGGCGCGGTTACTTCATCACGATATATCACGCCCTTGAGCAAGGGAATGACCAGTGATGACAGATCGTGTGTCACAGCCGGCGTTCCGGTTTCCTGTTCGCTGTTCATCGAACAAATATCACCCGCGGAAGTATTGCCCGCTTTTGCTGTTTCACCCCATCGCGACTCGAGCCACGCCAAACGATACTGTCCTGCTCTCCCTCGTCAATCATGTATCTGAAATCTTCACACGATAACTGGAGATACGTGACCAGTTCAGCCAGTCCGTGCCGGAGAGGCCAGCGTTCACACAGCTCTCGCAGAGTAATTTGCGGAGCTTCCTGCAGGGCACGACGGATATGCGTCGATAATTCTGACTTGTCGACAGCGACCTGGCAAAACAGCACTGCTGCATCCACCTCCGCCTCATCTGCATCAACAATGAGATCGGTGATTCGCGCCTTCAGCGTCGGTGTATACAGCGGTCGCTCCATCGGCAGTTCGATATCAACTCCGATTGCCGGAATCGCAGCCACCTTACCATCCGGCGGTCTCGCACGCAGACTCAGCGCCTTGCTTTCGATGCTTCTGAGTATTTCCATGATGCGGCGATTCTCCAGCCAGGCCTGGTCGTCGAGAAAGCGGCGCAGTTGTTGCGAAAGTTGGGCCACGGTTCGTTGGGTATGCTCACCGGCCTCAAGCCAGTCATAATGTGCATGCCGGGTCCGGACATCCGGGTTGAGTTCGGTAACCGCCGGCAAGGTCAATGCCCGTTCCAGCAAGCGACTGAACTCCTCCTGTCGCGAGCTGGACATGAGGAAGTCCCAGAATGCGTGAAAGCTGCGTCCCTGGTCAGAATCTGCAATGGCGTCGCGCTCACCCAGGATTTCTTCCAGCAATTCCCCCTTGCCTCCTTCCCACAGCGCGATCCGTTCTCGCACACCCCGGTCCAGCACCCGGAAATTATGCTCCACCTCCCGAAAATCAGAGAGTAGTTCCCGCGAAATCATCATGAACTGCTGAAAGCGGTCCTTCAGTGCCGTGTTGTCCAGTAGCGGCAAGTCACCATCGAGCACACGGGCCATCTCGGCATCGATTTCCTCACGGCGCCGCTGCAGCTCGGTAATCCGTGCCGCCGGATCGGTCTCACTGCCTGTATTGATCTGCTTGAGCAATTCGAACAGCGTCAAGAGGCGCGACTCGGTTCCGATAAAGGTGCGTTCGGTCAGGGTAACAAGCCAGGCGATGGCCTTTTCCGTGGCCGGCATCAGGTCAAAATACGGCTCGTCCGAGCCTTGGCGGTAGAACTTGCGCAACCAGCCCTTGTCATTACCGGCCCAGTCATTCAGATATTCCAGCGCTGCTTTTGGGAAGCTCTCGTCACCCAACTGCTCGCGCACTGCAAACAGCTCATCTTCCAGTTTTTCGACCAGGTCTGCCTGCGCAATCACCCTCTCATTGGGATCGATGAAGGCCCGTTGCAGAAAACTCACAACCAATGGCGCATGGGGTGAGTTCAACAGCCGCCACGCCGGATGATTCTGGCGCAGAAAATCGAGTGTAGTGAAGTCCAGACTCATGATCAGCCCACAGCCCTCAACGAATTCTTGTGTGTTGATGTATTTGTATTGATTCCGACTACCTGGAACTCACAAATATCGCAATTTCAAAACTGTACTTGCGGCAATGCGGCTCCAGCACGAAAGACAATCTTGCCTGCCAGTGCCCGTGAAGTGAATAAATCAGCCCTGAACATGAGTTCATGCCCTGATTGGACCCAGGGCGGTGTTACGATACCTCGGGGTATTTGCCTATTCCCCGAGGGAATGTAACACCCCGCCTATATACGACCAAGCCAGCAGGGTGCTCGAACTAGTCCGGGAAGCTGGGGTACTGCGGCCGCGTGACCTCGAGCCGCTGGGCATCCCCCGAACTTACCTGAGTCGTCTCCACAATGCCGGTTGCCATTCGCCCCATCAGGACCGCTTCGTGCTGAAAGTGGGCGATGCAGTTCGTGCCGAGATCATTCTGGACGTGGATGCGACAGACGATCCGGTGCACAGGCACCAGGAAGGGCGTTTCTTTCACGGCTATTACCGCCACTACTGCTACCTGCCACTCCACATCTTCTGCGGCTAGCAGTTGCTGTGTGTCCGTCTGCGCCGCTCTGATCTGGATGCCGTGGCTGGCACCCAGGAGGAGCTGGCGTGGATTATCGCGGCCATCCGTTTGCGCTGGCCCGAAGTGCACTGAGTGCAGTGGCTGCCGTTGAGCAAGTAACAGGACCAGGTATCAGCCATCCATGATGGTCTGATACGCTTGTAGGTGTTCGTTAAGGACATTTACGAGCTCGAATCTGTCCCTGACATAGCGGTAACCAGCCTTGCCCTTGTCTCGCCAGGCATCCCCCTCCAGCAGACTGGATAGTCCGGCAGCAAAATCATCATCCTTTGCATGGTAGCCAAACCGGGTGGCTACGCCGTCCGGGTTAACACGACTCAACAGTGCGCAGCGATGTCCCATTGCCTCGAGGAAAGAAGTCGGTAAACCTTCGCGCATTGAGGTGTTGACCAGTATCCAGCTTTCGTCTAGCAGAGTGGACAGTGCGCCGGTCTCGAACTGGTTGATGAAACCGGTCATTTCAAGATTTGGCAAATGGCCGAAGCGCCTGCGCAGCGCGGTATCCCATGCCGTGTTCTGGCCGCCGCCGGCCGCAACAAAACGCACACCGGGGAATTCCTGTGCCAGGGCAAGGAAGTGTTCAGGCCGCTTGCGTTTGTCCCAGCGCGCAAGAAAGCAAACGGTCGGATCGCTGCTCTTGCGAGGATGGTGTGCAGGAACCATGACGGGTGTTGGCAGCAACAGGGAAGGCTGCTGCAGCTTGTAGCGTTGTATCACGATGTCAGCGATGTGCGGTGCGCAGACCGCGAGACGATCGCAGCTGTGGATGGCTCGCGTCACAAGGATGTTGCGTTCATAGATCCATGCCAGCAGTGTGCGCAGGTGATTCCGGGAGGGATACTTCAGTTCAACCAGCCAGTCCCGAAACAGTTTGTGATCGCGGAAGGTTATCAGATGTTTGCTGTCGGGGGCGGCGCGAATGGCCAGGTAGGAACCCAGTGATGCTTCCTGCGAGTGATAGATGTCGGCATTGCATTGCCGGTAGAGTTGCAGCGCTTTCCACGGCTGGAACAGTGGAAAGGCGAGTACCGTTATCCCGTCGAGTATTTCTTCAGGCTGTTGACCGGCTCTTTGTGGTACCACGGCAAACACTTCGACACCCTGCTTAACCAGTTCTCGCCCGAGCATTCGGGTTGCCCGGCCAAAACCGCCGTACTTTCCCCAGGCAAACAGCTCGACACATGTCAGGCATACCCTCATGAACGTATCCCTGCTAATAGCATGACTGGCACGGCAGCGTTCATTCCGATGCAGCTTTCCCGGGTTTCAGATACATGCCGGGTGCCAGCAGACCGCCAACGCCGACCATAACCAGCAGTCCTGCCATCAACAGGAATGAGCAGGCCACTGCCTGCGCGGAAGAAATCCCGAACGGTGCAAGTAATACAACCAGTGTCGTTTCGCGTACACCAATACCGGATACCGATAGCGGTAACAAAAAAAGCAAATGCAGTGTCGCGCGCAGCCAGGCGCAATCGGTAAAAGAAAGTCCGAGATCCAGGGCGCCTGCCATAAGTACGTATACCAGTGTCCCCAGCACATGAAATAATAGCGACAACCCCCAGAGCTGCAGTCGAATAATGACGGAAAATTGCTGAAAGCGGGCCATCGAGTCGGTCAGCTGTGTAAATTTCTTCTTAAACCATGGTCGCTGATAGAGCCCAAGCATCGTGACTATCTTTACCGACAAGCGTGTTGCCTGCGGACTCAGCAGCACTGCATACAGCAACAGGAGCGTGAGCAGTGCTGTGGCCAGTATCCAGGGCACAGCAGGTGCGACCGGGGCAGGAGAGGCCGCGATCAGGCTGATGCAACCGAGCAGAAACAGGACGATGGTGTCATTAACACGGTCAAAGGCGATAGATGCAATTGCTTCCGCTCCCTTTTTGTCCTTTCTGGACAGCATGTGCCAGCGGATCGCACCGCCAGCGATATAACCCGGCAGAAACAGGCCGAAGAAAGCCGTGACGAATCCGATCTTGAATATGTCCATGGTCGACAGGGACATTCCCTGGTGACGGGTGATGATGTGCATGCGATAGGCGGATGCGAGGCGCATAATAATTAACAGCCCGATTCCGCAGGCAACCCATGACAGTTTGGCGTTTGCCAGCACCTGGCCAACATCACGAAGCGGAACGTAGACCAGTACCAGCGCGAGCAGCAACAGACTCAGCGCCCACTTGAAGATCAATGTCCTGCGTGTCCCTGATCTATCCACTGCCGCCACAATGGTCAGCCCAGGACTTTATCAAACAGCGACTGGTACTTGCCTGCGATTGTGGGCCAGGTGAAGTGTGATTCCAGTCGCTGACGGGCACGCTTGCCGAGCACCTCACACTGCACGGGGTCTTGTACCAGTCGTTGCAGTGTCGCATAGAATTGCTCTGGCTGGTCAGCTTTCACCTGTAAGGCCGTGTCGCCAACCACTTCCCTGGAGCCATCGTCTTCCGAAGTGATTATCGCCATCCCGGCTGTCATTGCCTCCAGCAGATTGACTGGAAAGTTTTCCTGTTGCGAGGTAAATACGAAGATACTTGAAGTCTCGTAAAGTATTCTCAATTCGTCAGAATCGTTATCAAGCCAGCCCCGGAACCTGATATCTGTGCGTGTGTCGGCGGCCATACGTTTCAGGGTACCCAGGTAGGGGCCATCACCGACAATGTTGATTTCGCAGTACAGAGTCCTGTCTTTCAGCGCTTCCAGCAGGTACTGGACCCCCTTTCTTTCAAACATGCGGGTGACCACAAGAACGCGCATGCGTTTTTCACGCTGTGGATTGAATTTATCCGCGAACATGCCGTTTGGGAT
The DNA here is from genome assembly GCA_963763115.1 of uncultured Gammaproteobacteria bacterium. Taxonomy (GTDB): domain Bacteria; phylum Pseudomonadota; class Gammaproteobacteria; order UBA9214; family UBA9214; genus CAVQCA01. Next base: position 7,863 of record CAVXNM010000025.1, read on the forward strand.
AATCGCCGACCGAACGGTCCGGCTGTGTTTCTGCAGCAGTCCCTGCAAGTGGGCACTGGGACAGATCACGCATTCTGCATTGTCGACGACGCGCTTCCACAGCGGCGCGAGCAGGGTATGCTGAAACTGGAAACGGTCCGGGTTGTAACCGGGAACATCGGAGCCGTGGGCAGTGATGACATAGGGCAGGCCGGTGGATCGGTGCAGCATCCATGCCAGCACCCCGTCAGGAAAAATGAAGTGGGTGTGGTTGATGTCGTATTTTCTTTCTGCAAACAATTGCTTCACTTTTGAAAATGCAGACACCAGGTACGGCAGCATCTCGTGCGTGTGGCAGATATCCGCCCGCTTCCTGCCGGACGGCAGCCTGTGGATATTGATGCCATCGACTGTTTCAGTACCCGGCAGGTCCTGAAAACCCATGGTCACGATATCGACCTCGTGCCCGTACAGGTGGTGGGCAAGGCCGTCGACTACCTTCGCACCGCCACCGCCGAGCGGTGGAAATTCATAGCTTAATGTCAGTATTCGCATTGTTTATTGTGTGCCGGTCTACATTACTGCAGCGCGTGTAGTTTCATCAGCTCGTCTTCACTCAATAACGGCATGGAGTAGGCCAGGACATTTTCATTCAGATGTTCTTGGGTGCTGCTGCCGTTGGCAGCAGTGCTAACTGTTCCAGTGTGAGGATAGACGGCAATGCCGCTTGTGCCAGCGACCGCTCTCCGCTTTCCAGAAAATCCAGTTGCTGATACTGTAACCGGGTACAGTATCAAAAAAGTTGACGCCTGCTTCCGGGGATTCCAGGAGTGTGGCCCGGGCATCACTATCATCCCGGCGATACATGGTCCTGCCGATGCCGGAACACCCCATACCCAGTTCGGGTACGCACAGACCGGTTTTTCCCGGGGTTCGGTAGTTCATGCAACCACCGCCGTATCATTCACTGCGGCAACAGATTGCAGGGTGGCAATCCGCGCCAGCTCGGCATCGGTCAGCGGCGGAGCGATCAGGGATCCAAGGTTCTCTTCAAGCTCCCTGCGGTTAACGGCACGGGGTATCACGGTTGCTATATCGGGCAAACCGAGGACATACTGTATGGCTGCCTGCGCAAGGGTCCTGTTTTGTCCGATCAGGAAGCGAAATGCCTTTGCCTGCTCTACCCGGTCATCATGCTGCTGATCGTAATAGGATGTATCCCCCATAATATCGCTTGCTGCATTCGTAAGCAGGCCGATGGCCTTGGGGTGCCTGGCAATTACGGCGATCTGCTTTTCGCGTGCGCGGCGGGTCAGCGCGTATGTTGCCTCAGGTTCAACCAGGTTGACAGCCACCTGAACAGAGGAAACTCCGGATATATCGAGACAATGGAGTGCCTCATGCACCCATTGACAGGCAATGCCGTAATATCGGATCTTGCCCTGCTGTTTCATATCCTCAAGCGCCTCGAGCGTGTCCAGGAATTCTTCATTTTTCATGACTTCAACTGCAGGTTTGTAGAGCTGATACAGATCGATGTAATCCGTTCCAAGTCGGTGCAGACTTTTTTCTATGGCCTGTTTTATATAGACAGGTGAGAAGTTATAACGTCCCTGCGAGGCACGCATCAAATGCAGGGATCGTTTGAATGGACGTAGCATGATGCTGATCGGCCTGATCACATGCCTGACCTTCAGGCCGAGACTTCCCAGCGGTGTATAGCAATAACCTGCTTTCGTGGTGATGATGACCTCGTCCCTGCGCTTCCTGACAGCCTTGCCGAGAATTTCCTCCGCAACACCTTGCGTATGATGATCCGAGACATCAAAAAAATTCACCCCTGCGGCAACTGCCTGGTGCAGTGTGCGGACAGACTCCCGGTCATCGCGGTAATACAAGCCACCGCCAAGCGACTGGCATCCCAGGCCGATTTCTGAAACATTGAGATCCGTTGCCCCCAGCTTTCTGTATTGCATAACTTACGCACCCCCGGCTCTGTTGATTTGACTGGCAGTCATGATTCTATCGATATCCGGTGCAAGCAGTGATGGAGCAGCGAGCGCCCCGAGGTTATCCAGCAACTGCTGCACATTGACGGCACGCGGTATTGCCGTGGTCACCCCCGGTAGTTGCAGTACGAATTGCAGGGCAGCCTGTGCCAGGGTTCGGTGCTCGTTTGCGAGGAATGCAAATTGCCGGGCTCGGCGTGTTTTATCAACGACTTCCGCGTTATTTTTCGCATAGGTCTCGGCCATGATATCGCTCAATTCGCTGGTCAGGTGACCCTGTGCACGCGGGTTGCGTACGATAATGCTGAGGGATCGTTGCTGCGCCTGCTCCAGCAAGGTCGGAATTGCATCCATGTCCAGCAGGCTGATACCCACCTGTACTGACACAATGCCGCGCATGTCGAGACAGAGCATGGCATCACTGACAGTTGCGCACGAGATGCCGTAACTGCGTATTTTCCCCTGTGCCTGAAGCCGCTCCAGGGTGTCGAGCCAGTCACCTGCACGCAGTACACTGGCCAACGGTTTGTGTAATTGAAACAGATCCAGGTAATCGGTATTCATTCGTTTCAGACTGGCTTCCACTGCCCGTGTGAGATAGGCAGGCGAAAAATCCTGGCGCTTTTGTGTAGCGCGGCCGCGGTGAAAAAATACCTTGAGCGGGCGCAGATGGCTGCTGAATGGTCGCAGCACGGGGCGGATGCGGGATGCGAGGTTGCCCAGCGGGGTGTAGCGTGTTCCGGCTTTTGTTGCCAGGACAACATCCTGCCGTCGGCCCTTGAGTGTCGTACCCAGCCATTGCTCGCTCAGTCCCTGACTGTAGTGGTCCGATGTATCGAAGAAGTTGACGCCCTCATCCAGCGCCTTGTGTACCATGGCTATTGATTCAGCCTTGTTGCGATAGTAGAGGCCGCCGCCCAGTGACTGACAACCCAGTCCAAGCTCGGAAACACGGATGTCTGACTGCCCCAACCGGTTATATTTCATGCAGCCGGCTCAAACATTCCATGGATAACACTACCCTCAAGGTGCGCCGGTAGCGGTTGCTGAAATGCGTGCAGCCAGGTTGGCGCAAGATCCAGGATGCTGGCCCCGTCAATCCGGTGCCCCCTGCGGATGCCGGGTCCGCTGGCAAACAGGATTCCGTCGAGTCGGTGACCGCCGGAGGTAGACCAGTTCATGTACTCGCGCCAACGGGTGACGAATACAGAGGTGTCGTCACGCTTGCCTTCGTGCGGGCAATACAAACCATTCCTCCATGCAACGGTAATGTCAGGTGCGATCCATTGTGACGGGCCCGGATAAAGTTCATCTGACCGGTAGACTTTTTCAACCGCCGGTTTACCGGTTGCAGGATCGATGAGCGCGTATAGCTTGTCAGTAATCGCCTGGCACAGGGCATCATATTCATGCTGCGCCACGATACCGTGCGGGTCACGCCCCTGCAGGCTGATAAAGATATTGCCTTCCTTGCCGCGTGAGAATGCCCGGGTTTTTTTCCAGTCAATACCAGAATTGACGACATACGATTGTACCAGTGCCTTGGCGCTACCAAGGTACTTGTTCACCATGTAGTACATCGAGCGGGGCAGATGCTTTTGTAATATACCTTGTACCTGCTTGCGCATGGCGGCTACTGTATTCCGCATCCTGTCCGCTGCGGGCCTCCACGACTGCGATGAGTGTGCGCCAGAGTGGTAGGCAAGAAAACCTTCCTGTGCTAGCCAGGCATTGATATTGACGCCCGATTGCAGCGGCCCGGCACCGCATTCCGAGATCACGTACACCTGCGTGTCAGGACCGACTGCCGCTATCAGTCGCCCGATTGAGGCATCCAGCGTGCGGTAGGCAGTCTCGATAACCGTTTGATAGGGATTGCTCTCGTCGTCTGACTCCATGTCTGACCAGAAATAATGCTGACTAATCGCAGTCGCACTGTAGAAGGCGAAGAACATATTGGTCGGATGATTTGTTAACAGATGTTCAAGTACATCGGTCTGCCTGATTACGTCCTCTGCGGGCAGAGTCAGGTAGTCTGATTTGTCCCGGCCGCCGGGAAAGATATCCTTCAGGCGGTAGCGGCCGAATCTTCCCGTTACCTCGTCATACAGTTCAGGCGGGCTTGCTATGGAACGGTGGGCACCCGGTGCATCTTCTCCCGAGATCATGTAGCCATTGATGGGGCGTGGCGGGTAGGTGAATGGCATGTTCACTAAGCCGCTGCTGTACCCGCTATCGCCCAGCATGTCCCACAGTGGTTTTTGCTTCAGATCGGAACCGTTAACCTCATGGAATTTCCCGTTTTCACCACGCTGCCAGAAATCAAGAGCGCCATGCCGACTCGCCGAGGTGCCGGTATAAATGGTTCCCCACATCTGTGGCGCGATGTAGGGGATTTTTGATTGCAGGCGGCCATAAACACCTTCATCCATCAGACGCTGAAAAGTCGGCAGATAGCCGGCCTCGACCCAGGGAAGAATCAGATCAAGGGTTGCCTCGGCAAGACTGATGACGAGCACTCGTGGACTTGAGCTATTACTCATCAATGTTTGTGATTTATGGCGGCAGCAGTTTGGCGTTCAAATATATTCCCCGGTAATCAGATAGTTCGCCAGTACTTCGGCAGCTTGATTGTGCGCATCACGGGTCCAGTGGCCATCGCAATGAAGATGTGCAGGCTTGCCGCTTGCCTGCAATTCACGCATTACCGACAAGGAGGAAAGAAAATCGATATCTTCATTTTCAGCGAAGGCTGTCAGCCTGTTATCCAGAATATCATAGCTCACCGACAGGTGTGGGTGGTATTTCTCGAGTTCTGCGAACAGCGTGTCATCAACCTGTGCAGCCCGGGTTACCGTGAACAGGACAAACTCTGCGCCATTGTTGTTAGACGTGTTCTTCATTTCACGTCATAGCTCACGGGAGACACGCCAGGACTCCTCCCACTCCGGTGGCCAGGGAGGTGCAAGATAAACCGTATCGTTTAACAGGTCGTCTGGCCCGGACCCAATCAGGACTGGGGCACGGACATTAGTGTGCCGCAGCAAACAGCGTTGGAGATGAGTGTATGGCCCCTCACAATCGGTTTACAGGAGCAGGTTGCAAACCACCGCAAGCGGCTTGGTTCAAAAGCCCTGGTCGTGAGCGTTGCGGAAAAAGTGTCATTCAGGCTTCAGGTGAGAATCGAAGAAGGCGAACAACCGTGAACTGCCGTTCAAGTGTCGAAAGTGCTCAAATGATGTCAAAACAGGGCCTTGATGTTATCCCGGGATCAGCATGGTGAGGATCTGTTTCCAACGTGGCAGCCAGTGCGGTTGTAGGTAATATCCGGATGCCCGGAATACCGACCAGGCACTTATTGTCTCTGTGAGGCTCTCGATACGGCTCAGGCGGTCAGGGCGTTCCAACTGCACACGCCATTTGTAGATCTGATCGCGCTCCAGACCCTCGCGCCTGGCCAGCTCCTTCGCCGAGACCACCTCCCTTTTGTAGAGTGACATTGTCTTGCGGTCGCTTCGGGCGATGGGCATTAAGGCATCGCGACCGGGGGACTCTCAGCTGTTGAGCGAAATGATATAAGCGACAACGTTCCAGATCTGTTCATCACTGAGGCTCGGCCAAGCCGGCATCGCGGTCCCGCGCACTCCGTCCCGGATGGCGGTGAATGTCCGCGTCGCGTGGGCATGCTCCGACCAAGGTGGCTGCTTCAGGTCCGCCGCCGGCGGCACCAGCCCCTCTTTGCGCAGACCATGGCCGTCGCCCTTTTCGCCGTGGCAGATGGCACAATGGGCCGCGAAGATGTCGGCACCCGCCTCCTTCGCGGCGCGCGAGCTCAGCAACCCGGCGGGTACCTGCAGCGACCCGCGCTCACATCCCGAAATGACGAGCGTGATGACGGACAGCGCGATCCCGGCCCGCAGTAGCGGTTTTAGCAACCATTTGGTGGCCATGGTCTTGCACCTCATGGACGATAGCATTCAAGAGCATGTCTATTCCGCCATCCACCGACTCGGATCGGGCGACCGACCATTCCATGGTTTCCGGCACGAGGCCGAGCAACGTCACGGTGCTCGGATAGCCGCCGAGCAGGTGAGCGGCATCGAGCAGATCGGCGACGCCGACTTGGTGAGGCGACAGCCGTTCACGAACCGCCGGCGCGACGTCGTCACCATGCAGTCGGACCAGGCTGCCCGGCGCCAGCCCGGGACAGCGTATCGCGTCAACAATCAGTACCTGCCGTGACTGTTGCAACAGCGGGAGCAAGGAAAGGCCGAGGGTTCCGCCATCGGCGACACGGACCCCCTCAGGAATGTCATAGCGCTGCTCAAGCAGTTCAATGGCGATCACGCCCAGCCCGTCGTCGCCGTAAAGAACGTTTCCCAGCCCGAGGATCAGCAAATCAATTTCGCTCATCCAGCACCGCCGTGTCCTCGAACTCCGCAACCTTCTCGGGGGAGATATACTTATACCCTGAAAAGATCGAATCCATTGTCGCATCTTTCTTGATGACAGACAGCATGATCGCGCGAATCACGTGCTGCACGATCCACGCGATCATGACCCACATCATGATGTGATGAATCCAGCGAGCGATCTGAAGTCCACCAAAGACCGGGACCAAAAAGCCAAGATACGACAGCGGTGAATCATACGACGTTTGGTTTGCCCACAGCGCAAAGCCGGTCAGGATGATCACGATTTCAATAAGGAAAACGATAACGAAAACGAATCCGTCGAGTCCGTCGTGACTGACAGTCATCGGTGGCGTTCGCCGCAGAAAGAGATAGAACTTCAAGGACTCGAAGACGCTACGCCAGCGTTTTCTGGTAAGCGGAATATACTGACCCAAACGCTCATAGCGGCCACCGACAAGGATCATCATGAGCTCCGCCGCGAACGCGACGTCGAAAATACAGGCCGTATAGACATGTATATACTCGACGGTGCCCCTCACGAACGGGTCTTCGGTTTCGGCCGCGAGCAGATACGGATGCGCTATGTAAAGTCCGGTGGCGGCCAGAATCGGAACACACAGGAAGATTATCCAGTGGGTAAGCCGTACAGGAAGGCTGCGCACGTAGACTCGTTTTCTGTCATTGCCCGGCGATCTGACCGAATCTTTCACGGCCGCGCCATCACTTGAGTAATTTTCCGCTTCCCTGCATCGACGACATGAACGCCACACGCCATGCACGGATCGAACGAATGGACCGTTCGTAAAATCTCCAGCGGCTGGTCCGGATTTGCAACGGGCGTTCCAACCAGTGCGGCCTCGTAAGGTCCTGGATGGCCGCCGGCATCGCGCGGGCCGGCATTCCAGGTGCTCGGCACTACACACTGATAATTGGCAATCGTGCCGTTGGTGATGTGAACCCAGTGGCCGAGCGCCCCACGCGGCGCCTCGTGCAAGCCATAACCGAAGCAATCAGCCGGCCAGCTGCCCGGATCCCACTTCGAATTGTCCTGGATGCGGTAGTCGCGCCGCCCCATGTTGTCGGCAAGGGCGCTGACCCACATGTCCATCGATTCAACCAGCACCTGCGCCTCGATGGCGCGGGCGGCCACGCGACCGAGCGTGGAGAACAGTGCTTCGGGGCCGACCCCAAGGCTCGATAGCACCTTGTCGACCAGTTCCTTGACACGCGCCGGCCGTCCCGCCTTGTAGGCGACCAGCATGCGCGCAAGCGGACCGACCTCCATCGCAGCGCCGTCATAGCGCGGCGACTTCAGCCAACTGTACTTCTGATCGACCTCGAGGTGCTCAAAAGGCGGCTTCGGTCCGGTGTAGTTCGGTTTAGTCTCACCCTTGAACGGATTGAGTGCCGCATCATTACCTTCCGAATAGTCGTACCAGGAATGAGCGATCTGCTCGGTGATCTTTGTTTGATCGACCGTGCCAATATTGCTCAAGTCCCGGCCGTGGATGATGCCTGTCGGGAGGTATAGTTGAGGCTGAGCGCTGTCGTCTTCCGGATAATCGCCATAGGCCATATAATTCCCGACACCGGCGCCAATCGATGCCCAGTCTTTGTAATAGGAGGCGATAGCAATCACATCGGGCACATACACCTGGCTGACGAAAGCGATGCCGTCGGCCACGAGCTTTTGCAGCGCCGTGATGGTATCGATATTGAGTGACGCCTGCGAATCGGGGTCGACGGGCGTTGCCATACCACCGACCAGGAAGCTTTGCAGGTGCGGATTCTTGCCACCGAGGACGGCGTGGATCTTGATAAAGCGCCGCTGCCAGTCGAGCGCCTCCAGATAGTGCGCAAGGCCCAGCAGGTTGGCCTCGGGCGGCAGCTGATAAGCCGGGTGGCCCCAATAGGCGTTGGCGAAAATCCCGAGTTGACCACGCTCCACGAAGCTCTTGACGCGATCACGCACGCCGGAAAAGTAGCTCGTGCTCGACAACGGCCAGTCCGAGATCGACTGGGCGAGCGAAGAAGTCCTGGCCGGGTCGGCATCGAGCGCGCTGACCACATCGACCCAGTCCAGCGCGTGCAGATGATAGAAATGGATTACGTGGTCCTGGACGTTTTGCGCCGCCATGATGAGGTTGCGAAGGATACGCGCGTTGGGCGGCGGCGTCGCGCCGATGGCCTTTTCGACGGCGCGGATCGAGGCGATGGCGTGAACCGTAGTGCACACACCACAAATCCGCTGGGCAAAAACCCACGCGTCGCGCGGATCGCGGCCGCGCAGGATCAACTCGATGCCACGGAACATGGTCGATGACGACCATGCTTCCTTGACGGAACCGCCATCTACTTCGGCTTCAATGCGGAGATGCCCCTCAATCCGCGTGATCGGATCGACGACGACGCGCGTCACTTGTTGTCCTCCTTGCTGTCCGTGGAAACCTTGCCGTCGGATTGTTCGGCACGGGATTTTTTATTCCTGACCACTTCCGCGATCCCATGCGCCGCAAAGCCGGCGGCAACCACACCGGTGAGGCCGATGCCAAACGCGTCGACCGACATCGACCTGGAAAGGATTCCCTTCGTGTCCGGCAGGTGCTTGTAGAAGGGCGTCATTGTGTCCCAGAAATTTGGTTCGGCACAGCCGACGCAAGGGTGACCGCAGCCGATCGGCCAGTTCGTGCCCTCATTCCATCTCACGGTAGGACAATTCTGAGAGGTGACGGGTCCCTTGCACCCTACTTTGTACAGGCAATAGCCGAGCCGATGCCCCTCATCACCCCATTGCTCGACGTAATTGCCATTGTCGAAATGCGCACGCCGCTCGCAATTGTCGTGGATCGTCTTGCCATAGGCGAAAAGCGGCCGCCGAAAATGGTCGAGCGGCGGCCAGCGCTTAAAGGTCAAGTAGTAGACGATGAGGGCCGCGATGTTCTCGGCGTTGGCCGGACACGCCGACATGTTGATGAGTGTCTTGAGCCCCGGCACGGCGTCCGCAACCGATAAAGCCCCGGTCGGGTTCGGAGCCGCCGCCGGAATGCCGCCATAGGCCGCGCATGTACCGACTGCGATGGTGGCGGCCGCCCCGCCGCAAACCTCGCGCGCAATATCAAGACCGGAGCGGCCACCGATGGTGCAATAAGTTCCATCAGCACCCGAGGGGATGGAACCCTCCACTAGCGCGATGTATTTGCCCTCGTTATCACGGATTGTCTGCTGCAGCGCACTTTCGGCCTGACTTCCCGCGGCCGCCATCAAGGTCTCATGATAGTTGAGCGAAATTGAATCGAGGATGAGGTCAGCGACTGTCGGATGACTCGCGCGCAAAAAAGATTCCGTATTGCCGGCACAGTCCTGAAATTCCAGCCAGACCAGGATGGGCTTGGGCTCGTGCTCGATCGCCGCGGCAATCGCTCGCGCGGAGCCCTCCGGAAGCGCCAGGACCGTGGCCATCGACACGCAGAAGCGTAAGAAATCGCGCCGTGTAATTCCGCGAGGTTCGAGTTCCTCGCTGAGACTGCGGGTAATCATCGCTACCCCCCCCATGCAGAGACACTTGAAAATGCCACTCTTTCATTATGGGATCAAATATTAGGATGGTCAAGCAATTCGGCAATGGGGCGAATTGACACATAAAAATGTAACCGAAGGAAGTAGTGGTGTAGGTACGTTGACTCAAAATTGAGGGAAGGTAACCGATGGAATGATGGTTACCGATCACGGGAAAGCACGAGAGGCGGACCTGCCTGGAGGCGATCCGAGGTCGTTATCGCAAGGAGAATCGTGCCGGCAAGGCCAACATCCCGGACGAGTTCTGTGCTGTCTGTGGCTACCATCGGAAGCAGGCCATCTGGCTGATGGTAAGCGAGAAATCCCCTTCGCCGCCTAATCCAGTTGGCCGCAAGCCGAAGGTCGTGTTCGTACTATTTTAGGCCCTATATTCAGGAAGGCTATTGATCGGCAGATGCCACCGATAACCGGCTGTTATACGTAATGCCGTGCAACCTGCTTCATATCGACTGCCCGCTCATTACGCTGAAATACGTAGATCAGAAGGCGGACGGAATCCATGTGAGACGTTCAACTAGGTAAAAGCATGGAGGCAGTGTAGCGTTATCGAGATCTGTTCCAGGAAGGTGCTAATCGTGGTACCAGGTTGGTTTGTAGGGAATGGCGACGTCGTAAAGATACACACTTCCATTCTCGCTGGAAGCGCTCACCGTACGGCCATCCGGACTGTAGCGCACCTTCCATCCGCACAGCGGCGGAGATTGCAACCGCCTTAAGACATTCCCGCTGGCGGTATCCGTTATCAGCAGCCCGGCATCGAATATTCGGCCGATGGTCGCCATGTGCCGCCCATCGGGACTGTAATCCAGGGACACGACGGCGCCGCTGTGCCCGACAGCCCGAACCTGCAGTTCACCCGTTGCGGAGGTCCACAGGAATAGCTTGAACCAGCCGCCACCCGCAAGCTGCTTGCCATCCGGCGAAAAACGCAGTTCATACACCCTCCCGGGTGGTCGCTGCATCATCCTCAGAAGCCGCAGTTTACGGTTGAACAAGCGGATATTGCCATCACTGCTCGACACGGCTATCGCCGAGCTATCCGGTGCAATCGCTATGGATAACACATTCGCCCCAATCACGGCAGCAGCATACGGTTCAAAACCGGGATAGCCGAGACTTCGCAATCGACCATTCGCATCCCCGACGATCAACTGCCGGCAATACGGGAGCAAGGCCATGGCCGTGACTTCCTGGTTGGACAGGGAGTCGACAACAACCCGGGATGAAGTATCCCATACGAAGATTTCCCCTTGTTCGTCGCGGCTGACAAGACGATCCTTGTCGATCCACAGCAAATCCTTAACCGGGTGATGGTGCGCTTTCAGGACCGCAAGTCGGTCACCGGACGGCACCGACCAGATTAACACCTCTCCCATCAGACCGCCGCTGGCCAGGCGGTCGCCGGATAAACTGAATGCGAGGCTTGTCGCGCCGAAAGGGTGAACCTCCCTGAGCTTCAGTTCCGGTCCCTGCGACACGGCAAATCCGGCGCAACCGGACAGGAACGCGAGACTGAACAACAGTAGCCGAGCCGGAAATAGTTCAGGGTCTGCGGACAAATATCTGGACAGCCACCTGCTTCGCACACTGGATTCTCAATATTGAAGTTACCGCATCGACCTGAAGGTCCCGGGCAAATTGGTCACGACGGCCAGTTTGATGAACGGCGTCCAGTTCCGGGCGCATTCCAACCAGGTTCTTCTCGATGTGAGTTTAGTTCAATAGACGGTTGGATGTCGTTTCAGGAGGACAACTAAAGCCTGGCTGGATAAACAACGGGACGGGCAAAATGAATGAACCCAGGAAAGCAAGATACAGACACGTGTAGGCAACTGTTGACCGTACTCGGTAGTTTTGAATGCGCAACGGAAACGTCCGATTCTGCTGCAACTAAGACAAACGCAGTTATTCAGGGAACGGCTGGTTGCCGCCTCTTTCAGGTCTTTTAGCGGATCGAAACATAAGGCAACCAGTTAATGGCGGAAATCGGGTCCTAACAGGACGTAAGGCACGCTGCAGCGCACTTCCGAAAAGCACTGGAAGTGGACGTTACCAGCCCGGACCCTTTCCGGCAACTTTTGACCCTGTATAGATACTCCGTCCCGCTTTCCGTGATACTGGACACGGCTGGCAGGTAGCTGTCAGTGAAGGCGGGGCATGCACCCCTGCCGATCGATCAACCTAGGCTGCCGGAAGCGCAACGGCGCACGCCTGCCCATCGAGGGCAACGTCGACGCCAGCGACCGGGTAGTGGTGGACGACGTGATCATCACCGGCGGCTCTACCCTGAAGGTGATCGAGGCATGTCGCGACGCCAGTCTGGTGGTGGGGGACTGCTGCGTGCTGGTGGATCGTCAGGAGGGGGCTGCGACGAGATCGAGGCCGATGGGGGACCGGTCACAGCCCTGGTTGCCCGCGAAGAGGCGATAGCGGTACGCGACTCGAACCACTAAGCGCCCCGCGAGGCCACCCTGCTGCGGGCGGCTGCCTTTGCGCGGTACTTCCACCGGAGGCCGTGTAGGGGGCAAAAAAGAGGGGAAGGGCTGAGTGGCCCTTCCCCCTTATTCTTACTGCCTGAACTGACGAGGCGGGCCGAAACCCGCCTCGCATCCCTCACTTACTGAAACAACCCCATGATGTAGCTGATGATCGTGTCCAGCATGTTGTTATCGCTGTCGTTCTCAACGGCATAGCCGAAGCGCTTGGTGTGCTCGACGAACGTGGCATACCCGCCTACGTCGCCCTCGTTGATAAGCGCGGCGCGGTGACATCCACCACACGCCCGTGCGGCCGGTCCAACGACCAACGCGGGGGTGTCGCTGATACCCGGGCTATATTCGGTCGCCGAGAGCAGACCCGGCATCGACTTGGACTGATCCGGGATGTCGAATGTCCCTCTCGCCATATTGTCGACGGCCCGTTCGTCGGTGTGACAGCGCTCGCAGTTGATCGCCGCGAAATCCGGGAACAGGAACTCGACGTGCTCGTCGTACTTCGCCTTCTCGACCGCATCGTTGAAATCGACGTTATCGACATCAAATGCCTGGAAGCGGTGGATCGCATGGACGTAGGAGTCGATGGAACGCGACTGACCCTCGAGATGCGAGCCGCCGGAGGTCACCACGTGGCAGCTTCTGCAGACCACGATGTTGCCGCCGCGGTCACCGGTGTGGAAGGTGATGGCGAGCTGGTCGTGGCAGCTATTACAACCACTTTCGCCGTCGGTAGAATCAACCTTCTCGACCTTCACCAGAGCGCTGTCGCCCTGGAAGTAGTCAGCGACAAACGGGTTGGTGGCGTCAACCGTGACGTCGACGGTCTTGGACACCGCATTGAGGCCGACCGGAGCGGGGATAGTATTACCGGAATGATCAACCGTCGTTATTGTCGGATGGTCGAGACTCGGCAGGACCATCACTTCCGCCTTCTTGATCACACCGGCAGCGATGTCAGCAACGATGTCTCGATCTGCCGGACCCGCAGCAAAGGCTGCCATGTCCAGGGTCACTTCCCAGTTGCTGGGCTCGTTGGTGACTTCCGTGAACAGGGCATTGTCCGTGCCCATGATCTTCTCCATCCGGTCACCATTTGCATTCCTCGTGTGATTACTCAGGATGAAATCCTTGGTGTCATAACCGTAGAAGGAGACCTGGACGGTCGGCACGACATCGTCGGCAGAAAGATCACCGGCTATTCCGGTCGCACTGAACTGGATGTCGAGAACGGTTCCGTCGACCGTGACCGAGTCGATGGAAGCACTGATGGCGTCACGGTAATGCTTGTATTGGCCATCCGTATCCTGGTAGTAAATCAGCGGATCGTAGCCGGTGTGGATCTGACTGAACACATGTCCACCACCGCCGGGCTTATGGCAGTCATTACACGGCCTAGGAATAAGACTGCCATCGTCCTGAACATGGAAGGAGGCGCCAGCGTTCTCCCAGATGGTCTTCAGCGACATGGGTCGCGTGTCGATGGCAAAGTTACCATCCGCATCGGCAGTGTCCGTCCCACCAGTCACCGGGTGGCAGCTCAGGCAGGTCTCGAGGACGAAGTTGTCATCGGACAGGGTCTGCTCCAGCTTGCCTGCGTGACAGGTGGCGCAGGTGCGGATCGGCTGCGGATAGGGGAACTCCATCGAGTGCGACATGTGCACGTCGTTCATCAGCCGCGTCTTGTAGGCGTACTGGGTATTCTCCGCAGGTGTTAGGGCAGAGCCGTTAACGTATTCAGCCCAACGCTGCGGATTATCCACCGAGATCTGCCAGTTTAAGTCGCCGCCGTCACGGTTATCCACGTGGCAAACCTTACACGCATAAAAGTCCAGGCCACCGCCATTGCTGACATCACCTCGGATGTAACCGTGCTTGTAGTAAGGCTTCGTGTGGCAATTTTCACAGCCGGTGGCATTTGCGGCGGACACGTAATCGACGCCCGCCGGTCCAGTCTCCAGCAGCGCCGCAAAGGGGAATCGCCCGAGACTGATGTGTCCAATGCTCTCCACGATCTCATTCTCGCCATACACGGCGATCAGACCGTTAACGTTGCTCAGGTCGCCGAGGGCGCTTTCGGGATTGGTGCTCGTGCAGGTGTTTGTACCAGCGTCGTACGTGATCGTGCCTTTGATGGAAAGTAAATCGATCGCGCCATCAGGCGGGCTGGAGGTATCTATCGATGAGAACCTTCTGGTCGCAGCGTCGTACTGGGAGAAGCGAATGTTCAGACTGTTTCCGCTCTTGTCCGGGTTTGCGCCGTTGAGCTCGGTGCAGTCGAAGTCGGCGCCGTTCTTGGTCATATTGAACGTCACGGTGTCATTGGTGCCGTCATTGCTGTACGCCACGTTCGAGACCTCGACGACGTCCTGCTGGAACAGCTCGACATACTGCTCTTGATGAGTCGACCCGTTCCGTGCCACCTCACCGTTGTGACAGTAGACGCAGACCTCCGGCCCGACGCCTTGTTGGTCTAACAGCCACTGCTGCTCGGTGCCGGTGTAACCGTTGTCGACCGCGATCTCGTAGGCGCTCTTACCGGGCGGGCCGGGCTCGCCGGCGCTGCTAGTCGGTACCAGTGCGGCATCCACGACGACGGTCGTATCGGTGACGTCGATATCCTTGGACTGAGTGTCATAGTCAGGGTGGCTTATCTCCATCTTTAACTGGCCTGGCGGAAACTTTGTTTTATATTTCCCCTTTTTATTGGTGGTGAGCGTTTCTGTCCCAGAGGCCGAGGTCAGAGTAACGGTCGCACCCTTTATCTTTTTCCCCGTCATCATGTCGGTCACTTTTCCCTTGACCTTGTACAAACCATTATCCTTGGCATAGGCATCGGGCGTGGCAAGCGCGATTGCTGCCATAAAGATGAGCACGTAGCACATGAATGCCCATACACTTGGGATAGTTCTGGCGGTGATGCCCCTGGTAACAGTCGGATTCATGTTCCCCCTCCTTTGAGCTATTGGATTTATTGAAACGCTTGCCCCGAATAAATGTCGATGACGTGATCGATGGTCACGACGTTATACCTTGGCATGCAAGTTGCAAGATATATGCCATATTTGGAACCGGTATCTTGCAGCCCCCTAACACAGTGTAGAACAAAACCTTGGCGTCGCTACACACTTTATGCCGGTTACCTGTGCACGGAATATGACGCATCAAACCCTGACATTTATGTCATTTTGACATGTCATAAGTGTCAGTGGACGGTGCTCACTGTCAGTGCGGCTATCCCAGCACACATACCAATACATATATTCAGTAATAACTCAGCCCTATACCTGCCTTACGTATCTAAGTACTGTTGTTAACTTAGGTGGATAGATTCATGCTTCAGTTGCTACTTTCTCCCCGGCTCGGGTGTTCAATGCCTGTTTGATTTCCTGATGGATGGACGTTGTTATTAATCGCTTTCCGAGGAATGCAGCTTCAACGCAACGGAAAGCCTGTGACGCGAGGCGCGCCTCACGATGCTAACCGACAGTACCCCCATGGTCAACACTATTATCGACTTCGAGCGAGGGGGAACCTATTGATATTGGAGGTTACTGCGCGCAGTCTGTAACGCAGTGTGTGTTGAAATCCTTATCTCATTCGCTATGTTTCGAGGTGCCGGACTCAATTCCGAGATATCAGCAACAATACCGGGCAAACGGCAAATTTGAGATGCTGCCATGACGGACAGCCGCGAGACAGGCCGAATCGATCCCACTATCCCGGCGCCACTACTGACGCGGGATCAATTGGACGACTCCAGCGCGCGTACCGCTGTTCAATACGACTCTCGGGGTTGTCTTCTGATCCTCATGGACCGCGCCGAGGACGTGGACGCCGCGCGATTGCTCAGCGATCCTTTGCACACGGTTGTTCTTTGCAGCGATCCAGCAGTGGTATCTTACTTGCCTGAGAACGTCGACGGCATGGCGGGGAGACTGCTGGAACTGTCTGGTTACCTGGGTCGATTCAAGGCCATGATACAGGGCGAACGGGAGCCCCTGGCGCTGGGCATGCTGTGCCCGGGTGGCAGAGACTGCTTCGATCTGGTTCTCGACCTGAAGGCAGAGCCCGTGCTGGACATGGACGTACCGCCCCTTGGTTACTATGCACCCCGAGGCGACCCGACGGCACTGCGGCGCGCTCTGGCCGAGTTGCCGGCGCTGGTCGGCACCTTCTACAAGCAGAAGTTCTTCGAATATGCACTTGCCAGATGTGTTCATCAGCGTAAAGGCGTTACCGGGTGTACGCGTTGTATTGACGCCTGTTCCGCCCAGGCAATCGCTTCGGCAAAAGACCGTATAGAGATCGATGCCTCCCTGTGCCAGGGCTGCGGTACCTGCGCACTGGTGTGTCCCACTGGCGCGATCGTCTATACGCCAACCCCTGTGGGGGCCCTGCTGCAAACGCTGCGTACCACGCTGCAAGGCGACATGGGGGCGACTCCCTCAAGACATTGGGTCCTGTTTCATGATAATACCACTGAGCAGGCGTTTATTGACGACATCACGGGCAGATTATTGCCTCTTGAGAGTGTATCAATCGCACTGCGTCAGCTCGCCGCGGCCGGAATTGAAACCTGGCTCACAGCCATAGCCGAGGGTGCCGCGGGTGTGATCGTACTGGTCACAGACGCGCTCCCTCCGTTAGCGCGAAGAGCACTGCAGGCACAGTTGGACCTCACCCAAAGGATCCTCACGGGGATGGGTTATGATCCCGGGATTCTGCAAGTGCTGCATGGTGCAGACGGCGAGCTTGCCCCGGTCTCCGTCAGCGATGCTGCATTACTAGCGGCACCACAGTCTGAAGGACTGACGCTGTCTCCTGTGAAGCGCACCGCCCTGGACCAGGTGCTCGATGTGCTGGTGTCGGTGGCGCCTGAGGCTCAGGGGGCTGTACAACTGAGCAGCGGCGCGCCTTTCGGAGAGGTCCGTGTCGATCGAGAGGCGTGCACCTTATGCATGAGCTGCGTCAATGTGTGTCCCACCCGGGCGCTGCAACAAGACGGGGAGAAGAACGCCCCGCAGCTGCGGTTCTCGGAGGATCGCTGTGTGCAGTGCGGCATCTGCGCTGCAGCCTGTCCGGAGGACGCCATTCGGCTGGCGGCGCGCTTTGTCTATGACAGGCAGATGCGCAAGACGCCTCGCGTCCTGAGCGAGTCACAGTCATTTTGCTGCATTACCTGTGGCAAGCCGTTCACCACGAAGGCGATCGTCGAGCGCATGACCGAACGGCTGAAAGACAACCCGTCTTTCCAGGGTGACGGCATAACGGTGTTGCAGCAATGTCCCGAATGTCGCGCTCGCTTGATATGAATGCCATGCGCTAGGAACTGCGCGGTGTCCTGCGCTTTCTCGCCGATCTCCGCCTTGAGTTGCCTTCACATGGGCTTTTTCAACAGGCTGAGAAGTTAACCCGACGGTTCGTGAGGGTCGTGGCAGTCAAGGCAGGTGGACGCTGTGGTGATCCCTTTGCGTCCGTGTCGGCCGGCTGATTCGCTAAACTGCGCGAGCATCTCCGGCGAGCAACGCATCAAGCCGAGCATGTGAGCATGTCTCCGAAAAAATATTACAGGTCGAGTTCTGAGGATCGCTTATGAGTTATTGATTTAATGGTGGGTCGTGAAGGATTCGAACCTTCGACCATCGGATTAAAAGTACAGAAAGGCAATTTATCAGCCTTTTTATTCAACGACTTACCGTGGCGCCCGTTGCAACCTGTGCACCACAATGCATAACGATGCACAATTGATCCCCGCAAAATCCCCACAAGGATTATTTGGCTGTCATTAATCCCGTTTCCGACATATCACTGCAGCAGTTATCTTGTCTCGAAAGTAAGCCAGGAAATTCTGCGACTGGAACTCCCGTAAAAGTCCCGAACTGATGGGATTGTTCGCGGAATACTTTGTTGGCTACCGCCGTAAGGGACAGAGTTTTAAATACTTTCCTTTTTACTATGCCGTAATTCGAAGCATGGACCCCAGCATTATGAGTGGCATATTTGGCTTGTATATTTTTGTTTTGCATGCGATTAAATGGGGCGCCCGTTGCCTCGATTGCAGAACTGTGCATAACCGTGTCCCGTAAAAATCCCGAAGCGTGAACGGCACATGGTCTGCGCTTGACAGCCACCGATTCGTGGCATATGTTATGGCATATGCCTACATTAGGAGATCCCCAAAATGGCCCAGCCTGAACGACATGTCCGCCTGTTCCGCAACGGGCGCAACCAGGCACTGCGCATCCCGCGTGAGTTTGAGCTGGAGGGGGATGAGGCGATCCTGCGCAAGGAGGGAGACCGCCTGATCGTGGAACCGGTCAGAAAGGGGCGGCTGCTTGCCCTGCTCTCATCCCTAGAACCGCTGGAGATACCCTTTCCGGACGTGGACGAAGACCTGCCGCCACTGGATGATGTAACGCTTTGAGCATGGCGCTCCGTTACCTGCTCGATACCAACATCCTCTCCGACCTGATCCGCCATCCGCAGGGTACGGTGGCAAGCAGAATTGCCACGGCAGGTGAGGACGCCATCTGCACCAGCATTGTCGTGGCCGCGGAGCTTCGGTTTGGTGCGATCAAATCAGGCGCGGAGAAACTGGCACAGACAGTCGACCGGATTCTCTCCGCCCTGGAAATCCTTCCCCTGGAACACCCGGCAGACCGGCATTACGGTGAGCT
Source organism: uncultured Gammaproteobacteria bacterium (assembly GCA_963763115.1). Classification (GTDB taxonomy): domain Bacteria; phylum Pseudomonadota; class Gammaproteobacteria; order UBA9214; family UBA9214; genus CAVQCA01. The sequence continues at coordinate 27,014 of CAVXNM010000025.1, forward strand.
ACGCCATCACCTGTCACATCAGGGCATGCCTATCGGGCCCAATGACCTGTTGATTGCAGCGCATGCCCTCGCGATGGACCTTACGCTGGTCACCGCAAATACCCGTGAATTTGCCCGAGTCCCCGGGTTGAACTTGGAAAACTGGCTGGAGACCTAGCCGCACCGGATCATCCGAATGGATGATATTGAAATAACATAATGCAACTTCCCTGCAGAAAATTCGGAAAGAATGCTCGACCTGTGTGTAGCGAATTCGGAATTGTCACCTGAAAATGATAACTAAACAGTTTTGTTACTGAAGACAACCTTCCTTACCCTTCTCTGGTATGAAGGACCTTTTGACACTTATCGCACATCTATTGACCACAGTCGTCAGACTCTTGGAGCCTGGCGGTGCGAGGGCCGTCGTCGCCGACAGCCTGCTCATGAAACAGCAACTCCTGGTCGTCAATCGCTCCCGGCGACGCGCGCCCAGTCTCTCGGTACTTGATCGATTCCTTTTTGGCACCGGTCGCTGTTTCTCAACCCACGTCGCATTCAGCGGGCAACAGAAATTATTCGACCTTCGACGCTTTTGAACTTTCACGACTGTCTCAAGAAACGAAAGTACCGTCTGTTATATTCATCTGGCATAAGATGTTCTCGAACATGGTTTGGTAGAGCTTGTTAAACGCCTCTTACCTGCGACCACCGCGGAACAGTGCCAGTGCCCAGGTCAGATATTGGTACGGGTCTCCGCCGTTGTCGGGGTAGGCGCCTTCATACCAGTCGAAGGAAGCCAGCGCACCGTCGACATCGCCCATCAACATATACAGTGGTCCGAGCAAAAACCGCTTCCCGTAGCCGTCTCCACCGTATCCCTCTTCCAGCTCCCTTTTCAGGGCACGTTCGTAGCGGCAAATTCACTCGCGGATGCGCTTAGGATCGGTGGGAAACAGATCGACCATCATCGTCCACAGGCGGGGTCAAAGCTGCCGCGATCGTGTAGGCATCACAATCATGCAGCGTCCCGATGGTAATATTTTAGCAGCCCACCCAAGCGTTCTTTACAGGCAACTGATCCGTCAACACGATTCTTCGCTTGCGTGGCGGTTGGAAATAACGGGACATTGCCTTTGCCTTGATGATTTCGTTCGGCATGATAATGGGCGAGGTATTCACGCAATGCGCGTTTTAGCGACACTTCGCCAAACAGTATCAGCTTCGACAAACAGTCGTCCTTAACCGATTTCACCCAGCGCTCTGCAAACGCATTCAAATTCGGACTGCGTGCCGGGAGCGGCAGCGTCTTGACATCACCGGATTCGATGATATCCCGAAATTACTGACAGTATTTGGTATCACGGTCATGGATGAGATATCTGCAATTATCGAGAAATCCCCACTCATCCATGGTGACATTCCTGGCGATCTGTTTCATCCAAGCTTCATAGGATGTTGCGTGATCCCGGCAACCTCAACGCGACGGCTCTCCAGACGGATAAAGAACAGCACGTAGTAAGTGACCAACCCACGCAGCGTCAGTACTTCCACAGAGAAAAAGTCAGTTCCCACGAGAACCGCCATGTGTACGCGGATGAAATCTGCCCACGTTGTCGTACGCTTCCGCGCGGGCGCCGGCGTCATGCCATTGCGATGCAGAATATTGCCAACCGTTTGATCGGATAGCCTGTAGCCGAGATTCGCCATGGCGCCCACAATGCGATCGTAGCCCCAATCCGAGTTCTCTTTGGTCATGCGCACCACCCCTTGTTCGATCTCATCATCAATTCGTGGAGCGGCCCGGATAGCGACGCGATTTGGAACCGTCGAACTTGCGTGCGATTAACCTTCGGTACCAGACCAGGAGGGTGTCGAGCTTCACGACATTAGCGACATCCTCAAGGGCTTTACGGCCATGGCGATGCGCGATTTCAGCGAGTGTCATTCTCTCGGCGTCGGTGAGCCGCAACGATGTTTTGAGTTGGGCTTTGAGGATCCGGTTTTCGGCAGCAATATACTCATTGCGCAAAAGGAGCTCCTGGTCCACTGTCCTAGTGATATAGGCCAGTATGCGTGCCCAATCCATTAAGAATCCCCACCGTTAACTCGAATTTGTCATCCAATTCTAAGCCTCATCTGAGGCATAATTCAAAGGCATTGTGACACAGACAATAGATGATAAGATGTTGATATCGCGATACGGATAAGTTTTTTGACCACACGAGGTCAACCGGCTGGTGCGTACGATTGGCTTGGAGCGAGCGGCGGTAAAGATCGGAATGATGAATCTGGTTTATAACATGCGCCGATTAGCCTGGTTTACCGGATGAAATATTATCAACACGCAAAGTGCGACGGTGAGTGCCTGATTCGGCTGTTTCTGGACAAGGGACTCTGACAAGATATGGCCGTATCTAATGAAGACCGGGTTTATAGAGGTTCCCTAATGAGAATATAGTTGATTAATGTTTCAGTCATCCATGACATGTTACCTAGTCATCTGACCCGGCCACCACAATCTCCTGAGTGAGATTCACGATGCTGTCATCTTTGAATTTTTCATCAGCTCTGAGCCTGTCGAATGGGATCAAGGTCGGATTCAATTGATAAGGATTCGCCTTCGCCCTTTCCCCGCGGCACAGCCAGCCATCTACCATTCGTTCACATATGTACCGTCGATGCTCAAGACGTATCAGCCAATCTTTGACAGCATCTTCCTGCAAGGCAGAACCAATGTCATTGGGTTTATCGAGCAACGCGTATTTTATCTTTGCATGATCGGCGGCATATCGATTGAACCATTTTTGACGGCTGGGCAATTTCGCCCACCTCTCCCATTCTAGTGGTTTATAATAATCATATTTCCAACCGTGCTCATAACCGTAATGTATTTTTTTTGCTATTAAATCTATATAGCAATCCGGTGTCGCCTCGGTACTAGCCGGAACAGGGAATGCACCCGGACGATTACACCAAAATTCACTGATGTTAATCATATCGAGCCTTCCCCAAACATCCGGCTCGTTATTGTGCTTGTTAACGTCCGGGCTTTTCAGCGATTCCGTGTTCTCGAACGCGGCTACAATAGTTGGCCGTGGACTTCTCAATGTGTCGCATGCCTTCAGCGCTTCCAGCATCAGGATACCTGCCTGATTATCATTGTCGCCAACAACGTATATCACATCGAAAGGTTGTTCGGCATGCGCCGCGTTTACTGCGGCAATATTTATTTGCTCGTAACCTGAGTCCTCGTACTTGATATGAACCAGCGGAAGTACTCCACCCAAAGCAGTAATTTCATGCGCCCTGTTTCCAGAATCCAGCGCCGGATAGCGAATCTTGATCTTTCCTTCCAAACTTGCCGCATCGTTTGTGAATACAGTAATTCTCAGCGGCTCCAAGGGATCGTAGACAAGCGCACGAACCGCCTGTAGAACCACGGCTTCCAGCATGTCTCCGGTGCCATAAATACCGATGTGGCATTTAATGCAGTCATCCTTATCAGCAGGTCGAACGAACTTTTTTGTTTTATCATGCTTGTGCGGCGCACCTTCCTTAAGCATCCATCGCGCCGCTGAATGCGTAGCATCCATGAATTGCAGCGACCCCGTGGAATTGGCTTCTGCCAGACGTTCTTCAAATTCAGCCAGCCGTGCCAGACTCGGCGTATCGGTGCTGACGAGAATTTTCGGCGCTTTGGAATCGCCACTTTTTTCTGATACTTTTAGCAGATGCCTCGTCAGGCGAATATCATTGGCATCATTGCCGGTGCAGATAATAATCCTCTGCATAGGTCGAATGGATATCCAGGCAAGCGAGTCTTCCGGAGACTGACCTGAGGAAAGCACGTTGAAACCTTCGTTTCGAAACCGCGCCACGTCTGCACAGTCCAGAGATTGTGCGATACCGTATACACGGTTCTTTCCTATGATCTTTCCGTAAAATCTGGCCATTTTCAGACCGGTTTTTCCGGTACCGATAATTATCACCGGACACAGTTTAGCAAACGGTAGCCATGTCTGGATAAACAGCATACTTCTCAGACGGAACTGATCCAAACGCACGGTAAGAAGCAGCAGCAGCGCGGTTGCTGTAGCAAGCGGAAGAACCACTCTCGCTAAGCCAAGCGCTATACCATGTGATTCCTTGGCGTCGATTTCCAGCGCTACAAGCCGAATAGTCGAATACACCGCATCGAATATTCTTTGCTCCTCACCCAGCGCCTCGGTCGCGCATGGACCCACGGCTTGTGGCTCATGCAGGAAGCCATAGATACCGCAGACAAACCCCGAAATTATCAAGAGCACTACGATGAGTTCACGGTATTTTTTGAGATGCAATATCAGCCATGTGTAGACGCAGAGAATTGCAAGTAGTGCCAAGCCTGTAATCAGCATGAGTCGGTCTCCTAGCTTGAATAAGCTATTATATAAACAGCCGCACGCATGGAACACGAATAACTGCGAACACTGTATATTGCACGTCTAAATCCGGATTTTTTTTAAGGACTATACTAATAGTATCTTAGACGGATAGTGGCCGTAATCTAAATTCAATTGGTGAATACACGCCTTCATAACATGAAACAGTCCATATCTGCGACAAATAATATTATTCTTTTGTTGTACAAATAAGCAGCCATGGATTAATTAGGTCGAACTCAATTTTGCTTATAATTCGGCGCCTGACTGGTAATGTTTATGAATTTACACGCAATCAACATACTGGATACGAACTTTTTCGCCGGCAACTTTTAATAAACCAATAAAGGAAAGTACTCCACTGAAATTGCATCACCTGTTTGCTCATCAGTTTGAACCATTAAAATTCGATCCGAGGCCTCAATCCACATGGCGTAGTCCAGCGGCACAGCCATACCAAAATCTCGTAGCACGCCATTTTGCATTCTGTACGCTATTCTCCGGGTCAGTCGATTAAATTCAACGCGCTTTAATTCACCTCCGAAATCCATGGAATGAAAACTGGCGACATTTGGCCCTTCATTGACCATCAGTTCTATCTTCATCGAACCGTTATGGCGGAGCACCCCTAACGCCCTATTAGTAATTTGAGCAGCAAAGCCCAGGGTATTTCTGGCATCCACATCTAAGGCTAGTTCACGGTCGGTGTTCGCGAGTATGGCATCGCACCCCGTTGTGTCGATGTAAGTTTGACATCGATCAATCCGCGATAGGGGTCTAAGTCGATTGACGATTTTCGATGCACGCTTCACCAATTCTTCGATGGGCGTTAATGCGGGCCATACCTGCAGTTGACTTTCATTAGACCAAGTCACTATGCGACGACCATCAGGAGCGAATATCGCATGCCCTATTCTTTCGTATACACCAACAAGATCGCCTGTCTGTGTGTCCCATAGCCGTGTATCATTTACTGAACGTCCGAACAAGTACTGTCCGTCAACCAATAGCCCTACGTCTATGACTGCATCTTATTTCAACCGCAGTAACTCATCGCCGGTATCAGACTGTCATAGATGGATAGAACCATCATGTGACCAAGTACATACCCGGCCACCATCATGATCGAAAAAAGCACCAGCAACGACCTGCGTGTGCGAGAAGACTAATAGTTGCTCACCCGTCCTGGCGTCCCACATCGTCGCAAAGATGTCGTCTGTCCAGCTTAGTACGCGACCACCCTGCGGAGAGAATGTCGCCCCCACGACACTGGCTTCATGGAGAATCTCCTCCAACATCATATTATTGCCTACATCCCACACACGAACAGTACCATTGCCTGACCAACTGAGGACTTGAGAGCCGTCCGGTGAAAAGGTTGCGCCGGCCAAATGCTCGTGGTTATAGCCAGCGACTTTGCTGCTGTCCTCCGAGTCGCAAATCTGTACAGCACCTGATGCGTACCACACCAGCAAATGTCGTCCATCAATAGAAAAGACGGGACCTGAGGGTTCTCCTCGACCAACAAACTCGGCAATCGCTTCGCCGGATTCTGTGTTCCAGAGGCAAACGGAACCGCCTTCTACCCAACTCAGTAGTCGTTTCCAATCTGTGGAATAGGCAATCCCGAGAGGCTTAGCCTTACACTCAAACTGGACAATTTCTATCCCACTATACGCATCCCAGATGCGAATCGTTTTGTCTGCAGACCAGGTGATAATCTCTCTATCTTTCGTAGCATATGTTGCCCCGATAATGTCATCGTCATGCTGCAGGACGTGAAGTGATTCACCGCTAGTGCTATCCCACTGCCGCAACGTGTCATCCGCGGACCAGGAAAGGAGTCGCAACCCATCACCTGTGAAAGCGGCGCCATGTATTACGTCCTGGTGATTTAGTTCTTCAAAGCGTTCCTTTGGAGACAAGTCCCAAATTCGGGCCGTACTATCTGCCGAAAAGGTAGCTATATAGCCTTTGCTAGAAAATACATATTGGAAAATCTCGCCCTGATGCCTCAACGTGGCAGCTAGAACACCGTTACTAGATCTCCATAACCGCATGGTTCCATCGTCGGATCTTGTCCACACCCAGGCACCGTTACTGTTGAAAGCCGCACCTCTAACGACTCCATCATGCCGGAGGACCATATGCTGCGTCTTCGACTCTTCACCTTCAGGATCAGTCCATAACAAGGCCGCCCTCATAGGACCATAACAGTACTTGATTCTCATCTGGCGAGAAGCAGGCACCGATGACATCGCCGGAGTGAATCAATTGTGCCAGCGACTTTTTATCGGCGACGCTCCAAATTTGTACCACGCGATCTGTTGACCATGTAAGCATACGCTGCTCATTCTTCGACAGTGTCACACCAACTACTACTCCATCATGCGCGAACGAGCCAACTCCTTTCCACTGTTCAGATCCCACAACCGTACGTGTTTACCAGACGCTGTGAGAATTCTCTTCTTGCTGGATAGAAGTATCGCAATACTCACAGCCGACTCATGCTGCATGCACTGCAACTTTTTTCCTGTTGATGTGTCCCAGAGGCGCCCGGATGAATCGTAAGACCATGTAAAGATACGTCTCTCTTGTGCGAACAATAACGCACCCCTCACATCTTCGCCGTGTCTAAAAGTAGACAGCAAGGTTCCATCAGGAACGCTCCAGATACGCGTGGCTCCGTCAAAGGAATTTGTTAGGATACGTTTATTTCCACCTACAAACCGGGCTTCATGGACGACTTTTTCATGTCTTAAGAGGACCAAGTGCCGACCGCATTCGGCATCCCATGAACGGGCCGTACCGTCATACGACCACGACAACACGTACATTTCGTCCTCGGATAATACTGCTCCAACGATAACATCGTCGTGGCGGCATATAATCGCACCTTCATCTAAATCTGGATTCCATATGCGTACAGTGCCATCAAATGACCAGGTGAGAATTCTTCCGCTGCCCGAGAAAAACCGCGCGCCACGTACACCCTCATCATGTCGCAGGATTCTTATCTCAGCCCCCGTCTCTACGTCCCAAAGCCGCGCCGTCCCATCGTACGACCAGGTCAGCAGTTGATTTTCATTAGGGGAGAATGCACCGCCACGAACTGTACCTTCATGGCCAACCAACCCGACCACTGGTCTTACCAACGCACTTGAATATTTCTGCATTGTGAGCATCAGTGCATTTTCTGCCGTCCTTATCCTTGGCCAATCCTCGACCTCGAGCGGTACAGCTCGTTGCGCCAGCTCAATCGCGCTCCCCCAGCTGCCCGTCCTCGACCCGTTTTCGGGCAAGATCGGCGAGAAACCTCGACGTCGAGGCACGGATGCGGCGGATCTGTTCGAGCTCCTTGTCGCGGCGTGCGTCCTCTGCCGCTTGGCATGCCCTGAGATAAGACCGATCACTGGTATCGAGGAAATTGGCGAGGTCTTCGCGCATTTTAAGCGTTTCTGCATCTTCCAGCCGCCCCGCACTGTGGGCGAGCCATGCCTCGTCTTTACCGTTGGCCGCCCAATCCCGCGTAGCGCGCTTGATCCCCTCCAGCGTGGTGAGTGCTGCAAAATCTTCTTCCAGCCAGCCCTGAAGTAGCCCCCATTGCCTGAGTAACGCTTCGTGTGCAGGCTCGATGATCTTTTCGCCGGTATCCGGTGAAACGTCAGTCGCCAGCAGACGTGCCGCGATCAGATGGTTCAGCAGGGGTCGCGCCTCCTCGGGAATTTCGGAAAGCCGAGCGATGCGACGGCGCGGCGCACCGGTTTCGGGGTCGATGCCGGCAAGCCAGGGGATCAGCGCGTGGCGCAGTAACGCAAGCCGTGCGTCCCGATCTTTCGGTACGGCATGGTCATGGTCCGCCGCTTTTAGCGCATGTTCAACCGCTGCCTCGATCGAACCTCGTATGCGGCCGATCGCCTCGTATTCGGCAAGCCTCAGGTCATCATCGCCGCCGTGCTCGATGTAGAGTCGCTCCAGGCTAAAGGCAAGCAACGGCAGCGCATCCTTGACACCCCCGGCCTCGATATCGGCCAACAGTGTCGCAGTCAAGGATGGTTCAACCCGGAGGGCACGCAGCGTGTCACGGAGTCTCTCCGCCGGACCTTCGATCACCGTCTGGTAGGCCCCCTTCGGCAGCGGCGGCAGGCTGAACGTTTGCGCATGGATGCCTTCAAGCGCCGGCGCTGTCTGCAGGTATTCGAAAGAATCGGAGCGGATGGTGAAGAGTACGATCAGGTTGGAACCGGGCTCTGACGTGAGTTCCCTGGCCAGGGTGAGGAAGGCTTGCGCTTCGTCTCTACCTTCCGAGAGGAACAGCTCTTCGCCCTGGTCTATGGGAAGCACCAGCCTTGGCGGCGCAGTCCACTCCTCGTCTGCCAAGGCCGGCGGGCAGGCCTGCTCCGCGATCTCATCGAGCAGGGCGCGCACGGGCGAAGCACCGGATTGGAAAACACGCTTGACTTCAGTGCGAGTGCGCCTCAGCCCTACCCTCTTGAGTGCAACTTCGAGGCATCGCAGGAATCCGATCTCGCCCGAGAGGGCCGCCCGTTCCGGCCGGACGATCGGGAGCGGCAGGAAGTGCCGGTCATCACGCTGGAGCCGTGGCAAGAGCCCGGCCCGCAGGAATGAGGACTTGCCCGCGCCCGAGGCACCGAGGATCACAAAGACGCGTGGTGGTGCAGCCTCGCTCAGGCCGCGCAACCGGTCGAGCGCCTCGATGGTTGGCGCCTCGCGTCCGAAGAAGATACCGGCGTCTTCCGCTTCGAGCGGACGCAGACCGCGATAGGGGGGACGATCGGGATCGCTCTCCGGAGGCCAGGGGAAAAAACGCGGATCGAGCCCGGCCTTCGTCAGCCCGGCCTTGAGCTTCTTAAGCCCCGACCCGGAGAAGGTAACGTGCGCCTCCGTCCCGTTCGGCAGCTCCGCCCGGTACAGGCTGTGATCCGCACTGGCGGCAAGCTCGACTACCTGCCAGGCACCTGTGAGCTCTCTCGGGAGGTCGGTCTTCGGTATTTCTTCTATGAGGATACCGAACACGCGCTTGTTGAGCTTCAGCGCAAGGTGCAATTCTCGCAGACACCAGTGAGAAATAAGCCAGGCCCGGCTGATCAGGAACAGTACAGCTTCACAGCGGTTCGCCGCCTCGCTGAGGACGCGCTCCCATTTCTCGCCCGCAACGATTCCCCGTTCGGGATCCAGATCGAGAAAGAGGTCGTCCCAGCCTTCGCCGATCAGCCAGTCGCGGAGAGCGACCGCCTCGGCATTGTTCTTGCTGGAATGACTGAGGAAAATGCGCCAAGGTTGTAAACCCCTCTTACGGCTGACGAATATTTGTCACCACAATAAAGCATTGAACCAGAATCTACCCCTCCTTGCTACCCATCACGGACGGAGCACTGATTCCGATGGAGCCTTCGGCGTTGTAGCCTGCCCCCTGGACCTCGACGTGGAAAGTCCTGATCGTTGTCGCACGGTTGTGTAAGTCAGGAGGTGAGTCTCATTTTCGTCATAATCGATGATGGTGTTTATGCGTCAAAGAAAGCCCTGAGCTATACCAGCATATCGAAAGACCGAGCTTATCTATTATCGTGACCTGGACCCGCAAACACGACCACCCTGGTTCCTTGGTGGAAAGGGAGGAAGCCGCAGCCAATCACCCGCAGCAGATCCGGGTTCCTCCCCATATGACCGCACCTGTACCGCTGAACCATTAGAGTCTGGTATCTTAGGAATTATTGGACGCGAGATCCAGGATGGCATTGTCAGAAATCAAAAAATCCAGGAGCAGACCTCTGAATCCAATTCCTCGTTGGATCCTAAAGGTATTGCCTGAGGGCCTCTGCAACTCCAACCGGAGCCAGGCTCACCTTATTAGTAGCAAGCTCGACGTCATCGTCACTGGCACGCAAACTCGACCGAACTGGAACGGCGCATTGTTTTGTTTTCGAAGAGACAGGTTTGCAGCGCTATTTCGCAGCAGTGCCTTACCCCGAATCACCAGTGCTGTAGCGGAACGGTTGGAAAACCTGGCTGACAGAGCAACCCTGCCATGGCAAGCAATATCCTCGAACGACTGAGCACACCCGGCCCGAAACGCATCCTTGCCCTCGACGGGGGGGGTGTGCGGGGTTCACTTACCCTGGGCTTTCTCGAGGAAATCGAACGCCAGCTGCGTGAACGCCATGGCCGGCCGGATCTGCGGTTATGTGATTACTTTGATTTGATCGGCGGCACCAGCGCCGGCTCTACTCTGGCTGCGGCACTGGCCATAGGTATGGACATGGAGTCGCTTACAACAAAGGCTCGGTCTGTCACTGGAAGGGTCTTCTCCAAGCCCAGCTGGAAAAAATGGCAAGCCTGGTTCGACTCCGAGCCATTCAAAAAGGATTTAGCTGAAATCTTCGGTGACCTCACGCTCGGCAGTTCAGAGATCGAGACTGGCCTGTGTATTGTGACAAAACGTGCAGACACTCGCAGTACTTGGCCACTGCTTAACCATCCCGGCGGGCGCTACTACGAAAAGAACCGCAACATCCTGTTGCGGAACGCCATTTATGCAAGCACAGCCGCACCCTATTTCTTCGTTCCCGTCAAGTTTGACGTCGGCCAGGGCGAGCACGGCGCCTTTGTCGATGGCGGCGTTAGCATGGCCAATAATCCAGCCCTGCAGCTGTTGCTGATCGCCACCCTGAAAGGCTTTCCCTTTCATTGGCCAGTCGGTGAAGACCAATTGTCGCTGGTCTCAATCGGGACCGGCCACTGGCATCGGCGCGACCCCGTCGACCAGGTCGCCAATGCCAAAGCCTGGGACTGGACGCGTGAGGTACCGACCATGCTGATGGAGGACGCTAATGTCCAGGTTCAGCTCCTGCTCCAGTACCTCTCACGCACACCTACTCCGCGGACCATCGACAACGAGGTTGGTGATCTTGCCAACGACCTGCTCACACCCGAGCCAGCCCTCAGCTATGTCCGCTATGATGTGCAACTCGAGCAGGCATATTTAAAGGCTCTCGGCTTCGAGGAAAGCGTAGAGCGAATCACAAGGCTGCGCAGCATGAGCGCGGACGAAAACCGGGATCTGTTATTTGAGATCGGTCGCGCAGCGGCCAGGCGTCAGGTCGAGTCGGAGCATTTCCGGGCGGTGTTTGACATCAATTAACTGTGATCTCTCTAATGAGAGATCCAAAGAAGATCCCATGGTTGGCCCGCGGCACGTGCATGCGCACGGCTGCCGGGCGTTCCCATTAAGACAGGAGTATTGATCATGCCTGCGTCGAGTAGCAATTCCAGCCTGCCCTGCATTGTCCAGGTTGGATTTGCCGGTTCGCGGCATCTGTTTCCCGACACGCTGGAGCGTGCCACTCTTCGGTCCTTCGAGCACGATCTGGAAGTCATGTTGACCGATCGCTTGCAGTCCCTGAAGCACGAACTACATCTTGGCCCAAATCACCACTTCTGCGGCATTTCCCAGGTCGCGATTGGCGCAGACCTGATCTTCAGCCGAGCCTGCACGGCGCTTGATATTCCACAGCGAGTATTTCTTCCGCAGCATGAGGATGCCTATCTGGCCGCGACCGGGAACGACGGAACACCCGATTTCCCGGATACGGAACGGCGCGAGGCTGAGACGCTGCTGCACAGTAAGCATGTTATAGAACGCAGACTCGTGAGTCATGCTGCCGACCGTACACAGCGCTTCGAGGACACAAACCTTGAAATCATTGCCGAAAGTGACGTCGTGATCTGCCTGGTTCGCGCGGGTGGGAACAACAAGCGCGGCGGTACGGCGCAACTTATAAAACTGGCTAGCGAACGTGAGATACCTGCTCTGATATTCGAAGTCTCTGTCCAGGGCGGCAAGCTGGAGACGAATGAGTACCGGGATGTGCCTGAGCACTTCGATAACTTCGACCCTCCAGAACTACCAATCTTAGCAAAAGCACTCCCTGTGCAAACAGCTGGTGCGGAACCTCAACTGCCCACCATCAGTGAGTTCATCGACCTCGTGAAAACTCATTACAGTAGGCTGGCGAAGCAGCATAAAGAAAGATTCACAGATATTACACGGATCATTATCGGCACCTATATCCTCGCCACCCTGTTAGCTACGGTCGTGCTGGCCAGCCATGCCTCTCAGAGTGGGGAGTACAAAGTGGAAAGTGACGCAATCCCATGGGCCTTTATTCTGCTACTGGGAGAGTTGGGGGCATTGTTTACGGGCTTCTTCGCCCACAGATATCAACACGAGTTAAAATTTTCCAGCAATTGGGCACTGAACCGTCTGACTGCGGAAATTAGCCGGTCGGTGCAGTCGCTCGGCAAGCTCCACATGCCACTTGATTACCTGTTCCGTCTGCAGCTTCCCGATAATCTGCTACCGCTGCTACGCACCATGAATGTCCTGCATCTTCGGGCGGTTCGTGATGTCGATGAGAAATCGTGGGATGAGATACGTCGGTCCTATTTGAATAATCGACTGATAAATCTCAAAAGCGGACAGATTCCGTACTATCGACAGAAGAGTGAAAAAGAACGCCACTACCTGGACATGGCCAACGCAACATTCATGACTTGCTCCCTGCTGGCCATTATGGCAACCATGACCAAGCTGGCAACGCTTTCGGGGATTTTGCATCTGCCACTCGCCTGGGACGGGCTTGCAACGGGTAGTCTCGGTACTGCGGCGATCGTTCTTCCTGTCTTGGCGGTTGGCGCCCTGTCCTGGGCCGCCGCCCAGGATTATGAGGCGCGAGTAAAAACGTTCGCGAAAACTACTTACATACTCGAAAATCAGTGCAAACAATTAGAAACAGTTTCTTCACAAAGCGGATTTCAACGCTTGGTCGAGGCGACCGAGCTGGAACTGCTGGGCGAAACAGCGGAATGGTATTCGCGACACGTTTTTGCCAAAGCGACGTGAATCCAGGCAAGGTGCAGGTTATCCGCCCGGGTTCCGTTCTTAATCGAACAGCTTTCTGGCTTGATCAGGATAACTGCTGGATTCGATGAGTCTGTCTATTTGATTGTCTGAAAGACCATCGGGAGCATACTGGGCAAAGGCATTGATCGTTTTGTAGCGTTCGCCGGCTTTGACAGGATCGATTATCTTTACCAGCTCGTCGTAGGACAGTGATCTGGGCAGACGGGATTTCAGCAATTCGAGTGCCTGAAGACGGTAAGCGCTGTTCGAAACGATTCTCAGCATCTGATCCACAGTCAATGCGCTGGGGGCAAAGCTTGCGAACTCCTTGATCGTATTGAAGCGATCGGCACCCTTGGTTGGGTCGACGATCTTCAGAAAGTCTTCATAGGAAAGTGTGCTGGGCAAACGGTTCTGCAGGAGTTGCAATCCCTGCAGGCGATACGCACTGGACTCCAGCAGTGTCAGCACCTGGTCTGTCGTCAGGGAATCCGGGGCCTGGTTCGCGAATTCCTTGATGGTATTGAAGCGCTCGGCGCCCTTGGTCGGATCGACGATCTTCAGAAAGTCTTCATAGGAAAGTGTGCGGGGCAATCGTTTCTGCAGGAGTTGCAATCCCTGCAGGCGATACGCGCTGGACTCCAGCAGTGTCAGCACCTGGTCTGTCGTCAGGGAATCCGGGGCCTGGCTTGCGAATTCCTTGATGGTATTGAAGCGTTCGGCGCCTTTGGTAGGATCCACGATTTTCAGGAAGTCTTCATAGGAAAGTGTACGGGGTAATCGTTTCTGCAGGAGCTGCAATGCCTGCAGGCGATACGCACTCGTATCAATAATCGCCAGCGCCTGGTCGCTACTCAGTTTGTTGGGGAGAATATTCTCGAATGTCTGTATTGCCTGGTAACGCTGGGCACCGGACTTGCCTTCTAGGGATTTCAGCAGCGAGCTGATCGAAACCGTATCGTCCTGCCCTTCCTCGACAAAACCGGGATTGCCGACTTCCTCCTCGCGCAGTGATGCAGTGTGGTTCGAGCCTGCCTGGACACGAGCTACTGCAGGAATCGGGTCATCAGGAATTGCGGATGACCACACCTCAACCTGTTCGTTCGATGGCAGTGTATATTCACGGTTTTCAGCCTGCTGAGGATTCCCCGGCTCTGTCGCGGACGGATCGGCAAGAAAATATTTCACGCTCAGCGCTGCCCCGGCCAGGATCAGTAATCCCGCTGCTGTCAGCGCAACACGTTGCAGGGGCTTCCCAGGTGCCGCGCTTCCGGAGGGAGCAGGCGCCTGGACCGGTGCCGCTGCTGTCGTACCTGCTCCGCCCTGGCTGTCTCCACTGACCACAATGTTGATAGCCTCTACCAGTCGATCCATGTACTGTTCCAAAGGAGGTTTCCAGGCATCAATCCAGTGATGACTAGAAATGAAGAGTTCGAGAGACTGGGAAGGCTTGACCTCGCGTACCCGTATCGGAAATATCGGTTTTCCCTGGCTGACCGCGCGTTCAACTTCCCGTTTTACAAAAGTGGAATCATTTGCATTCTCCGAGAGCACCAGAACCATGACCGCACTCTGGGCGATGCCCCGTACGATCTCCGCAGCATACTCCTGGCCGGGTCTCACATCGCGCGGCGCTATCCAGCAGCTGATTCCCGATTTCTCCAGGAAGGCGGTGATTTTTTCCGCTGCGCCACTGTCTTTCGAGGCATGCGAAATGAAGGCAGTTCTATCCATGCAAGTGGCCACTCGGATGTTTCGGTCCCGGCCGGCGGAAGATGACAGCTTTCCCGACGCTGCTCCGGATCCTGCAGTGCCATGAACCGGTAGTTGTTCCTGGTCTATTCATTCCATAAATCCGGTCCAGCTTCGGTCGGTATCAATTGATACTAACTGTATAATTGATACGCAAAAAATGCCCTGTGCGTGACGTATTCACAAATAGTACCTGAAAACGACAACGTATTTTGCCACAGAAGGCCCGGTAGAACGCCACCGCATCAGCGTCTCAACATACAGTTTTCAGCTGTCTGATATTTTCTTCAGGATTTCGTTGGCTTCCTTTTCCGCTGCTTCACGTGAGGGGGGATGCCATAGACAGCCATTTTTGCCCAGATAACGACTTCCGACGCACTGGGATCGTTAAAGCCGGGGATATTCATATCCTGAATTTCGCACGCGGCGTTGTAGGCGGAGATTTTGCCCTCCGAATATCTCTTCAGGATGGGAAAGAAGTGTTTGTCTGGCTCTGCAACCTTAATCGGCATACTTGGGTACCTTCCCGCTAACCTCGAATGAATGGTTCACGTCCATGCTCATTGGGCGCGTTGGTTAGGATTTTGTCTCATGTCGCGTCGGTATTAGCGGTGAAGCCTTTCTTTTCCCGATATGCAGTAAAGCGTGCATCGTCGCGGCATTGATGTTCGCATCCTTGCGAAATCGTCTTTCGCTTCAGACTAGCAGACGCATCAGGCGTACGACAGCGCATGGCCGATGCTCGATCAGCAAACGCAAAAGTCCCGCATCCAGTTGTTGCGAGTCTCTTTGAGCTGAGATAAGTCTTTGTTTTAATGATGGGTCGTGTTGGATTCGAACCAATGACCATCGGATTTTTGGTCCAGAAATAGGTAAGAATTCAACTGTGGGATCCAATCCCCACAAAATCCCCACAATCAGATCTTGGTGATATAAGAATAATCAGTAACCAATTGATTAAACAGGGAGTCGCGTAGTACTCAGACCTGCGATCTACGTCTTAAAAGTACAGAAAGGCAATTTATCAGCCTTTTTATTCAACAACTTACCGTGGCACCCGTTGCAACTTGTGCACCATGATGCATAACGATGCGTAACTGATCCCCGCAAAAGTCCCGCAGGGATTTCTGCCTGTCACCTGGCGGGCTATGCGGTCTTTGAATCCGGATCGAGATGCAGCAGTCGTTCACTATGCCAGACACGCACAATCCTCACGCGCTTCGTATCGTGACGGTAAACAATTCGAAACGGCGGATGAATCAACTCCCGGAGGAATGATTGCTCAAATTCGGGAACTACCCGGCCTATGTCAGGATGATCGACAAGCGTCTCGACCCGTTGAAAGATCTCAGCTAGCAACCGTTCACCGATATCGGACACGCCCTGCCCCGTATACCAGGCCTTGATCTCCTCGAGATCATGCAATGCCGATTCTGCGAAGCTGATAACAACCCGCTGCATTGATCTATTTCAATCCCAGCCGCTTCCTGGCTGCTGCAAGTGAAACTTCCCGCCCGGCTTCCAGATCCGCCAGACCCTCCACGACTGCGCGCATAAAGGCGCGCTCCTCCTCTGTTTGTTCAAAATCGGCCACGGACTGGACCACGGCAACACCGCGGCCACGGCTGGTAAGGAGTACCGGCCGATGCGCTTCCGATACATGTTTCACCACACGACCGGGATTGGTTTTCAGATCGGTAAGAGGAATGACATCCTCTGAAAATTTCGTGCTCATGGCAACTCCGAATGAACCATTAACAGGTCTTATTTTAGCACCTGTTAAGTATATCAACAACAGGTCTCTTATTGATAGAGCAAGCATCTGCGTAGCAAGTTCGTGTGTATGGCGAATTAGCAGTTCTAACCTGAAAACAAAAACCTGGACGGACTTGCCCTCGATGGCTGGTTACCCTACGGGCGTCGAAGTACTCGGCGACCGCCGCTTGTACCCGTCAAGGGCTATCGGTGAATCCACGCCGCGCCTCCTATCGCCTACCTATTAAGTTCAGAATAACGGACGAAAGCGGATGCTCGATGCTCCGGATTGAAAGATTTCCCGGCCCTGAGGCACGTAGGTAATCGGCAGCCGCGATCAGGTGCGGATGATGCCGACTTAAGTGGGGCAAGGGCAACAAAGCCAGCGTGACGGAGGCGACTGAAGGCTGTTTTGGCTTAAAAGCGGTGACATTCGGCACTTTGAGCGAACGACCGCTTAGTGATCCGCAAGCCGACTTTATGTGACGCCACGACGAGCGACGGCTCCTGGCCGAGAGTTGTCGAAATCGGGCACCGCATCAGCGGGGTTCATTTGCCATAGGAACGTTTTGTATCAGCGATTCCGGACGTTCCCATCCTGCAATCGCACTTCGACTGTCGGCGAAATTCCGACCTGCGGCTCAAAAGAAAACGGCCTCTGAAGGAGCCACTGTCTCAGCTTTGATCCGAAGCATTGAAAACCGGTTGGAACATGCGACGGTATTGACTGGGTGTGAGGCCCGTACTGCGCTTGAACAAGCGGCGGAAGAATGACGGGTCTTCGTAACTGACTTCCACGCTGATTTCATCCACGGGCATTTGTCCGGATTCCAGTAGCTGCTTGGCCGCTTCGATGCGCAAGTTTTGCAAATATTCAATGAGCGAAGTTCCGGTCGCTGTCTTGAAGCGCCGCTTCAGGGTGCGTTCGGGAATGTTTGCCAACTCGACTACCTGCCTGATGGCGTCACACTCCCGGAAGTGCTCGCCCAGCCACTGTTCGCAGGTACGCACCACGGAATCCGCATGCAGATTCCTGCGCACCAGCGTCGCATAGGGCAACTGACCTTCACCGTGCCATTTTAGAAGGTACACCTTGGCAATTCGCAGCGCCTCACCCGGACTGCCATAGCGCGAAATGATATGTATGGCGAGATCATGCCAGGAGGTTGTACCACCCGCGGTGACGATGCGGCCCGCTGCATCGGTAAACACCAGGTTCGGTTCTGGACGGAAGCGGACTTTCGGATAGTACTTGCTGAAAAGGTCCTGATAGCCCCAGTGCGATGTGGCATCGCAACCATCGAGCAAACCCGTCTCGGCCAGCATGACGGCACCGGAGCAGGCGGAATAGATCGCGCTGCCTTCTCTATGCATATGGCGTATCCATTCCATGAGCTCTGGATAGCGCCCATGGATGTTCTCGTCCGGCCCCAGCCAGAGCTCAGGTAATATCAGTACGCTGGCGGCGGGATTGTCAGTAATCGAGCAATCGGGGTGAACTGGAATCCTGTTGCCGCAGGTGAATGTGTCCCCGCTGGGGGCGACGATGCGGACCCGAAACAGGGTCTGTTCCGTCCCATCTCGCACCAGTGTCTGCCAGATGTTTCCGGCGGCCAGCAGCACATCCAGCATGCCATAGAGTGCGGAACCTGCAGTCTCCGGAACTGCAACAATCAAGACCTCCACCGGGTCTTTTCTGAAGCCTTTCATCTCATCAACATCAATTTGTGGCACAAATGCCCCGTTTCTGTCCAAATTCCATCTTATGGGTCTGCCTGTCAAGGACTATCGTAAAGCTGAAGTCGCTAGCACGATCTCATCGTCAACGCGATACATCAAGCAACCAAACACTGGCAAGGAGAACGACTATGACTGATCAAATGACAAGTAAACATGGACAAAGCAACCCAAATGACGGCACTGTCAATGGCATCCACATGGAGACATTGCAAGGGACGGTGAATGCCATCGATCAGGAGCCTGATCTGGGACAATGCAAGTTCCGCGCGCACAACAAATGGCTGGGCGGTAACCACAATTGCACCACGATTACCGGGTTCTACGGTGCCAGACAGGAAATTGCCCATAAACAACAGTTCGAGCTGCACGCCGATGAACCACCAATACTGGCAGGTAATGACGACGGCGCTAATCCGGTGGAGCACCTGCTCAATGCTCTGGCTGCCTGTGTAACCACAAGTATGGTGGCACATGCCGCGGTACGGGGTATCCATATCGAAGAACTGGAATCCGAGCTTGAAGGCGACATTGATCTGCGCGGTTTTCTGGGACTCTCCAGCGACGTGCCAAAAGGCTTCACGGAAATTCGCGTCAAGTTCAAAGTTAAGGCCGATGTAGACAACATGGAACGACTCAAAAGACTGACTGCGTACTCGCCCGTCTTCAATACCATCACTCAGGGCGCAAACGTGGATATTCAAGTGGAGCCGAAATAGCGACATGGCTTGGCAGCCAGCCTGGACGCCGCGACTTTTCCGGGCGATACGGGCTGGCTGCAGGCGTTTGAAGTGGTGTCATTCAAATATGATTCTAATAGTACATACCGGAGAGGGTGAATGTCTGACTTGGCAGTCGAACTCGGTCATTCGCCGTTGAGTGCAAGAGGGCACACCCTAACCCCTCCCCCTGGGTGCGGCGGTCTGAGGTCTGAGTCCTGCGTTCACAGAACCTGGCACTGCATACTGTGCCCCTAGGACGGAGAACGTCGTCCTAGGGAATCAGGACGCCAGACTAATACTCCGCCTGTGTGGCAATGTGACTGAATGCACGTGATAAGCGCCACCCCTGTGACAGGATGTCTATCTTCTGGGGAGCGGTGACCTTTTATGCAACGGGAAGTACTCAGCTCGAACTGGAACGAATGTTCATTGCCTTTGAGTGCAGCAAGTCCGGGGGTCTCCATTCTGCTATCGCACTTCGGAAGTCGATTAACGCCGGAAGATCAGCCTTCTGGTAAAAAAGCGCAGCAGATCGCGGAAATCCGGTGTGTCCCGAAAACTTGTACACTGGCACTACGCTTCCAGTTCCGGATAATGTCGGAAGATCCCGTCCACGTTGAATGGCAGGCGCCGTTCAGAGGCGAGATAAGCCGCGACGTTAGGCCGCTGCGCTACACGGTCATGAAGGGCCACGAGGCCGGGAATCCCGGGCTCGAGCCCCGCCATCATCTTCGGAAAGGCGTAGCGTAGCCCGTCGACGATCTGAAACATCGATAAATCGACGTAGCTTAGACTGCGCCCGACCAGATAACCGCGGCGACCCGGGTTGCGCTGCAGCACGTTTTCGAAATAACCCAGCAGCTCGGGCGCGCGTTCCTCGGTGAAGAATTTCGCACGGCGTTTGGACTCGGGTTTTTGGTCTTCGTGATAAAGACTCATTGCAACGGGGTGATGCGTGTCGTGGATGTCAACGACAAAGTCCTCCACAGTAAGCTGCAGCTGATGCACCCACAGCCGGGTTGCCTCGGCCTCGGGCACCAGCCCCAGGCGCGGTCCCAGGAATTGTAGTATGTTCGCGGTCTGTGCGATTACCTGCTTGCCCGCCCGGAGGAAGGGCGGAGCGAAAGGCGGACGCTCAAGGGCTGGGCCCTCCATTAGTCGTATCATCGCCTCGACGCCGAGACCGCGCCCGCTCTCGCGCGCCACGTCCACATAGACGGCGCCCGCTGCCTCCAGCGCCAATCGCACGAATTCCCCCCGCCCCTGGATTGACGGCCAATAGAAGAGCTCATAGCGCATTGCACGCCTCCGTATTTCCCGTTACGCCGGCCGCCTGCCGGCCCACATATTAGGCCTGAAATCGGAATGTATTTCGATCGCAGCGCTTAGGTCGAAGTGCCGGGCGCGTCGGACTCCGGGCGGAGTATTACGGCCAAGGGCCTGATCGGGAATTTCTGAACACAGTACTCAGGGCTACTATTGGGTGGCGGTGTGACTTTAGGCGTCGTGCGGTGGGGAATGTCGTAGTTGGGCCAACTTCTGCCCTACGTGGATGACCAGTGAATGGTGACTATGCAATTTCGGTCATTAGTGTGGTGTAACGAATAAGCTATACATTTGAGAGTGCCAGGCGAGCGCGATTTATCTTTGCCATAATCTCGTCTACGGATTTCGTCCATACAAAAGGTTTGGGATTCTCATTATGCCCTTCGATAAATTGCATGATCTTTTCCTCAAGGTCTGACACCGAACAAAACACCCCTCGGCGAATCTGCTTTTCTGTTATCAATCCAAAGAATCGCTCCACCAGGTTTAACCATGAAGAACTCGTTGGTATGAAGTGCAGCGTGACGCGCTTATTGCGTTTGAGCCAATTTTTTACTTTCTCATGCTTATGAGTAGAGTAATTATCCACGATGACGTGAAGCAATTTATCCTTCGGTGTTTGTTTTTCCACGGTCTTTAAGAAACCAAGAAACTCCTGATGCCTGTGCCGCTGTTTGCACTCCCCGATCACTTCACCAGAGAATACGTCGAGTGCCGCAAATAAGGTGCTTGTTCCATGACGCTTGTAATCGTGAGTCATCGTCGCCGCCCGCCCTTTCTTCAACGGCAACCCAGGTTGCGTGCGATCCAGCGCCTGTATGGAACTCTTTTCATCGACACAGAAAACCGCCGCATTCTCCGGCGGATTGAGGTACAGGCCCACCACATCTTCCAGCTTCTCTGCAAACTGTGGATCATTGCTTATCTTGAACTGACTGATTAGATGTGGCTTGAAGCCACATTCTCGCCGGACCTTTGCAACAAAGTTATGACTGGTTCCCAATACCTTGGCCAACGTCCGTGTGCTCCAATGGGTTGCATTGGGCGGTTTTTCCGTTGTTGTTTTCGCAATAATCTTCTGACGAAGCCGCGCCTGTGCCCGAGAATTTTTACCTCCGTGGTTATTACCTCTCGGTAGGTTCTTCTCTATGCCGGATAGTCCATCCTCGGCAAAACGCTTCCGCCATCGTCCGGCCATGTGCGCACTGATCGATAGCTCCTGCGCAATTTCGCCATTATTTAAACCCTCATCAGCCAGAAGTACGATAGTGAGACGTTGTTTAAGTCGTACGGGCGTCTTACCACTACGACAGAGTTGCTCATATTTTTTCGTTCACTACGCTGCAAAACGATTGGTACAGGTGCCCCCATGACAAACTCATTCCAGTTGTGATTGCCAACTGAAATTATACTATATTCGTAGTGTTTATTCGTTACATCACATTAGTAACGCAGAGCTAATCTGCAAGCTACGAGGTACGAAGCACCAACGTAGCGAGTTTTGTTGAGCGACGTGTTATGCCGGTCTGTTGTTGAGAAAATAACGCGCTCCTCTGGTAACACCCTGGATTTCGATGATATCTCCAACTAGCGGCTTTACGACTAATTTAGCCATATCAACTGAAACACCCAACAAACTTGCCAAATCAGTTATCTTCAAGCTATCGCCTTCGGCGATTAGTTTGGTTGCCTGCTCTCTGAGCTGCAATAGTTGATTCTCCACGTCATGTGTTCGATGGACCAGCAGTTCCTGAGATAACAACCTCCCTAAGCCTTCTTGAAGTTCGGCATAAGATGCATACTGAATCCTGTCTATTCCCCGCAAGTCTGATGGAACCTCGCTGATGTTCGTCTTCGACGGATCGATAGCAATATATGCTTTTTCATTGAGGCCGAACGGCAAGCCTAGCTCCAGAGTAACGTTTGGATTCCAACCAGAGATATCGTAGATGCCAAAGCGGGATGATGTGGTCAAGCAATTTGTGACAACCAGTTAAGCCGCTTTTTTCCTCTCCAATAACTGCCTTTCAAAATCATTTGGACTCATGTAGTCCAGGAATGATGGATCAGTCCGGCATTTGGCCTGCGCCGCCAGATCGCCATCTGCAGGGCATCACAGACCAGTTCCGCCTTCATCCGGGAACTCATGCTCCAGCCCACAACCTTGCGGGTACACAGATCAATAACCACCGCCAGATACAGCCAGCCCTCCTGTGTCCAGACATAGGTCACATCCGAGGCATAAACTCGGTCGGGTTGGGAAACGTCAAACTCACGGTTGAGCAGATTGTCAAACACCGGCTGCTGGTGATTACTGTTTGTCGTCACCTTGTATTTCCGAAGCTGGCGTGCTCGTACACCGGCTTCACGCATCAGCTTCCTTGCTTTGCTGCGGCTCACCGGATAACCCAACACATTCAGGGCTCTCTTCATCCTCCGGCTGCCGTAGGTATGGCCTGAACTTTCGGCAATATCCTCAACCCACTCCAGCAGCTCTTGATGCTTGGGATCATCTGGCCTTCTCGCCCGATTTCTCTCGTACTGGTAATAGCCATTACGGCTGACACCCAAAACCTGACATTGCAGGGTAATTGGATAGGCATTCTTATGTTGGGTGATGAACGAATATTTCACCTCGTTTCTGCTGCAAAGAATGCCGTCGCTTTTTTAAGATATCCCTCTCCATTTCAAGGCGTTTGACCTGCGCCTTGAGTTTCCTGATCTCTTCCTGCTCAGGTGTCTGCTTGCCATTTCCTCTGAATGCCTGGCCATCTTCTGCACCATGTTCTTTAACCCACCGTCCTGGCATTTGCGCATTGATATCCAGACTGCTGGCCGCTTCCCTGCGAGAAAAACCCTGATCAAAAACCAGGCTGATCGCATCCAGTTTGAATTCCTTCGAATATTGTCTTCTCGTCGTCATTACTCTCTACCTCAGTTAAGTAAATTATGCTTAACTGGGTTGTACATATCTATTGAACCACTTCAGTTCATGGCGGAGCACTAACTGCCACTTACCCTGCATCCATGTATCTGATTCGTGAACCCATCCCCCCCTTAGCAATTATTTGCTGTCCGTACTTACGCTTTTTGATATCTTGACCGCAATCTGCAGATTAACAATGTAAACAAAGTGATATGTAGAAATACGCACATGATTGCGATGCCTGATATAGACCTTTTTGTCCGTTTAATACCTATTATGTCTGAAAAATAGAGACATTTACTTGAATTGCGCTTGATCAGGGAAATCAAGCAATTCTTTGCTGCTGGTTGCTATGATAGAGCAGGCGGCAACATGATTGCTAGCAGATGCGAACGAAAAGAGTGTCATCTCTCACATTGTAGTAAAGACATTCTTATCACGTCCCGGTAGAGTAAGTGTTCAACAAAGCTTTGCTCTTAACTACTATTATATATAGTCTCTAAAGCAACATAGGTACTTAAAAATGGCCCATATAAAATTACCAGAATTTGATGAAATGACACCTGCGATTCAAGAAAGAGCGAGACCTATTCTTGAGAAAACAGGCCAACTCGGGGAGATATTCAAATTAATGGCACTAGATGAAAAAGTATATTTTGCGACTGATGGTATGGTTCAAGGATATTTGCTTAATGAAACGAAGTTGCCATATAGCGTGAAGGAATCAATTGCGCTGTTAATTTCAAAAGAGAACAGATGCAAGATGTGTGTCGATGTTCATAAGAGCATTGGAAAGATGCTTGGAATGACGGAGGAACATATTGATGAAGTACTACAAGGTATCGATGTAATTTCTACTTCAGATAAGGAAAAGGCTTTGCTGAGGTTTTGCGTAAGGGCTTCAAAAAAAGATAATTACAAAATACTTAAATCTGATATAGATGAGATAAAAGCATTGGGGTACTCGGATATTGAGGTACTCGAAGCTGTGTCAATTACAGGATATTTTAATTATATAAACACTTTGTCAAACGTGTTTGCACTGGGAGAGTAGAAAACACATAACAAAATTCTCAACATCGTTCGCTATCGCTCACTCGGACGCTCCGCAGCGCTACTGCTACGCGCCGGTTAGCATGGTGTTAGAGATAAAAAAAGGAAGATCAATATGAGCTGTTATATAGGATTTGTAATCGTCACATTTCTCTATTTTTGTATATCTTCGGCATGTTCGAAATCATCGTCGATGACCATAGATATACACAAAGGACGTAGTTATAGGCCGTGGCTTTTCCCTATCCGTGGTGGGCAGGTGGAAAAGAGGCCTATAGATTCTTAACCACAACCTCTGAAGAGAGAGAAGCAGAAGAAAAGTGTTTAGATGCTTTTGAGGCGCTGGGAGTGCCCCGAAAGTCGCGACTCCGCTTAATGTGAGTGCATGGTGGAAACTCATGACCCGGAAGCATGCAAATCAATGATATTCGGAAAATAGCAGATATGATCTCTAACAACAGCTTCAATCAGGACGCATTTTTCGCTTGCTGCGCTCACTACAAATGCACCGGTTATGGTTGGCGTTGGGACGGCGCGTCATGATCCGGTAGCGGTCAAAAACTATGGAGGAAGAGTTCAACATTACAAACACAGAATACTGGTTCAAAATTGTTAAGTTCTTGCAACAAAACTGGAGCGATATTAAAGAAACCGATTCTGGCTGTACCGTATACTTCTTTGGTGATACTGCTGGCATATTTGATCAGCTAGATTTCCACTCTATCTCAGAAGCGGGAGAGGCATTGAAGCGTAATGTATTTGCCCGTTATGACGAAGATAAAAAAGCCCAAGAATTTATTGCTAAGCCAAACCCACCATTTCGAAAGCAACCGCATCCACACGGTCCAATTTATTCTCCCGGTAGGTATTGGAAATGAACGCAACTGCTAACAACTCAGTCCAGTCCGACGCACACGGCTGGCTTCAGACGTTAGAATGTCCGGAGTTGCTGCAACCCGGTCATAAGCACCTCGCTCGTGGATGTCTTCTTACGGGTTATTCCGGACCTATATTGAAGGAAAACCCCCGACACATGGTCGGGATATGGTGGTCAATGCAGCCGCTCCTCCCGCTTCGCTTTCATCCTCTCCTGCAATGGTAAAGCCAATTCTTCCCGCCCCATCAATGTAAAGGCAACGTTAAATCCTGATGTACTGAATAAGTAGTTTCCCTTATATCTAATCGGCTTTAGGTTGACTAGAGTCATCGCATAAAAGGTTCAAACAGGTAATTTCTGCGCAAACGACTGAACACAGAATCCAGGTCAGAAGAATAAAAAATGGCGATCGAATTTCCAGTAATCACGATTCCGCCACATAAGCGGCTCATGAATATCTGGCTCTGGTCGAAAAATGATTAAAGACCTCTATAGCAGCAGGTCATTCTGGTAGGGAATGCCGGGAGTGGAAGGAAAGTGGAACCTAGTATCTTGAATATGGTTCAGAACGTGGGCACTTCCCGGACTTATCAGCCCGGCGAGAAGGTGTTTATTGAAGGATCGCCGGGCACCTCGATGTACGTCGTCCTCGACGGAAATATCGAAATTCGTGTGGGAGGCAAGTCCATGGAGGTTGCCGGACGGGGATCAATCATTGGCGAGATGGCGCTGATTGATTCCAGTACCCGGAGTGCGACCGTGGTGGCGCAAGACTATTGCGTTCTTGCTCAGCTGAATCGGAGTCAGTTTCTGTCACTGATCCAGAAGACTCCCCGTTTCGGACTGTGCGTGATGAAGACTCTAGTAACCAGGCTCCGTAACATGGATGCAATGATGTGAAACGGTTTCGGCCGGATCCCGTACATGCTCAATGATGAATATCGGCCCAAACATAAATGACCGATTCCAGTACAAACCGGACATCCTCTGAATCACAAATTATGTCCGGTTTGCAGCAACTTCAGACATTTTGAGTGAACAAAAAATACGGCGACCCGAAAGCCGCCATTTTATGTCTTGAATTTGCCCGAAAAAAGACACGGGCGATGATTTTATGGCCGAAATGCTGTAGGTCTATTGTGGTCCGCAATAATTGAATGCCGTTGATTCTTAAGGATGCAGTTGCCTTTGAATCGCACTGCCCTTCGTGATATGGCAAGATACTGCCCGTCATGAAAGGTGTCAAAACGATAATCACACTGCTCGGCGACCTGGCCACATTCCTCTGGCTTGTCCTACGTCCACAGGGAACACTCGCTGCCGAGAATCTCTTCCTGCGCAAACAATTGGCTATGTTCCGGGAACGTAAGGTCAAGCATCACCGGCCTGACACGCCCGTCCGAATTGCGCTCGTGCTGCTTTCCAGGTTATTCAACTGGCGTGATGCGCTGGTTGTTGTACAGCCCCGGACATTAGTCCGATGGCACCGTCAGGGCTTTCGCCTGTTCTGGCGCTGGAAATCACGCCCGGGGCGTCCACCGATACCCGCAGAACTAAGACAACTGATCCGCGAAATGGCGTTGAGTAATCCGTCCTGGGGCGAGGAGCGCATTACCAATGAATTGCTGCTCAAGCTGGGCATTCGCGTATCACCGCGTACTGTACGAAAATATATGCCACTACACCCTCGGGGACAACCACGTGGCGATCAACGCTGGTCGACCTTTGTTCGCAACCATGCGGAGGCCATACTGGCCTGTGATTTCTGTGTCGTCGCAACCGCAACGTTTCGGCTACTATACGTCTTTATTGTCATCGAACATCAGACCCGGCAGATTGTACATTGCAATGTGACAACTAATCCCACTGCTGCATGGACACTACAACAATTACGCGAAGCCATCCCTTCTGATCATGGTTACCATTTTCTCATTCACGATCGCGATGGAATTTTCTCGCCACGGCTCGACCTATCCATGACGCACATGAGGCTGGGCGTACTCAGGACACCGCCTGCCTCGAAGCCCCAAGGCTAACAGCCTCTGTGAACGGGTGATCGGTACGCTGCGCCGAGAATGCCTCGACTTCCTGATTCCACTGACGGAAAACCACTTACGTATCGTTACAAAACACTGGGTCACGCATTACAATCGAGGCCGCCCCCACGCCAGCCATGGGCCGGGTATCCCGGATCCGCCGGTTGAACTTCCTGTCACTCCACACAACCATCGGCATCGCATTCCAGGTCACCTTAAGGTTGTGGCCCACCCTATCCTGGGCGGATTGCATCATGAATATGGCTTGGTACCGAAAGCTGCTTGAATTTTTGCGGACCACAACCCGCCAGCACCAGCCCCGTGACGGCCTGGGTTATCAACAGCAGCAGCAGGAGAGAGACCGCGAGGCGCCCAAGCGGATTATGGCCGAAGTACTGGCGTTGCCTCTCGGCAACGAAATCGGAGATGTAAGCGCGCACATCGTTCATATAGCCGCGCCCGCCAGGCAGGATCGCCCGCCAGCGCGCCTGTGGCCCGCCTATGAAGGCCCACAACAGACGCCACAACAGATTCAGCGTGAATATATAGCCAATCCAGACATGCACGGTCTTCAGCACAATCTTGCCCTCGTAGTCACGCCGAGCGCCTTGTCGTTGAGGATGATCACGCCCACGGCAATCAGCCCGAGCATGCACAGCAGATTGAGCCAATGAAACCAGCGAATGTAGGCGTCCCATACGAAATAGGTTTTGAGTTCAGTCATGACGACTCTCCTGTAATCCGTGTTGGCTGCACGTGTGATCATGTGTTTCTACACATCATTATCATCATGATGAAATCGATCCTGCCGGTTCCGGACGGCAGGCAGTTAGTTCTTTCCGCGCTCTCAGGTCCAGGAGCGTTCTGACTACCATTGGTATTTTGCATCCTCTCCGTCACTGTTACGATGGCACCCTATACAGATTTCGTCGGTGGATTCCTAACACGACATGCTCATTCAGCATGTTGTACCGTGAGTGCGCACGGCAACGCAAAAGGAACTGAAAATACCGTTCATCCCTCCGTCGCCTTTGCGCCTTGATAATTGACTCGCCAACAGCGGCGGCGTCCTTGGGCGCCGGTTCAATCATGAAGTACACTCCGGCATCATGAGCGGCTGCAGCTCATACTTTTGGCTGAATAAATCGATCGAATCATTACCACGAGAATTGTCAATAATAAGGTGCCTTGCTTGTGTCAGCAGGGATATACTTTTTTGCTTATACTGGTATATTATATGCTTGTTATGAACATTTTGTTATCACTCTCAATGACGACGCGCGAATCACATTACGTGTTGCATCGAAAGGTAAGAGCATGCTGCAAATCCGTGTATCGATGAAATTCACCAATGAACCGGTCAAGCGCACCCCGGTCATTCTTTATCTCGACACTGATCCTGAACACCCGATTCAGGGTGGCACCGATCGTGCCGTTGTCGCCACATTCGACATCCCTCCTGCCAGCGGCAAAGTGGTGATAAACGGCGCTGCCCGCTATCACGGTCGTCTGGAGGGCGATGTGGATATCAGCCTTTGGTCACCAACCGATGCCGGCACAATTGCGGAATCCGGCACACCCGGCGGCGGCAAAAGTGGCAGCATTGCCTATCCCGGGATGCAGACCCGTACACTCTGTGTCGATGGACACGAAGTCCAGACCGACAGCGAGGGTTACCTGGTCAACCCTGGCGACTGGTCCGAAGCCTTTGTGCGTGCTGAAGCCGGATACGAAGGCCTTCCGCTCACGAATGAGGTATGGGAGGTGATCCGCTACCTGAGGGACTTTTATGAGCGACACCAGGTCCAGGCCAATGTGCGCGAGATCATCAAGCACTTTCGCACGGTCTGGGGACCCGAGCTTGGCAGCAATCATCATCTACACGCCATCTTCCCGCGTGGCGGTCCGCAGATGCAGGGAAACCGTCTGGCCGGTCTGCTGCGCACCAAAGGCGAGCACTAGCCAGCGGTCAATTGCGTTGAGTGGCTCGATTCCGGGTCGATGATTTACGTAACAGGGACTCCAGGGTCGTGTGGTTTACTACCAGATCGGCCAGGGTATAGGTATCCAGCACAGCATAGAATGCCTGCACCGCTTTCTGGAATGCACCGCGCAGCAGGCAGGACCGCTCAATGCGGCATTCGGAGGTTTCCGGCGAATAACATTCCACCAGCACACTGCCCGCCTCTGACTTGCGCACGACTTCACCGATACGGATACGATCCGGATCCAGCCGCAGCCGCACCCCGCCTCCCTTGCCGCGAGCCGTTACCACATAACCCTCATCCGCCAGAAACAGAATGACTTTCATCAAATGGTTTTTGGAAATGCCATAGGCAAGCGCAATCTCGCCGACTGCCGCCTGCTGGTTGCTGTGCGTACCCAGATAGATCAGCACGCGCAGCGAATAATCCGTAAATGTCGTCAATCGCATCGAGGAGCACCTGGATTCGCCTGTACCGGATCTGATTCGGTCACTATTCCTTCCGTTGCCCGGATTTTATCAGCAATAAACATTGATTCCGGCGGGTTTTCTATCACGTGGACTATTTGTAGTATATTTTATACTTCTTACTGATCGGTGGTAAGCCATCATCGCATAGCCAACTGCGAAGACATAAGGATCCGAATTGGGAGTTGCATTGACCGAATGGTTTTGTAACGCATGAACGTAATCAGGTTACGCCCGAAGTACAGCGACCGCTGAATGGATGTTGCCTTTATGAACAGTGAGACCCTTAAATCCAGCTCCGATCCCCGGATCGCATTGTTTAATCTCGGCTTTAGACCGTTCTTTCTGCTTGCGGGCCTCACGGCTTCCCTGTTGATACCACTGTGGCTATACGCCTATGCGGGGGGGCACGTTCCGTTCGGCTATTACGGTGCCGTGGTCTGGCACGGTCATGAAATGGTTTTCGGGTATACGGTTGCGGTGATCGCAGGATTTCTGCTGACCGCGGTGCGCAACTGGACCGGCATACCGACTCCCGGCGGGAAAGCGCTGGCAGGCCTGGTGATGCTATGGCTGGCGGGGCGGATGGTACCGTTCCTGGACGGGATATTGCCGCACGGGATGATTGCGGGGGTGGACACTGCATTTATTCCGGTGCTCGCTGTCACCCTGTCGGTACCGCTGCTGCGCAGCCGGCAGAAACACAATCTGGTCTTTCTGTTCGTCCTCGCCGCCCTGACCGCGGCCAATGTCATGGTGCATTTGCAGGTGCTGGGATATACACAGTCCACGGCTCTGGGAGGAATCCATTTCGCCATTTACCTGATCGTGCTGCTGATCGCGATTCTTGGCGGACGGGTCATTCCGTTCTTCACTGAGCGCGGCATTGCCGGCGCCACGACCAGGCGATGGACAAGCGTCGAGTACCTTTCCTTCGGCGCCCTGATCGGCCTGATGGCGCTGGATCTGATGGATGCAGCGCCAATAGCCGTGATCATTATCGGGCTGCTGGCCGCGTTCGGGCACGCGATTCGGCTGGCCGGCTGGTACCAGAAAACGGTTTGGTCAGTCCCTTTACTCTGGGTGTTGCATCTGGGCTACGCCTGGTTGGTGGCCGGTTTCGTGTTAACGACACTGTCCGCGGCCGGATTGATCAATCCCATGCTAGCCCTCCATGCGTTTACAACGGGTGGCATTGGCACGATAACGCTCGGTATGATGGCGCGCGTGGCCCTCGGCCACACGGGTCGCGCCTTACACGTTGGAGCCGTCATGACCTGGGCCTTCGTATTCGCCAACCTGGCCGGTATTTCCCGTGTCTGTCTACCGATACTATCCCCCGGCAGATACAGCGAATGGGTTGCATTGGCTGGGGTGCTCTGGACTGTGGCCTTCACGCTATTCGTGATTTCCTATGCCGGTATTTTAATCAAGCCCCGGGTTGACGGGCGACCAGGCTGAATAACGCCATGTCCGGTGAATTGTCGAACCTGCTTGTTGCCTGCAGTCGATGCGACTTGAAGCGCCTTCTGTGAGATGGACAAAGGAAATCTGCCATGACTCCGGACAATTCCAGGCACAGCCACAGGCTTGAAGCACTGACGCAGATCGTCCACGAAGTGGATTCTGCCACGGATCTGGATTCCGCATTGAGTGTGATTGTGCGCCGCACCCGGCAGGTGATGGCCGCGGATGTGTGTACCGTTTACTTTACCGATCACGAACAACGCCGCCATGTGTTCGCCGCGACCGACGGTTTGTCGCCGGAACTGGTAGGACACGTACAGGCCGGTTTCGGGCAGGGTCTGATCGGCCAGGTGGCGGACAGCAGTCATCCCGTCAACCTGGCCCAGGTGCCTAAAGATCTGGATCGGGAATTTCTTGCGCAATCGGGGACCGGCCGCTACCACGCGTTTCTCGGCGTGCCGGTGATTCACAAGCGTCATGTGCAGGGGGTGTTGCTGGTACGACAGCGCAAGGCGCGGCGCTTCGACGATGCAGATGAAGCTTTTCTAACCACCCTGGCCGCCCAGCTTGGCAGCGCGATCGCCTTTGCCAAGGTAAATGGCGAGATGTGCAGCCTGTGCCGCATGGATACCGGGGGGTCACGGCGGCTCGATGGACTACCCGGTGCGCCGGGGCTTGCCGTCGGAAAAGGCACTGTAGTGTTCGCCGCTGACCTTCAGGCCGTGCCTGACCGTATACCCGATGATCCCGTCGCGGAGGAAAGTCGCTTTCGCCAGGCGGTCGCATCCGTTCAGGAGGAAATTGCCCGGATCGCCGACGACCTCGAAGGAACGCTTTCGTCAGCGGATCGTGCGCTTTTCGATGCCTACGTGTTAATGCTGGACAGCCCGGAAATAATGGATGCTGTCGTCCGGCGCATCCATCTGGGGAACTGGGCGCCGGGGGCTCTTCGACAGACAATCGAGACCCACGCGCAGCGCTTCGAATTGATGGACGATACCTATCTGCGTGAACGCGCCATGGACGTCCGGGAACTCGGCACCCGCCTGCTACTGCGCCTGCAGGGTACATCGGCACGGCTCGAGGATTGCCCGCCGAACAGCATCCTCATTGGGCGCCGGATCAGCGCTATTGATCTTGGGCTGGTGCCTCCAGGACGTATCCGGGGCATTATCTCCGCAGAGGGATCTTCTCTTTCCCATGTCGCGATTATCGCCCGTGCGCTTGGGCTTCCGGCCGTTGTGGGTGTCGCGGATCTGCCGCTCTCCTCCCTGGACGGCCAGGAGATCATCGTCGATGGCAACACCGGGAAACTCTATCTCAGGCCAGACCCGGCATTGCGCCAGGCATTTACCTCGCTGATCGAGGAAGAGCATGCGTTCAGCGAATCCCTCGCCTCGTTGCAAGGCCTTCCGACACAAACCCTGGACGGCGTGGAAGTCGCCCTGTATACCAATACCGGCCTCGCCGCCGAACTGTCGCTGGCCACCGTCAGTGATTCCGCCGGTATCGGGCTGTTCCGCTCCGAGCTGCCGTTCCTGCGTTATGGCCGGTTTCCCAGCGAGCAGGAACAGTTTGCCATCTACAGAGAGTTGCTCGAGGCCGTGGCGCCGCGGCCGGTGAACCTGCGCACCCTGGATGCCGGCGGGGATAAACCCCTCTCCTACCTGAGCATAGCCGAATCGAATCCGGCACTCGGGTGGCGTGGCATTCGACTCACGCTTGATCATCCGGAGATATTTCTCACCCAGTTGCGCGCGGCGCTGCGCGCGGATATCGGCATCGGCAATCTCCGCCTGCTATTGCCGATGATCAGTGACGTGGGCGATGTGGAACAGGCGTTGTTACTGCTGGATCAGGCGCAGCGACAGCTTCTCGAGGAAGGGTTTGCGGTTACCCGCCCGAAAATCGGCATCATGATCGAAGTGCCCGCGGCAATTTATCAGCTCGAAGAGCTGGCTCGACACGTAGACTTTCTCTCGGTAGGCACCAATGATCTTTTGCAATACCTGCTCGCGAGCGATCGCAATAACCCCCGGGTCTCCGGGCGCCTGGATCCCGGCCATCCCGCCCTGCTGCAGGCGCTTCAGCTGATTGTGCTGGCCTCCAGACGCGCTGGAAAACCGGTCACAGTCTGCGGGGAAATGGCCAATGACCCGGGTTGCGCACTGCTTCTGCTGGGTATGGGTTTCGACGGACTGAGTATCAGCGCGACGGCGATACCCAGCATCAAATGGGCCATTCGCAGCGTTTCAGCCGCGCGCATGAAGGCATTGGCCGGGCAGGCACTCCAGCTCGACCGACCGGAACGTGTTCACCGCCTGCTGGAGCAGGCCTTACGGGATGCCGGGCTTGTACGGCTTCACCGGCAGTAACAAGGCAACGCATGGCGATGGCGAGGAAGGGGCAGGTCTGCAAGTTCGCCGGCATGCGCAAGCCGCGAAAACTGATGCTGGACGTCTAAAACCCGTGCCCGTGCACAGCACCTCTGGCGTCCTGCGTGGCTTCGCGGGTGTGGGCGCGAACCGCAGCGGTCATCTGGAGAAGTGGGTCTCGGGTGCGGGTGGTCTCACCGGCATACTGGGTGTGATACTGGTTAGTCAGGCCTACCTTGGATTGAGCGGAAGTGCCAGCCTGGTCGCTTCCATGGGTGCATCCGCGGTGCTGTTGTTTGCCGTCCCTCATGGACCGCTGCCCCAGCCCTGGGCCGTGTTCGGCGATCACCTGGTATCCGCCGTCATCGGTGTAGCCTGTGCCGGGCTGCATTCGCAACCGCTCATAGCCTCTGCATTGGCGGTAGCGCTGGCGATAAGCGCCATGTACTACCTGCGCTGTATCCATCCACCGGGGGGAGCCACCGCACTGTCGGCTGTCGCAGGAGGTGATGCGGTTCACGCTCTGGGGTTTCACTATGTCCTGACGCCGGTGCTGCTGAATGTAGTCGTCATCCTGCTGGTCGCGATAGTGTTCAATTTTCCTTTTCCATGGCGCCGTTACCCGGCGGCATGGGCACGCAACCGCATCCCGTCGGTCGGCCGGGCCGCGAGCAGACAAGTCACGGCAGACATCCCGCGCAAAGACAAGGCTACCCCGGTCACGGCCACGGCCCCGGATAAGGCGGCAGGCATCGGCGAGGATAATCCGGACACAATGTGCAGCCAGGCGTCAGCCAATGCCGAATCCGGCAACCTGTACCCGGCAGACATCCGCATCGGTGGATACTACTGCAACGGGGAGTTCAGTCCGAACTGGCAGGTGCGCCAGGTAATCGGCAGTGCCGGCTCCGGAAAAACCGAATCCGGCATGGAGGACAGGGTCACCTACCGAGTGGTGGCCGGGCGCAACCGCCGCCAGACAGGCACTGCCAGTCGGCAGCTATTCGCGGGCTGGGCCTGCTACGAAGTTTGTCTGAACGAAAGTTCCTGGCAGCGCGTCGACACGACACCCTGTGCAATAGTGACGGGTAACGCCGCCTGAACCTGCAACGATCGGAGAGACGCATGAGCACTTCGGATGAACCTAAACGACCAGGCCGCACGGACTTTCAGCAGGCGCTGCAGAGTATGGACACCTATATCGATATCACCGTGGACGACTTGATGGCGCTGACACAACGGGCCGAGCAGTTCGCCAGCCGCCGCGCCACCGAGGCCATCAGCGTACGTCGGGTGATGAGTCAGCCGGTGCGCACCGTTCTCCCCCAAACGCCGCTGACCGATGCCACGCATCTAATGGTCAGCGAACGGATCAGCGGACTGCCGGTGGTTGACGACGTCGGGCACCTGGTCGGCATCATCACCGAGGCGGACTTCCTGCGCGCCCTCGGGGTACCGGCTCATCAGCCGCACCACACTCTTTGGCAGACACTGGAATCCCTGTTCAGCCATCTGGCCCACCACGGCGACCTGGAGGCACCGGAGGCCGCGGTCACCGAGCATATGGTGAAAAACGTGGTGTGCGTAAGCCCCAACCAGGATCTGCACGATGTCATCGAAGTGATGAAGCACAATAACGTCAAGCGAGTCGTCGTCTGTGACAGCGAGCGGCGGGTACTCGGTATGGTCACCCGTTCGGATCTGGTGAGGATTTTCTTCGACCGCTATACCCAACCGCGCACGGACTGAGCCATCCAGTTCATGACGGGAAGGTACAGGTGTCAGAGTACAATTTACTCGCTGGAAAGAAATGTGCACTGAACCCCTTTTTATCGCGCGGAGTGCCGTGAAGAGTTCGAGGCGCCTCGGCAGGCGTTGAGAGGAACGGATTGACAGATGCAATGAGCATCCGGATCAAACGCGTTTACGACGACCCCGGCGACGATGACGGCCTTCGTGTGCTGGTGGATCGCCTCTGGCCGCGCGGGCTGAGGAAAGCCGACGCCCGCATCGATTTGTGGGCGAAGGATCTGGCGCCGTCCGCCCCGCTTCGCAAGTGGTTTGGTCACGATGCATCCAGGTTCGACGAGTTCCGTTCCCGCTATCTCGAGGAACTTGAAGCACGGCCTGATGTTGCCAGGGAACTACGGGAGCAGGCCGCCGGCGGAACGATAACGCTGCTGTTCGCGGCACGTGATCGCTCCTGCAACCATGCGGTCGTCTTGCGTGATTTTATACTGAAAAACTGATCGCGTATTCGACGCTCAGGACAGTACACACCACCTTCCCGGCTCCCACAATCGAGCACTATTGATTTGCACCGGTGCAAAGCCAATTCGCAACGTGCCCGGCGGCCGCTTATGGCGTATCGCCTGCTGTTCCCGCTGGCTACGTCATATGCGCTCACCGCTGTTCCTCTCTGGCTCGTGTTGCGGAGCAGGCATCCCGCCGTGATCGGCGCCACCTGGCACGGTCATGAGATGCTGTTTGGCTTCGCACTTGCAGTGATCGCCGGATTTCTTTCCACACGCCCAATACGAAACGTGGCGTGGATCCTGGCCGTAACCTGGTTCGCCGCCCGGATTGCCGCTGTCACAGGTAGCGGTCCGGCAGCCTTTATCGTCGGCATGACGTTTCCGGTAGCGGTGTTTATGCTGGCGGCTCCACCTCTGTTCGCCGGAGCCAAGCGTCGGGAGAATCTCATCCTGCCCGCAATACTCATCGCACTGGTTACCGCCGATGCGGCATGGTGGGTCGGCGCGGTATGGTTCGGTCAGCAGGTTCAGACACGCGCATTGCTGAGCGCAATTGACCTCATTGCCTCGCTGCTGTTGCTGATCGGGGGCCGCGCGCTGCGCGCAGCGACGGGCGGTCATCTCGAGCGGCAGGGCATCGCGCGTCGCGATCACATGCAGCGGCGTTACGAACTTCCGCTGGCGGTATTGGTTGGCAGCGCGGCGATAGTTGATACATTTGTCCTGGAAACCGTTGCCGGCGTCCTCTGCATTAGCGCGGCGATGCTCTCGCTCGTACATGTGATGCCGTGGCAGCTTCACCGCACACTTTCACTTCCACACCTCTGGACACTCACTCTCGGCTATCTCTGGCTCGTGCCGGGACTGGCACTCAAGGGGATTGCACAACTCGCCGGCAACATTCCGGTAACAGGAATGTTGCATGGCATCGGTATCGGGGCACTCGGCACCCTGACGCTGGTCATGATGGCGCGCACCGCAACATTGCGGTCTCACAAGCCGATCGCGGATTTCGGGGATATCGGGGTCGCGGCCTTACTGGTAAGTACCGCAGCACTGGGCCGTCTGCTCGCGTCGTTCGTACCCGCCGCACAGCACGGATTTCTCTGGCTTTCCGCAATCGCCTGGACCAGCGCTTTCCTGATCCTGCTTGTCCGCCTCCGGCGCACGCTGTTGCCTGCTCGCCATGGAGAAATTATCGATGAAGACGGATAAGCGAC
Source organism: uncultured Gammaproteobacteria bacterium (assembly GCA_963763115.1). Classification (GTDB taxonomy): domain Bacteria; phylum Pseudomonadota; class Gammaproteobacteria; order UBA9214; family UBA9214; genus CAVQCA01. Next base: position 64,293 of record CAVXNM010000025.1, read on the forward strand.
GCTTGCCCCTTACGGACCTGCCACAGTATGGATCTGATACGCGTTGTGACAGGACACGCATCTGGACAGGGTTTCACCGAGTTGCGACAGGGTGTGTTTGCCATCGCCCAGTGATTCGGCATCCAGTGCGATCTGGTCAAAATCGGCGTGCACCGAAAACCCCAGCTTTCGGAATTCCTCCGGCAGCGCCTGCTTTAGATCAGCCGGCATATGATGCGTCATCGGACTGCCCAGGGAGTGCGCCACCCTGGCGACAGTTTTCATGTCGTCTTTTGACAGGGCAACCGACAACTGCTCCAGCCCGGAAAGGAATTGCCGCATCTCATGAAGCACCATGGCGCGATGCGGCGGTGAGAGCGGGACAATTGTTCGGGTATCAGTCTCCTCTGCGGCCACAACTGACATAAATGCTAACAGTGCTGCAAACAAACAGGCTTTTGTATTCATGCTTCGTCACCTTCTCTACGTTGCCAGGAATTCTCGTTGATAATGACCTCGTGCCCGGTTCAAACGCGCAGAGGCCATGCAGGTAGCCACTGCGGAGCGACTCCGACCTGCTCCGCGCACCACACCCGGGATGGCATTATCCTATTGCGGACCCTCGTTGCACTATTATTTCATTGCCCTCCGATGGCCACCTCCAGGAAACCGATGCTGTCCTGTCCACCCTCCCCGATGAGGCATGACATGTATCGTTGCTGGTACTATCGGGACTCACGATTCAACAATGGCGTTCTGAACTCTTGCCTAATGACTGTCACACACCGCCGTTCCTTTTATGTTAATCAGCCTGCGCCTGACATTCGGCAATTCCCGGATTTACAGCTCGCAAAACAGCGCAGAATGATCACGAATCGCCTGGTGTTTCGAAGGTTGACGAGCTGGATCGCGGCGGCTGGCTGACGCCTCTCGGGCAAACCGCCGGCGAACCGGGAGCCGGCCATCATCAGCGATGACTTCATCTTCACCAGGGCGCCGTATGCCATGAGCCACGCATCGAGCCTGGCGACATCGGGTGGCGGACTGGTGGCTGCTTGGTTCGCCGGCTCACTCGAGTCCCGGCCCGATGTGGGCATCTCGGTATCGCGGAATGACGGTCACGGCTGGTCCACGCCGGTGGAGGTGGCGCATGGGGGTCAGGAAGACGGAACCCGCCATGCCTGCTGGAATCCGGTTTTGTTTCAACCGGCCTCGGGACCGCTGTTGCTGTTCTATAAAGTCGGCAGGAACCCCCGGTCCTGGTGGGGCATGTGCATGGCATCGAGCGACGGAGGCCACACCTGGAGCGCACCGCAGCGCCTTCCCGAGGGCATCCTGGGCCCATCAAGAACAAACCCGTGCAACTGGCGAGCGGCGTGGTGCTGAGCCTGTGGCTGGCGAATTCGTAATTGTCGCCTGAAAGCGATAACTTAGACAGTCTTGTTCCTGAAAGAATCCTTCCCTACCCTGCTCTACCATGAAGGATCTGCTGGTACTCCTCGCACATCTATTGGGGCCACGATCGCCAAACTGCTGGGACCCGGTGGTGCGAGGGCCGTCGTCGCTGACAGCCTCCTCATGAAGCAGCAGCTCCTGGTTATCAATCGCTCCCGGCGACGTAAAAATCGGGAAAAATCGGGGACAGACCACGTTTTCTGATAGAACAGTCAATATTGGATGGTGGTAATTGTGGTCAGTCCCGAATGGCGCTTACTTAAGGGATATCTTCGATGCAAGCCCACGATTGGCCACGGAAGCACACGGAAAAACACGGAATAATCACTAGCTATGACTGTTTCTTCCGTGTGATTCCGTGGCTATTTATAGGGGTTAGGTCTTAAGTATGTGCCATTCTGGTCTGTCCCCGATTTTCGTCACGGGGCAGACCCAATTGATTCGGGGCTAATTGCAGTGAGCGGCTGGATCAGCCATTGAGCTTCAAATTATGGCGGGCCGGAAAGTTCGATACGTTGAATAATTGTGGCATGTTCCCATTGTCCCGGCCTGTTAACAAAACCTGTAGAATGGCCGTACCACTCTGTTAGCATCACTCAATTGGCGGACTTTTAGATCCTGCAATGTGCAAACCGTTCAAATTCATTTTATTTCTTACCAGCCTGTTTTTAACTGACGGTTTTTCAAGTGTTGCAACAGCAAGTCCGGAATTATTAAAAGCGGCTGAGCAAGGGGACTTGTCGGGCGTGCAGGCACAATTAGCTCAGGGCGCCGACATTAATTTCACCCTGCCGAATAAAAACCCGCGCTATGGTTATTTAGTGCAGACAGCCCTGGAGAACGCCGCATATAAAGGTCATACCGAAATCGTCAACTTGCTCCTGGAAAAGGGCGCCGCTGTGCGCTGGGATAAATGGTATGGGCTTTATGCGGCCACCCGGGCCGGCCGAGAGGGTTACACAGACATTGTGTTACTGCTGCTGGTCCACGTCAAACCAGGCGCGGATCAATTAAATCCGCTCTTTGGTCCGGCACTCATCAGTGCAGTGCGAAACAACCGGGAAGAAACGGTTGCGCTGCTTCTCGATCAGGGACTTGATCCCAACTGGCATACTCCGGGAGATCATTTTCCCAGGCCCGCCATTTTAGAGGCATCCCTGGACATTCAAAGTAACGTATTTTTTATGCTTCTCGATGGCGGCGCAGATCCAACACCCTACCCGCAAATTTTAGCCGCGGCCGCTACAAGTGGCGATGCAGAATTGGTCAGTCGGCTAATCAATATGGGTATGGATCCCAATGCCAAAAACGAAAATGGCCTGGCGCTCTCACAAGCTGCCTGTGCATACCAGGGTACAGACAAAAAAATCCAGGCAAATCTTAACGCTGCTATCGAAGTCCTCCTGGAGGCGGGTGCCGATGTCAACAGCCCCGCTTACGGACGCTCGCCACTCTTTTGTGCCAGAGAACATCACAACGAAGCCTTAATCAGTCTGTTGGAAGCGAAAAATGCCGAAGAATTTGAAACCCTGGGCCGAAAAATAAAACGCGCTGGCTGGGGCGCATGGTATATTTTTGGCGGTCATTAAATCCTCAAAATGGACGGTTAACGGCATAGCCACCGAGATTGTCTTTGTTGCTGCGGTTACCGCGGCTTGCGAGACACACCCACCTGCAGCAATTGCTTGCCGAATTTCTCGGTAACCGCATCGATCGTTTTCAGTATGCGTTTATTGTCTTCCTGCTGTTCGGGTTGATCGAACAGGTCAGTTTGTGCTGGCTGGTCTGCCTCCCAGCCGCTGATGCCTATGCCGATGAGACGAACCGGTTTATTCGGCAGCGTGCCATCGAGGAAAAGCCGCCAGGCGGTTTTGAGCATGTCACGTTCGTCGTTGGTCGGTGTCGTGTGTTTGTATTGCCGCGTGTAAGTCTCGAATCCCTCGAAGCGGATCTTCAGTGTCACGACGGAACCCGACAATCCCTCCTGGCGTGCGGTCCTTGCCACCTCGGCCGCCAGCCCGCGCAGGGCATCGTGCAGCACCGTGTTATCCCGGATATCTGTCTCGAAGGTCGTCTCTTTCGAGATACTCTTGCGGCGCTGATCCGGCAGGATCTGATCCGAGGCGATACCAAAGGCCTGGCGGTGAAAACTCGCCGCGGCTTTTTCCCCCAGGTGTTGTTCAAGACGCGCTAGCGGGACAGCGCGAAGTTGCTCTATTGTCTCGATCCCGAGACGGTTGAAGATCTTCCGGGTTTGACGCCCCAGCCCTCGGAGGTTGGATACCGGCATGGGTGCGAGGAAATCGAGGACCTGCTCCGGGGAGACCACCGTTAAACCATCCGGCTTGCGGTATTCCGAGCCGAGTTTTGCAATCAGCCGGTTCGGGCCGATGCCAACCGAAGCCGTCAGTCCGGTTTCAGTGAAGATACGTTGCTTGATGTTTTGCCCGATCGTTGCCGGTGTTCCTAACAGTTTTTCGAGTCCACTCACATCCAGGTAGGCCTCATCGATTGAGGCGGCTTCCACGACGGGTGACAGGGTTTCAAGGACCTGAAAGACCTGTCGCGAGTGCCGGCGGTATTTTTCCATGTCGGGGCGCAGGAACACGGCATCCGGACAGCGCCGGAAGGCCTCGGATATCGGCATGGCAGAGTGAATGCCAAAGCGTCGTGCTTCATAGGACGCGGCGGCGACCACGCCTCGATGGCCGGGGCGCGCACCAACGACGACGGGACAACCCTGGTATTCGGGATGTTCCTGCTGTTCACAGCTCGCGAAGAACGCATCCAGGTCCATGTGGGCGATCCAGCGATGTGTCTGTTGGGGGCGTGTCATGCGTTGTTAGTGATGGCTTGATCGGGTGAACAATACCGTGACAAGGGAGCAGCGGGACAGGGTTATTTTCTCCTTTCATCACTGGCGCGGCCTGTGACCGGCGGCGACAATACCGCCATGGCATCAACCCGGACATTTATCGGTATCGATGGCTGCAGGGCAGGCTGGTTCTGCGTTGTCCTGGATGAGCGGGATAACGGGTCTTGCCACGTGGCGCCTGATGCGCGTGCCGTGGGAGAACTGGCCGCAGAGGCCGACAGCGTATTGATAGATATCCCGATCGGGCTCCCCGATTCGGGGCCTGACGGGCGTTTGTGCGACCGGGAGGCCAGGCAGCTACTGGGGCGCAGGCGTGCATCCAGCGTGTTTTCTGCTCCGGCGCGCCGTACGCTGGCTGCAGCCAGCTACCCGCAAGCCCTCGAACTGAACCGGCAGGCGACTGGCCGCGGGCTGAGCAAGCAGGCCTGGGGTATCGTGCCGAAGATCCGTGAGATTGATACCCTGCTGTGTGACAACCGGGCGCTGCGGGGCGTGCTGCGCGAATGTCACCCGGAACTCTGCTTTCGGGCGCTGAACGGATAAACAGGCGATGCAGTACAACAAGAAGAAGAGAGAGGGGCAGCAGGAGCGGATGGCGGTGCTGGAAGACTATTTTCCACAATGCCCCGCGCTTTACGAGCAGGCGTGCGTTGAGTTTCTGCGGCGCCAGGTCGCACGCGACGACATCATCGATGCCATGGTGTGCGCGGTGACGGCTAAATACGGTTATGGCGGGTATCGGACGGTGCCGGTCAGTCCGGCGAGAGACGGGCAGGGACTGCTGATGGAGATTATTTACTACGTGCCTGTTTCCTTTCCGGACTTGACAGATTCCGGAAGGTAGTTGCTGCTCATCAGCGAATCAGTGTATGGATAAATGGATGGAGGGATTGAAGTTAATTCCCTTCGCCCCCTTTACCCGTCCTTTTTCATAAAATGTATCCGGCCCTTTTTTTGATGTAGCGCTTTCAATACTTACGTCAGCTGTTATGTAGATCGACGTGTAGTACCTTGACTTGACTGTAGGAGACTGATTATCTCTCTGCATGATCATTTTCTGCACATTGGAATGATGCCTGAGGCGATCAGCTCGGAATCGTAGTCCGTATCCAGGTTGTCTACATCCTTTCCGCTGGCTGGGGGCTCATCCGTTCAAAATTCCTGACGCCTCAGTATGACATCACCTTCAGTAACGCACCCAATGTTGCACCCGTGTGGTGCAAAAAAAGATACCTTGCTTTCAAGCCGCTTCACGATAGTAGTAATTGAGCATACCGCCAAGCCGTTCACGACACTGAATTGGCTCATCGGTCGAACGGACCGAGGCAAGTGGCTCCAGCAATCGATTCCCTACCCCCTGATGATTACGTTCGGTCTGATAATGTGCAACATACTCTCTGAGTGCTCGACGAAGCGATGCCTCACCAAAGAGAATCATGCGATCCAAGCATTCGTCTTTTATAGAATGCACAAACCGTTCTGCAAAAGCGTTACAGTTGGACGCTCGCACCGGGCATCGAACAGGCTTCACGCCCTCTCGATCCAGATAGTCTCTGAACTCCTCGGTATATTTTGTATCGCGGTCCATGAGGAGAAATGCTTTGTTTAAAAGAAAACCGTCACTCACGTCTGTCAGGTTGCGGGCCACTTGCTTCATGAATGCACCGTTGGGGGCCGTGGTCACCCTGGCGATGTGTGCGGAACGCGTTGAAAGATGGATGATAAACAACACGTAGTAGGTTACCAGCCCGCGGGGTGTCCACACCTCGACCGTAAAGTAATCCGCAGCGGCCATTACGTCCCAGTGCGCTTTTAAGAACGTTTTCCACGAGGTACGTCTCTTCCGCTCCGGCGCCGGTTCTATGCCATGCCTTTTCAGGATATTCTTGACCGTGTTCGGCGCAATGACGTGTCCCAGATTAGCGAGAGCGCCTTGGATTCGATCGTAACCCCAGGAAGTATTCTCCCTCGCCATGCGGAGTACCAATTCAGTGATCTCTTGCGCGACGCGCGGTCGACCGGGTCCCTTCCTGGCGTAGGTCCACTTCTGCGCGATGAGTGTCCGGTGCCAGGCGAGCAGCGTATCGGGTGTCACAAGGGTCTCCAGTTCATCAAGTGCCCGGCGACCCAGCACCTCGGCCTTCACGGCCAAGCGTATCCGCTGTTCATCGGTGAACCGAAGCCGCTGTCCTTCGAGTTGCTCCTTGAGCACACGGTTCTCTTCGATGAGATAATCGATGACCGCCTGTTGCTGGCGGTTAAACCAGCCGGACAGCGCGATTACGAGGAGGTGGAAGGGTTGTATGACAGGGGTCATTGCCCGAACAGATTAGCCACAATATTGGCTGATAACAATATCATACGGCTCGTTCGAATATTTGCACCATACGGGCGCGGGTGCTCCCCCCTGCGTCTGAAGCACGATGTACTCAGGGCCAAGTACCACGCTGTCCTGTCCGCTGTGGACAGGGGGATCAGGACGTAGAGCTCAGGGCTAAGGGCACAGTAGGCCGGGACACGTCGTCCCCTGCCTGACTGTAAATGGGATGTACAGCGAGTCCAAACGTTCTAATCCCGCAATCGTACTTCGACTGTCGGCCAATGTTGATCCTTCGTAACGTCTGGCGTGAGGCGTCGAGAGGCGCGCAGCGACCTCCAATGGCATCGACTTTTCTCAGCACGATGCTGTCGCTAATCCCCGTGGCTGCGTCCATTTGGCTGCTCGGCGCGTGATGCCGAGCGAAGCTTGAACGGACAGACGCAAATTCCGAGACAATTACCGCTGCTCGAGGCGACGAGCCGTGTGCCGCGATTTCTGCTTCGTCTTCGAGGACGAAGCCGGCCGTGCGGCGAGTCAGAAAGGCGGAGCGGGCAACCCTTCTTCGAGCTCGATATCAAAGGCGGTGACCATATTGCCCATGATGGCGTAGAGCCCGCAAAGCGCGACGAGCTCGACGATGCCCGCATTGCCATGGACCTCGACGAACCGCTGCTGCACCTCCGCCGGGATCGATCGCTTGGCCACAACCGCGTCGACCGCCTCGAGAGCCGCCCGGGAGGCGTCGGGCAAGCTGTCGGGTACCTGCCCGGCTGTGAGCGCGTCGATCGTGTCCTGGCCGAGACCGGCCAGCTTCGCCGGACGCTGGTGGTGCGACCACTCGTAGCCATATCGCTGCCGGGCGGCAAACCGCAGGATCACCAACTCGCGCACGGCGTCTGGCAGAACACCGTGAAAGCGTAGATGCTCACCGAGCGCGCCCACCATCGACGTGACTCCCGGATTGTTGAACATGCGCACGTAGACGTCGCCGAGATGTGTGCGGCCTTCGGCGTGAGCGCGCGCGGAGGCCATATGATCGAACAGCTCGCGGTCGGCGCCTTTAAGCGTCGCGGTGGGATCGGGTAACGCAGCCATCAGTCGTTGTCCTCCCATTCCTGCTGGCGTTCCCGCCAGACTTTCACGGGTGTGGGATAGGTCTTGTCGGTATGCAGATCCAACAGGTACGGGCCGGTTGCGCCGAGCGCGCGGCCGACGGCCGCCGCGATGTCATCGGGCCGTTCTACGCGCTCGCCGTCGCCGCCCATCGACCGGGCAAAGGCGACCCAGTCGATACCGGGAATATCGGTGAGACGTTCCGGGCCGGGCCCCATCTTGGACGCGCGATAGTAGATGTTGCCGTAGGCACGGTTGTTCATCAGCGCAATGACGAGCGGGACCTTCTCGCGCGCCGCCGTATGCACCTCCATGCCGTGCATCAGCATGCAACCGTCTCCCGTGGCGACCATCAGCGGTCGCTCGGGACGGGCCAGCTTTGCCCCGATGCCGAGCGGAACCGCCCCGCCCATCGGCCCGAGGTTGGTCAGCGAGAAGTGGGTACGGGGCTCGCGAACATCCCAATACTCGGCAAACCACGCGCGGTGTGCGCCCGAGTCCACGCACAGCACACCGTCGTCGGGAAAGGCGGCTCGCAACTCGGCCACAACACGCGCCGGGTGCATGGGGGCGGCGTCGCTACTGGTGTCTTCCGGTTGGTATTGGTTTGGCCCCTGGGCACGGATCTGCGCGAGGAACGCTCGGCGATCCGCGCGCCCGGCCTCGAGCCCCGCCGCCTCCTTGAGAGCCGCCAGGCGTTGCAGCGCCTCGCCGGCATTGGCGACCACCGCCACTTCGCCGGCCCAGGTGCGACCAATGATCAGAGGGTCGGCATCGATCTGGATCAGCGCCTTTGAAGGCAGCATCTTCGGGTCCCATTGCATCGTGTCGCGTTGGGACAGTCCGGACCCGATGACGAGCAGTATGTCGGTCTCGTCCGAGCGGATCGCATCGATCGCCCAGCGCGAGCCGCCGTAACCGAATACGCCGAGCGCGAGGGGGTGACTTTCGGGGATCACCCCTTTCCCCGACAGCGTGGTCGCGACCGGAATCTCGAAGCGTTCGACAAAAGCGCGCAGTGCGTCGATTCCGTGCGCATGCAGCACGCCGGGGCCGGCGAGCACGATGATTCTCTGATTTCCGACCGTGTTGAGCAGCTCGACTGCACGGTCGAGTGCATTCTCGTCAACGAACCGCGGCGAACATAGCGATTCGGGGACCGGCTGCCACGCTGAAGCGATTTCGGCCTTCTGCACATCGACCGGCACCGACAGGTGAACCGGAGACCGACGCGCAAAGGCATACGTGATCGCGTGCCGGAGGTGATGGGGAACAACGGCGCGCGAGGACATCGATAGAGACAATCCGGTAATGGGCTTGAGCACGTCCATGTCGTCGATTCCGGCGCCGGACGCATCCTGGAAGCCACCCATGCCCTCCCACGATCGCGCAACCTCTCCGCTGATTGCAAGGAGCGGAGTGCGGTCGGCCAGTGCCGCGGCGAGCGCCGTCGTCATGTTGAGAACACCCGGCCCACCGATACCGAAACACACTCCGAGACCGCCCGAGGCCCGGGCGTAGCCGTCGGCCATATAGGCTGCGCCGCCCTCGAATGCCGCGACGATCGTCCTCAGGCCCTCGGTCCCGGTCAGCGCCGGCATGAAGTTGTCGTTCAGCCCGCCGAGATCAATGAAACAGTGGTCTACACCCTGATCGCGAAGCGCGGAAAGTATGTAATCTGCCACTCGCATCAGGCAGTCACTGCACTTGGGAACGCCAATCGCCCGCCAGGTCGCGGCCAGTCAACCGCAATCAGATGCCCCGTACCCGAGCACGTGATGAACGCCGTGCGACGATCGGGGCCACCGAAACAAAGATTGGTGATCATGGGGTCCGACAAAGGCAGGGTCTCGACTGTTCGACCGTCCGGCGAGACCTGCGTGATGCCGCCGTCGATCAGCGTCGCCTGACAAACCCATCCCTCCCCGTCGACTTTCATCGAATCGAACAGCGCGTAGCCCGGTGCACCGTAGAGCATCTTTCCCGGGTGAAACTCGCCATCCGCATTGGTAGCGATCTTGCCGGGACCGTCAAGGTCCCAATACCAGATCCGCCCGACCTGCGTCTCGGCCACGTAGAGACGACTGCCGTCCGGCGACAGGGCTATGCCGTTCGGGCTGTCGAGCGGGAATATCTTTTCGGTGATGCTGGAACCGTCGGGTTGGGCATAGAAGACCCCTGTGCGATCGCTCGACCGTTCGGTGCGAATACCGTGGTCGGTGAACCAGAAGCCACCGGTCTCGTCGAAAACGAGGTCGTTGGGACCGCGCAGCGGTTGATCGCCGCAAGCACGGTAAAGGGTTGTGACCTCGCCTGTCGAGAGATCGACCCGGTCGATGCGGCCTCCCGAATAGGTCGGTGGTGCCACAAGTCCAAAGACAAGCAGGCCATCCTGGCGGTGGAACGAGAAGCTGCCGCCATTGTTGCAGACATAGACCGCGCCGTCCGGACCAATCGCCGCACCGTTCGGGCCGCCGCCGAGATGCGCGATGCGCGATGCGCTCAATGTCACCGTTCGGCGAGACTCTCGCGAGTGTTCCAGCAGCAATTTCGGTCACCAGCACGGACCCGTCCGCCAATGCGACCGGACCCTCGGGAAACTCAAGACCGACTGCGATGATCCGCACCTCGGTCTTTGGCGAGCTGACAGTAATCATCCGCGATTGCCCACGTGGAAATCCCCTGAGAGTCGGAGTTTCCCGCAGAACAGCTCGGCCCGCAAGGGGCTCGGGCGATCACGGTCCTGCAGTCGCTGGAGCGCTAATACACCAGCACGCATACGCAAAGCCCGCTCCGTGCCCGGGAATATGCGGGACTGCGCTGTCTTGCCGTCGCCGCCATGCCGGTGGTCGCACTTACCCTTCTCGTAGCGTAGTAGCGCACAAGAGTCTCGACTTGAGTACTTTTCCGGTCGTTATCTGAGAAAGTGGAGAACGGCAACTTAGGGTGATTACAGCCATTAGCCACCTGAAGCTGAATATCCTGCATTAACTTTCCCGTCATTCAGCCCATGACGCATGCCCTCCCCCTAGCCCTTCGCACTGAGTTCTTAGCTCTGAGTTCTGATCTGCTTCCTACCGCAACCTGGCACTGCGCCCTTGGTGGACGGTTGCTGGGGGCCCTATGGGGAGAAACTGCGGGCGTCGGGCGAAGGGCTCTGGTCAATAAGGAGCACGTAGTTGTATTCTGTATACAAGCTCATCCAAAGTTCTTGGAGAGATTCCCGGGTCGAGACCGCCCTCGAAGAGGATGATGGTGAGCGCAATGGAGCCGAAGGCGGCATCAAGGACCATACGCGGGCGAGCGCAACGATCTCCAGGATGGAGCCGAGCACGAGGCCGATGAGCAGGAGCAGGCCCGGCATCCGGGTCTGCTCGGAGAAAAGGTTGCCGAGGAAACCGAGAGCGGTGATCCCGCCGAGGACGACGAGCAACGAGGGGGCGTGGCAAGTGCGGGCCAACCGACTTGACAGGGCGGTACCCGCGGTGCAGCGTGGGCAACCAGAGCAAGGCGATACCCCAGCCCGAGAGCGCTCTGATGCCCCACTACGATACCGCCACGCAGCCGCACACGATCCTGGGCCACCCGCCCGGCCTCTTCGTCCTCTTCTTCACGGAGATGTGGGAGCGATTCTCCTACTATGGCATGCGCTCGCTGCTCGTGCTGTTTATGGTAGACCACCTCTTCGTGCGGCCGGACGTGGGGCGGCAGGTGCTTGGCTTCAACGCGATCAAGGACGCGCTGGAGGCGGTGTACGGACCGCTGGACAACCAGTCGCTCTCCTCGCTGATCTACGGGCTCTACACAGCCTTCGTTTACCTGATGCCGCTCTTCGGCGGCATCATCGCCGACCGCTGGCTGGGCCGGCGGAAGTCCGTGGTCGTTGGCGCGGTGCTGATGGCCATCGGCCACTTCCTGATGGCCGTGGAGAACCTCTTCTTCATCGCACTGCTCTTCCTGATCCTCGGCAACGGTGCCTTCAAGCCGAACATCTCCACACAGGTGGGCGATCTCTACCCGCCCGGCGACCCGCGCCGCGACCGCGCCTTCACGATCTTCTACATGGGCATCAACCTGGGCGCGTTCTTCTCGCCGCTGGTCTGCGGCACGCTCGGCCAGAAGCTTGGCTGGCACTACGGTTTCGGCGCTGCCGGGGTGGGCATGGTGCTGGGCCTCGTGCTCTACCTCTGGGGTCGGCGCTTCCTCGCCCCCGAGACCCCGGCGAAGACCAACGTGAAGTGCAAAGAGGAGCGCCGCCCGCTCACCAGGGACGAGTGGCGCCGCGTCTGGGCCCTGGTCACGCTCTGCGCGTTGAACATCGTGTTCTGGGGCGTCTACGAACAGCAGGGCAACACCATGCAGCTCTGGGCCGACCGCTACACGAACTGGAACTTCTTCGGTGTTGAGCTGCCCTCAACCTGGTATCAGTCCTTCAACCCGATGATCATCATCATTTTCGCGCCGATCCTGAACATCCTCTGGGCCTGGCAGGCCAAACGGGGGCGAGAGCCGGGCAGCGTGATCAAGATGGCCATTGGTTGCTTCCTCCTCGGTGCTTCCTTTCTGATCATGATCGCAGGCGTACAGGGCATGGGCCCGGAGGATCGTAAGAGCGTGCTCTGGCTGCTCAGCACCGCCTTCGTGCTCACGATCGGGGAGCTGTATTTATCGCCGATCGGGCTCTCACTGGTGACCAAGGTGGCGCCCGCGCTCATCGTCTCGACGATGATGGGCGTCTGGTTCCTCTCCAGCTTCTTCGGCAACTACTTGTCGGGTTTCCTGGGCACCTTCTGGGAGAAGATGCCGCGCGAGGCCTTCTTCGGCATCCTCTGCATGCTGGGCATTGCGGCGGGACTGGCCATCTGGACGCTCAGCAAGCCGCTGAAGGCGGCGGTTGCGGCACACGATTAGCCATTCGCCCTGCGCGCCCCTGCCCTGAGGTCCTCGAACTCCGTGCTGAGGTCTTAGTCCAAAGTACCGGGATCGTCGAGCGTCGAACGTCGGACTTAGTTCGCAGTACTACGGACGTCCTCCAGTTCTGCGTTCTTGGCACTACGGCCTGCGCACTGCGGCCGGAGGACCCGGACCTTCGTGCTCAGGGCGAAGGACTCCGGACTTATTCGACTTCGATATCACAGCTGACAAATTACGTCTTATGAATCGTAGAAAGAGACAATAATAGATATATCGCGGACGTCCGTTCGTTTCCGCCAACCTCCACCAATTCATAAAGGCCAACCACGCTCGGTTGGCCTTTTTTATTGCGGAGTACCGCGTGTTCGTTCGCGGGGGTTCCTGCGGAAGCCTGCGGACTTCACCTCGGTTCCCGGTGGCCCTTTCAGGACCCCATTCCACTCTCTCCTGGGCCTTCTTCTCTCGGCCCCGCCTAGAGTCAAAAACTCGAAGTCCGGAAGCACCGAAAATGCGTCCATTAAAATTCCATGACTTTCTCGTGTACTCTTCAAACGATTGGATAGCGTCATTGCCTACCCGGAGGAAATTACCAACCAGCGGCTGCCCTGTAGCCCAAACCAAGCGGTGTTGTAGCACTTGCGTGCTCGATACACTTAATTATGCCAAATGTGGAAAATCGATCGAACAGCCATGCCCTCCTCAGCACTGAATCATGCCGATCGCGACTCTATTTTTTCCCATTGACGCGTTTATTTTAGTGTTGCTGACACATCAGGGAAACAATAACCCAGTACCCTGCACCGTTCGGTAACCAACGGCGCGTGCTAGCAACGCACAATCGAGCAGAAGAGCGCATCGGGGTGTTGTTCACAATCGATTCCTTCGTACCTTGCCCCTGAAGCACGCCCCAGCAGATCGCCAAAGCAGCCCAGCTATTCAGCGAGCTGGTTCAGAATCGCCTGCTTCTCGGTCTTGTATTCCTGCGGCGTAATGTAGCCGCCGGCCGCCAGCGTATTCAATTGCTGGATTTTCTGCTCCGCCGTCATCGGCGCGGCGGGAGCCGGCGCCGGCGTCGAAGCCGATGACTTGTGATGCTTTGACTCTCCTTCCTGCTTGTTAGCCGATGCCCTGCCCAGCATTGAACCGGCCAGCAGACCGCCGATCCCCCAGATGGCACCATCGCTGTGGGCGGTCGCCAGAGGCGAATAGCCGCCCAGCGAAACGGCGGTGGCAAGGCAGGTCGCCGTCCAGAATTTCAAACCGAATCGAGACTGTATTGTCGTTTTCATGGATTGGTCTCCCACTGTGTGAATGGGCGGATCACCGGCAGCGCTGCAGGGCCAGCTTGCTCATCTGGTCGTCGATGACGGCGACCGCACTGAACTGGTCCTGCTGCATGTCGAGCGGCAACATCCGCATGGAGTAAATTTCGTGGTGTGTATAGTCCTTCAGTTCGTTGGCGATGTCCTGGAAATACGCCGGTGAGGTAAGCATTTCGAACACCACCACATCATGCTCGATCCGCCAGAAACCGACCGCCTCGATCTTGCCGCGGCGACCGTAGTCGAAGGTGGCATCCTTGTTCACCGTCAGGTGTTCGGCATTCTCCTTACCGCAGGTGCCGCCCGAATTGATTTCCCATGTTCCCGATAGGTAGCCCGCCTCGAGCGTGGTTGCGCCGGTGCTCGGGAAAGCGCCTGTCAGGGCGAGGATGGTCAACAACATCAGTACAGGTTTTCGCAGCATCGTTCTCCCCTCCGAAACGTCAATTGATTGTGTTTGTGAACGCCTGTCACGACCGGAAAACACGACCGGCGGATTCAGGGTGATTATCCCTAGTTATCTTCCGCGCTCGTTCCCCTAAATGGGGCACCAACGTGCGCCCTCTAATTATGGCTCAGTATTCTGCATCCGGTTGCAAAGGACTGTTCTTCTTCGCGTTGCTGCCATGCCCAAGACCGGAGCACGGGACCCCAGGTTGGGAATCCTAGCGGAAAGGGGCGGAATTAAAGTCTCGAGGAATTATGGGGATTCTGCGGAGTTCGCGATCGAGCCAGCAGACCCCTTCAACGCGCCCAACGCTCTCTCTTGGCCCTTCTTCTCCCGGCCCACCCAGCGTCAAAAACCCGAAGTCCGCAAGCACCACAAATCCTGTCATTACAAATCAATGATTTACTCGCGGACTTTTCAAGCGGCTGGATGGCGTCATTGCCTACCCGGAGGAAACAACCTACTTCGGGCTACCCGTCGGCCCAAATTCAAACGGCCTTGCAGCTTTTGCGTGCTCGATACGGCTAATTATGTCCTGTGTGGAAAGTTGGGTAGCTGCGTCCTGCTACGCGTGGATGGGTCGATCGCGACTTCATCCTGGCCCATTAACCATTCTATTCAGGACTATTTCAATGCGGGCGGTATGTTCAATACATGGATCCCAGTATCTTGGGCTGTGGCACTCCATAAGTGAACGGGAAACTGGACACCGTAACGACACCCCGTAGCAGTCCTCTTAACACCACGTCCGGGCAGGCGAATGCATTCTCAATGCATGTCACAGGATCGGTACAGGGCATACCCGAATCAATATGGATGGTCCGGCTCACCGCCACCATCCGGATCGTGAACATCAGTATCATGATGAGTGGCTGCCGCATCACCGGGGTCATGGTCATGCGCCGCCTCGGAAGCGGCAGGGTGATGCTCGTCGCCTTCCCCTGCCCCGGCCGTCCTGTCCATTTCCTGGTATTGCTCTACGGTCATGTGCGGCAGTTTTTCGAGAAATGCCACGATCGCCCAGATCTTGGCATCGCTATGAGTTGGCCCCCAGGCGGGCATGCCGGTCATCTTCACGCCGTTCTTGGTAACCCAAAACAGTTCCTCGGGTTTCCATTCTTCCACCTCGTCCTGCAGCGTGGGTGGCCTCGGCATCAAGCCTTCGCTGATTTCAGTTGAGTTGATGCCCGGCGCTAGATGGCAGCCGACGCACATCTCGCGGTAATGGCGAAATCCTTCCATAACCATCCGGGCATCATCCAGAGGCGGTGCGGTGATTCCCTTGGCGTGCGCACGCACCGAATTATCCATGGTGGTGCTGAGGATGAATCCCGTTACTGGATTGTGCGGGTTCGTGGCAGCAACATTGATGACCCCGGAGAACATCACGACCACACCGGAAATGAACGCAATCACCAACAGCCAGAGAAATCCTTTAATGCATTTCATACCCACCCCTCAAATTTAATGAATTCGTCATTCTGCATAGCATAGAACCCTGTTCCCTAAAATCCAGGCTTATGTACCCCACATTTACACTGGGCAATTGCCCTTGCGAAGCGCTGAAGCGGTCTGCTGCGCCGGCATGAACCTGTTTTACGGTACCAGCATACCTGAGCCCTAAGTTCCTCGTCCGATCCTTTAGCCCTACGCCCTGCGTCCTGCGTCTGTCCTGCGTCCTGCGTACCGAGGACTTCGTACTCAGCGCCCAGTACGCCGTATCACCTGCAATGACAGGAACCAAGTCCTTTCCAGACGTTCCCATCCTACAATTGGACTTCAGCTGTCGGCCAACTCCGGTCATAGCCCTAATCGCTGTCGATGACCGGAATACCGAAGAACCGGTCATTGGCTTAACAAATAAAAACACGAAGAAGCGGGGTCCCTGGGCTGCAATCACCAGGCTAAAGTAGTCATTTCCGATTTCGTCAAAAAGTATCTCAGATACAGAAATAGTTGCCACTCATGATAGCCCTACGGGAATCTGCAGTATTCAGAAGCGACACATTTAATGATTCGTTGCCGGCGTGCAAATGGCATAGTCAGTTTATCGAGCGCCTCATGACCGCGCGTGACATGTGGTTTCCAGTCCTTGCCGAGGTTCACTACAATCAGGTCTCCATTCTGTAGGGGGAAATCATTTCCATCTATGGCAAGTACTGGACCGCGATACTTGTACTGCAGGGTTAGCACCTTCTCGTCAGATCCCGGAGTGATAAATCCATTGTCGTCTAGCTGTTTCCAACGAACAATAAAAGCTCCTCCACCTGCATAATCCCAGCCGACTGCTGGCGGAGGGTGAATATAGATATAGAAGCGATATACGCATGCATCTGAATCAGAAGTGGTTTGGTTACCCTTCCAGTCGGTCATGCATCCTTTCAGTACTTTTAAGACCCCCCTTTCGACAGTCGTATAATCGTGAGAACTCGTAATTTGCACATGCAAGTACATTTCATTCGTTGCCGCAAGGTAACCAGAATGTGCCACCACAAAAAAAGAATATCCGCCGAGCAGAATGGTTGGGATTGTGTAGATGTATAGAAATAATCGCCATCTATAAGCCGTGGGTGGATATATGGTTTGCCCGACTAGAGCGGATAGACCTGCGCAGACTAAGAGCCCTGCGGGGATGTGCATAGTCAACGCATCCAGCGGGCCGAGCGCGGCTCCTATACCTACAACGGAAGACGCCAACAGACCCAATACCAGAAGTATTGGGCTTAAAGTCCACATCAGCATTCCAAACTTGCTTCGTCGAATATTCATTGCCATTTTCGACATACGGTTTAATGTGGCCGGTCCACATATATCAGGGAGCTATAACGCTGGCGGCTCTCAGTAGAGCATCATGACCAACGAATCGCAACTCAATATCGGTCATCCGAATAAAATGCTCAGGAATTTGTCTGGGGAGGTCCGGTATGGAGCAGTAACCTGCCATTCCCGGCTTTCCTGCCGATGTCGCAAATGCCGCAACTCCGGACGTTTCAGCCTCCTATGAAAATCGGTTGCTGTCATTCATAACGTGAGGCTAAGGCGACCCCAAACCGTGCCGCGCCAAGACCGAATATAACCACTGCAGTGAGTGCGCGGTTTGGGGTCGCCTTGAACCTTTTGTTAACTGCTTGTCGCTGTGTCGTTTTGGTCCGCTTTGTTGCTGTTACCAAGACTGGAAACTTGTACCGCCCATTTTTTTCCGAGTTCGGTAAGTTCTACATAATCAGATAGGTCGAATGTCCTATCACTGGTAAGATCGGCCACATTACCTTTGCCCGTCATTTTGATAAGTGCGATAGATCGTAATCGACGTAGCTCGTTCCTTAATGTGCTACCTCCCTTGTAATTCGAGGCAGTTCTATTCAACAAATTGATCAGATGAACTTGTTCTGTTTTAGGTAAGAGCAACGGAAGGATTAGACTAATTGTATCTAGTGCTTCGGACTGTTTGAGTTGATGTTCCCTCACACGTTCTAAAAGTTCCAGTTTGAAACTAGATAATTCGAGTAGTTTTAACCTTTTCAGATTGTCGGGAGCAATAAGCAAAGTTACGACAGCGGAAAGGACGACTAACATAAGCAAGTGCGTTGCCGAAAGCTGTTGCGATTCGGGGATGCGTCCCATTACGACAAGAATGGTGTAGATGATTCCAGCTGCCGCCAGTGCGACCGCTATCAATATTCTTAAAAAAACCCGTATATTCACTGGATGAATCTAACGAAAAATATTTTGCAGTTAACAGCTATTAAACAGGCAAAAAGGTCCGTATAGCAGGAAGTGCAATCATTGTACGTATTTCTACGTATCGCTTTGATTACATGGCTGATTGGTATATTCCGGTCAAGATATCAGAAAACGCAGGTGCTGACAGGGAATAGCTCCAGCCCTTTATCGTTTCGAGAGGGCTCCCAATGACCGGATGGTCCGGAAACAGTACATCCAAGACATGGACGCCGTCACGCCTTATGACCGGATTGGGTCGTACCCTGACGAACAGATTCTACAGATGAACGTCCGGTTCTGAGCGGCAACCTGTCGTTTACGCCGGTTATATTGACGGTCCTGCCCTCGCACCGAGGACCGAGGACTGAGATCTAAGGTCTGAGCACTCCGTCCTGAGCACCAAGACCCCAGTCCTCGGCACCAAGCACTACGAGCGAAGTACCCCGTTCAATTCACTCCGCAATCAAGGTAAAGTTCCCTGATGCTGAGGCAAATGACCATCGCCGACATCATCAAAAATGTCCTCAACAAAGATTATTTAGTGGAGCAAGCTGCCACGGATCTTGGTGAGCTGATGAATGAGCTGGAACTCATAAAGCGCAGATATGGCACTGACTCCCCTCGTCTCACAGAGCTGGAGTCGATCATCCCGGTACAGGAAAAGCTCGCTGTGAGGAAGCTGCGCGGTGACCAGGCCTTTGAACAACTGGCACAGTTAGATATCCGGCTGGAACAGCATGACTGAATTGCGTCTCGCGGTTTCCATACATCTGCTCCTCGTCCTTCCACCGGCGCAGGCGGAAACCCTGACAGGGCGCGTTGTGCGCGTTACAGACGGCGATACCATCGTGGTCCTGGGTGCCAGCAAGGTCCAGCACAAGATCCGGTTGCAAGGCATCGACGCTCCGGAACGGGGCCAGGCATTCGGGACGAAATCCAAGGAACACCTGTCCGATCTGATCGCCAGGGTAACTGTCTTAGTGGACTACAGCAAATATGACCGGTATCAACGTGTCCTCGGTAAAGTGCTAGTAAACGGCAAGGACGTCAATCTGGAGCAGGTCGAGGACGGCATGGCGTGGCACTACAAGAAGTATCAGGGCGAGCAATCCGCTTCGGACCGCATTAAATATTCCGATGCGGAGCGCGAGGCGTGAAGAAAGAAGCTCGGCCTGTGGCACGACCCGAATCCGGTCCCGCCATGGGATTACCGACAAGCGGAGCGGAATCAGCGGAAGAACATGGAACCGTTCGTGGGCAAATCAACGGTATGGTGATCGAAAATCAGATCGCTAATCCCATTGGGCATTAGGTTCTGGTGTCAAAGCCAATCTCTAGGGCTCCCAAATGGAAGATGACAAGAACCCACAGCAAATCGATTGGGGCGACTCGATGGACGACTGGGACTCCCAATCTTGGGCAGAGCATACAAGATACGGCGGGGATGATGACCCAGACACTGATTATACGGAAGATCCTGCGGTCAATGATGATTTCGAGTACTGGCGAGCACTTAAGGAAGGCAATGAGTACAGTCGCAGAAACGCAAAGTCTCTAGAGCCCAAGAAGAGAGATAAAGCCTTACCAGACAAGGATGATCGTGATGAAAAGTACTGGGACGAAATGGATGATCTCTCTCCCGACTACCCAGAATAGGGAGGGAGTGCAGGTATATACTCGCCCCTTATGTTGTGTCACAAATGAGTCCGACTGGAATAGAACCCAATGATGGTATTCACTACGTTATTCATCGCTGCAATAATTCTGGCGGCTCTCTATTTCGTGGCTTTGCGCCGTATTCCTTGGCCCTGGCCCTGGCTCGGGTACACGTTAGTCGTCGTGATCGTTGTGCTGTGTGTGATGCCTGGGGATGTGCACTTTCGATATGTTGGAATCGAGGTTGCTGGCCTGGGGGCACTGGTGGTCTGGGCTCACCATCATTTCAAAAGGACAAAACCCGCGGAAAGGCAGTATAAGTAGAAGCGGCGTCGACGCAGATTATGTCCTATAACCACTTGTCCCGACACGGGTGAATAGCAGCAAAGCCGGAATGTCATAAACCAGTACCGTCCCGACATGCCCCGTAGCTCGCTTTACGTCCGGTTAGGACGTAACCGGCTATTTACGACAGTTCAATTGATGGCCGTCCCTTGTGCCGAGATCGAAGGCCTGAGCACTCCGACCGCAGTTCTCCGCTCTTCGCGGCCAGCGCTAGGGCCTTCGCACTCAGGCCGCACGCGCACTTGCCACATCCCTGACACACCTGTAGGCAGCCCCCCGGAAGTTCTGACACAGTCACATAGAAACGCCCCGTTACATACAGATGGGCTGGTGGCATCGCCCTACCAAACACTTGGCTGCCAGAATTTCCTGGCTACAGTTGCCGCCCGTTGCTATCCGAGGCGTTCGAAGGGCGACTAATGCGCCCGATATCGACCATTTGACCGTCGCCATTAAAAAAGTACGCCGACCTTGCGAGGAAGGAACAGCAGAAATCCGCTACATCCTTTGCTCACACGGGATTAGGGTACCGTGCCGCCAGCTGTCCCGAGCACCAACTGCCCATCCTTCACCGGAATGCGGTCACTCGGCTTGTGATCCATACGCACCTTGCCGTTCTCATCGCCGAGACGATAGCTGACATTGTAACCAACCACATTTTGCTGGGTATCGGTTACCGTGTAGCAATTATGTTCGGTGGTGGTGTAGGTGTCGTTGGTTTGCATGCCTTGCTGCACCTTGTTGCCGGCATAACCCCCTGCCGCCGCACCGGCTACTGTGGCGATCTTTTTACCGGTTCCCTTGCCGACCTGATTTCCGAGCAATCCCCCCACCAGTGCACCCGTTACTGTGCCGATGACCCTGTGCTCGTCCTTTACCGGTTTCTGCCGGGTAACAGGCACATCCTCGCAGACTTCACGCGGGGTGTGCACGGTTTCCTTGATCTCATCGACACCGAGTACCTCGGCATAGGCGGGTTCATTCTTGCTGAGCATGTTATAGCCGGCAATGGCGCCCCCGGCGGTGGCAGTCACGACACCAATCACAACCCCTGTCAATATCGACTTGTCCATATGATCTCCTGTGGTGATGCTCGAAGAGCTATCATCGTTACGGTCACGGAGTATGATATCGACCTCATAATTCGTTGCTTGACCGACAAACTGGCTAGTTAACGCCACTAGGGACGGACCGGGAGTGCCAGTGCCGAGGATATCGGTGTACTGGTGGGTAAGACCGTTATTATCGCGGCTGAACCAAGTACCATATCGAATACGACAATTCCCTTGAAGTACTGATATTTAACAGAACAATGGCAGCTTCCGGGTCGCTGTTTTTCTTTGATCATTAGGAACGCCCGGACTTGCTGCATGATTGCCCTTCGCTGGCCGCCCGTATAGGGCAGGAACTGGCCGATCCCAGCCGTTCAGGGCGGCACACGAACAACCGCTTCCCCTTAGCCCTTAGTCCTTAGCCATGCGTACCGAGTGCTTCGCGCTCAGCACCCAGTACTCCGTATCTGCGATGCTCCGGGGCGTGCTCTTCCGGGCCATCGGTCTTGGGTTCTTTATCTACTGGAGAAGACAGCAGACCATCGTTCCGCCGGCCGCCGGCATTGTCCTCTTTGTGCTTCCCTATTTCATCTAAAAACATCTACCTTCTGATCCTCGCCGGCATGCTGCTGGTTACGCTGCCATACTTTGGAGATTCTGAAATAGGTGACCTAAGGTGTTTTTTTCCACGGTGTGAAAGACTACGATGTGTCCGGGCAACAAGGAGAGCGGCGTTACGCTTGCCGTGCTCGCAAGCCGTTTGCACGAACAGGTAACCAGTCGGAGACATACATGAACTCGCACGATACAGGCAATTACCCGACGGCGGTGAAGGCCTTTCTGGTGTTTCTCATGTTGGTGGGGGCAGGTGGTGCTCTGGCCACCCCGCCGCCGTGGGCGCCAGCTTACGGCTATCGCAACAAGCATCAGGAGTACTACCACGATGAAGACCAGGGCGGTGGCGTGTTCTGTCTCCCCTGGTTGACGCAGGGCTACCACAACGACTTCATCACCGACGGGCGCTGCAACCGGGAAAAACTCGTAGCCGTCCTCGGCGGTGTCATCGGAGGTGCGGCGGGCTCGCAAATCGGCCACGGGAAGGGTAAAACGGTTGCCACCATCGCCGGGACCGTCATCGGCATCCTGGTGGGTCAGTCCATTGGCAGGTATATGGACGAGATCGACCAGAACTGCACCGGACAGGCGCTCGAATATGCGCCGGATCATGCCCCCGTGAGCTGGAGAGATCCGGACACGGGCGGCGCCTACAGGGTTACTCCGGTGCGGACGTATCCGGCGCCTGAGGGGCGCTACTGCCGCGAATACCAAATGGATGCCATCATCGGCGGCAGAACGCAGCAGGTCTACGGGACCGCCTGCCGGCAGCCGGACGGTAGCTGGCAGAGGATGTGAGTAATCACCTGAAGCGCCGGCGTTAACTCACCTTATATTCCCGCCACCGGTAGTGAGGCCGGCGCATCCTTCGCGGTCAATCAGTAGCAATGTTCTAAGGCCTGAGCACCCCGACCGCAGCACCAAGACCCCAGTCCTCGGTTCTTCGCGGCCAGCACTAGGGTCTCGGTACTCTGTACCACCTGCGATGACAGGAACCCAGCCCTTTCCTGACGTTCCCATCCGGCAAATGAATTTCGGCTGTCGGCCATATCGTCGTTCCCGGTGACTAGCGCACGGCAGGAACGCCGCAACTCCGGAGATTCTGAGTAATTCTGGTAGGAGGTAGCCTGTAGGCTACCCCCTCCCTCCAGAACGGTACGTACCGGCCAGGTATACCGCTCTACGATCAGTAACCGGACCCATCAGGTCCGGGAGAAAGCGATGGTAAAGTCATGCAGGAACACTAATCCACGCTCCCTGAACCAATCAAGGTTCATCACAAACCGCACCGGCCGCCGCATCACCGACTGCCATCGGTTCATCCGGATCCAGACCCGGTGCGCCTGTTGAGGGTCAAAACCTGCCTTGATCATGATCCGTTGGAACTTCCGGGGATTCTTCCATTTCTTTAGCTGTGTCGACCTCAGCCGGCTTCGAATCCAGGCATCAAGATCGCGGAACAGGTAGTTGAATTCCTGAATCCCGAAATAGCCCACCCAGCCGCGCAAATAGATGCTCAGCTCGTGGATCACGTGGTACATCGATAACGGGTTGTTCCTGCGAGTCAGTTCCCGGACTCCGTCTTTGAACCGGAGTTTGGCCTTGTTGCTGACCCGGATCTTACCTCGCAGGAGCTGAAACCCCAGAAAGGTAATCTCCTTGATCGGTGCAACCCGACTTTTCTCACGATTCACTATGAGCCCAAGTTCTTCTTCCAAATATCGGATCGTCCCCACCATCACCCGCTGAGCAGCCCTTTCCGATCTGACAGCGATCACAAAGTCATCCGCCCAGCGACAATACCCCAGGTTTCTCTCTTCCAGTTTGTGGTCCAGTTCATTCAAGACGATGTTGGAGAGTATCGGGGAGAGTGGTGAGCCTTGCGGACAGCCTTTGGTCGTCTTTTCAAACACCCCATTTGCTATGACCCCTGCTTTCAGGAGTCTGGCGAGCAGGGTCACAAACTGCTCATCCGCCACTTTGCGGCGGATCAGTTGCAGAATGAGCCCATGAGGGATCTCGTCAAAGAACGACTTCAGGTCTACCGCTACCGCCCATTCTCTCCCTTCTTTCACCAGCCCCTGTAGATGCCGTATGGCCTGATGCTGGCTTCTTCCCCTGCGAAAGCCGAAGTTGGATGCCGTAAAGTCCGGATCGAAGATCTCCTCCAGTACGCTGTGCATACTCACACCCACGATACGGTCCATCACCACCGGTATCCCCAGCTTCCTCATCCTGGATGTCCCTTCCTTCGGGATCAGTACCCGCCTGGCCGGTTGGAATCGGTAGTTCCCTGACGTGAGCTTGTCATGAATCAGCGCCAGGAGTGGTTCTTCCCGTTGCGCAAATTCCTCTACCGTCATCTGGTCTATCCCCGCTGCCCCGGCATTCTTCCTGACCTGTTGCCATGCCATCTGCAGTCGTCCCGGATCAAAGACCTTCACCAGCACGTCTCTTGCTTTCATCTCGCTTTCTCCGTGATCTCCCGTGACACCGAGGATTGCCGGACTGCGTTGGGGCCTTGTGGCCTGGACCGGACAACCTGTTTGACCCTGATGCGCTGGCACCGGGGTATCTCTTACAAGATTCGGTTACCCCCTCTCGTTTTCTGGTCTTCCCTCACAGCACTGTTTCGACTCCTCTGCGCGATCACGGCCAGCATCGCGACACAAGGGGATATAGTGCAGTCCTTTCAATACGTATTTTCCACAATGCCCGGTGCACTGTTATTTTGATAGTGTCGTTTGCGTTGATTGCAGGAGCAGTATGTTTCGGCCTATCACGATAATTGGCACAATAGGCAGCGTCGGTACTATTACCGATAGTGCGGATTCGGCCTATTACACTGTTAGCTTGCCATAAGTCTTATTGGGAACGAAACAATGAATGAGGACCCCTATCGTAGAGTTGCAGGCATCTATGACAGGATCTTCGAATCTCTGAATAGGCGCTTGCGGTTACTGGGAGTACGCATGTTCCCACCAGAGCACAATATGAAGGTGCTCGATGTCGGTTGCGGAACCGGGGTCCACCTGGATATATACCGGAGATCCGGTTGTGAGCTATATGGTATTGATAACTCTCCTTCCATGCTGGATGTTGCCAGAAACCGATTAGGTGAAGACGCCGAACTCCGGCTTGGTGATGCAACGGAGATACCCTATGAAAGCAACACCTTTGACCTGATTATATGTATGCTCGTTTTACATGAGATGGACCAACGGACGCGAATATCAGTGATCGCCGAAATGAAGCGGGTTCTCAAGACCGAAGGGCGCATCCTATTGATTGATTTCCATGCTGGGTGTGCTCGTCCTTTAAAAGGCTGGCTTACCAAGCCAATCATTTTCCTTTCCGAAGTGGCTGCGGGCCGCAGACACTTTCGGAATTATCGACATTTTATGTCGATTCGTGGGTTGCCAAGGCTCATCGAAGAGACCCAGTTGACAGAGGAACAGCAGAAAGTGGTGGCTGGCGGAACCTTGGCATTGTATGTCGTTCGGGTGAAATGATCTCCCGCTTAACCAGACTACCCTTGCGGCAAGCTAACAACAGCTTCAACCAGGACGCATTTTTCGCTCGCTGCGCTCGCTACAAATGCGCCTGTTAAGCTGAACGTTAATGTCCGGAGTTGCGGCAACCCGGTCATAAGGCACGTCGGCTGGAAATGTCTTCTTTCGCCCGTTGTTGACCTTCACTCAGAAAGCCGGAACGGCAGGAATGTACTGGAAGTTGCCGCTTCCGTAAGCACGTCGCCGGGGTGGATTCGGGCACCGTGACGCCACTCAGAGGCGATTGGCGAATCGGAGCGACCGCTGGCCGCAAGTGCCGAACCGACGGGGAGAGACTGCCGGCCGCAAAAAAGGCGGATTATACTCACTGTTTACTCAATCGCCGCGAGCGTGTCGTCGCCAACGTGATGCCGCCTTGCTCAGACCTTCAAGACCGGCGGGCATTGCGGGTTGGCCGACCAGACCAACAGCGGGCAGTTGGCGTGCCGGACGACTTCGGCGGTCACCGATTCCTCCAGTGCCCGCGGCGTCCCGGACTTTCCGTGACTCGCCATGGCGACGAGATCGATTTCCAGTCCATCGATCTTGTTGAGAATCTCACGTATCGGACGCTTGTAGGTGGACATGTCTAGTGAAACCTTCAGGCCGGCATTCGCTAGCCTGACGTTGTGCTCCTGAAGGGTAGCCTTGATGGCGGCTTGTTGTGACTGGGGCTCGGTGCTCTCCATCTCGTCATGAAAGATGACCACTTCCGAATCGTGCACCTTTGCGAACACCTCCACGCAGCCGAGAATCGCGGCCGAGGCATCCGTTCCGTCTAGCGGCACTAAGACGCGCCGAAACAGAGATTGCTTGCGGCGGTCGGCCGGTTCGGCGCGTGCGCTGTGGAGGATGAATACCGGACACGGCGATTGCCTGAGCACGTGTTCAGTCACGCTGCCCTCGCGAATGCGCTCCAGCCCCGTGCGGCCATGGGTGGACATCAGCAGCATGGTGGCGGAATTGAGTATGGTTAATTTCACGATCTCCTCGACCGCATCGCCCATGCGCGTTTCACGGGTAACGCTCCAGCCGCTTTGGCTAAGCGCGTCGTGGATATCCCGGATATGCGCGTCGACTTCGGCGGCCGGTTCTTTCCGTCCCAAGGGCAGCACGTGAAGCAAGGTCAGTTCGGTATCGCCACGGGGCATAATCGA
Organism: uncultured Gammaproteobacteria bacterium; assembly: GCA_963763115.1. Taxonomy (GTDB): domain Bacteria; phylum Pseudomonadota; class Gammaproteobacteria; order UBA9214; family UBA9214; genus CAVQCA01. The sequence goes on from CAVXNM010000025.1 coordinate 90,818, forward strand.
CGTGGCGTAGAGGATAGTCTCCTCGGCCGACCCGGTACCATCCAGCGGGACAATGAGTTTGTTTTCCACGTTGCATCCCCCCTGCTGTTCTCGTTGTCAATACAGCGGCCTGTCTCTTAAATCCCCGTCGACCGACCTATAAGTATAATAGATTATTAGATTCCAGCGTGGCACCTTGCTCCATATCAATTTTGTACCGAATTGACCAGCCTCACCCGCCCACTGACCCAGCAGGCCGAGGCATAGGCGGCAACTTCGGTAAAGGCCCTGCTCACCTGCGGGCTGGGCATATCATCACCCCGCCCTGTCGGTTCCGGATGGATTCCGATGAGGGCGAAGATCAAGTGCCGCGCCGGGGAGATAGAACCCCGTTGGTAGATAATCTCGCTGGGTTGCATGATGCATTTACAGGCGCGCCATCACCGGAGCAATCGTCGCCTTAGGGCGAATGGCACTTATTTAAGGCTCAAGCGTGATAAATAGCCACGAAATCACGCGAAAGGCACGGAAAAAGGGGGTTTATATTCCGTGTTTTTCCGTGGCCATATGGGCGTCATCAGGCATCACACGCGCTAAGATAAGTGCCATTGGCCTTAGGGCAATGTCTGCTTCTGCGGCATCTACGACATAAGCACTGCCCAGGGGCACGGCGGGTTTGTGGCCCTTTCCGGTCGTTTAGTTAAACAAAATATAAGAAACCAGTGAATGTCGGTATCCGGCCACTAACCGGACGCCAGCCGCGTAGCGGAGCATGTCGCATTTGTACTGTTTCCGGACATACAAATTCAGGTGACTAATGGTGAGCATCGCACCACAATAGCCATCCCCGTTACACACCTTGGACGATTACCCTGACAGATTTTCACCATATGTCTTGATAACTGGG
>CAVXNM010000026.1:0-84379 GCA_963763115.1 uncultured Gammaproteobacteria bacterium
ACCCGAGTTTGACAGTTGCGCGTACATTTTCGCGTGTTCTTGAAACCGGAAACAAGCATAAACAGTAGCTTACTGTGGTTAGGCCACGATATTACCTGAAAATACCTAGATACATGGGATAGAGCAAAACGCGTTGTATAGAAGCGTAATGTAAATTATCATTACGCACATGTACTTGCGTGTCTCCAAGCAGAAGCGTGCCGACGGCTCAGAGATCTCCCACCTCCAGTTCGCCGAAAGCGCCTGGGACCCGGCCAACAAACGCTCCCAGGTGCGCATCGTCTACAACTTCGGCCGTGCGCAAGATCCTCAGGTTATCGAGCGGCTGCGGCGCTTGGCCAACAGTATCCTCAAGCGTTACGCCCCGGAAGAGATTGTTGCCCAGGACCCCCGTTGGCGATTGGTGAATGCCTGGCCCTACGGGGACCTCTATGTACTGGAGGCCCTGTGGCGGCAGTTGGGCATCGCGGAAGTGATTGCCGAGACCGCCGGTCAGCGCAAGATGGATTTTCCGGTAGAACGCGCCCTGTTTGCGATGGTCGCCAATCGGGCCTGTGCGGGTAGCTCGAAGCTCTACTGCTATGAGCAATGGCTGCAGGAGGATGTGCAGATTGCCGGGACAGAACAGCTGCAACTGCATCACTTGTACCGGGCAATGGATTTTCTGGAAGAGAACAAAGAGGCGATTGAAGAGCGCCTCTATTATCGTCTGGCGGATTTGCTCAATCTCGATGTGGATCTGGTGTTCTATGATACGACCTCACTGCATTTCGAGATTGATGAAGCCGACGCTGTGGCGCAGCATGGCAGCCAGCAGGCGGGCGGAAAGGCCTATCCGGCCCTGAGGAAGCGGGGCAAGTCGAAAAATGGACGTGACGATGCCCCGCAGCTGGTGATCGGGCTGGCGGTCACGCGGGATGGTTTTCCGGTGCGCCATTGGGTGTTCCCCGGCAACACGGTAGATGTGACCACGGTAAAACAGGTCAAGGCGGATCTGAAGGGTTGGCAGCTCAACCGCTGTCTGTTTGTCGGGGATGCCGGCATGGTCTCTGCGGCGAACCTGAAGACCCTGAGCCGGGGTGGTGGACGCTATATCCTGTGCATGCCCATCCACCGGGGTGGCGAGATTGCCGAGGCGGTACTGACCCGGCCGGGACGCTATCAGACGGTGGCAGAGAATCTCCAGGTGAAAGAGGTCTGGGTGGGTGAAGGGGAGCGGCGCCGACGCTATGTGGTCTGCCATAACCCCCAGGAGGCGGCCCGTCAGCATCAGCATCGCCACCAGGTGTTGAAGGAGCTTGAAGCGGAACTGCAAACCCTGCGCCACACCGCGGGCGAGCCACACAGCAAACGGATCTGTCAGTTGCGCGCCAGTGGCCGCTACGGCTCCTATATCCGCTTGACCAAGACCGGCAAGGCGGTGATCGACAAGGCCACCATCCGCGCCAAGGAACGTCTGGATGGCAAGTTCGTGGTACACAGCAACGACGACACACTGAGCGCGGAGGATATGGCGCTGGGTTACAAGCAGCTCCAGCGGGTGGAGGAGGCCTGGCGCACCCTCAAGAGCGGGATCCGGTTACGTCCGGTCTATCATTGGACGCCCCATCGCATTTGCGCCCACGTCAGTCTGAGCGTGCTGGCCTTGCTGCTGGAGCGGGTGGCCGAGCATCACTGTAACGATACCTGGCGCAACATCCGCGATGATCTGAAACAGATAAAACTGGCGCAATTGTTGAGCCCAAACGGGACGGTCTGGCAGGTCACCGAACCCCAGAAAAACGCAGCCAATCGATTGAAATTACTGAAAATCAAGAAACCCCCACCCATCCTTCAAGCCGACTGAAAACCTAGATACACGGCCATTTCCTTGTATGGTCGTATCTCCTTGTATTTGCATGTTAAATCGGACTCTTGTATCTAGGATGTGTCAAAGTCGGGTTATTACAGCCAATACCGAGACCAAGCAATGTCCGTTCTGTTGTGAAACGCTAGCGATTGAATCGACCGTGTGTCAGAGCTGTGATCGCGATATTTCTATCATTAGTCCGGCCGCCTTGGGGTGGATCACAGTGGCGGAATATGCGGCGGCTACATCAACTTCGGAAGAAGAAGTTATGTCAGCTATATGTCACGGTGATTTGGATGGTGAGCTTATCTGTGGCACTTGGTTGGTACTGAAAGAATGACAGATAACGCCACGACATAAACAGTCAGAGTGTTATGTTGTAACGAAAATAGACCCGGGTTTTTCATTGAATTATTTTCCGTCCGGGTGAAGTCTTGGTCGTTCTCCAGGTTTCCGATCACCATCGATTCTGACGGTGCTGCCCTCGTTGCAGGTCTTGATGTTGTGTCGATAATGGGTCAGGCGGTCGAGTGGCGCGGTGGTCATCTTGGTGTCCACAGGCATATCCACACACCCATTGCATCGTGTGCCTTAACTGGTAGTGCGTGGAATACATATTTTTACGTACTTAAACCACCATGTAGACCGATCAATGGATGAAGTGTAGCCACTAAGAATTTACCCTGGTCCCAGGTTCGAGTCCTGGCGGGTCCACCATCCCTCATAGAAATCTACGGCATATGGCATTGAGGCCAGGGGATCGGAGTCCCTTGGTGCATCCCTTGGCGGGCTGTCCGGTTCAGGGTGAAGGGCACAGCATGGGGTCACCATTGATAGGAATCGCTGAGTTAGCAGACGCCGAAAGTGCTCGGTTGCTGTGTTACAAAAAAGTCAGCGGTAAAGTAAAAAATACTGAGATCAATACCATGGATTTGGCCTGTCAACTCGTATCTATTATTGAGAATCCCATGTTGCTCTTACCAGCGAAGCCCGTCCAATTTCTCTAAACAGCCACATCACAAAAAGGGGATAAGGTTGTAAGAACTAGGGATCGGAATTATAACAGGGCTACTCGTATCAGTGTTTTATTGATTGTCGCCACATATTGACGTGATTCCATCATGCCTTGAATCGAAAAATTGATGTATTACGTAATTTCGCAAGTTACTGTGCCGACGGGGGAATTTGGTGGGTGTCCACTGCCCCGTGTGCCTTAGGGAAAAGTGTTTATGCTTCTATGTGCGCCAGCAATAGGCGTACTAGGAACGATTCCGACGGAACGACACTGAACTTCTGGACCGCGGCGGCATCTATAATGTCATCCACAACCAAGATGAGGTTGTTATGTACAAGCAGAGTATATTCTCATCAGTGTTGGCGTCGGGCATGACCATAGCCCTCATGGTACCGAGTACCGCCTGGGCCGGTGGGGGTCCTTATGGTTATGGCCGTTACGCGGGTAGACCGCCTTATCATGCGCCTTATTACCTTCGCTATTACCCGCATTATTATCCTAACTACTCGTGCAACAACTGCGGCAAGAATAACCATCACAACAACAATAACAACAACGACAAGCTGTGGATCGGCTTGCTGGGTGGTGGCATTCTCGGCTATGGGCTCAACGCCTACCAGCACAGTAACACCGCTAATCAGGTCTACTATCCGCAGTCGAACAGCGCACCACTGCCACCTCCTCCGACACGGTACGCAAACACCGCACCTGTCTATCCGTGCCTGCAGGAGCGGGAGTACCAGACGAAGATTATGATCGGTGGGAAACAGGTGGATGGGTATGGTACGACATGCCTTCAGCCGGATGGTTCTTGGCGCTACGGCGCGGCCCAGCCGGAATCCCACTAAGGACGAACCCTTTATGTCTGGCGCGTGGCACCCCGGCGATGTCGGGCGGCCATTATAATCGGCAGGTTAAAAAACTGTTCATTGGTTGAAGCGTAAGTGCGTTGTAAGTGCGTTGTAAGTGCGTGGGGACAAGGCTATTAGACAATGTCCGCACTGGATTAATGGTGTCCAATGCATCGTCTCTGCAGCCACACTTCCCCAGTTCACGCCGCGTCTGGTCCAACCTTATTTATAATCCCAACTCACCATTGAACTCATATTCCCCTGGTCCCGGGTTCGAGTCCTGGCGGGCCCACCATCTCCCATAGAAATCACTACCATATGTCATTGAGACCAGGGGATCGCAGTCCCTTGGTGTGAGCCATAAGGGGCGGTTCTCCGATCGTCGTTTTCAGACGACACAGATAATCACTTGATTCCGTACGCTTAGCTAAATCCATCGATGCATCGTCACCAGACGGTGACAAAAAACCGCATTACGTCGCTGAATCTTCAGCACTGATTGGCCAGAACTGTCATATGTTATTGTTGCCTATCGAATTGCCATCGGATGGCACGTGGAATGCAAATAACCGTGCGAACGAAAACCGCGATTCAATCCTGCATCGGTATGTCATGCACCTACTGAGGATTGAGGCTCAAGAATTGCCAAACTCGGTTTGAGGAATTCATCACAGTGATGCCTGTGACGACATCATATTTCCAGGTTTCCAGTTACCCGGTTCATGACATACTGATTATCTGATCCCAAGGGTATCAGCAATGACTAGCATTAATAGTAAATTGGATATCAACACAGATCGAAGGAAAATTGCTGATCGACGCACCCGGGAACAGCAACGGCGTCATGATCGCCGGGTGTGTCCAGACCGCCGTCTGAGCAATATCTCAGTGGAGTGGATTCCTTTCAGTGAGGTTGCCTTGCGTCCTGACATACGAGAATCATTGTGCAGTCCTAAAAACAGCAATCAGTCGAGTGGAACGCAGAGATGCGAACCACTATCAGCGGGTCCTTTCGAAAATCAATGGTGTCCCACGGTCGATCGGAGAAATGTCACAGATCGACGTACCCGACAAGAGAAGCGGCCCTACAATCGCCGGGTGCGTCCAGACCGCCGCCTGAACAATATCTTCATGGAGTGAATTGATTTTCACTGTGATAGCGGATCATAGACACACGATACTCCTCAAGAGGGGCGCGGTTCACTTCGTAATCATTGGCCTTTCACCATTGTGTAATTTTTCACCTGTGCGCTACCGGTACACGATAGTGAATATGTAATTTTGCCCTCCGAAGGCAGGGGTCACAGGTTCGAATCCTGTCGGGCGCGCCACTATAATCAGCAGGTTATGAAGCCGTTCGTGTGGCGGATTGGTTTTGTCTTCGATAAAAGTGCACTGGAGAAAGGCACGCTAACGTCTCACCGGCTGTTCCTGCTGCGTGTAAAAGCGAAATGCCTAGCGCCGCCCTTAGCATAAACTGCTAAGAGCGGTCGCCTGACACGGGGCTCGTTGACTCGGCGGATCAACCGAATCCTACCCCGTTGACTATTTGCTTTTCCTCAGTTGCCGTCTCCTACAAAGTAGGGCCGCATCATTTCGCTGTCCTCATGCTCCAGGATATGGCAATGCCACACATACAGGCCTTCGATATCGAACAGGTGTGGTCCGCAAAAATTCAAGCAGCCTTCGCTAGCAAGCCATATTCATGATGCAATCCGCCCAGGATAGGGTGGGCCACAACCTTAAGGTGACCTGGAATGCGATGCCGATATTTGTGTGGGGTGACAGGAAGTTCAACCGGCGGATCCGGGATACCCGGCCCATGGCTGGCGTGGGGGCGGCCTCGATTGTAATGCGTGACCCAGTGTTTTGTAACGATACGTAAGTGGTTTTCCGTCAGTGGAATCAGGAAGTCGAGGCATTCTCGGCGCAGCGTACCGATCACCCGTTCACAGAGGCTGTTAGCCTTGGGGCTTCGAGGCAGGCGGTGTCCTGAGTACGCCCAGCCTCATGTGCGTCATGGATAGGTCGAGCCGTGGCGAGAAAATTCCATCGCGATCGTGAATGAGAAAATGGTAACCATTATCAGAAGGGATGGCTTCGCGTAATTGTTGTAGTGTCCATGCAGCAGTGGGATTAGTTGTCACATTGCAATGTACAATCTGCCGGGTCTGATGTTCGATGACAATAAAGACGTATAGTAGCCGAAACGTTGCGGTTGCGACGACACAGAAATCACAGGCCAGTATGGCCTCCGCATGGTTGCGAACAAAGGTCGACCAGCGTTGATCGCCACGTGGTTGTCCCCGAGGGTGTAGTGGCATATATTTTCGTACAGTACGCGGTGATACGCGAATGCCCAGCTTGAGCAGCAATTCATTGGTAATGCGCTCCTCGCCCCAGGACGGATTACTCAACGCCATTTCGCGGATCAGTTGTCTTAGTTCTGCGGGTATCGGTGGACGCCCCGGGCGTGATTTCCAGCGCCAGAACAGGCGAAAGCCCTGACGGTGCCATCGGACTAATGTCCGGGGCTGTACAACAACCAGCGCATCACGCCAGTTGAATAACCTGGAAAGCAGCACGAGCGCAATTCGGACGGGCGTGTCAGGCCGGTGATGCTTGACCTTACGTTCCCGGAACATAGCCAATTGTTTGCGCAGTAAGAGATTCTCGGCAGCGAGTGTTCCCTGTGGACGTAGGACAAGCCAGAGGAATGTGGCCAGGTCGCCGAGCAGTGTGATTATCGTTTTGACACCTTTCATGACGGGCAGTATCTTGCCATATCACGAAGGGCAGTGCGATTCAAAGGCAACTGCATCCTTAAGAATCAACGGCATTCAATTATTGCGGACCACAGGTGCATCAAGGTGATGATGTCTTCCCGATTCGCGGCACACGCAAGCCGGCGCGGATTGATGAGAACGTGGGATCGATTGGCATACAGCACGATGCCGCGATGCTGTGTCGGATTGACCAATAGGCGCGGCCGGGCCTCGCTCAGGGTGCCCACGCTGGTTTAGGAGTGCGCTTCCCGTTCCCGCATTAAGAATACTGCGGGAGTTTTGCGGGGATCAGTGCATCATCGTTATGCACGGTACTGCAACTTACGCAACGGACGTCCAGGTATAGTCTTGTTAAAACAATAAGTTAAAAATTAATGGCGGCCCTCATAATGCTGGGGTCGGTGGTTCAAGTCCACCCGTAGCCACCATTTCTGTTCAATGACTTACACAACCGGCTTCGTGCCGGTTTTTTTGTTGAAAGTGCGGGGTAAGTGTGGAGGATGGGGTGGTTGAAGGGGGTTATGCCCAAGATACTAAAAATGGATGGGTTTCACCTTTACCAGTTATTCCGTGCATCAGGCCGGCCGTAGTCTAAACTTTTAGCAGCAGGTGTTGTTCCTTTCCTGTCACTCAATATTCACTCCGTGTGTATGACCCTTCTGCCAGATCTTTATATCGAACAGGGTAAGAGAAAATGATTGTTACGAATAGCCAGTCGGGGACAAATGTGCATGAGGTTTCAGAAGGAATTTATCGCATCAACACACCCGTTGTGTTTGAAAATGGAAACACCTTCTCGTTTAACCAGTATCTTGTTTCTGATGATGAACCGCTGTTGTTCCACACCGGACCAAGAAATATGTTTCCACTGGTGAGTGAAGCCGTCGCGAGCATCCTGCCAGTCGAACGTCTTCGTTACCTGGCCTTTTCCCATGTGGAAGCGGACGAATGCGGGGCGCTCAATGAATGGCTGGCCGTTGCACCAAAATCCATACCTCTGTGTGGCAGAATTGCAGCGATGGTGTCAATTGCAGATCTCGCAGACCGGAGTCCCCGCGCCCTCACGGACGGTGAGGCGTTGTCTCTGGGCAAACACCGCATGCGCTGGTTTGATGCTCCGCATCTGCCTCATGGATGGGACTGTGGATTTTTAATGGAGGAACAAACCCGTACCTTTCTCTGTGGAGATCTATTCACGCAAGGCGGCGCTGGTCTTCCGCCCGTTACAGAGTCGGACATTCTCGGTCCCAGTGAGGCTTTTCGGCAAAACATGGATTATTACTCATACACGAAAAATGCTCGTGGGATGCTCGAGCGATTAGCCACCACTGAACCAACAACACTTGCCTGTATGCACGGGAGCGCATGGAGTGGTGATGCAGCAAAACTACTGAGAGCACTCGCCGATTCGCTGACTAGCGGATGAACGCTTAACATGGCGAATTAATTCCAACCAGTGATGCGGCTGCTCACATCGATTTCCCGGCTGAAAAGGAAGCCGTCTGGTCGGCTTTGTACGGATTCCGTCCGTCGGAATTTCTGCGCGCGTGTGCCCGTGGTCGGACACGGGCATCCAGAAACATCGCCGTCACAGCGGCACCCATCAGCGCCCGTAGTTCAGTTGGATAGCGTACTGCCCCCATAATGCTGGGGTCGGTGGTTCAAGTCCACCCGTAGCCACCATTCAAATTCAAGGTCCTGTGGAACCGGCTCCGCACCCGTCTTTGCACTGGAAATGCGCGGTAAGTGCGGAGGGTGGTAGAAAGGGGGTATAGAGGATGTAATAGGTGAAGCAGGAGGAATGTATACATCTTGTTGTTCATGTCATTCGCAGCATAAATCAGCCATTTACCTACTCAGCAGGAAAACCGGGCCAGAGAACGTATATCTCGCCTGTTGGCGCAAATTGTTCCCTGACCCGGGATTTTTCATTACCAAAAGTGCCACCAAGAGTTATTGTTGTTGTGATGGTGCTGTTTTTTCTGAGTGCATGTTCCGCATGGTTGCTGTTGGGGATAATAATGTGGGTAATAACCTGTGTGATAACCCCGGTTATAATGCCGGTGATCCGGTGCATGATTACCGTGATATCCCTCATAGTGACCATTCCATCCATGGCTGCCCTGGTGTCCGTCATTATCATAGCGTCCCTCATCAGCCCAGGCGTCGCTGCATGGCACCCAGAGGATCATGGCCATGACCGAAGCCAGTATGTGTGAGGATTTGATATGCCTGTACATAAATTTCTCTCCTTCATTATCGGGTTACATGGATTATTAACGTGATAGCCCCGAAAAGGGTGACAGGCTGCGTGCACATGACGATATATAGGCCGGGCTCTGCTGGGGATGTAAGCCGGTAGTGCATGCACAGGCCTGGCCTGCAGGCTGCTGATAGTGGCTATAATGACAATGCGGATGGGGTACCCTGTCAGCAGGATAAACGCAATTTCTTCGACGACCGGCATACGCGCAGTGCCAGCACTGCCGTTGGAGTGCTGGAACCAAGCCATTATCCGGCGCACAGGCCAGCCGCTTAACCAACGGGACTGATATGCATGGCCGGTTTTAGTTCGCACTACTCACTGCTACCGCCGGTGGTCAAGGCATTGCTGATCGCCAATGGCCTGATGTTTGTTCTCGAACTGTCCTATGGCGAGTCATTGATTGCCAGTCTGGCGCTATGGCCGCTCAATCAGCCGGGCAGTCTCCCGGGTGAATCCATAGCGGCGCATTTCCAGCTGCAGCAGCTGGTGACCTACAGTTTCCTGCACGGTAGTGTGATGCACCTGTTCCTGAACATGTATGCCTTGTGGCTGTTCGGGGCGCGCATGGAGAATGTGTGGGGCTCCACCACGTTTGCCGTTTATTATTTCGTGTGTGTGCTCGGTGCCGGACTGGTGCAGCTGCTGGTGTCCACGCTCAGTGGCGGCTATTACCCGACCGTCGGTGCCTCCGGTGGTGTCTTCGGTCTGCTGCTCGCGTTTGGCATGCGGTTTCCGAATGAAATACTGCTGCTGATTTTTCCGCCGGTGGCATTGCCCGCCAAGTGGTTCGTAACGATTTATGCCGCCATCGAGTTGTTGGCTGGCGTGACCGGTACTGCGGCGGGGGTGGCGCATTTTGCCCATCTGGGCGGTATGTTGTTCGGTTATCTGCTGATCCGCTACTGGCACAGGTATCCGCCACGATTCCGCTGACAGGGTTTGTGTATCGCCTGCAATACCGGATCATATCGGAGGTATTCCGGTAGACGAGCGGGGCGTAAATTTACCGGCCGCTCTGCTGTCCTGATAACTGTGCAGAACGCCATCGTCATCAGGAGTGGCTAACGTTTCTGAAGATGATCAACAAGCAAACTCCTGCGGACAAAGAGATACGTATTATTTGTGACAACTACGCAACACACAAACACCCGAAAGTGCGTAGCTGGCTGAGATATCACAATCGCTTTCATAATCACTTCACTCCGACCAGCGCTTCGTGGTTAAACATGGTCGGACGATTTTTTCGAGAACTCACAGATAAACAGCTGCACCGCGGTGTTTCAAGTGTGTTCCGGAGTTGGAACACGCTGTCCTGCAGTTCATCGACGTTCACAACAAGGCGCCTGCTCCTCTTATCTGGACCAAATCAGCCAGCGACATTCTCGAGAAAGTTAAGCGCGGCAGGGAAAAAGTCAATAAGTTACAGTCTGTATGACGGGGTACCCTAGTTCAGATTGCGTATACAATGTAATAGAAGCTTTTGATTGCTTTTCATCTGGACCATAGATATTTTTTGTGGCTGTGCTAATCACTTACACGAGATTCATACTTAACAGACTGAATTGTAGAGGCCATTGTTGGGTCGATTGTTGTAGATCTATAATCCATCCCCAAATGGCTAATTTCAGTACATTTGAGACCAGCATTGGATTGTGTAGGATGTCTCGTATAGGGCCGGTTCCGGACCTTAAGCATTGTCTTACACAGCTATCAGACCTGCCCTACAGACTCCCATCACCCACCGCGCCGAACTCACGGCATGGGCATGTCCCGAATGTCAGTCTCCGCTTTTGTTTTGCATGACCCATGGAATACCAGCTTAAGATATTAGTGCGTTACCATTTTTTATAGGGTAAAAACTTCCCGGACATGGTGATTCGTACCCGATCACCTTTGGGATCCGGCTCTTTATCTACATCCATGGTGAAATCGATCGCGCTCATAATGCCATCACCAAATTTTTCATGGATTACGGCCTTCAAAGGTATTCCATAAACCTGCATGATTTCATAGAAGCGATAAATGAGCGGGTCTGTAGGTACTACGGGACCCAGCCCTTTAGTGGGGCATTCGGTCAGCGCCTCAATGACATCAGCGCCAAGGTTCAGAACAGCCGCCAGTTTCTCAGCTTCTTCTTTGGATGCACTTGCTTGACGGTAAAAAAGCGCCGCAATCCAGACTTCATCACGGCCGACGGTCTTTTCAAGGTCTGTGAAGCTAAGACCTTTGAGTTTCTTGGCGGCCAAAAGCCTTTCGGTCACTTCCGTACTTTTCATGTCATCTCTCCTCTACATTCTGTCGCACCGGCAAGAAATTTGCCCCTTCCGCGAACAGAAATTGCCACAGGAATTATCAGCCTCTCTCATTCCCATTTATCAACCATCCTTCTCGAGGCACAAGCCAAATTCAAACCTGTCAATTCTGATTCCTTCAGGAAATGCATCCTTCAGGCGTCGCTCAAACTCCTCGTATACTTCCGATTTATGTTGTTGTACGTCATAGTCGCGAGTTCCAGCACTGACACCTTCCAACTCCATGTCCATCTTGAACTCTACATCAGGAGCAATTTGAAAACGTATAGTGGCCATAAAGAATTCCTCCTTCTCGTTCGAATAGCAGAAGAATTAGTGCGGATCATCAAAATCCTACTCAAAAATATAACTATAGCTCAACTGGATAGCAGCCCCACCCAGATGTTTCCAAAGGCTTTTATGCAATTAATTGCATCAAGGGTAAGTTGACCTTGTTCGTCCCAGGTTTGGGTCCTGGCGGCCAGAATATCCTATATTAATCATTACCTAATGGCATTGAGACCAGGGGATCGCAGTCCCTTGGTGTTAGCCATAGGAGGGCATCGGCAGATACCATGCGTTTCCCTGTATGGGCTCAGTTGGTCGTCAGATTTCATTGAGTCCACGTTAGGCTTTGCTCATGGTTGTGGTTGATTACTCGAACAGAGGGGCCGTATCAAGGTTCGAGTCCTAGTGGGTCCATCACCTCAAAAAGGCCTGAGCTGTGTGGCCTCTCACCGCCACCTGAAAGTGGACTAGTCAAGGATGATACAGCTGTATCACTCCTAAACCGCCAGGAATCTGTCGCCAATTGCGAATAAATTAAGTTTTTTATTTCAGTAGGTTAACAAGTACAACAACTTTTGCGTTGTCAATCAGCGACACAATGCGCACATTAATCTGACTTTTTGATGATATCGATGCAACCAGATCGACCTATGCCTATGTTTTATAACAGCTTTGAGACTATTGGCATACTTTTGCATATATAGCACAGCAACACAGGTAATTGCTTTTTTACAAAAGATAGTTCTTCGCACATCAAACGAAATCAATTGCTAGGAGAGATTAGATGGATAAGTCAATGGTTACAGGTATCGTGGTTGGTCTGGTTGCTGCCACTGCCGGTGGCTCGATTGCCGGCTATAAGATGCTCGCTAACAATGAACCTGCATATGCCGAGGTTCTCGATATCGAGGAAATCACAACCACTGTCCAGACACCGCGTGAAATCTGTGAGGATGTGCCTGTTACTCTGGAAAAACCGACCCAAGACCCAAATAGGGTCGTTGGTACCGTTGCTGGTGCAGTATTAGGCGGGGTACTGGGTAACCAGATTGGTAGTGGCACCGGCAAGAAGATAGCCACTGTCGCTGGGGCTGCAGCCGGAGGTTATGCTGGCAATAAGGTGCAGGAGAAAATGCAGTCCAACAACACCTACACCACAACAGAACGTCACTGCCACACTGTCAACGAAAACCAAGAAGAAGTGATCGGTTACAACGTCAGCTACCGCCTGGGAAATGAGAAGGGCAAAGTACGCATGGATGAAAAACCAAGTGATCGAATTCCGGTTGAAAACGGTCAGCTTGTGCTAAGCACCTTTGATGAGACCACACCATAAACAGTAGTAACGGAAATTTGATCTGACAGTCACCAATTTTACAGGGGTTGCATTCAGGTCGAGTTCAATTCACGAACTTTTCCACCTATGCAACACTGGGCGGTACGATTCAGTTGTCCGATCTGGTATCCCACTATTTGAGTTCGAGTCCTGGCGGGCCCACCACTTCCCATAGAAATCATTAGCTTATGGCGCCGAGACCAAGGGATCGGAGTCCCCTGGTGTGATCCATAAAGGGATGTCCAGCGCCGAGCTCGGGCAGTCGATCTGCCATCAGACACACAATTCCATCCATGCTAGGCTTTGCCCATGATTGTGGGCAGTTACACAAGCCGCGACTATTGGAAAGACATTATTCTCTAGCAGAAGCGGACATTCACGTTGACCACGTATTACCTAGGCAAGTCATATATATCACGATGAGATATGGAATCTTGTGCTGTCACACTCCTTTTGTAACACGCAAAAGTCAGACCACTTGGTTGGGCCAGAATACATAGAGAAATTGATCGCACGAAACGAAAACATCATGGGCAGCAAACTGTGATGCACTTTCGTTGCCATCTGATCCCCAGATACATCGGCGACATGGATGATCCAAAAGGCGGTGTGAGAGGAGTCATACCTTCCAAGCAAGCGTATTGATAGTCTTCAATATTAGAGGTTATAACGATGCACAGAATGCTATTGCTGTTCTTCCTCAGCATTGCGCTGGGCGGCTGTTCGGAAGAACAGCAGAACCGTCTGAGCCGTCTTGGGGTAACCTGGATGGAGGGCAATTATCGGGTAACCTACGCCGATGGAGCACATGTCAAAAGTTGGGAAGTGCACGACGGCAAGGTTACGTCCGAACCTGACAAAGGGTATTATTTCTTCTGGGCTAATGAAGGCAAAAAACGTTACTACGTGCAAACGCCGATTGCCAGGACATATATAGAGGAAATTCCATAATTCAGAAACAGAACTCGGTAGTTCGAGTCTTGGCGGGCCTACTATCTATCATGCAAATCATAGCGTTATGGCATTGAGGACAGGGGATCGGAGTCCCTTGGTGCAATCCATAGCGGGCTGGCCGGCTCGGGGCTTCGGGTGAGGGGCGCGGGGGGCACTCTCCTAGTAATCATTGGCCTTTCACCATCGTGTAATTTTTCACCGTTGAGCTTCCGATAGACGAACGTGGATATGTAATTTTGCCCTCATAATGCTGGGGTCGGTGGTTCAAGTCCACCCGTAGCCACCATTTATTATCAGTTACTTATCAAGCCGGCCCTGTGCCGTTTTTTTGTTGAAAGTGCGGGGTAAGTGCGGAGGGTGGAGGAGGTATTAAAGCAAGAGTGCCACAAGATTAGCTATTAGGGTATGTACCCGAGCTGACACCCATGCTCAAACAGCTTCGCCTGTCAGGGCTACTCGATAGCCTCGACGCACGTAATCGGGAGGCGATCGAGAAACACCTCACCTACCCAGAGTTTCTCGCTCTGGTCATTCAAGACGAAGCCGGGCGCCGTGAACAGAAGAAGTACGGTATGCGTCTGCGTCGTTCCGGTTTCCGCGGCGACAAGCTACTGGAAGGCTTCGACTTCGACTTTAATCCGGGCATCAACCAGCAACTCATCAACGAGCTCGCTCAGTGCCGGTTCATCGAAGAGAAAGTCTCCGTTCTGATCGCGCTGGCCCCTGTGGTACTGGCAAGAGCCATATCGCACAAGCCATTGGCCACTGCGCGGTTCGACTGGGCTACGATGTGATGTTCACCTCGCAGTCCAGCCTGCTCTCGCAGATCAATGCCGCTCGTGCTACTGGGGCCATCGAGCGCAAAATGCAGACACTGATCCGCATCCCGCTGATCATTATCGACGACTTCGGTCTCAAGCCGCTCAAGCCCGGTCAAGACGAAGACTTCCACGATCTCGTCGCCGAACGCTACGAGCGCACCGCGACCGTCATCACCAGCAATCTCGACTTCACTGAATGGGGTGAGGCGTTCCCGAACAAACTACTCGGCGCCTCGACGCTCGATCGGCTTCGTCATGCGGCTTACCGACTGGTACTCGACGGAAAAAGCTATCGCACGCCGCGTGGTGAAGCTGAAGCTGATAAATCAGTGGTTGCAAAGGCACCCAAAACCGCGAAATAATTACCCCGTCTGAAGCGTCGAAATCGCGCTCCACCGTGGCGCCTTTAGGGCGAACATCGGTGGCTCCATTAGCTGATCAGTGACATGTTTCGCAGTCTCCTCATCCATGGTGTTTCCCGACGCTGCAGGCGGCTCGCCCTCTTCGCCCTCGCTTGTTCTCTTGGTTCTCCGCTTCGGCTTGGCGCTTTCCACCGCATCGATGACCGCTCCTTGAAATACATCAAGCACCGACTGATCCATGCGCTTGCGGATCTCCACAAATAACGACGGCGCAAACGGTGCCTCCATCTGATACCCCGGCAGTCCCACGAAGTATTGCAGATACGGATTCTCTCGGATCTGCTCCACCGCCTCCTCATCTGACAGGCAGAGCTAGTGTTTAATGATGACCGCACCAATGACCAGCCGCGCATCTTTGGCGGGACGTCCTTCTCGCTCGGTGAGGCTTTGATAATAGCCTTCTGCCAGCTCATCCCAGGGAATGCACTGACTCATTTTTACCCAACGGTTGTTTTCATCCAGGGCGACCTGAAACGGCCAGTCGAATTCGGCAAGGGAGAGTTGTTTCTGGCTGCGATATCGAATCATAGGTGCACGCTTTCCAAATAGATTCCTTTATTTTCCGTGCACTATGCGGCCGTGAATTCAATTTGTAAGTGCAACTCTACATGACGGTAAGAGGGCAAGCTGCGTTAGCATTGTGGCTTATCTCACCGCCAAGCAAGAGGAGCACACATGAGAGGCTATACGCAGCTTACCCAAGAGGAACGATACCAAATTTACATCCTGAAGAAAGCAGAATACAGCCAGGCAGAGATTGCCGAGCTGCTGGATCGGGATAAATCGACCATCAGCCGGGAGCTGCGCCGAAATCGGGGCCTGAAGGGCTACCGGCCCCGGCAGGCCCATCATCTGGCGCTGCGGCGGCGTCACGACAAGGCTCAGCCCCGGATAGGTGACAAGGTCTGGCAACTTGTCGAGACACTGATCCGAGAGGAGTGGAGTCCGGAGCAGGTTGTCGGCCGGGTCGAGATGGAACACGGGGTATCTATCAGCCATGAATGGATCTACCAGTACGTTTACGCAGACCAGCGCTCAGGAGGTGAGCTGTACCGTTTCCTGCGCTGTCAGAAGGTCCGGCGCAAACGCTATGGTGCCTATAGCCGACGCGGCTGCATTCCCAACCAGATCTCGATCGATGAACGCCCGGCCATTGTCGATAGCCGGCAGCGCTTCGGCGACTGGGAGGGTGATACCGTGATCGGTAAGGGTCATCGGGGCGCCCTGGTCACGTTGGTTGAGCGCAAGTCGCTGTATACGGTCATCCGGGCCGTCCTCAATAAGACGGCAGAGGCTGTCCGAGACGCTGTTGTGGACGGGCTTACCCCGTACATCGACTGGGTGCATACCATCACCTATGACAATGGCCGGGAATTCACCGACCACGAAGGCATGGCCAGCGACCTTGATGCACGCATCTATTTCGCTCATCCTTATGCCTCCTGGGAGCGTGGACTGAACGAGAACACCAACGGACTCATCCGACAGTACTTCCCGAAACACCGGGATCTGACGACTGTTACCAAGCATGAGATTGAAAAGGCCATGGATAAACTCAACCACCGTCCCAGAAAATCGCTGGGCTTCCGGACACCTTTTGAAGTCTTCTTCAATACCAGGACTTCGCTAACCGTTGCACTTCAAAGTTGAATCCGCGGCTTCTATTCGCTTTATACGGCCTTATTATCAATTGGTTATAGTTTCTGAGCAGACTCTAATTAGGCAACAATAGTTAATCTATATGGTGTCACAGTCAAAGCAGAAACAAATCCTGGGACTTATCGGTTGGCTCGTTATGAGCTTTGTCGCTTCTGCTGTTGGGGCGGTAGCGTCAATCCAGGCCAAATCTTTCTACAGCCAGCTAGCCCAGCCCACATGGGCGCCGCCGTCTTCGCTTTTCGGGCCAGTTTGGACCGTGCTGTACGCCTTGATGGCTATCGCCGCATGGCTAGTCTGGCGATCGGGGGGATTCCACGCCAATCGCATCGCGCTCTCGTTCTTTTTAGGGCAACTCGCATTGAACGCCTTATGGAGCTGGCTCTTCTTTGCCTGGCACCTCGGCGCGTTGTCATTTGCGGACATTGTGTTGCTTTGGGTCCTTATTGTTGCCACTCTCGTCTCTTTCTGGCGCGTGCGTCCTCTCGCTGGCGCTCTCCTCATTCCGTACTTGCTATGGGTCGGTTTCGCATCCGTACTCAACTACTCTGTATGGCAGCTCAATCCCCAGGTTCTAGGTTAGTGGCGTGCTGCCTAACAAACACATGCAGTCGGACGCGGCGATATGCCTATTAAGAAATGAGCGATATAGCCAAAAAGAATCGATTCGATAGTCAAGGAAGGGCTGGCCCCTTTGCTGAAAAAGAAAGGCTTTAAAAAGAAAGCCAGAAATTTCTATCGAGGATATGACAATCGCATTGAACTTATAAATGTACAGGCGAGCAAATGGAACGAAGGAAATGAAGGCCAATTTACTGCGAACGTAGGAATTTACTATCCAGAAATTGCTGAAATAACAGATGCACTTCCTGTCAAGGGAATGCCAAAAGAATATGATTGTACTACTTAGAGAGCGAATTGGTTTTCTTGCACCAAAAAAAGATGAGTGGTGGAAAATAGACAGTTCAACTAATGATTTTGAGGTTTCGGTGCATGTTGTAAAACAAGTCGAGGAGATGTGCCTTCCCTGGTTGGAGCACATGTCTAGCATGAATAATGTAAAAAGCTCTGTTGCTAAAAATAACAGAGCCTTTGTCGTTGCTGGCATGGCTTTATTTCAAAGCAATCGCGAAGAAGCGTCTATTTGCTTAGAGCAGGCACTTAAACAGCAACCTCTAGCTAAGGCTGGCATTATTGCCTGGGGTAAGAAACATGGTCTGGTTCAGGCATAACAACTCGCTCGTTGGGACGCTTCTCTTCCAGGCATGACTGGAAGTAGCTGCAATGCTACATTGCAGCGGTTTAACTGGAAAATACACTCTCACCACATTCTGGTTAGCCGCCCCCGTGGTCGACTCCATGTAACCAATTCCGTAGTGGATTTTGCGATGACGATACCAGAGCAACTGCAACAGAAGGTTCGGACCCTGCTGGATTCCCAGATTCAAGGGGTTCTGGCGACCCAGCATGACCAGCAACCCTACACCAGCCTGATGGCTTTTGCCGTCACACCCGACTTGCACTGGATTGTGTTCGCGACCTACCGGGCAACCCGGAAACACGCAAATTTGTTGGCGAATCCCCGTGTCTCCTTGCTGATCGACAATCGCACCAACGAGTCGATCGATTATCACGATGCCGTGGCCATCTCCGCACAGGGCACAGTCAGTGAGGTCGATGGGGTGCGGCGCGTCGAACTCTTGCAGCTCTATCTTCGCAAACATCCTGAACTGAGGGATTTCGTTACCGCCGCTGACTGTGTTCTGCTGAAACTCAAAGTCGAGTCCTACTACGTAGTCAGCCAATTCCAGAACGTCGTCGAGTTGCGGATGACATGAAGCCCGTCAGATTTTCGATCCGAATAGGCCGACGGGACGTTCGGCTACTGTGATGGCTGCTGAACTTGCACACGGTCTACCACCACCGTCCGATCAGCCCCCGGTGACCAGTCGCTGTCGCACATGGATATCAGCGCGGCGCTTTCGTATGCACGGCGGCAGGCTGATGACTCATGGCGATCATTTGCCTTTTCCCTTCAGGTACAGGACGCGAGCTACAATGAAGCACCCGAGTACCAGCAGGCCATACGGGTAGGGAATGTAGCCCAGAGAAAACCCCGTGACGCTTGCGGCGAGCAGAAGGGACAGCGTAATCAGGAGAGGGTCTGTTGTCTTGTTCATGACGCGATCGTCAGGCACGGTCTGTGCCGTGAGATCTCCCGCCTCCCTTGAGGTGATTGCCGGTGCACCTCCCCGGCAGTGCGATGCCAAGGGATTTGACTTTTACGCGGCCATGTGGGGTCACAGAGGCAGCCAGTCACCTCAGCGAACAGTCGCAGAGTTGAGGGTTTGACCGTCACCGCCAGAAAAAAACTCTGGGCATACGTGGAACCAAAAGCCGGCAGACTGCATCATGCGCCGCCGGTATTATCCCAGACGTCGGAGAGCACCGCGCGCAACCGCATACTATCCCCCAACGCCTCCAGTTTGCGCCGTGCCACTGCATTGCGCCTGCTTTGCGTCGCTCGCGAGGAACGGGGGTACCAAGATTGTACTGCCTTAAATGTGTCGACCTGACTCTCCAGGATGAGTTCACCTCCTGAGAATCCTGCCTTGCCGATCAGCCGGCGCGTAATGGGTGTATCGTGATGAAGACGCCACACAGTGATTGGATTTAACCGTGTTTACAGGCCTCATCCCCAGGCAACAGGAAGTGGAGCCTAAACGCACAAACTCAACGAGTAGTCAACCCGGTCGAACCAGATGTGGTCGATCCTTATTGCACTGTTCGTGGTTGTTACCCGGGCGGACGGAAACCCCGTAATCCCGTCCGCCCGCATTGTCCACAAAGTGTCTAATTATTCGGTTAGAGTGCGATCACCGCTGCCGCACTCATCAGCAACAGCAAGGGGGTTGTCAAAAACCCTAATACTATCTTTGTGATAAGGAGATCTTCCCGGTTCATCGAATGCGTTGCAACGTGTCTCATGGCGAAGTCCTCAGTGTTGGTGGAGCACCAGGATATCTGGTGTTGTCTAGGACAATAGTGGTCAATTGAGAAGTTGTCAAGGTTTTGTATAATACAATTGTTAATTTCATCGTCTCCGCTATGAAATTATTCCCGACTGCCCTCGGCCATACTGACTGGAAACCGCCATGAATGAACCAATCGAGAATAGTTCAATCCGTTACCGCATAGGTGCCGTGGCAAGACTCACCGGGATTTCTCCGGATGCGCTGCGTATCTGGGAGCGACGCTATGCGGCCGTTTCGCCGCAGCGGTCACCCCAGGGCGGGCGGCTCTACAGCGCCGGAGACATGGAACGACTGCGCCTGATGAAGCAGTTGGTGGATGCCGGTGACGCCATCGGCGAGGTCGCGGGCCTCGACACCGAGACGTTAGAGGACCGGCTGAAAGCGGCGCGCCGCCTACCGCTCCGGAATGCACCCACGCAGAGGTCCCCCTGTCGGGTGGCTGTCGTGGGCGAAGCACTGGCCGACACGCTGCGAGTGGCTGGCGATACCCCGGCCGGCATCACACTGGTGGCCAGTTACCGGGATGTCACCGACTACGAGGCCCGCGGCAGCGACGCCGAAGCCGACGTGCTGGTGATCGAACAGGCGACGCTGCACGGGGATATCGCCGCCCGCATGGTCGACTGGCTGATCCGTGCAAAGGCAGCGCATGCAGTGGTGGTGTACCGCTACGCCTCCCGGGAGACACTCGCGCAACTGCCCGCTTCGACGTGTTCGGCCCTGTGCGCTCCAGTGGATCCGTGCACACTGCAGACGCATTGCCTGGCGATGTGGCACGCAGGTCAGCCAGCCCCCGAAGCGGCAAGCCCAGGGAGCGCAGGGTTCACCCTGCCCGCGCCATCGCGGCGCTACGACGATGAGGCGCTGGCGACACTGTCCTCGCTGTCATCTACCGTCAAGTGCGCATGTCCGCGCCACCTTGCTGAACTGATTACCAGCCTTTCCGCGTTCGAGCGCTACAGTATGGAGTGTGAAAGCCGCAGTCCCCGAGACGCTGCGCTGCATGCCTATTTGCATACCACCACGTCGCATGCGCGGCACATGATCGAAGAGGCGCTAGGTCATGTGATCGAGATGGAGAACATTAAAATCTGACGCCTGAATAGCCAGGAGAGAACGAAATGAGGTCTCGACCGGCCCGCCGGGCCAGGAGGTGAAGTCCGCAGGCTTCCGCAGAAACCCCCGCAGCTACGCGGGACTCTGCAATGAAAAAGGCCAACCGAGAGTGGTTGGCCTTTATGAATTGGTGGTGGGGCGGCAGCGGACACCAAACAGACCTATATCAACGCGTTAGGAGCAGTGCAAACTGCTGCGGAAAGTTGTGGAATCGAGTCGTAGCCGTTCGAATTCGTTGCAGATTTACCCTCCGACAGTGTCTGTGAACAATTTACGGATCTAGCTCGGGTCTGATTTCGGAGGGTGGAATCGAACCGGCGTCCGCTTAAGCGTGCTGGCGGCCGAAGCGTGCCGGCATCCATGGCACTGTCTGGATGCCCAAAAGTCGTATTTGACCATCGGTTTGGATTTGGTAGGGGAAAGGCATCTGCCTGACGCTTAGTGGATCTGTTGTTACCAAGCTCTATAGGCAGCGCATCTGTCCGCCAGGCATACTTGACTTTATTCTTCTTGTTAACGCGTTCAAGTACGAGGTCGCCCGTCTGCACTACCTTAACAAGTTCGCCGGGTTGGGTGAGTTGAAAGAGGTTGTGTTCCGCGCGGGGTCCGTAGGGGAGATTGCGCAGGAACATGAACAGCGCATTGATGCGCAACTCCGGGATATCTATACGGATCTGGTCGATGAAGTGGGGCGCTCGGCCTCATTGATCAGACAGATTGCCGACAGCCTGGTGGAGGAGCAGATACTCGATGCGCACGATATCGAAAGGCTCGTGCAGTGTCTGACTTTCTGTCGCAGCATGAACTGGATGAACCGATCGTTATTAATCTACAAGCTATGCCGCATGCCGTGATGAATCCTCACGAACTCTTTCATACAATGCACAGGGTAAATCGCCAGGTACTGCATGTCGACGAGCTTGCAAATGATGACCTGAAGGCCATAAGCAACAACAAATCGCCTGCCGACCATGCGCAATACAATGACGAACTCGATGATTGAACGCGCAGCCATTCCACGACATCATGCGTCGCAAACCGAAACATAAGCAACCTGCGCCAGGAGTACCTGCATTGCGGCCGGCCAGGTTGGCGGCCTGTTACTACCACGGCACTGATGAGCAATATGCCTGGTCGATCATGACGCACGGCTTCACCCTGGCGAACGAGCGCTGGGGGCGAGGCTGGGGTAATGGCGTCTACCTGAGTGGTACCGATGACTTCGCTTCGACCTGGGGGCGGATCATTATCCGCTGTCAACTCCAGGCAGGCACCCGCTTGCTATGGCACGAGGACTATGATTACAAGGTCATCGATTCCCTGCGCAGGGAGTTCGGCAAAGACATCGTATCGCCGACGTTCTGGATGGTCATGCCGCATAACAAGCAGTTCACCCGCATTGAGGTAACCCAGCTCTGGCACTATCTCGTCGCCCGTTTCTACGAAAGCCCGCGCCGCTTTCGGGCCGGCAGATTCGAATGCCTGCAGAAAAACTATTCACGCATCTACGAGCAGTTAAGGCGGCATGGCTACGACGCTGTCGGATTCCGTGACACTGACTGGCCCGAATTGCTGGTATTCAATCCCGCGCGAGTACAACCGCTATCCGCCCATCGCTGGAGCCAGATAACCCACCGCCTGGGCGCGCCGATTCCCGTATGGCGTTTGAAGTCGATGTAAAAGGGTGTTGTGTAAAAGGGTTCGGAGCACATTTACTGCTAATATCAGGGATAAATGTGCTCCGACACCCTTTTCACACGTGCAGGCGTACCGGCAGGCTCCGCAGTCCGCGCATCACCAGCCCGGGTGTCCATCGCAGCCGTTCGACCGGCTGGTCGAGGCGCAGCTCTGGAAACCGCCTTGACAGCTCGACGAGGGCAATCTCGCCCTCGGCCCGCGCCAGCGCGGCTCCCACGCAAAAGTGTATCCCGTAGCCAAATGCCAGGTGATTTGCTGATCTGCCGCGCGTGATGTCGAATATGTGCGCGTCTTCGAAGTAACGCGGATCGCGGTTGGCAGCCGCCAGCCCGACGAAGACCATGTCGCCCTCGTGGATACAATTGTCATCGAACGTGATATCCGCCGTTGCGTAGCGTGCCGTGGACACCTCGAGCGGACTCTCGAATCGCAGTATTTCCTCGACCGCCGCCGCCGCACGTCCTGCATCGGCACAGAGTGCCTGCCATTGCGCAGGGTTTCTGAGCAATGCCAGCAGCCCGTTGCCAATGAGATTTGCAGTCGTTTCATGTCCGGCCATGATCAGCAGGAACGCCATGGAAACCAGCTCTTCTTCAGAGAGTTCCTTGCGACCGTGCGCGGCCACTAATGCACTGAACAGCGAATCGTCGGGGCTTGAGCGTTTCATGTCGGCGACCCCCAGCAGGTATTCGTGCAGTTCCCCGGCGATCAGCGGTACACGCTCCGCGGCGCCGAGGTCGGCAGATGCCAGTCGTGCCGACCAGTGCTGTACACGTGGTACGTCCGCCGCGGTAATGCCCATCAGCTCGCAAATTACCATGAGGGGAAGCGGGAGGGCGAAGGTCTGCACGAGGTCCGTTGTGCCGCTGGAGGCGAAAGCATCGATCAGTTGCACGGTAGTCTCCCGGATTCGAGGGCGCATGCGGTTGATGCGGGTCGAGGTGAGTTCCCTTGCAATGATTGCGCGCAGACGGGTGTGTTCCGGAGGGTCTATCGTGAGCAGGTGGTGAAACAGCGGGTGCACGGTTCCCTGTTGACTGCAGGCATCCGGATCCTGCCTGCTGGCATGGCTCTTCGCGCGGTCCTTGGACAGGCGCGGGTCATTCAGCAATGCACGTGCCGGGGAGCAATCTGTTACCAGCCAGGTTTGCACACCGGTCGGCAAGCGCACCGGAATGATCGAGCGGCCCTGTTTGCGCAAACTGTCGTAGAGCGGGTAAGGGTTTGCCTTGAACGCCTGGTCCATGATCGGAAGATCGATGTGTTCCGGACAATTTGTCAGGTCAGAGGGTTCCATGTAGAGTCAATCAGCAATATCAGTCAATCGGTTGTCAAGTAAACCCGGACAGGGCAGGACGGGATGATGAAAACAGCATACAGCCAGTGTTGCGGGCATGCCAGCGATTGCCGGCTGCCCTTGACCCTCCGCTTTCACCTGTCGCGCGGCGCGGTCGATACCTTCCAGATTGCGGGTATCACTGCATGAACCTTTCCCGCAGCGGACCGGAATTTCCCGAGTGCACGGGGCTATGGCAGACGCCGGAATGGTTCCCGATGAACCTCTTGCCCCGAGAAAACAAAATGGTACTCGTGCCCGTATCGGAACTGCTCTACCGGGAGGTCAATTTCCTGGACGACAGGGAATTACCGGTGGACGGTCTCATCGAGCTGCCACTGGACCGGGTAATCCGAATGTCGGCACGAATCCGCGCGCCACACACACCGGTACACTGCATCTATCACATTGCGTTCTGTGGATCGACGCTCATCGCGCGCTGCCTTGATCAGCTTACGGGAACGCTGGTTCTCAAGGAGCCGCTGTCCTTTCACGAGATGGCCTGCCAGAAGCGCCTTGCAGCTTCTTCTGCACAGGAATGTGCGCTATGGCGCAGGTCATTCGACCTGCTCATGACGCTGCTGGGTCGTACTTTCCGTACCGACCAGGCCGTGATCGTCAAGCCGACGGATGCTTCAACCAACCTGATCGGAGACGTGCTGGCGCGTAACGAGGAGTCACGGGCCATTTTCCTTTATGTCGGACTCGAAGAGTTCCTCATCGCGATGCTGCCTGATGAAACCAGGATGGGGTTCGTGATAGACCGGCTTGCGGAGCTGGGTGTACATTTCCCCGGCAAGCCGCTGTTCAGCGAGCAGGGTTGGCGCAAGCTGACGTCGCCGGAGCAGGCTGCATGTCTGTGGTTTCTGCACATGTCGCTGTATGCCAGCATCATGGCAATGAACCCCGAAGCCGGGTGTCGGGCCCTCGACCTCAACCGGTTTCTTCAGGAGCCTGAACATACCCTCGTCTCGTTGGCCAGGTTCTTTGAGATCCCCGTAACGTTGCAACAGGCCAGGCATGCCATCACTGCAAGCCTGGGTCTGCATTCCAAGGATCAGAAGCTTGCCTACTCGGCCCGACAACGAGCCAGCAGCCAACGCGAGATTGCGCGCAGATATCGCAGCGAGATCCGCCTGGGTCAGCGCTGGGCCGCACGCCGGCTCGAGCAGGAGGGCCTGCCGGAGACCCCGCCACTGCCACTGGGAGTCATTTGACAAGCATCTGGTTTCACGCTAAATAACTGCAGAATTATCAGTATGTTGGCTAATTAATCGAGGCGGTGCGCTGTTTTCGTGTAGTCCTGACTCTGCCGGGTGGGCTACCGGGGCCGTACGTCGGCATTGACTATGTCTGGAAGCATTCCGTTAACCGTACGCACCGTGCATCGATACGCGGTTGATCTCGTCCTGGCGGCTGTGATAAATAACTATTGCATGGCGTGATAATACGGCTAGCTTCTTATCGGGATACCGGATTATTACTACAAGGCAAGTATCGGGGGGCTCGTACACGTCCGGTAACATGCTTCCGCCATGTACGGCAGTGTTACGCAGGTTTGTTACACAGATCAAAGAGGAGATTTGAAAAATGCAAACAGCACATGATCTGGTACGTTTAAAGGTTGATGCATTGCGTTCGGCGATGGCTGCAAGGGAAGTCAACCAGGGGCAGGCAATCAAGGCGCTGGCTGATATCGCCGCATGCGAATCACCTGTGGATCGTTCAATCAGTAATCCTGACATGCATCGCGGTGACGCGTTGCATATGTGCCCATGGCATACCTGTCAAGCAACTCGTCACATCAATTCCTGATAGTTCCCATACCCGCGAATTGTGTGTAACGGCGTTTTGAACGCGGCAGAGGCTTACTCTGCCGCGTTTACATGTATGTGTGCACGGCTTGCGGACGACTGGGAAATTACTGACTGGTCAGATGGCTCCCTGCAATGGCGTTTCTTCCGGTGCTGCGGCGAGGACTTGCCGGCGCAGGGCTGGAAAATCCACGTCACGGCCAGTGCTACCGAAGCTCCCGAACTGCTCACTGCACTCACCACACTGCTGGGCGAGCTGGTATTTTCATTCAAGATTCCGCGAAGGATTGAAGACATCGTCTTCCTGAATTCCGGGGATGCAGGGCTGCAGCAGCTCGGCAAGATCGTCACGATCTATCCCGGGAATGACGAACATGCGCGCGAGATCATCATGCGCATTGACCGGCTCTGGCCTTCAAGCCGGGGTCCGGAGGTGCAGTCTGATCTGCATGCCAGGCCCGGTTCAGCGGTGTCGCTCCGCTACGGTGTGTTCGGATCCGGGGCCACGACGGTCAGCAGCACGGGTGTGCACGATTTTGCCTTGGTTTTTCCGGATGGATCACGCGCGCCGGACAAGCGCCTGCCAGATGGTGAGCAGCACAGGCAGGCACCGGCACCGCCGGTGGAATGCTGTCTGCCGAGTCCATTTCCGGTCCGACTGAACGAGACATTCCGGGCAGGCAACAGCAGCTACATCGCGCTCGCCCTGCTCGGCGACAGCCCGCGTATGCGCATCTTCCTTGGCGCGGATCTCGAGAGTTTGCAAACAGTGGTGCTGAAAATCGGGCGCCCGGGCGTGGCAGGTGACCAGGCGGGCGTGGATATCGGTGTGCTGATGAGGAAGGAATACCATATTCTGGCTGCTCTTGCCGGCCAGGATGGCCTGGTGCCCCGCGTGCTCGAATGGGTGGGCGGGGACTGGCCGATACTAGTCATGGAGGATTTTCGTGGCGAACTGTTGTCAGAGTCGCCCCGTTCCGTGCGTATCAAGTGCATGCCGATGCTTGCGGATGCCGTCAGTCGCGTGCATGCCGCAGGAATCGTGCACGGTGACATCAAGCTCGAAAACGCCGTGCGCAGGGGTTCGCAGGTGGGCCTTATTGATTTCGAGCTGGCGGATCCGGAAGGCGCGGTCGCGCGCAAGGGCGGCACCCGGGGCCACATGGGGCCAGAGACGGATACCGGGGCGCATGCCGCACCATCGCGCGACGTGTTCGCGCTGGGTGGTTGCATGGTGCAGGCGCTACTCGACATTCCACCGGGCCTGTTACCGGCGGGTACGGGTCGCTACCGCGCGCTGTTCCACAATGAAGATTGCACGGCTGCAGCGAGCCTGGTGGCGGCATTCACTCACCCTGATCCCGGGTCGCGTCCGGATGCCGCAATGGCCGCGACCATGCTCGCCGCGAGCGTCGACACGCTGGTAAATATCGCGCCGGCCCGTGGACAACCGGCCAGCTGCAGGGAACACAACTGGTGCCGACGCGCCGCCATGGACGCTGCGCAGTTGGCAGGTACCTATGCCAGGTCCGGTCCGGATGGCATGCGCTGGCGCAATGCGCATTTCATGAAATCGTTTAATTGCGAGTCGATCAATATCGGCGCGGCGGGGATCATGCTCGGGCTGCAGACAATCGATTGTGCGCTGGGTCGGAACGATTTCGGCAGCCAGCTCGATCAGGGTGCACGCTGGTTGTCGGGCCGTCCCGCGGAGGCCAACTCGGCCGGCCTCTTCACGGGCAATGCCGGTGTTGCCTTGGCGCTGGCGGTAGCAGGTTGCCGGCTAAAGAAGCAGGCCTACCTCGATGCTGCAAAACAACGCTTTGCAGCGGCGGTGGCCGACCGGCGCGAGATCGACCTGTTCTCCGGCTGCGCCGGTGTTGTCTGGGCTGCCTGCCTTCTGAATGAAATCCTCCAGCAGCCCTGGCCCATGGAAATGGCCACGCCAGCGTACCGCCATTTGTACGCCCAGGCTGGTGCGATAGATGGCATACCGGTGTGGGGCGCCGGGGACAATCCGGAAGCGGCCTACCTGGGTTGCGCGCACGGTTCGGCGGGCGTTGCGATGGCGCTGGCGTGCTGGGGACGGCTGGCGGCCGACCCTGACTGTATCGATGTGGCCAGGAATGCCTTCAGACGGATCGCCGCCGATGGCCGCACGCAGGACGGCAAGGCCCTCAAGATCACTTTGCGCGAACATCGGCATCACGCAGTCGGGAACTGGTGTCATGGCGTGGCCGGCTATCTCTGGTCGATACTCCAGGGCATCGGAGACGATCCCGCGCTGCGGGACGAAATCGACTGGGCGGCAGGATGTCTGATGGATGTGATGGCCGTGGGCACGCCCACCTATTGTCACGGGCTGGCCGGTCAGCTGGAACTGTGGCGCATGCTGGGCAGCATTCCCCGTTACCGGTCAGTGGCGGACGCACGGGCCGGGAAGGTCGCGCGCGCATTGAGAATTGTGCATCATAAAGTCGATGGTCGATGTGCATGGATTGCTGATGATCCGGATATTACCACGCCCGACTTGTGGGTCGGTTTTCTGGGGCCGGCGACGGCACTGGCAATGCATGCTGCGGGAATCCGTTCGGCACTACTCTCGGGCGAGTGGTTGTCCACATGTGCGGACTAGGGTTACGGCTATCCATCTGCAACAATGACGGGTCGGGCAACGGGCAGTCAGCGCTGGCATAACGAGGCAACCAGCTGAAGGATGCGAGACCATGCAGTGGTGGCCGGTGTGGAACAGTTGACACTCAAGTTTCGTGAGCTGGGCGTGGTTTGCGCGCGCGGCGCGTTGGATCGCAAGGCACAGGAGCTAGCCAGTCATGCCTATGGTTGGACGCTCGAGCATCCTGGCCCCGGCGCAAGGGATGTGCTGGCCGGGATGGCGGGCGCGTTCTTCCAGGATCATGCCAACCCGCAGGCCTTCCCGATCTACCGGCCCCTGCTGTGCGATACTGGACTTGGGGAGCTTGTCGCCGCGATCATGGGCAGCGCAAATCTCTGGTTCCTGTACGAACAGATCTGGTTAAAGGAGGGTGGCGAGACCTTGCCAACACCATGGCACCAGGATCTGCCCTACATGCCCATGACAGGGGACCATTTGGCCACGATATGGATCAACCTGGATCCGGTGCCCAGCGAGCGTGCGCTGGAGTTCGTAGTCGGCTCACACTTGGGCCCGTTGTACAATCCCACGTCGTTCAATCCACGGGATCCACGCGACACGATGTTTTCCGACAACGCATGGCCACCCTTGCCGGATATCGAGGCCACACGTAATGCCTGGCCGATCCGGTCCTGGGATACCTGTCCTGCCGATGTGCTGGTCTTTCACCCGGCTATTCTGCACGGGGGCGCGCCGACGCGTGCCGGCACCAGGCGCAGATCGATTTCGTTGCGCGTATTTGGGGACGAGGCATACTGTGCCGAGCGTCCGGAGGAAGGGCTTGCACGGATCGACCGGCTTAAATGTGACAGCAGGATGCGCGATCCAATCGAAGAGATGGCCCACAGGGAGCCGGGCACGCTGTTTCGTCACCCGGGTTTTCCACAGCTTGTCCTGGGCAAGGCCGGCGCAACGGCCATGTCACAGCGGCAGCCCGGAGAGTGAGGTCGCGTCAGTCAATCCATGGCATTGCGTACAATCAGACTGGCACCTGTGCTGGGTGCGGAGATTTCCGGTATCGATCTTGCTGAAGAACTCGACAGCGGGACTGTCGTGGCCATCAAAGCGGCCCTCGCTGAGCATGGTGTGCTGGTGTTTCCGGGTCAGTGCCTCGATGACGTCGCCCATATCCGGTTTGCGCGCCATTTCGGGACGCTTGGTGTATTTCGCAACGGCAACAGTCGGGATGGCTTGTTGCCAGAGATCTTTCGCCTGTCGAACACCGATTCGGCCGGCAGCTTGCTGCCGGCGGGTAGTGAACGGCTTGAGCTGCTCAGGCTCAATATGTCCTGGCACATTGACAGCAGTTATCGCGCAATACCGACCCAGGGGGCTATCCTGCACGGGATTGAGGTTTGCGTTGACGGCGGCGACACGGTATTCGCAAACATGGTGGCAGCCTACCAGGCCATGCCGGCTGCAATGAAGTTGCGTATCGACAATCTCGTATCAATTCACAATTTCGAGTTTCAGGTCAGGAACCGGGGGTTACCGCCAATGAGCGAGGAAGAACTCGACCGGTTACCCCCTGTGGTACACCCGCTGGTGCGCGAACATGCGGACCGCCGGTGCTCGCTTTACCTCAGCCCGCCCTACATGGAGACGATTCTCGGGTGGAGCCGGGAAAGCAGTAAGGCGCTCGTCCTGGAACTCACGGAGTGGGCCACGCAGGACAGGTTCATATACCGGCACCGCTGGCGACCACACGATCTGCTCATGTGGGATAACGGCTGGACGATGCACAGGGTGACTCCATTCAATCTCACGCAGCACAAGCGCCTGTTGCATGGTGTCCTGATCATGGGCGACGAGGCAGTGCTACCGGTAGTCGCTGGAAATGACGGGCAGGCATGAGGCGCCGTCCGTGGACACGCCACAAGGCAGCTCCGAAATTGGCGCGAAACGCGACACTCTACAGCTACCGCGCAACGGCAGAAAGCTTTGGGCAGCTGGCCGGGCTGTACCTTGGCAGTGTCAATGTGGAAGATGACTTTGTCGGACCCGAACTGTCAGAGATCCTGACGTTGATAGCGCGGCAGGAAGAACTGCGGTTCTTTGTCGATGGCACGCGCAATCTCGGTCACCAAGCCTCCACAATATCCCTGATGAAACGCCTGATTGACCGTGTCGGGTACGCGGGAAAAATCCGGGTGGTTTACGCTGACTACGACAACAAGTTGCTCGGCAGGACAGGAGAGAAACTGGCGTTGATGCTGCCCGGCCTGGATCCGTCACGCATGGACGATTGCGTATTGGATTACGGATCCTGCAAGCATATCAGCTTTGTCGGTTATCAAGACAGGAGCGTCCTGCAACAGGAGATCGACTTTGCCTTTACCGGCGGTGCGGATGACATGTCGGTTAATTACGCCAGGGAGCTGAAGGTCAGGTACTTCACGCGTATCCAGCCCTACCTGTGGGATGATGAGGCATCGCGCAAGAAGGACCCCTATTACGAAAGTTCGAGCGTGGAGCGGCCGGATGGATACTGTTTTTATCCGGCAGATGCCTGCTCCGGCTTCCGCCTGCTTACCTACAAATACCCGGCGGGCCGCCATGACGTCGTGCACGAGGATGTCTGGAAGTGGTATGGCGAGACCGAGCAATATGATAACGGGTTGAAGACCAGGACAAGAAATATCAGGAAGCTATGGGAGTTGAGCGCGTCATCCGGTCACACACTGCTCTGGCCTGTCTACGGACTGCAGCATTTCCACGCGCATGTTTCACACGTGGTCCTGAATATCGTGTTCAGCGCGATGCTGGCGCAGCCCGCGCTCGGCAAGAACATCGTTGTCCTGTCGCTCAGTCCCCCTGAACGGATCACCGGCTGGGAGAGTTTCGTCGGGCCACTGGCGGATGATCTCGGCCGGAGCGATGCCGGATTCCCGTCATTCCGTGAAGCGCTTGCGAAATGTCCCCGGGATGGGACGTTCCACGAGCGCATGCCGACCGTTCTGAGTGTGGATAGCATGATTGGGGCAATTCCCAGGGGCGTGCACAGGTGGATCGGGTCGGGCGGGCACTTGAGAGTGCTATCCGGTCATGATGAAAGCGGGAGCACCAGCCTGGATATCACGGATCAGCTTGATGCTGCGGTGAGGCGTGCAAGGTCGCATGATATCGTATTCGTTTCCATGGGTACGGTGCCCATGGATGTGTTCAATGCCGTGTACGCCGCTCCGGGTATACCGGGCATCATAGAGGGCCAGACCATGTCGAGCCTGGCAATCAGTCACGGCAAGCCGTTCCTGCAAATACCCCGGCCGGACCATGTCATCCGGAACAGCTACCCGTCCTCTCTCCCGGGGGCAGATTTTTCACGCATCTCCGCGGAGATGAACGACATCGCAACGCAGCTCGGAACGACGAGCCTGGCGGACTGCCTCGATGCCCGCGGTGCTGCGCCTGCTTCCGGCTGTTTCGCAGGCACTGAAAGGGTATCCCGGTTTATCCTGGATGCGGCAGATGGTAACCGGGCAATCAGTGCTTACTTCGGATCGGTGGCGGAATACTGTCAAAAGGATATTCACGACAAGCTCATGATCGGTCTGCTGGCGTTGCGGGAAGTCATGCGGGCGTCGGTGTGATCACGCTACGTGCTGTGGATTTCAGGTGAAATTGCTGATTTGCCATACACACGGTCGTGGTCTGATTGTCCTCAACTGCCTAAAGCCAGTATGAATCATGCGCGAGTTCGATGCGCTGTGCCTGCCGCCGGTGAAGACCTACACGCCTACGCAGATCAAGCGTCTGCGCACACGCTATAAGGCCAGCCAGGCCGTGTTTGCGGCCTATCTGAACACCAGCCCCTCGACTGTGCAGAAGTGGGAGCAGTGTCAGAAGAAACGAAATGGGCCTTCCCTGAGGTTGTTGAAACTGGTGGATGCGCACGGGCTGGAAGCGCTTGCCTGAGCAGTTGGAAGAAGGCGTTAATCCGCAAGTAATCGCTTCGGGACTTTTACGGGATACGGATGTGCACGGTTATGCACTGTTGTGCAGTCGAGGCAACGGATGCCCCATTTAATCGCATTTAAAAACAACAAGATACAAGCCAACAATGCCACTCATAATGCTGGGGTCGGTGGTTCAAGTCCACCCGTAGCCACCATTAAAATAAATGCTTACAGAATTTCCCGCTCTTTGATTTTTCTCCTGTAGTGCAAAAGTAGTGCGCAGTGCGTGAAATGGGTGCTTTCATTCGCCTGCTTTAAGTCTTTCCTACAGCACCCACCAGCGGTGTCCTACTGCCGTGCCAGATGCGGCCGGTTAGGCTATGCCGTGCCGTAGTAATGCGTAGGTTGAGTTGGTTAGGTATTGCGGTCCTATAGCACAAATCGGCAGCTGCGGCCTTCGTGCCGCCGTTTTATTTTACAGATATAAATGCAACTACCACTGGGGCGAGTCTGGCATGGCGGGTGATGGGTGTCTGTCAGGCGGGTCTGATAGTGCTACCAATGAAAACCTCAGGCACATGGCCGTAACCAGGTTGTCTTCTGCAAGCAATCTTTGCGGAAATACTATTCAAACGTCGTTCCGACTGGTAACGGCGGTCAAAGAGTACTAATTGACCGTTAGACTCCTTCAAAGGGACATGTGCAGGCGTACCGCTCCTGCGATCAGTGATCTGTCGGCTGTCGTGTCCCATGAAGTACAGAAACATTACATGCCCCCATTCGTTAGCCATTGTGCCACGAGCATTACGATAAGCCATTAACCACACGCGGTGAATTGTCCTGATGTACAACCGTTGCTGATTCGGCAATAAATGACACACCAAGGTGGGCGGGGTCTGGTGTTGGGCGTCTGTCAGACAAGTCTGATTTCGATATCAGAATGGCTAAAGGAAAAGAATCGACCATTTCTGCCTTCGCATCCCGCGCCTGGATGCCTACGACGTTAGCCGTCTTGTTGGTTTGTATCACCCAACAACAACGCCAGTTGTGTTGGACCTCGCCCATCATTAAGCAGATATAACCCGACTGCGATACTCGGAGTAGCTAAGCGTAGAAAAGAAAGGCGCCGGAAATTCTGATAGTTAAGTAACATGCCACGTTATTGGCACGGCGGTTGCTGTATGTGCAGCACGGTCCGCAAGGGCCAAAGGTCCAATTCATTTCAGGAGACGAACCATGTGTAAGATTCCAGACAGGCTCTATGAGCTGCTGCCATACCTGTATGCCATTGCTGGTGTAGTGACGATTAATTATTTTGAAACATCCCTTGGATACGCTTCGGGAATTCTCCTTATTTTTACCGCTGGCATAATTTGGTTGATGAGAAGTGACTACCGCCAAGGTAGTGTTAACAAGAAAAACTAGTACAACAGTCAGAACACCTTCACTAACATTTTCCGGCGGCCTTCATTTCGCCGTTTCATTTTTGGGTAACTGCATAATCCACCCACGCCGCTGCTCCAGCATATCGGGCGGTGGATGTCTGTCAGACAGTTCTGAATAACCGTGTGCAATCCAAATGCAACATGGCTGTCATTCTTTCTTTACCTTTTTCAGGGGCGACGTCAATCTGGTGTCCTCGGTCATTGTTGCTGCAGAAGAGGATCAAGAACAATGGGGCCCATTGTCTGCGCGCTGTTACTGCTTGTGTCTACCGTGATTCGGCCACGGTTCTCCCTGCAGCTCGAGATTGTGGCACTGCGACATCAACTTGCTGTGTATCAGAGAACAGCCACACGCCCGCATATTAGCTCCGGAGACCGTATTCTCTGGTCGTGGCTATCGCACCGTTGGTCGGGGTGGCGGGATGCTCTTGTGTTTGTCCAGACGGGGACCGTGATTACCTGGCAACGTAAACGTTTTCGCGATCATTGGGCCGCATTGAGCAAGCAGGGCAGAACCGGAGACCACCGGTCGCGAATGAAATCAGGGCATTGACCCGCAGGATGTCGGAAGTCAACCTTGGCTGGGGTTCGCCATGGATTCTCGGGGAGTTACGAAAACTCGGCATTGATGTCGCGAAATCAACCGTGGAGAAGTACCGGGTGCGGACGAGGAAACCACCGTCTCCGAATTACGAACGGTTGGCAGCATGATAGGTGTGATATGAGTTTTCGGGAATCACAGGACGCCGATGTCGCGGCCGGCTTGGCGGCGAGCCTCCGATATAATTCTAGTGAATTCAGATAGATGATAGTAATTATCATCAAAATTATTAATCCATATAAAAAATATATTGGAAATTATATTGATTAATATATTATTATTTTATAATATGATTATATGTTAAATAACCTTAGGAGTGGCAAACATGAAAGAAATTGTCAGCAACATGACTTACCTGCTGCGTGTCGGCTTGTTTGTTATCGTGGCTACGGTGGAAGGTGTATCAAGAACGCTTGCCGGAGCAGGCTTGAAGGTAAAAAATATAATCTGTCCTACTCACCGAGGTACCTCCAATGGGCCGGTTGAGTTCAGCCATGATTCAACGCACTTTGAGAACAAAGCCTGAAAACGCGTTCTATCTGCTTCTGTGAACAGTCACGCGCCGATGTACAGCCATCGGCGCAGACTGCTCGAATTCCCCTTGTTAAGCTCGAAGCAGAGGAACCTCCCGGGGGAGTCTGTCTATCTTCCGGATCAGTCGCAGGGTAACGTGACATCCTGCGCGATTCAATGCTTGACCTATGCAGGGAAGGTGAAAGTTCGTTGAATTATTGATCGTGCGATCATCCCGCCCCACCTTGAACCTGCCGCTCCGCAGACAAATCGCGCAGATGTATCTCTTATCCCATCTGCATGCACATCACCTGCAAAGAGATGCTTTTGCATGGGGCTTTTTTATGCTATAGATGAGCGACTCGGTTTGCTGCGATAAACAAGAAATAATGATAGGTAATTATGGGCGTAAGAGGAGTGCTTCCATCTAGATATTAACCTCACATTGTTCAGAGCAGACCGGCGCTCCGAAAGATTCAAGTAACAAATAAAAGATTCAAGTAACAAATATCAGTAAAGCCAATTTTTATATAAGCAGCCAATCGCATTTGGTATTCGGAGGAAATATGGCTAAAACCGTCATTATCGGGGCTGGGTTTTCCGGCCATTATGCTGCGTTGATATTACAGGATGCCCTTAAAGGCCAACGTGACCACGAAATCACCGTGGTTAACCTCTATCCTAAATTTACCTACATTCCCTCCCTCATATGGGTAGGCATCGGACAGATAAAAGCCGACGTAGCTCAGTTCGAGCTGCAACCCGTTTACGACAAACTCGGAATCAATTTCATTGAAGGGCGAGCCGAATCGATCCACCCGGATGAGAATTACCTTGTCGTCGATGATGGTCAAAAACCACAACGCGTGGATTACGATTACCTTATTATCGCAACGGGTCCAAAGCTCGATTTCGAGGCCACTCCCGGCCTCGGCCCGGAGACAGGGTATACCAACTCAATATGCACTCCGCCGCATGCCACCAACACCGCGAAAAATTATCTGGACCTTGTCAAACGACTGGAACGAGGCGGGAAAGCCACCGTTGTGGTCGGTATGGGACATGGAATGTGTACCTGTCAAGGTGCAGCCTTTGAATATATATCCCTGGTACACAACAACCTCAAAGACCGGGGCTTGCGGGATCAGGTCGAACTCGTTTGGCTTTCGAATGAACCCAATGCGGGAGATTTTGGCATCGACGGATTTGAGATGAAGATGGGGCCGGTTCTCTTTACCTCGGAAGACATGGCGACGGCACTGTTTGAGGACTTCGGAATCAAATGGTACCTGAATAGCCACGTGCACAGGATTGAGGAGAAAACGATCTATTTCGAAACAAAGGAAGGCGAAAACAGGGAAATCAATTATGACTTCGCCATGTTAATTCCACGATTTCTGGGACAACCCATCGCCTTCCTCGACCAAGAAGGCACGAACATAAGGGACAGAATGTGCAATCCCGCAGGTTTTATAAAAGTCGATGCCAAGTATGGAAAAGCTTATAATGAGATTGGTGCTGATGACTGGCCAAAGACTTATCAAAGCCCGGAATACGGTAATATTTTTGCATGCGGGATTGCCTTCGCGCCTCCGGGGACAATGTCCAAACCGAGCACAACGGCCAGTGGAGCGCAGTTATTTCCGGCCATCCCGAGAACAGGCTATACGTCGGAGTTAACCGGTAAAGCCGCAGCGCTGAACATAGCCGATTTGATCGCAGGCCGGGAGCCCTCGCATACGGCGTCACTGGCCGAGACCCCGGGAATGTGTGTTGCTTCCCTAAAGAATTCCTGGATCTCCGGCTCAGCGGCCACAATCGGTCTACAGCCCATCGTACGCAATAAAGGAGCATTTCCCGAGTATGGTCGGGCAATCGATATGAGTGCTATAGAAGTGGGACTGGCAGGGGCCTGGATGAAGAAGGGTTTGCACTATGCTTTCTTATACAAGCTGCAAGCCAAACCGTTCTGGAAAGCCGTACCTTGATTCAGGTGATGATTTCTCGGTGAGCAAACCCCGCGGACAACCTGGCAGATAGTTACCAATAAACAAGTACCACAATGTCATCCGAGTCTGGCAGAACAAATCATGTCAAGAGGAAGCTGCAGTCATGAAATATATCATAACCAAGGTTGAGAAGAGGCGGCAGCAAAATCTGTTTCTGCAAATGTGGCGTTTCGTTGTTTTGTCGATCAAATTCATGAAATTAACCCGAATAAACTATTCTAGACCTCATTCAGTTAAAAATCCTTCAGACCCAAAATCAGCATGAATGCGTGAACGGGGACAGACCATGATTTTACTCCCACCGACCCTGTGTATGGCGAATTCATAATCAGGCAGCAACAGGTAGCTGATATAACCCACGACAATGAGATTTCCAGTGGTAATTGCTGAGAGATGCACAGTCGATGGTGGTTTCACAGGAGAATTCTGACAGTGTATCGCCGTCAAGTGCAGTATATACACGGTGCGAATTGTAATACTGGCGGAAATCTGCCAGCTTTCGCTCCAGGTGGCTGGCATTCCAAAAGAGCATCTGGTCAAGAAATTCTCGACGAATGGTTCCAATCAGCCGTTCGACGAAGGAGTGCGATAATGGTGTATACGGGAGCGTCTTGACTTCCTCTAAGCCAAGTATCCTTAGGTTCGCTTGCCATTGGTGATACAGGAAGAGCGGATCGTTATCAGCGCTGAGGTATTTCGGGGCGCCTCTGGAAGAGATGGCCCTGTTGAACATGTGGCAGAGAGCGATGCCATCGACATCGCCGGCATGGATACCAAAACCGATGATGCGGCGCGTAAACTGATCCATGACGACAAGTGTCCAGTGGCACTGTCATAAGATGGTTCGCAACGAAACAGGTCAATGCTCCGGAGGCTGTCCTTGGTGTGTCCGGGAAAGGACAGCCACGACGGGCCACCACCACCACCGGGATCTGGCCGGTAATGGGTGGTAAGGATGCGCCGGACTACATCTTTATTGATGTTGATTCCAAACGCCTTATTGATCTGCTGTGCGATCCGTGGACAGCCGAAGCGAGGGTTGCGCCGTTTCAGTTCGACAATGGCCTGGATGAGTTCGGGTGACGGGCCTTTTGGGCCAGGCGTGCCTTTTCGGTCAGCAGAATACAGCCATCGGTACTTCCGTTGCTTGAGCAGGTTGTGGAATTTCAGCAGCGTTGAAGGCCGGATAATCACGGCAGCCCGCTGGATATGACGTGGGCTGAGAAAGAGTGACCAGAAACCGAGCAGGAATCGGTCCAGTGCCGAGAGATTGGGTGCACGCCGTCGGGCTCGATTCATTATCAGGAGCTGCTGCTTCATGAGCAGGCTGTCGGCAACGATGGGCTTCGCGCCGCCGGGTCCCAGGAGCTTGGCAATCGTGGTTAGAAAATGGGTGAGGAGTTATAGCAGATCCTTCATGGCGGAGCAGGGTAGAGAAGCTAGTCATCGGAGGCAAGTCTGTCCAAGTTGTAGATTTCAGGTGAGAATTACTAATTCACCATAGGCACGTATGCCCCGAACCGGTCGTGCTTTCAGGGAGTGCAGGGAGATTCATTGCAGCCAGGCGCCGCACCTGTCAGCCGTGTTTATGATCAGGTGCACAATCAGGAAGTTCCGGGGCGGCCCTCCGGCAGCGAGCGCATCAGTTCTCCCAGTTCGTGCTCCCCGACCAGACCGTGGGC
Source organism: uncultured Gammaproteobacteria bacterium (assembly GCA_963763115.1). GTDB lineage: Bacteria > Pseudomonadota > Gammaproteobacteria > UBA9214 > UBA9214 > CAVQCA01. Next base: position 38,355 of record CAVXNM010000026.1, read on the forward strand.
AAGATCATCAACTGACAGCACGCCGGTGATCTCCTGCTCCAGATTGAGCACCACCAGCCGGCGCACGCCATTTGCGGCCATGACGGCGACAGCCTTCTCGATGCTGTCGCCGTCATGGCAGGTTATGACTTTTGGCGTCATGAATTCGGTGACCCTGACCTGATTCGGGTCGCGACCTTCGGCGACGCTGCGCACCACGATGTCACGATCGGTCAGGATGCCGGCCAGTTTACCTGATGCTGTTATCGGCAGCACACCAATATCGAATTTGCGCATCATTTCGGCGGCCTCGTGGATGCTGGCCTGGTCGGAAATGACTGCAAATCGTTCGCTCATAATCTCGGCAACCTTCATACGGCAATCTCCAGCGCTGATTCTATCGGCCTTGCCGACCGGTGACCGGGCAGCGGTTGCTGCCGGACCGAAGCATACCTGCCTGCTATGTTAAATTACCGGATTCGGGTGGATGACACATTGAAATACCGCAATCGGCGCGCCCCGGGCGTCGGCTCCTTGCTCCCGTGCCGGGGCTTACTGAAGCTGCATCGCCGGCGAATCCATTGAGAATATTCAATGACCCATCAACTTGATTAGGGTCTGCTGTGCCTGAAAGGGAGAAACCTGATGCCAAATATACTGATCACCGGCGCAAACCGCGGTATTGGCCTGGAACTGACCCGCCGTATATGGAAGCCGGGTGGCGTGTTTTCGCCACCTGCCGCCACCGGCGGAAGCAGCCGAGCTGCAGGATCTGGCGCACAGCGACAAGGTCAGCATACATCGCCTGGACGTCACCCGCGTGGAGGACATCTACGACATCGACTGGGAAATGCGCGATACCCCCTGATGCCCTGCTGAATAACGCCGGGATCTATCTCGAATGGCACTACCTGGGTCCAGAGCTGGGCGCCATACGCAATGCCGACTGGCTGTGCACCATCGAGGTGAATACCTTCGATGCTGTGAGAGTAAAGGAAAAACTCTTTCTCAATGTCAAGAACAGTTAACGGCGGCTGGTGGTCGCCATTACCAGCCATATGGGCGACATCGCCGATATCGACCACGAACGTGCGGAATCGTTCAATGTGTGACTTCGAGGCGCTGTTCTTCGCCGGTGGGGTTGACGGTGTAGAGGCGCACCGGGCGGCGCCAGACCTTGTAGAGGTAGTCCAGTACATGCTGGGCGCGGCGGGTGTCGAGACCGCGGCCGTCATTCCCGTGGTCATGACGCAGCACCAGAGTACCATCGTGACGCAGCTCTTCGACGGTGACGCGGGGGGCACCGAAGTTGTACTTCGGTCGCAGGATGGCCTCCCGCAGTTCGTCGAGTTCGAATTCGGTGACGCGGATGCGGCCCTTGCGGCTTCGCTGGTAGGTAAACAGATTCAGCTCGCGGGCGAGTTCCAGGCTCAGGTGGTTGCGGATGAAGCCGAAGTCGTCCTCCTCGTTCATGATGCGTCGCGCCGCCTCCATGCCGTGCTCCTCGGTCAGCAGCCGCCACATCTCGAAGCCGAGGTGGTAGGGATTGATCGACAGAGAAACCTGGCGCTCGCCGGCGTAGGGACTGACGACATCGGAGTGGGTTTTCATCGCGTCGATATAAAGCTCGTCCGGGATGAAGTCCAGCTCGCGCAGCAGCTGCGCATGCCAGAACGAGGCCCAGCCTTCATTTATGATCTGGCAGTTGTACACCGGCAGGAAATAGAACGCCTCCTCACGCACGGCGAGGAAAATGTCGCGTTCCCAGTCCTCCAGTGCCGGACCGTAGGTGGCAATAAACCAGAGCAGATCGGCCTCGGACTGTGGTGGCAGCCGTCGTTCTTCGGGTGCCTCCGGAATATCCGGCAAGGCGTGCGCCTCGCCCGGCAGGTGTCCGAAACGTTGCTGAAAGGATCCGCCCTGCGCCACCCCCTTGTGCCCGTCGTCGCGCCGGTACCTGACGCGCGCGATCGGCTGGCGGGTATCGATGTGCTGCTCCAGTGCCAGCGCGGCGTCCAGCACCGCCTCCACCCGCTGACGGCCGTGGGCGGAGATGGCCTCGTCGATGCGATGGGCATGCGCCGCGGCCTGCTCGACGATATGGTAGCCGGCCTCGCGCTGACTGCGGATGAACAGCAGGTTGTTGTGCGAGAAATCGGCGTGACCCAGCACGTGCGCCACCACCAGCGTATTCTCCGAGACCGAGTTCGTGTCGACCAGATAGGCGCGGTTCGGCTTGCCCGGGAAGACGACCTCGAAGATCCGCGAGTTACCCATGCGATGCTGAATCATCTGGTAGATCCAGCGCACGCCGAAAGACCAGTGCGGCATGCGCACCGGCAGGCCATAGACCGCCACCTCCATCATGAAACCGGGAGGCACCAGTTCGAAGTCCACCGGATAGTAATCGAGACCCAGGTCACGGGCCGCCGTTTCGATCCGGGGGATGTAATCGCGCAGCATCACCTCCATGTCAGGCAGCCGAGGTCGTCGTCTGCGACCGGAAGAATGCCTTGATCGCGGGCCAGATGTCCGCTTCGTCGGTCACGACGAAACTGCCGGTCGGCAGCTCCCGCCCCTCCATGGTGCGGAACAGGTTGCCCATCTCGGTGATCAGACGCTGGTTGTAACCGTTCGACACCTCGAGGTAGCCCAGAAAATTCATCTGCGGGGCGAGCGCTTCCAGCGCCGTGCCGACAGCCTCGCGGTCATCCGGAAAATTATCGCCATCGCTGGCGTAGAACAGATAGCCGTTATAGCGGTCCAGGTCGTAACGGCTGGCGACGATTTCGCGGACCAGCCGGATTGCCGAGGAGGCCTTGGTGCCGCCCTCGCCGCGCACCTCGAAGAACTGCCCCTCTTCGAACTCCCAGGCATCGACGGTGTGGGCGATGAACACGGTGTCGATGTGGCGGAAGCGGCGGCGGATGCCGTGAAGGACCCAGAAGAAGAAGGTCTTGGCGAGCTTGCGGCATTCGGCGTCCATGCTGGCCGAGGCGTCCAGCACGAAGAACACGACCGCATCCACGGTCGGATGCCGGCGCTTTACCAACTGGCGGAAACGCAGGTCCTCGTTGCTGAAGGGGCTGGCCGATTCGCCCTGCACGGTGCGCCGCTTCACGGCCTCCTTGAGGGTGCGCCTCCGGTCAAGCCGCGCTCGCGGACCGCGCCGGTCCCAGCCCTCTCGCTGCAGCTCGTCCTGTTCCAGGTTGCTGCCGCGCCGCGGCTGCAGATTGGGCAGTTCGAGCTCTTCCCAGAGCCAGTCGAGGATGTCATCGACATTGAATTCCAGAACGAAGCTGGGTCCGCCCTGTTCGTCGCCGCCCTGGCCGGCGGCGCGGCGATCGGCGTCGCTCTGAGACTCCAGCACATCGCCCGGTTTGGCGCTGCCCTGCCCGGCCCCCGCCTCCCGGGACTGTTCCAGCAGGCGGAAACGGTGATGTTCCAGAAAGCGGACCGGCACCTGCACGGTGCGGTTGTCGGGCCGTGACAGCACATCGGAGCGGGCCACTAGTTCGGGCAGGGCATTGCGGACGGCATCGCGGATCTTCTGGTTGTGACGCAGCCAGTCACGATTGCCGCGTGAGAAAAGATCGTACCAGCGGCGTTCCAGATCGCCCGAAGTGCCTTCGGAATGCGGCATCGCGACCTCCCTGCACCTACTCCTGCGACAGCAGGGTGGTGACGTAATTGAGCGCCTCGCGCGCGCTGTGGCTGTCGTAACCATAGTCCTCGACCAGGCGCTCCTCGACTGCCGCGATCTTCTCACGGGTCTCGTCGTCGGGCCGCGCCCTGGAGGTCACCAGACGCAGCACATCGCGGCGCTCCTCGAACAGATAATGATCCACCGCCTCCTTGAGCCGGCTGTGGCGGTCGAGCGTGAACTTTTCGCCTTTCTTGTAGGCGACCATGGCCTTGCGCACGACCTCCTGACGGAAGCTGGACTTGCCGGCATCGGAAATATGGATCTTCTCCTCCACCGAGCGCAGGAAACGCTCGTCGGGGGGGCGTGCCTCGCCGGTAATGGGATCGGTGATCTCGCGCTGATCCAGCGCCGCCTCCACTTCGTCCAGGTATTTGTCCAGCAGCTCCTGCGCTTCCTCCGCGAACGAGGCGAACAACGCCTTGTGTACGTCCTCCTTGACCCAGTGGTTGTAGAAGTCCTTGCGCACGCCGACCAGCAGATCCACCCACTCGCGCTTCTGCCTGGATTCGATGCGAGCGTCGCTCTCGAGCGCGTCCTTGAGCGTGATCAGCACTTCCATACTGGTCAGGCTCTGGACCTCGCTGCGCGAGATGGCGTTTGACAGAGCGTTAATGACGAAGCGCGGACTGATGCCCGCCAGTCCCTCATCGGGCGCGGATGCGCGGATGCGCCCGACATCGGCCTCGGTGAAGCCCTCCACGTCCAGACCGGCGTAGAGTCGCACCTTCTTGCCCAGATCCAGGCCTTCCCGCTCTGACTGCTGCAGCCGGCTCAGCACGGCAAATACCGCTGCGACAGCCAGGGTGTGCGGGTCGAGGTGCACCTCGCGGAAGGCCGGCGCGGAGGCGATCAGCTTACGGTAGATGCGCGCCTCGTCCATATAGGACAGGGTGTAGGGCACCTTGACGATGACCATGCGGTCGAGAAGCGCCTCGTTTTCCTTTTCCTGCATGAACTTGCGGAACTCGGCCAGGTTGGTGTGAGCGATGATCATCTCGTCGAGGTAGATCAGCGGGAAGCGCGAGACCTTGACGTTCTTCTCCTGCGTCAGTGTCAGCAGCAGGTAGAGGAACTCGCGCTTGACCTTCAGGATCTCGATCATCTCCAGCACACCGCGACTGGCCGCATAGACCGCGCCCGACCAGGACCAGGCGCGCGGATCGCCCTCATCACCGTACTCGGAGACCTTCGACAGGTCCACCGAGCCGATCAGGTCGGCCAGATCCGCGGTGGTGGGATCGTGCGGCGCGTAGGTGCCGACGCCGACGCGCGATGCTTCGGAGATGAAAATGCGCTCCACCGGCATGCGCATGAAGTTGTGCTCGAACTGATTATCGAGCCGCGACTGGCACAGCGGACAGAGTTCACCGGTGACTTCGAACCCGTAGGTCTCGCGGAAGTCGGCGCGCAGGGTGTGCGGGATCAGATGCAGGGGATTTTCGTGCAGCGAACATCCCTGGATACCGTAGAGCTCTCCCTCATCGGTATGGCTGTACTCGGCCAGACCCTGCTTGAGCAAGATAACCAGGGTGGACTTGCCGCCGGATGGCGGCCCCAGCAACAGCAGCAGGCGACGACCGACCTCGGAGCCGGCACTGGCGGCCTTGAAGTAGTCGACCACGCGACGCAACGGCTCGTCCATTCCGTAGAGTTCGTGGGAAAACAGGCGGAACTCGCCACTCTTGCCATCATCCTCGTGCAGGTCTTCCTGGCGCCAGCGCAGCATGTCCCAAAGATACTGATGGCTGCTGCGCGTCACGCGTGCGGTATCGCGCGTAACGATCTCGCGGAGAAAGGTTTCAAAGTCGCCCTCCCACTGGCGGGCCCGGTGTTCCTTCGTGAACGCCGTCAGCGAATCGAGAAAACTCTGGCGTACATTTTCATGCTCAGACATATAACACCCCCTGTTACATTGTGTATCGGGAACAGGGACGTGATCATTAAGGGTTCGACTGGCAAAAACCACTCGATACATTAAGCATAGATCACGACACGCAGAAATGGTTCATCTGGACCGGCCAAATACCAATCTGCAAACCACATAGTTGCAGTCTGGCCGAACGGTGTTCCAAGATCAACACTTGCCAGACGTGCGGGCATTGCGATTGCAGAGAGTCGAAAACGGAGTGATCACAAGGCATTGCATGCGGCTGCCGGTATTGCACCGAGCGCACCGGCCGGCCCTCAGGCGCTGTCACTTCACTAATTCAACATAAGCGGAATTTCTGCAACAGAACTGCAGTCAGTTGAAGCGTCGCATTGCACGCCGCAGGCAACCTTACCACTACGGGCTGAAGCCTATAGGACGTCCCCGAGCTGGTATGTAGGAGAACTCCTCTGCGAAGGGTAATCAACAGGACCATCTCGGGCGCTTACAGGGCGTTTCCCGTTCAATCGCGCTCACGATCTGCAGGGGCGTCGGCCCCGTGGTCGGTTCGTGTAGTAGCAGCAGGATTATGCCCGCCGGGTCCTCGTGGCAGCCCGTGTGAGCGACGTTGCCGATAACGGCGTTCCCCGCGGCGCGCGGCGGGAACACCCCGCAGCCCCCAGGGAGTCAGTCGCACGAGCAGACGTGTGCCCCACACCATGGCGAGGAACAACCCCCGCACCCCTGCGCTGCGTCTCATTCCGTACATGCCGGCCAGGCGTTGCGGCAGAAGCATGGCGGCCATCGCATAATTGAACGGCGAGAGCAGGCGTGTAAACCCGGTGCCGGCCAGAAGGCTCCGGAAGATCCGTTGTGCGGTCGGCGTCACGGTCAGCGTGCCACTATTTAGCTTTTGCGCCATCCATGCCTCAAACGCCGACCAGTTGTCAGGATACAATGAACCGGGGATACCGAATAACGCTCCTAGCGGCTTTGCCGCCCTGAGGAATTCGTCCTTTTCATCGCTGTCGAGCGGCGCGACGAAGTGCTCGTAGGCGATGACGGCCGAGTCAAGCAGCGTCGCGGTCACCCAGAACAGCAGTTCCGGATCGGTCGCATCATAGTCAGACGTCATGCCGACGGGCAGCGGATCAGCGACGCGACCATGCACCCGGTTGTGAATCATGCGCACCCGCAGGGCCAAGGTCATCGCCTCGTCCCTCTCACCGAAGATGATGCGGTACATGGCGGTAAATGTGCGTATACCCCGGCCCAGTGGCGCTTCGCGGTAGCGGCTGTGGTCGGCTACGCCTTGTGCGACCTTGGGATGTGCGATCTGCATGAGTAGTGCCCGCATACCGACCAGCAGCAAGGCGGGTTCACGATTCACACGCCAGAAGACGAAGTCGGGTGAACAAAAGCCCGCACCGGGATCGATTTCACTCCCAAGCTGCTGCAGATGCCGCTGAAAATCACGGTCTACAGCTTCATCAGACGTCTCATTCATGGATATGGAACAATCGGCACGTCCCAGGGAGGACACAAAACCCCGTAGGGACTGTCCCTAAAGAGTGTAGCTGGACGGAAGTCAATTCGTTGGGGGCGGCGATACCTCATCTGACCTACCCACGATCCGGGGCATTGGATGAGTATCAGCCGTGAGACAACATGATGGCAGGGGCGTAATGCCCCCATACGGTAAACCCCTTGACTTTTTGCTCCTTCAAACCGCGTATAAACATCCACTTACAAATGGCGTGAATACTATACTGTATACACCCGTATGCATATATGCCACGGCGGATGCGCATCGACCGCGAAAAGATCCTGGACGAGCCGGAATGCTCCATTCGTTGTGGTGTACCGCTGTGGTCCGCAAATATTCATGCCGCCTTCGGCAGCATGCTGTATTCATGATGTAATCCACCCAGGACAGGGTGAGTTATAACCTTATGATGGTACGGGATTCGATGTCGATGTACTTGTGGCGAGACAGGGAGGTCGGATGGTGTACCCGGTATGCCTGGGCCGATACTGGAGTGTCAGGCCGGTGATGCTTGACCTTGCGTTCCTGGAACATAGCCAAATTGTTTGCGCAGGAAGAGATTCTCGGCAGCGAGTATGCCCTGTGGGCGTAGGACAAGCCAGAGGAACGTGGCCAAATCGCCAAGCAGCGTGATTATCATTTTGAAGCCTTCCATGACGGGCAGTATCTTGCCATATCATGAAGGGCAGTGCGATTCAAAGGTAACTGCATCCTTAAGAATCAACGGGATTCGATTATTGAGGAACACAGGGTGGATCTACTGATTACCTAATCCTGTACTGCATCTGCACCTGCCGATCCTGCCAGATGTCGTCCGGACTTACGTATTCATCAGGTAGATGGAAGGGTATCCCGATGCTGCTGAAGCACTCGTAAACCAGTTCCGAGCAGATGTACTTGCGGTCACGCGTGCAACGGCTGATGTGGAACATTATACGAAAGCCGATGCGCATGATCTCGAAATTGTCGTAGGGTTTGGTGAGCTCGTCCATGCCGAAGCTGATGGCTTGGTTTAGCTTGGCTTCGTCTACCACTGGATGAACCCGTGCGATGACTATATTGCCTTTATAGGGTCGGTTCTTGCCGTGATAATCGCGCGTGTATTTGGATAACGGGGTCAGGCGCACGCCAATAAAAGTTTCGCTTTCAAGAATGAATACTCGCTCCAGAGTGGGGTCCTTGTAGATCATGCCGACATGACTCAGTCCAATTCGACTACTTTGGCTTCAGTGGCAAACACGACCTGTTCAGCAATATTGGTTAAATGGTCTCCGTAGCGTTCGAGAAGATGCGATATCCAAAGCATTCGAGAAGCATCAGGGACAAGATCCGGTCTGGACTGCATTTTTGAAAAAAGCATTTGAATCAGCTTCGCCTGTTCAGCATCGATATCATCATCCATCTTTGCAGCCATTTTCGCTCTCTCTGTATCTTTATCTCGGTATGCAACCAGAGTGGCCTGCATCATTTTGTTGCACAAGGAAGACATCTTTAACAAATCTGTGATTCCCACTTCTGACAGGTCAATATCAGTCATCTGTAAAGAGATGGAAGCAATGTCAGATGCGTAGTCACCAATTCGTTCCAGATCACCGGCAATCCGTGTGGCGGCGACTACATCCTGTAGATCATCGGCAACCAACTGATGAAGTGCAATTGCTGTCAGGCATTCCCTTTCAACAAGGTACCTGCCGCGGTTAATCTCTGCATCATGTTCAATGATGGGCTGACATAATGCTTTATTCTCACCAGTGAGGCAGGACATTGCCTGACCCATCGCATCTGCTACCGCAGTAAACAGATCAAGAAGGTTTTTTTTGATTTGCTTTTTTTTAACTACCAGAGCATGGCGGGACTCAGGCATATAATGTGTCTCCTGTGAATCGATGTTGGTAGAAAGCACATTTTACTCGATTCATGGAAAAATAAATCTATTCAGTGACTTATGCAACTGGCCCTGTGCCGGTTTTTTGTTGTAATTGCTGTGTAAATACGGAAGGTATCAATAAAAACCCTGACCAGTTCGGTATAGTTGATGTCATCAAGATAACTGTTCCTTGGTCATCAAATTCAACATCTTTATTGTCATTTTGACATATGTTGCTAGAACAACACTACGCCATACCCGGTATAAACTGCATCAAATTTATCGCCCTTGGTAATCTCCGATAGGGCAGCGGATTCTAACAGTCAATTCTGGAGACCAGTGATGAGATAAACGCCCGTTTGCCGTCAGATTCGTTAGCTTCCAACAAAATCAGAATGGGGCAAAATTATTTAATGTCGCAAACGGCTTGCCAAAATTGATCCGACCACCTGAGACGATACCGGAAGTGTCACCCGTCACGAATCCTGCCGCGCTGAGACCCACTAATCTTGAAACACAGTAGGTTTCGTCTTCCGGAGCGGCGTCGGCAGGGATTAGCTTGTCCTTGATCTTTCTGATTTTCAATCGCGCCGTAATATAACCTGAACCGAACAGTGCTCCGGTATCAAGTAGTGCGATTATGTTATCGCTGTTCTTTCTCTTGTCGACCACAGTATCCACGGCAATCAAGCTAATCATGGAACTTCCCGCCACGATAGCGCCGCTTTTCTTGTCCCAAACAACAAGAAAAATGGAACCCGGATTGTTGCAATCGGAGATCGCTGCAACGATGTCATTCGTGCCGGGTCTGCCATCACTTAGCTCCGCGAGGATATCCTCCTTCTTGATGGTTTCCGTGCTAATGTCATTTAAGCCGCTCTGGAAATGGATATACAGATTTATGTTACTGACCCGATGGACTGTAAAGAAAGAAAAAGACGGCACACTCCACAGTAGGCTCAATAACAGAACCGAGATTTTGCACAAACAGATCGTGTTTACGCTACCGAAGTTGTACATGATTTTGTCCTCAACGAATGTCACGCCCAGTCAATATTTATCACCTGTTCACCCACTAAGCTCGGTTGATGAGCAATTACGTGTGAAACTGTGTAACCATAGGAAAAGAGTGAACTTGCTATCACGGAAAGGAATCCTCCCCTTGCAACATAGTAAGTCTTACACATTACTGCTCAATGTAAAGCATGTCATATGTTGCATGGCTATGTTGCGAATCAGCTTATCCACCGTTTTGATCTATTGGCGATGGCTTGGTGGCTGTGTATGGCGAATTGATATTCAGGCAGCAACAGGTAGCAGATATAACCCACGACAATGAGAATTCCAGTGGAAATTGTTGAGAGTCAGGAAGTCGGTGTGAGATTCACCTGTTATTTCGGACGGAGTGCCGTCATCAATCGCTGTATGTGTGCGGTGCGAATTGTGCTACTGGCGGAAATCAGCCAGCTTTCGCTCCAGGTCACTGACATTCCAGAACAACACCTGGTCAAGAAATTCTCGACGAATGGTTCCAATCAGCCGTTCGACGAAGGGATGCGATAGTGGCGTATACTTTCGGTTGAACTGTGGCGAGTGTTCAGCGTACATTTGACTCACCTGACGTGGCGACACTATGTTGTGGACGCGCTCGCTTATTGGCTGCTGTTTACTACGCGGCAAGGCGAAATTCGACAGCCGCAAATGGCTTGGTCATAGTAGCCAGTGTTGTAGTCTCAGTCACCGTTGTCGTGCTTCGGCTGCACCCGATTTATGGTGTCTTGTCTGACCTGTGCTGCGTTTCGCCTGCGATGGATACGTATTTCTACGTATTGAACCCTCATTCTTGTCAGCTCACACACAGAGGTACAGCCTGCAATCATCAAGCGGCTTGCCGGCTTGGGGACGTGAAAATGAGAGGATCAGTCAGGAGAAACGCGCGAAGTAGCGGCTTATTGTGTGATTGTACGGAGGTGGCATTGCATTCGCGAACTGATTGGATCCAATTATTATGGACCACAGACGTAGTCGGCCACGAAGTCGGCAAGGGGGATTGCCCCTAATCAGATCGTCGGTGGTCAGGCAACCCGTGTATGAATGCGCTTCTCGATCTCGGGCCAGGTGGTACGCTGCACGACCCGCAGGTCGTAGTCGGCTTGCAGGCCGATCCAGGTTTCCGGCGAAACACCGAAGTACTTGCCAAGGCGCAGCGCTGTATCAGCCGAAATGGCGCGTCTACCGTTGACGATGCCGCTGATGCGTCCGGGCGGTACGACGAGATCGCATGCCAGTTGATTGATGCTGATCCCCATCGGTTTCATGAAATCCTCCAGCAGGATCTCGCCGGGATGGATAGGGTCGAGCAACTCCTGTCTTGCGGTCATGGTTCACCTCAGTGGTAATCGACGATTTCTGCATCACAGGCATTTCCTTCCTTCCAGGTAAAGCAGATTCGATACTGGTCATTAACGCGGATGCTGTATTGGCCTTTGCGGTCGCCCTTCAGAGCGTCCAGCCGGTTCCCCGGCGGCACTCGCAGATCTTCAAGGCGCCTGGCGCCTCTGCGGAACCGGTCGCGAGATATCTCGGTGTCCTGATCGAGTCCGCACAACTTGAAAGTACGTCGACGCCGCCATCTTTCATTTCTGCCCACAGACCCTCGGCGAGTATGGTATTGAATGCTTTCAATGCCGCAATGGTTGCGATGCGTGGACTGCCCTGGGCGCCGGGAAGTGATGACATCAGGACGATGCCCCCCGCACAGCGTGCCAGCATCTTCTCGGAGATTGACCGGACCAGCAGTAAAGGGGCGGTCACGCTGATGTCGACGACACGCTGTAAATCCTCGCGCTCGACATGGACAAGCTTCGCGATCGGCGCGAACGCCGCGTTGTAAACGAGCAGTCCGACATCGACGGAGAGTATATCCAGGAACACATGGGTATCGGCATGGTCAGCCAGATCGAGCGGCACGGACATCGTTTCGATGTGCCAGGTCTCTGCCAGTCTTGTGGCGAGTGCGTCCAGCAGGTCGCGACGCTGGGCAACCAGGATCACATTCAGCCCGCGCTTCACCAACGCTTCTGCACAGGCTGCACCCAATTCTTCCGAGGCGCCAGCGACGATTGTCCACGGTCCATACTTGTTCCTGAAATCCGTCATGAACGAGTCTTATTGCAGATCGAATCGCCACGACCGTGGTGATTGGCCATAATGCGAATCATGAGTACCTACAGACCCGTTACCGCCTCGGCGGTTGTTATTGCGAACATGATCGGCACCGGCGTGTTTACCAGCCTTGGCTTTCAACTGATGGATATCCAGTCCGGATTTCCACTGATGATGTTGTGGGCCGTCGGCGGCCTGACGGCGCTGTGTGGCGCGCTGACCTATGCCGAACTCGGTGCCACATTGCCCCGATCTGGTGGGGAGTATAATTTCCTCGCTGAAATCTATCATCCCGCCGCGGGGTTCGTTTCGGGCTGGATATCCGCGACGATCGGGTTTGCCGCGCCGATCGCGCTTGCGGCCATCACCTTCGCCACCTACCTGGGGTCGGTTTTTCCTTCGATGAACCCGACCCTTGCCGCCAGCGCATTGGTGATTCTCCTGACCTTTGTACACAGCACCTCGCACAAGAACAGCGGTGAAGTGCAGATGGTTTTTACTGCACTCAAGATCACCGCGATCCTGGTTTTCTGTGGGCTCGCAATGGCCCTTGTTAAAGAGCCGCAGCCCATCGATTTCCTGCCGGAGCCCGGCGATGGGGCGCTTTTGACGGGTAGCACGTTCGCGGTTTCGCTCATTTTCGTCAACTATGCGTATACTGGATGGAACGCAGCGACCTACCTGACTAACGAGATTTCAGAGCCGCAGCGCTACATCCCGAGAATATTGATTGTTGGCACCGCGATCGTGCTGGTGTTGTATTTGCTTCTGAATTTCACGTTCCTCTACGTTGCGCCGGTTGACGCCATGCGGGGCAAGGTTGAGATCGGCTACATTGCTGCGAACTACGCGTTCGGCGAATCCGGGGGCAGCATCATGGCGGTTGTGTTGGCGGCGCTCCTCATTTCGACCGTCAGCGCAATGATCATGGCGGGACCCAGAGTTCTGCAGGTGATTGGTCAGGACGTTCGGCCGTTTCGAGTGTTGTCACGCACCAATGCCGACGGCATCCCCGTGGTGGCAATCGTGGTGCAGTCGACCCTGACGCTTGCGTTTATCCTGACGTCCACATTCGAGTCGATTCTCGTTTTTTCCGGTTTCACCCTTGCGATCAACACGCTGTTCGCAGTGGCGGGCATCTACGTGTTGCGATGGCGTGATCCTTCGCGTCTGCGTCCCTATCGTACCTTTGGATATCCGGTGACGCCCGCTATCTATTTGCTACTCAACGCCTGGACGCTTGTCTATATCGCGATGGAACGACCGGAAGAAGCCTTCATGGGCCTCGCGCTGATCCTTGTGGGTGGTATCTTCTATGCGCTGACCGCAATCAGCGGATCCCGGAAAACAGAATAAGCGCAAACGTTGACGCTTTATAGTGAATATAGCCGGGTTTGTCCGAGATCAACTTCCGCTCGATCATCGGGATATTGATAACGGTAAAGAGCAGCAGCTCTCTGATGGGACCGAGTGCCATTGTTGTCGTTGCGTCTCCGAGCGACGCGCAGCCGAACAGAAATATCGATATCCAGGACCCGATCTCGCCGAGGTAGTTTGGATGTCGGCACCAGCGTCACACGCCGGACGCCAGCACTTCAGCCGGCGAGGCACGGGTCGCACGGAAGCGGTGTAACTCGATATCGGTCTGCGTCTCCAGCCACACAGCGAGGATACCAATGGCGCCCGCTACCAGATCAAGGGCGCCGAAAGGGTGTGAGCCATCATTGCTAGGGCCGGTTATCGCTTCGTTAAGGTCCAGTAGCTGTTCGCCAAACTGAGACTGCGAGAATGGAATTCCCATGAATTGGGATAACGGTGACCGAAATGTGCTTTGTCCTGCTATCACGTGGCCTCCGCACAACCTGAGCGCATTGAATGATAACTATTGGTCGATAGTCTAAGTATGATAACAAGGTGTAAATGTCCCTTAATTGCCGTATTCGAGACTTCTACCGGGTAAAGTGTTTTGTCTTGTTATGGCTGACAGTTGCCGTTTAGTGATGGCTTATATAGACGACCACTAAACAAGCGCCTTTGATCACAAGCCGATGTTGCGGTGATACGATTCGACGATGCATCGTCTATCAAAGTGGGCGTAGCCTAAACATTATGGGGTCACCAATACTCTACATCTTTACGGGCTTGCCGGGCTCAGGCAAGACAAAGCTCTCGCAGTGCTTAGCCGGCCGTGTTGGCGCCGTTTACCTGCGCATCGATACCATCGAACAGGCGCTGCGTGATCTTTGTGAAATCAACGTCAAGGGAGAGGGTTATCGGCTCGCGTATCGACTCGCTGCTGACAATCTAAGGCTCGGGTTGAGTGTGGTTGCCGACTCATGCAATCCAATCGCACTGACGCGTCGTGAGTGGGAGAAGGTGGCTGAGTTTGAAGGCGCGAAGTCTATTAATATCGAGGTTACTTGCTCTGACTTGGCTGAGCACCGTCGCCGGGTGGAAACCAGGGAGCCCACGATTCCAATGCTCGAGCACCCGACATGGGAGCAAGTGGTGCAAAGGGAGTATGAACCATGGAATCAGCAACGGATTATCATCGATACCGCGGGACGTACAGTGGAGGCGTCCTGCTCCGAGCTGTATGCTCTGATTGCCGACGTGGCCCGTGATTGAAACAGATTGAACGAGACTCACGGCGGAGTCTCGCACTGACTGGTTGTGGCAGAAATGCGACCTACAGGCTGAACTTAAAGGATCAATTCATATCCGTGGTCTGGCGAATACCTGGGTCCAGTAAATCGAGTAATCTGAGCCACTGACTGTGTAACTAGCAGCCCCGAATTCTGTGTACGATGAGTACATGATATTTGCACAATGACCAGGGCTATCCAGCCATGCCGTCATGACTGTGTCAATGGACTGTTGGCCGGCGGCGATATTCTCACCTACAGCAGACCAGTCATAGCCAGCATTTGTGACTCGATCCCCCGGAGCTAAACCATTAGAGCCGGTGTGACTGAAAAAGTTTTGATCACCCATATCGCGACTGTGATCATAGGCAACATTTTCCAGTGTGCAATGCCAGCTCAAGGCAGTAGTGGCCGGATAATTCACACTACCGCAATTACGGGCTTGCGATCTGGCATCATTCACCTGTGTCAGTATCTCCTTATCACTATCTGACATGCATTGGTCGATGACAGCCTGCGGTGTACTGCCCAGGTTATATGCTTCATTGCCTCCAGTTCCTGGTGCTGGGGTTTACGGCGGGGGAGGTGCTGGAGGGGCTTGTGTGGGGTTACCGTCAACTTACTTCGAGCTAACTCTCAGTACCAAGCCTGGAGATCGAGGATTCAGGGCAGGGTGCGAATGTCTGGAAGGCCAAGCTGGACATGCAGTTACGGGTGGCTATCGGCAGCCATTGTTAAGGGTTGTAAGATGCCTGCCCCCGGCCGCCGACGTTGTCGGGGCACGCAACGCTCAACGGGCAGGCAATCACAATCCCTGTCTGGACAAACACCAGAGCATACCGCCACTTCGACGTGTGACGTGCAATCCAGAACCAGAGCACACGGTCTCCGGGATTAATTCTTGGGTGCTGGGCAGTTCGCTGATACACACTGAGCTGGTGTCTCTATGCCACGATCTCGAGTTTCAACGAGAGCCGCACTCGAAACAGGGTGGACACAAATGCGAACTGCGCACAGGCAATGGGCTTTATAGTACTGGATCCACTTCGGCAGCAACAATAACAGAGAATTTTAAGCTGACGCTGCTTTTGAATAAGATCAAGGATATCAGGCAGCACGAATTATCGGGAAGGACAACCGAAATCTTGGGTGCGCGTCGCCGTGAACGATGAAGAATCAGGAGTTGCTGCTTCATGAGCAGGCTGTCAGCGACAACGGCCCGCGCACCGCCAGGCTCCAGGAGTTTGGCAACCGTAGTAAATGGATGCGCGAGGATTACCAGCAGATCCTTCATGGCAGAGCAGGGCAGGGAAGGTTGCGTGCTAGAACAAGACTGTCTAACCTACTGTTTTCAGGTAATAATTAACCATTCGCCTGGTACAGTGTGAGGTTTATATTGCGCTTACCGAAAGCAGAGGGCAGCATGGCTCATACTTTTCCCACAACAGTGCTGGCTAAACGGCGGTCTGGCTGGGTGCGGCGGTCGTACTGTATCCAGTTCCCGTGGTCGTCGTAGAAGGGGATGTGCCTAGTTGTTGCCCGCTGGCGGCGGTCCGGCTGGACTCGGCGGTCCGGCTGAGCGTAGCGGTCTTGGGAGTGGACGTGGCGTTCTTGGATCTGGGTAATCTTCGAGACTACGATACAGAGCATAAATCCAAAGGCACCACCCACTACTATCCCTACAATCCCTACTAGGGAATACAGCATTATCGGTTCCTCCAATGCCGCTAATGCAGCCATAGGTTCAACCCGTTCGGAGGGAAATGAAAGAGGTTTCTGAGGACTTTCTTACAATTCCCGCAGAATGTTAGCCCGCATTTCTCACCGATAGAATTGAATAAGGCCGAGTTCCATGGCATAACATTGTGCGACCAAGTAGTTGCAGCCAAAGGAGTCAGCGGCCTTATGAAGGCAGAGTGTACTGCAAGTCAACTGGAATATCACGGCCTGGGATGGCGTGCGGTCGTGGGTCAGTTTTATGGTGACACGATTACGATTGGCTGTGAAAGCCAAGATTCCTGGTCGCCAGTTATTGAGTCAGATCGAAACGCTTGTGACTCCCGACATACTGCTTGCCTGGCATTGTATGCAGATTGCTAAGAAGTGGACCTATGCCAGGAAAGGGCCAGGTCGTCCCTGTGTCAGATAAGAGATCACCGATCTGGTGCTGCGCATGGCAAGGGAAAACGCCACTTGGGTGTGTGATCGAATACAGGGCGCACTGGCCAATATTGGCTACAATGTTGCACCGGACACGATCAAGAATATCTTGAAACGGCATGGCACAGAGCCGGCACCGGCGCGAGAGAAACGCACTTCGTGGAAGATGTTCTTGAAGGCGCATTGGGAGGTGATGGCTGCCACAGACTTTTTCACAGTTGGGGTCGTAGTGCTGCTGCTGATTATCAATCTCCTGCTGGGCTATCGAAAACTCCTGAAAAAGGCGGACATCGAATGTCCCCCGCCCGATGAAAACCAGCGTAAGGGGAAACGGGGAACTTCAACGTCACGTAAGGTCCCGTTTGGCCCTCATCAGGCACTATCGCCCTTCTGCACTCCGAGGGGCGTTTTTTTTACACATCACGATAGGGATGGTTATCGCGTCATTTAGGTCCAGTAGTTGTTCGCCATACAATGACCACGAGATTTGGATTTCCATGGATTGAGATATCGACGACCGAAATGTCCTGACTTGCTGCAACTGAGACACGCTCAGTGATTCAGGGAACGGCAGGTTTGCACCCGTTGACAACCGACGGCCGTGACTGGAGCAGTATTAAAAGGAGGACGGGATGGAAGAGCTCAGCCTAGTTGTCCGGATTAGCATCCATAGTGGCCAGCTCGACGCATACAAAGAGTTAGCCAGGAAGTGCCTTATCAGCGTACACGAAAAAGACAAGGGTACTCTGCAATATGACTTGTACTTCAACAAGGACTACACCGATGCGTGGTGCTAGAGCGATTCAATGACTCAGATGCTGTACTGAAACACACGGCAAATCTCGGTGACGCCTTAGCAGAGCTTTCGTCGGTGAGCGACTTTTCGATAGAGGTTTATGGTACTCCTTTAACAGAGCTTCTCAAGACGGCGGAAGCAATTGATGCTCCAGTCTATAGCTACTTTCTTGGGACATCGAGCCCATGAACGAAGGGCTGCCTGACTCCGGCTTGGAGCGGACGGCGCGGGTTTCATTTACGAGGCGCCGCCGCTCAAGCCGCTGTTACGAAGGACCGGAGTTGCTGCATTCGAGGTGGCGCGATCAGTCTTCGATCTGGGTGCTCCGGCCGTCGAACGCGGGACGTTCTTCCAGGGACGCGGGATTAGCGCGGACAGCTATCGAACCACAGGCGGGCCGCCGTTGGCCTGAGGTCTGGGTGCGTCGGATTTGGTTTGTAGCACTCAGGGCCAGTGGCCGGTGGAGGCACTCCAGAGAGGGAGGATGTAGACCGTAGTCCTCGGTCCTCAGTGCCAGGACGCAGGATAACCGTGTGCGAATGGAAACCAGCCTCACCACCCTGGAGCGCTTTGTACCTGGCTAGAGGGCGATCCACTTATGCCGCCAAACCATTGATACGCTGGGCCAGCAACCCTTGCATTCCTACAGCGCGCGATGCGGGTTAGTCAGACCGCAAATCTTGCAGCCTGTTGCGGAGCATCCCGATGTGCAGCCGCAGGTTGTAGAGCTCGTCGCTGTAGGACAGGGGGACCCTGACTTTCCGGACATCCTCTTCGATAGTATCCAGCCGCTGCAGCAGTTCCGCTAGCTGCGCAGCAGTGGCCTCTTCCGGATGCCGGATGTCGATTGCGTGGAGTTGGTGGTACCAGCGGTAGATCTTCCTGCGCACCTGCCAGCGATAGGTGGGCGGCATGATCTTGATCAGCGGCACCAGAATGGTCAGCAGCGGCACCAGCATGATCTTCATTCGATCGACCAGGTTGGCCGTCCAGAAGGGCAGGTAGCGCTGCAACAGGGGTGGCCCGTGCCGGTAGAAGCGGCGCGCGTCCTCGTCCAGCGGGAAATCCACATGCTTTGCGTTCGGAAACTCGCCCGGTTTCTCGAACAGGCCGCCACCGCCGTGCACCCTGGTGGCGGCCTGCAACAGCAGGCTGACCAGTGCCGGATGAAAGTCATCGCGGGCTATCAAATTGGCCGCGGATGCCAGCAGGGTGACATCCTGTGGTGGTATGTTTGCCTGCAGGTCGATGACGCCTTCGGGCAGGGTAATGGCGGCGAGTGCATGATTTCGGTCGGTATATGCCGCGGCGCGGGTAAATGACATCAGGCGGATCGTTTTATCGTGCAGCAGTTCCTGAATCAGCGGCGAACGGGGCGAGGCGACGAAAAAGGCGGCATCCGCAGCGTCCTGTCGTAGTGCCTGGGCGGCCGCTTTGTCGCCCAGTACCTGGAGGTTGCCTGCAGGGCTATCGATGCGGTTATCTGCCAGCAGGGCAAGTGCCAGGGCGCGGGTTCCGCTGCCCGTCGCGCCCGTTGCCAGGCGCCTGCCCTGAAAATCTGTCAGTCTGCGCGCCTGTTCCGGGTGACGGTAGAACACCCATAGCGGCTCGTAGTACAGGCTTCCCAGGGCGGTGATATCGCCGTCAGCGGCACTGATGCCCGAGCCTCCCTGGAAAAAGGCAAGGTCGACTTCACCGGCCTCCAGCAACTGGAGGTTTTCCAGGCTACCGGCTGTCCTGCGGATCTCCAGGGTTATCGCATCTTCCGCCAGTATCTCCCGGTAGCGTTCGGCAAACAGGTAATAGGCACCGTCTGCCTGACCGCTCGCAATGGTGATCGTGTGTGATGGCGCCGGATTGACGAACTGCCAGGCGACGAGGAAACCGATGAGGGTGATGGCAATGGCCGGGCCGAATGTTTTCAGGCGCATATCGTTAGTATCCTCCGTTTGTCCGCTTCCGGCAGGGGACGCGCTGCCACGTTGTGTCCTGTGCTTCGAGCGCAGGTCGCTGCTCGTTTTTGCCGATATGTCGAGTGACTGTGATCGAGTGCAGGAATATCCTGATTGTAGCGGGGAAAAGAACCAGTGGCCCGGCAGTCTCGGTAAAACGGCTTTCACTCACGCCGAACGACAACATCCGCTACGACGTGAACCCCCGCAGGACGGGATCATCTCGCCTGTGCTCGCAAACCTCTATCTGCATCACTGCAGGACCTGTGGTTCGAACGCGTGGTCAGGCCGCAGTGCCGGGGCGAGGAGTGTGATTCTGCGATCTGATGGTGAAGTGAAGGGGTTGCGTGAATTTGTCGGGAATTAGCTGTGCACCGTAGTGCACAGGTATACAAAGTCCCGCAACGGACGTCCTGGATAGGATAATTATAACAATAACTTACGATATTATGGCGGACTCCCTAATGCTGGGGTCGGTGGTTCAAGTCCACCCGTAGCCACCATTCATATTCAGCGACTTATGTAACCGGTCCTGTGCCGGTTTTTTCGTTGGAAGTGTGGGGTAAGTATGAAGGGTCTGTTGGGATAATCCCTCTACCTTTCAAGGCTCGAAGGACATTAAAACTTGTTCGTTTGCATCATCGCCATGATATACAGTGAAGCCATGATTCAGTAGGTTGGCCTTCAAGGTTGCGGTGGCTTTTGGGTGCCGCCAACATATTTCTAATAGGTGGGGATCGGTCTCGGAGACTTCCATCTCACCAGTGAATGCCGGTGAGACGTTACGCAGGCGGATCAGGTCGATCTGGTCACGTACGACAGGGCGTTCCAGTCCGGACTCTATGTCTATTATCTTCAGGGTGGTGCGGTTGATTTCCTTGTGTCCTGCAGTACGTCCCCTATGTGCCGCCGCATAATCATTGATGCCGGCAAACAGATCAAGATACCACACCTGCGGGAGACCTGGCATGAACATCTGGATTGCCCGGGCCAGGCGCAGCTTGTTCTCATCCTCCCCCAGGGCGCTGAAGAAAGTCGCATTGACTTGGTAGTAGTCGATCTTCTTGCCATCAGCATTGTACAGGTTCTTGGTCATGCCACCCCTTTGTATAAGGCGCGCAATGGTGGCATCGATCAACTCGTCGCTCAACAGGCCTGGCCGGTAGGTACCATTGACGTTCTTGCCACGCAAATCGGGCACCGGGATCCCGTCATGACAGCCGAGCATATTGATAGTCTGCAATCCTTTGGACTGAATATCGGCAATCCATCGCAGCAGTGCCTCATTGCTGCCCCTGTCCAGGGCGTCTATGACGAGCCCGGGAAAGAAGAAATCGTATACGGGATAGCCCTCCTGCGCGATTTCTTCGTGGATACCGGCACCGTACTCAGCATGGATCTCGGGAAATACGGTCAGGTCATATTTTTTTGCAATGTCCCGCAGACGCTTCAGGTAATCCCAGGTTCCGGGCCGGTTAAAGAAATTGGACTGGCCTGGCTCTTTGTGCAGGTATGCAAATGCGTCCAGGCGAATAATTTTTGCACCATACTCGCTGAGTTTGCGAAGTGTTTGATCGTAGAACTGCCATACGAGATCCGAACGGGCATTGAGGTCCATCTGACCCAGAAATTCACGCTTGTGGCAGAGGGCCGCGATCAAGTCTTCCTTGCTCAATCCGCCATTGCACTGAGCTAATACCTGCATGTCTACGGATTCCAGTATTCCTTTATTCTCAATGATCACCTTGATGCGCTGGGCGATGTTCATGGCCGCGTGCGGGTCCAGATCCTTTATGTCTTTAAAATCCTCGGCTGTTATCTCTTCGAAGTCCACCTTTTGATAAAAGGTATTCCAGTACGAATGAAGGGAGCCATCCGGGAATCGAATTTTCAGGATCGGAAGTTCCGGCTTTCTCATGAACAACTTGTCCAGATGCTCTTTGTGGGGAACGACATGATCATGCACACCCATAGTGCCATGCTCTTTCCAGAACTCGTTCCAGTCGATGAAAAAATCCCGGTAGATTGACTCGTTTCCGTTTTTCAGCAGGTCCACGAATTGTGGCGAGCGCACCGACAGATGATTGAGCACCATGTCGAGCTTGACCTGGATACCAAGCTTGTCGAGATCATCCAGATCATCCGGACTCACAAGCTCTTCGTTGATGTCGTAATCGATGATGGAGAAGCCGCGGTCCAGGTCGCTATGGAAAAAGGTGGGAAGAATGTAAAACTGTGAAAAGGCATCCTTGAGTTCGGGCCTCTTAAGGAAATCCACGGTGTCTGACAGTCTTTTACCAATGCTGTCAGGATAGGCGTTAAACATCACCCCTCTGGGAAGAGTTTGTGCCTTGCATTCTGAATCATTGTTCATAACATACCCTTCACATTTGTATCACTATTCAGATATGTTCACAGCCTTCATAACAAGTGGATGTCTCAGTGGAAATATTTTAATAGATAAAGCATAAGTAATTGATAGCAAAGCCTAAAATAGATTTCAAGTGGAACAGGCTGATAACGCTTGTCATTTTTTGAGAAATGTTCAGTGCTAGTTTGTAATCCCAGTCTTCCCATACAGGGGAAATCGGGCGTATTTCAGGCGATCTTTAATTCATTCACATAATATTCTGAAGGAATGTCGTAACCTGTTACGCGTATAAGTCCTCCAAATGATCACATCCTAATATGCTGTTTGGTTGCGAGTAATAATTGCTTACAGTTCAATGACATTATGGAGTCACATCGAGATGTAAAGAGGTGATTCGGGTGGTTCAGGACATGGGTTGGTATTTTCTAGCCCAGCGATTACAAATAGATAAAGCTTGGAAGTGCGCTTTGATCGTCGTGGAATCGACGAAGATACCCATGGGGATGTATTGGTGGCCCGACTGGCGATCTAACTTCTCGAGTTCAGTCTCGCCCTTTTAAGGAATCAAAGAACCCCTGAGTTTGCTGCATACAGGGACGAACAGCGGGACTCTGTTTTGTGTTGGTAATTGTACTGGTCCTCTTCAAAATCATTTGATTGAGAGTTCCCATGAAGACATTCATTTTTCACATCATTGATAGCATATGGAACCGCAAGATTCTCACGCATTCTAACTGCATATTCCAATGTAATTTAAGGAAAAACACACATGCAGTCTCACTTGTTGTAAGCGATGATTATTGGTCAATGAAAGCCGACAACCATTGTAATCAGAAGGTCCTCCTCCATTCAGTCCTTCCCAGAGATAAACATTAGCACATCTCACGTCCACATCACGTACTACCCCCTATGCGGGTAGTGCGTGATGTGGATCCGTAAGAATCATCGGGATTCAATTATTGCGGACGACAGCCCTGACCCGATTGCTCCCGGAGACGATGCGCCGCCACTCATGCAATGCAAAGGAAGATGCCCAATGTCGTAATTGCCCCTCCAGCGTAGCGAATAACGCGAGGTCGGGCCAGTTTTTGCGCCAACAAGCCAACTCCGATGCCGCTGCAGTGCAACAACCCCGTGGCCAGTACAAAACCTATACCATAGGCTGCTCCGGCCACCGTCTCAGGCATCTCGGCCCCATGAGCATGGCCGTGAAAGAGGGCGAAAAGTCCCACGAGAAGACTGCTCGCCGTGAGAGGCAACCGTATTGCAGCGGCGATCAGCACTCCGAGCACGAGCACTGACGCCAGAATGCCGGGTTCGACGAATGGCAGGGGAAAACCTACAGCACCAAGTAGACCGCCGACTGTCATGACCGTGACGAATGTGACCGGAACGACCCAAACAGCGCGGCCGCCGCGTTGTGCGGCCCAGAGGCCGACCGCCACCATCGCCGCGACGTGATCCAGACCGGTAAGCGGATGAATTAGGCCATGCACCAGGCCACTCGTCTCTCCCACCCCAACGTGTGCCTGCACCAATGAAGGTGCCAGGCACATTGCGAGCATCCAGACTATCCACCGAATTGCTGATGCCGTTCTCATGAAATGGTTCATTACTCCTCCTAATACTGTATTCACTGATGAGATGTAATTGATACATGTAATACCGCCAATGATTGGTACTACCGTATTATAGTTGGTAGCTCCAGAAATAGTGCTGTCATATCGTCAGGTCATTAGGTCTTGGTACAGGGATTCTACGCTCACCATGCTGTTTCCGCCAACCTCACCTCTCTGCTTTAACTGCTTATCGGCACCGCCTCACACGCTATTAGCTGCGTGCGCTTCAGCATCGTAGCCAATGCGATCGCATGTCGCGGGAATGGACTATGCAGTTGGCGGATAGGTGCCCCCCAAATCCAAATATTCTGCGCCCGTGGCCAGAACATCACCCACCCGAGATAGAAGACTTGTGCACGAAAGGTGCTTGTGGGGATCTGTGCGGGGGGCGAGGAGCAATACCCTCTGCACAGATCCAAACTGTTCCTAGGCAATCACAATTAAGAATTTCAGAAACGTGTACGCCACTGTATCGTTGCCGGTGTGCTACTGCTCGTTGTGGTGTTCTTTCTGGCGAAGTAGTGTCACTTCGGTCGCAAATAATTTGTATTAGGTTCCAGATATTGGAACAATCATGTTCAACCATCAACCTTGATGGAGAGTCTTTATAAGAAGGATACTCGCATTATTATCCATCTTGCTGTTCATCCCACTGATGGGCTACTCGCCGCCAAGCGTCTTCATTCCGAGATGGCGGGTCATAATGCTGCCGGCGTGAGCTGACAGATTCCTCTCGAGGATTTCTTCAGGAATCCCGAGCAATGCCGCTTCGGTTTGTCTCTGGACGTGAAGCATCTGTCGATGATGAGGCCTTGGAAGGATCAGATGAATGTGTTCATCCAGGATCTGTCCGGAGATCGCCTGCAAGCGGGAGAGTCCAAACAGCTGACCTTCGTGAAGGATCGTGACATCTCGGGTTACGCGTGGAAAGGAAATCACACGATTCCTTATGCAAGGGATTTCAACGGGGACGAGAATTTCCATGTCTTGCGGTCGACATTCTTACGGGAGAAGAGCGGGATCTCATCCCCTTTGAAAAGGTGCGTGCAGAGGTAATCGATGATCTCGAAGACGTGAGCGACACGGACGTGCTTATCCAGATGAATCGAAGCAATCCCGAGCTTTTCGACGTGTATCGGCTCAATGTCCAAAGCGGCGAGTTGAAGATGGTGGCCAAGAACCCCGGCAAAGTCGAAAGCTGGGGCACGAACCATACCTGAGAAGTCCGGATTTCCACCCGGAACACCGAAAGCGATCCGTTCAAGGAAGCGCTGGTATTCGATTACAAGAGCAACTTCGATCCGCTCTTCTTCAGTTTTGATAACGAGCTGTTCTATGGTTCCTCCGATTTGGCCGTGATAAGAGCGCCATCGTGGCGATCGACCCCGACACCGGAAAGGAGTTGCAGACTCTCTACCGGCGTGATGTCGTAGACGTGTAGGGTTTGAGCTACTCAAGGAAAAGAAAGGTGATCACAGCCGCTTCTTTCTTGACTTCGAAGCCCGAG
The DNA here is from genome assembly GCA_963763115.1 of uncultured Gammaproteobacteria bacterium. Lineage (GTDB taxonomy): Bacteria > Pseudomonadota > Gammaproteobacteria > UBA9214 > UBA9214 > CAVQCA01. The sequence goes on from CAVXNM010000026.1 coordinate 63,535, forward strand.
TTCAAGTTCTTCTATCCTGTTTCGAAGAAACGCTACCAGCGGATCAAGAAGGAACTCGGGAATTACCAGATCTTCTACTCGGGATACGACAAGAACGAAGATCTATTCACGGTGTTCGCCACTAGCGACAAATCGAGGAGTCATTACTATCTTTACGATGCGATCAAGGATCGCCTGACATTTCTTGTCGACGTATCCCCCTGGCTGAAGTCCGATCAGCTCGCTTCGATGAAACCGTGGAGTATCAGTCCCGGGATGGTCTAACGATTCACGGCTATTTGACTTTGCCTCGCGGCTCCAACGGTCAGAATGTTACGGTCCAGACAGTGAACCACAGATTCGATGGGCCAGGACACCCGTACTGCAACGAGCAACACAAGATTCTCCTCTACCGGTCGCATTGGTAGTGCGATAATTCATGGCGAGTGCAATCATGTGCGGATTATCAATGCCTGCCGGGGGGGCGGATCGCGGGGATTCAGCGATGGGAGGCGTGTGTGATGGCCGATACCCGGCCCGAATGGATTCTCCCGGGCTGCGTGGGTTATTCTTCCTGTACGACAGGAGTGAAGACGGGTTAATTTCCCCCGGTTTGACTAAAACTCCGACCCGGTTCACCCTTTAACGAGAGTGTAACCAAGCCCATTTTTTCCGGGGGGAACCGAAGCATGAGACTATTCAGGGGAATACTGTTCGCCTTTGTCATGACGCTCACAGCGTGCGGTGACAATACAACATCAAGCGCCAAGTTGCCGGCAACGGAAAATGCTCAAGCGAGCACAAGGGTGGCAAAGTCAGAAACTGCGGATGCTGCCTGTGGCCAGGGTGGGTCATCCTGTCCCGCAGGACTCGAATGTGAGGCATACCGGGATGGCCAGGCATTGTGTGTACCCACTGCGGTACCGGCCGTGGTGCTGTTAAAAGACGCAACACGGGGTGGCAGCTGCCTGATGGCTTCCGCTGCGGACCGTTTCCCGGGTATATCGATCGCATCCGTAGAGGTTCTTGCCATGGATCGTTCTTTTAGGGGGCGGGGGAGGCTGGTCTGGGATAAAGCAGGCTATGAGGTTGCCGCCAACCGCGGCGTGGCCCCCGATGGCGTCCAGTTCATTGGCGATATTTGTACAGATGCGTACAACCTGGGCTGTGATGGAATGGCTGTATTCGAGATCGTCGATGAAACCGGAACTGTACTGAAACTTCGCGAAGGCGAACACCTGGTCGTTCAGACGCGCGGCAAGGAAACCTGTGGCGAAGAATTCGCAGACGGCGTCGAGGGTAAGATCTGCCTGGATCCAGCAGCGGCGGCAACAGGCGACCTGACCAGTTGCACCTGGCCTTTACCTCTGGGTCCGCTCAATAAGTCCCAGTATGGTCCGGACCGTTTCGGTGGAACCCTGGGTACTGTGCTGATGCAATAACACTTGAAGGTGCTGGTTTTCATGACCGTGCGACTCAACCAACAATCATTCTTCGAGCCCTTGCCCGTCCAGACAATGGCCTCTCACGTTCATCGAAGTTCACCGATTCGGGGCGAACCATGATGAACGACCGTCGAAATGAAGAGAAGCCCTGACTGCACTGAGACGGGTCCACGCGTGATATGCTTGAGCCGCTGGATATCATGGACTTTAATTGTATTTTTGTAATTGTACCTGGTCCCTTGTCTTGATAAGAATACTCTTGCCGGATGCAGTCCGGTCGTTCACGGTAATGGAGACAATAGTATGAAAATATCTGCAGGCATCCTTTCTCTGTTAATACCTCTCTCGGCCATCGGCCAGAACTACCCCGGGATGAGTGGAGGTGATATGCAAAACATGATGCTGCAGATGCAGAAAATGCAGGTCTGCATGCAGAGTGTTGACCAGTCCCGACTCAAGGCATATGAACAGCAGGCAAACAAGGTTGAGGCCGAGGTAAAGTCATTGTGTGCAAGCGGCAAGCGTGATGAAGCCCAACAGAGGGCCATTGACCTTAGTCAGGAGTTCGCAAGCGATCCGGACGTCAGGAAAATGATGGAATGCACGAAAATGATGAGCAGCGCCATGCCAAAGATGCCGTTTATGGATCAGGCCAATGAGTCTGGCAATTCAGTCAAGCATGTCTGCGATCAATAATGGATTGCATACTCCGGGTGGATTTCTGCTATAGAAGATCCCGCTTCAACGATGGACCGGATTACGGGGGTCCGGTCAACCTGCAGCCATTGCGTCATCGAGCGCCGGAAACAACAACAGTGGCAAGCTGAAATCAGCCGGCGTTGGTATCGTGGGCTGGTCCGGAAAGTGTCTCCGCATTTTTTAGCGCCGCGGCGTGATCTCGCGCAATCAGCAGGTACATGGCCGGCACCACAAACAGTGTAAACAGCGTACCGATACCGAGGCCGGTGGCTATGACCAGCCCGATGGCAAAGCGACTGGCCGCACCCGGACCGCCGGCGATCAGCAGCGGTACCATGGCCACGATCATGGACACCGTAGTCATCAGTATCGGGCGCAGGCGTATGGCAGCGGCCTGTTCCACCGCCTCACGCTTCGAAAGCCCCTGCTTTTGCTGCAACTGGTTGGCGAACTCGACAATCAGGATTCCGTTCTTCGCGATCAGGCCAATCAGCGTGATCAGCCCGACCTGAGTGTAGATGTTCACCGTGGCCAGACCGAGTGTCATGAAAATCAGTGCGCCGGCAATCGACATCGGCACCGAGACCATGACGATCAGCGGATCACGCCAGCTTTCGAACTGGGCAGCCAGCACCAGATAGATAACCAGAATCGACAGGAAAAAAGTGACAATCAGCGCGCTGCCCTGCTGGGTATACTGGCGCGACTCGCCCGAGTAGTCCCAGGTGAATCCGGGCGGAAATAGTTCACGGGCCTTGTCTTCGAGGAACTTCAGGCCATCGCCCAGCGACACGCCTGACACCGTGATGCCCTGAATCATGTTCGAATTGAGCTGCTGGAACTGGGTGCGCTGACTGGGTTCGACCGTCGATTCAAAGCGCACCAGCGTCGACATGGGAACCAGTTCACCGCTGCGAGTGGACAGATAATAGCTATTCAGCATGTCGGCATTCGCGCGGAATTCGCGCGCCACCTGGGGGATCACCTTGTAGCTTCGGCCCTCGAGACTGAATCGGTTGACAAAGTTTCCACCCAGCATGGTCGACAGGTTGCGGCCTATGTCCTGCATCGATATGCCAAGATCCGCGGCCAGATTGCGGTCAATCAGGATGTCGGTCTTGGGCCGGGTGAAATCGACGGTTTTCTGCAGGAACATGAACCGGCCGCTTGCCATGCCGGCGCCGATCAGTTCATCGGCCACCTGATCGAGACGGCCGAAATCCGCATCGGAGGTGATCACGAACTACAATGGCAGGCCGCCGCCGGAGCCCGGCAGACTGGGAAAGGGAAACACGGCGGTCTCGAAACCGGCGATGGCGCCCAGTTTCTGTTGCAGCTCCGGCTGCACTTCCATCTGTGAGCGCGAGCGCTGCGAGGGCTGCTCCATCTTGAAGCCGCCGAAGATGGTGCTGGTGTCACGGCCGAAACCTAGCAGAAAGAAACTTTCGTAATACTCGGGCACGCTTTCAAAGGCCTTCTGGATTTCGCGCGTGTAGGCCTCGTTGTATTCGAGTGCGGCGCTCTCGCCTGAAAAAACAGGATGCTCTGGTCCTCGGTCGGCGCCAGCTCGTTGGGAGTGGTAGTGAACATGAAATAGATGCTTACCAGTACCATCAGCGCGAATACCAGCGTGACACCCACGTTCTCCAGCACACCGTGCAGGCGGCGCCGATAGGCATTGGCCAGCGAGGTAAAAAAGCGTTCGACCCTGACCTCGAAGCGGCCGGTCTGGCCGTGCGGCTTGAGTACTTTCGCCGACAGCATCGGTGACAGCGTAAGTGCCACCACGCCGGATATCAGCACGGCGCCGGCCAGTGCAAAGGCGAACTCGGTGAACAGGGTACCGACCAGCCCGCCCATGAATCCGATCGGCGCATAGACCGCAACCAGTGTTGTGGTCATGGCAATGATCGGCATGGCCAGTTCGCGCGCGCCGAGCAAGGCGGCATCCATGCGCGACTGTCCTTCCTCGATGTGCCGGTGCACGTTTTCGACCACAATGATGGCATCATCGACCACCAGGCCTATGGCCAGAACCAGCGCCAGCAGGGTCAGCAGGTTGATCGAAAACCCGAGGACCAGCATGATGAACGCCCCGCCGATCAGGGACAGGGGCACGGCCACGGCCGGTACCAGTGCGGCGCGCGCCGAGCCGAGGGAAAGATAGATGACCGCCAGCACGATCAGCACTGCTTCAGCGAGCGTCTTGAACACCTCGTTGATCGAATCCTCGATGTAGGCGCTGGCGTCATAGGGGATGTGTCCGTCAAGCCCTTGCGGTAACTGGCTCTTGATATCCGGCATCAGGTCCTGGACCCGTTTGGCCACCGTCAGTGGATTGACCCCGGGCGCCGGCTCGATACCGATGAAAATCGCGGTCTGGTTCTTGTACTTGTTGGTCGAGTCATAATCTTCCGATCCCAGTTCCGGATCGGCGATATCCTCCAGCCGCACCAGCGTGCCGTCTTCGGCTCTGACCACCAGTCTGCGGAAATCCGCTTCACGACTGATATCGGTGTCAGCCGTCAGATCGATGGCGACATATTCACCCTTGGTCTGCCCAACCGCCGCCAGATAATTATTCTCTTCCAGTACATCGGCCACCGCCTGGGCTGACACGTTCAATGCCGCCATGCGCTGCGGATCGAGCCATACCCGCAAGGCAAAGGTCTTGTTGCCGATCAATTCCGCCTTGGCGACGCCTGGCAAGGATTGCAGCTTGGGCTGCACGACCCGCAACAGGTAATCCGTGATCTGCGAAGGCGACATGATGTCGCTGTAGAACGCCATGTACATCAGCGCGGTGGTATCACCGGTTGTCGAATCGATGACCGGGTCGTCGGCTTCCGCGGGCAGGACATTGCGCTGGCTCGCGACCTTCGCCTGAATCTCGGCCACTGCCGCGTTGGGATCGTGATTCAGCTCCATGTGCGCTTCGATGACGGAAATACCCTGGGTACTGCGCGCGAAGAGGTAGTCGATGCCATCCGCCTGCGCGATCGCCTGCTGCAAGGGCGTGGTTATGAAGCCTTTGATCAGTTCACTGCTGGCACCGGGATAGGTGGTTGTAACCGTAATAACGGTGTTTTTCAGCTCCGGGTACTGGCGCACGTCAAGCGCAGCAATCGAGCGTAACCCCACGACCAGTATCAGCAGGCTGACGACGCTGGCGAGTACCGGGCGGTGAATAAACAGATCGGTGAATTTCATGGCGTGGCAGGCGAGGCGTACAGCCGGATCGAATTGTCGATTTTAACCGCCTGGCCGTTACGCAGCTTGTTCAGCCCGTCGCTGACTACCTGGTCGTCTTCCTCGAGCCCCTCGATGATTTCGATACGGCCATCGCGCACCTCGCCGGTTTTAATCTGACGACTTTGCACCACCAGACCGCCGTCCTTTTCCTCGATGAAAAAGACCGCGTTACCGTAAGGATTGTAGGCAATGGCGCGTTCCGGCAACGTCATCACGTTATCGACCACCGGTAATACTGTGTCTACCTCGGCGTACATTCCGGGTTTAAGAGCCAGGTCCGGATTGTCGAGGGTGGCACGCACCCGCGCACTGCGCGTTGCTGATTCGATACGTGGACTCACCGCGCTGATTGTTCCGCTGAATACGCGTTCAGGATAAGCCTGTACCCTGACCTCGACCGTCTGGTCAACGCTTAACTTGCCCAGGTAACGCTCGGGCAAACTGTAATCTGCATAAACGGGATTCAGTGCCTGCAATGACACGATGGACGAACCCGGTGCCAGGTACTGGCCGAGATCGACGGTACGAATACCCAGTACGCCTGTGAAGGGCGCACGCACGGCCTTCTTGGCGATATTCGCCTGGCTTGCCGCGACCATGGCTACGGCGCCGTCCAGGGTTGCCTTGGCCTCGTCATAGGAGGACTGCGAGATGGTCTTTTCCGGGAGGAGTTTTTCCAGTCGCCGGAAATTCAGTTCCGCCAGAGTCCGGGCGGCAACCAGCGCAGCCAGATCAGCACGGTCGGCTTCGTCGTCGAGCTGCACCAGCAAGGTACCGGCCTCTACCTGTTGTCCGGAATCAAAGTGAATGGATTGCACGATGCCCGCGACTTCATTAGCAACCAGAACGCCCTCACTTGCGACCAGGCTGCCAACCGCCGACAGGCGCGGCTGCCAGCGCTCGCGTTGAACCCTGGCGCTGGCGATAACGGCCGGGGGCGGCGGCGCAGACATGGCGGCAGCCATTTTTTTCCCATGTAAAATTTCCACCCGAACAGACCGCCGAACAGGACCAGCAGAACAAGCAATACGAGCAATAGACGTTTTAGCACGATGTCTCTCAGGGGTGTGCGGGATATGTAAAGGGACTATGGACCAGCATTCTGCCCCGGTACGCAGCTCCGGTCCACTTGCCAACCCCCGTCTAAATCCTGACTTCGATTGTTGAATTTAATCATCCCGTCAGGGAGTCGTGACGCATCCTGCAATGCCGGGCAGGCCGGGCGAAATACACAGCAAACAGCGGGAGAAGGACATAACCGTTCACCTTTATCACTATAGGCATCGTTCTCGGGAAAAAGTATATTCAACTGAGAAACACCTATATGCTTGCTGTAGCGGGCGTTATCTTGCTTGCAATATATACGGTTGTTTCTTGTTGATCGGATAGTCATTTTCTGCACCCTGAATTTGCCGAGCCTTATGTTACCAACGGCTGCATCTGGCCGACATCCGGAATGCTGCAGCAGGAGGGGAACGCCCGGTATTGCAATCCAGGACAAAGAAAATTCGTTTCAGTTCGAGCTGAGCCCTTCCCCTGCATACTACATGCAAAGTCACCGTTCCCGGTACTTGGGACGAAGTATCAGGGATGACAGGCAGCCCCTGGTCCTGCGTTCCGGGCTCCCTGTTTGGAGAGATCACACGTCCGTGATCCCGTGCGACACTGCCAGTGGGAAGGGCTCGTTGCATCAGGACAGGTATGATTTGCGGATGTTCAATGGTCGTGGACTTCACGGGAAACGGCTTCTATTCTCCTTCTGCTGCAACGGAGGTGACCCATGAAATTGAATCTAACCGGCTTGCTGCTGGCCTGCCTGGCCGCTGCCGGGGCTGCCTGGTTGGTCGGTGGCCCATCCACACCCCCCTATGAAAACCAGCTGATCGGGGTAGCGATCCACCAGTCCTTCGGTGACGCGGCGTCACAGGTCACAGCGGAGCCGCTGGAGGTTCAGGCACTGCTGCTTGACTATGCCGACAACGAGCCGCTGGTGCTCAAGGCCCGATTGGCTCTGATGAAATACCCGGAACTGGCCCGTCGCATCCTGCCGATCTACGGGGGTGAGCCCGAGTTTCAGGTGGTCCTGATGACCTACGGGGAGGCGGTTCTGCCGCCCATCGCCTACTTTATGGATCACGACCTGACCTCCCTGGAGATACGTCGTGCCCTGAGCGATCGGATCGAGCGGGCCAGGCTCCTGTATGCCCGGCTGGTGGGTACACCGGTGGATGCAGTGCCGCCTGCTACGGTGCTCCCCCCCAAACTGACCGCGGAGGACCGCGGTTGGTACGCCGTCCACTTCCTTCTGGAGGAGGGCTATGACTTCATCGGACAGTTCGCCGTCGACCCGGACGGTAACGCCGACTGGGTGCAAACCGAGCGCGTGACGGAGGGCGTGGCGGACCTGTTCCTGGGCGGGGTGCGGAACCTGGAGACCAAGTGGCGGCAAGGGGCGGAGCTCGAAAGTTCAGACCTGGGCTGGGCCGCACTGGATATGGCGGTCATCGCCTCGAGTGTGAAGCTGCTCAAGGCGGTGCGGGCGGGCAGGGCAGTGGCGCCTGGCGCCGCAGCGGCGCGCTCCGGTGGGTTCTCCGGGCGGGTGGCCCTGTTCGGCTCCCGGGTGCTGGCACGCGGCGGGCGGCTCGGGCTCGCCGTCGCCCGTTACGGGGCCATCCCCGCGGCCGTCTACCTCATGTTCCGCTACCCGCAGCTGATCAACTCGACCTTGGCTGAACTGGGGGGCTGGCTGGGTGTTGATCCCTGGTTGGTGCAGTTCCTGTTCTGGTTTGTCGCCCTCTCGGTCATCATGCGCCTCGCCCTGTTCCTGCTGGGCCCGCTGTCCTGGGCCTTGCGAAGACTGGGCTGGCTGACCGGCGCCCTCGCGGCCAGGGACCGATCGGCCCGCACGCGGCGTCGGCCCGAACGGCGCCTCGTCTAGGGCAACCGCTTGATGGCCTCCATGCCACTGGTGCTACTGCTCTGGCTGACCGGTGCCGGCGCACAGTCCGTTGCGGAGGTCCAGCAGCCCGTATCGCCGGTTTCATTCATTGATATACCGCTGCGGCTGTCTCTCGAACCCCTGATCAGTGCGACTGACAAACTGCTCCCGTACCAGGCAGGCAACTGGCGCACATGGAAGGACTGGCACGGAATACCGTCACAATACCGTGGCTGGCGCGGGCCGCTCAGCATTACCGCTTCGGGCAATGTGCTGATGGTTCAGGCACATGTCCGTTACTGGATCAGGGCACAAAAAAAGCTGCTTGGCATGGTCAACGCGACGGCCAGTTGCGGCATCGATGAAGCACCACGGCAGGCCGTGATCGGCATGCAGGTCCTGCTGGAGTGGGGGCCGGACTGGACCTTGAGACCGCGGTTTCGCATTCTGCCGACCCGGTTTCTCGATCGTTGAGAAATGACCATCGCGAATATCGATGTCACCTCCGTCGTCGAGACGGAATTTCGCAAGCAAATGCAGGACAGCCTGCGTGCGGCGCTCAAGACACTGACTCCCGGCCTGAATGCCATCCAGCGTCAGGCACAGCAAACCTGGTCGTTATTGCAGGAACCGGTAGAACTCGGACAGGACAACTGGTTATTGCTCAGGCCGGCGAGTGTCGCACTGTCTCGCATTGCCGGCCGGGAGAAAACCCTCAACGCACAGCTTGCACTGACATTGCAGTCGGTGCTGGTGACCGGACCTGAACCCGCCGTTCAGCCCGCGCCGCTGCCACCCCTGGGACAGTATTATCCCCGGTCCACCGAACTGAATCTGCACCTGGGTGTGAACCTGGATTTCCCCACACTCAACCAGCGGCTTTCGGCCGCCCTGGCCGGCGAATCCCTTGTCATCAAAGGCCGGAAGGTCAGTATCAGCAAGCTTGACCTGACGGGCAGCGGGCAGGAAATCAGGGCACGGGTGGAGCTCGCCGGCGAGCTGGCCGGTACCGCGGAACTGCGGGCGAAGGTGGCCTATGATGCGCAACGCCGGAAGGTTGAATTACAAGACCTGACGTTTGACTACGACACAGAAGATCCCACCCTGGGTATGTTAACGAAGGCGTTCCATGAACCCATCCGTCAGGCACTGGAAGAGGCGGTCAATCAGGCCCTGGCACAGCAGCTCGCTCTGCTGCGTGAGCGCCTTGGCGTGGTGCTGAGAAAAATCACGCCGGTGGGTGTGGTGCTTGACCTGTCCGCCTTGCAGTTAGGCAGCGTGCAAATAGCTATCGAAGAAATGGGTATCAGGCTGGATGGAACCGCCACCGGAAACGCCCGGCTGGTGTTGCGCTGACCGCTACGGGCATATGAATTAAGGAACCAGTCAACAGTTCACAGCGTCAAGCCAGGGAAGTTACTGCTGAAGCATATTATATATGCACTTCACAATCCGGCATCACACCCACTATCGCTATTCGCAACCAGTGCGGCTCAGCCCGCAGCGGCCGCCTTTCCCCGTCACCCCAGGGGTCGTTGATCGAAGACCGCCGCATTCATGGCCGTCTTAACAGTGTGTACCTGTCATTCGTGAGGGTCGCGTCGAGCGGTCGCTCACGGGTGGAATACGACATACGGACACAATTCCTCGATGTCCCGGCAGAGAACCGAAGAGCAGGCTGTGCGTACGAAACCTGGCTATGATGGGTCCGATGCCGAATGGGCGCTAAACGAAGACCCGAGAATACGCAGCGCCTCGGCTTCGATGATCCGATAGGCATTCGCCAGTCGTGCCGCCCAGGCGGCCGCACCCGCCGCTGTCCGAATTCCGTCCTGGCGGATCTCGATCATGACACTGGGCAATCCGCGACCCTCGCCGTGCACTGGGATTGTGTAGTCGACATCCTCATCGATTGGGTAAGGTGCGTTGTCCCCGACGGTGAAATCATTGCTGTGGGCGAGCACACCGAGCATCAGCGCGGCGAGTCGCCGGTCGCGCCAATGGGAAACGCCGATGTGCCAGGGCCGCGGCCGACCGTTCAGAATCGGCGTGAAACTGTGAATGCTGAGCAGCATACTCGGCCGCCGGGTACGGCCATCGAGCAGCCGATCGATGGCGTCGTGGTAAGGCCGGAACAGCGCATTGGTGCGGCTTGCTCTTTCCAGTGGCGACAGTCCGCGGTTGCCCGGGACGGGCACACCGTCACTTTGTTCGGCAATGGATTCCGCGCTGCGAAGCGGTCGATTGCAATCGATGACGAGACGCGAGTAGCCGCTCAACACCAGGGGTGCATCGAGCAGAGTTGACAGCCGGCGCGCCACGTCGGCCGCACCCGGGTCCCAGCCGATATGATCCGCCAACTGGACCGCGTCGAGGCCAAGCATGCCGAGTTGTCGCGGAACTCTGTTGGAGGCATGATCGCAGACGATCACGGCGCTGCTGCGCCCGTCGGCATTGACGAACTCGACGGGGGGCGGCTCATCGTTCCCCAGCAACGGCGCTGTCGATACGCCAGTATCCGAATCCATCATCACGGACCTGTTCGGGACGCGCTAGGAGCATGCCCGAGTAGTGGGAGCCGTTGCGAGATCGTGGCACGGCGAGAACAGATGGACGCAAATTCGAGTAGAATAGTGGCGCTATTTGACGAGGATTTGCGTGCATATGGGCCGTCGTGGCGCTTTCGCAGTAGGTTCATCATTACTCGGACAGGCTCCTAGGCTTGCGCTCGGTACACATCAGTACCCGGCCTGACCCCTCACTTCATCCGTCCACACCTTGAAATTCTTGAGCACATTCGGACCGAAGGTGTTACTGAGTGGCACATCCGCCGCATCCCGGCCCTGGGCGATCAACACGCGCCCGACCCGCGGTATGTTGTTGCGCGGATCGAAGGTATGCCAGCGGCCGCCAAGGTAAGCCTCGAACCAGGCGGAGAAGTCCATGGGATCTGGCGAGGCAGGGACCCCGATGTCACCCAGATAGCCCGTGCAGTATCGCGCCGGAATATTCATGCAGCGACAGAAGGCGATCGCGAGGTGGGTGTAGTCGCGACACACGCCCATGCGCTCATTGAAGGCTTCGAGCGCGGTTTTGGTTGCCCGGGCATGCTGGTAGCCGAAGGTGATATGCCCATGGACGAAATCGCAGATTGCCTTGACGCGCGGCCACCCGGGGGGCGTCTGTGCGAAGAGAGCCCAGGCTGTCTCGGTGGGCCGGTCGGTTTCGCAGTAACGGCTCCCGAGCAGAAACACCAGTGTTTCCGCCGGCAAATCCTCCACGGTATGCTGCGGAGCGAAGGGGTCGACCCGGTGTGTCAATCCGCTGTCGTTGACGAGTGCGTTGGTGGAGATTCGGATATCGCCCGGCGATGCGACGATACGGCTGCACCAGTTGCCGAAACCGTCCCGGTAGGCCGTGATCGGGGTCGGCGGACTGGTGAGGATGTGGTCCGCGATGAGAAGATCGGAGATGCGGGTGAAATGGATATTCAGCATCAGAATCATGGGTGTCGGCTGTGGGCACTCGTAGATCAACTCGTATCCGACCCGGATTTTCATCCTGAACCTCCCTCGAATAAGCCGGTTATACAGTGTGTCATGGCGCGCCTTTAAATCACGAGGTGGCAACAGCCCACAATCACATGAATCATATCTGTGCAGGGAGGCGTAACCCAACCATCCCGAAAGAATCCTCCCGAAATATGACCGTAGCGGGATCGCCTGCATGACTGAACCGCTGGAGGAGAGTCGAGCGCTGGCGCCTGACGGCATTACTGCCGCTGGTTTCCAGCGCCCGCTCACCGAACCGAGCGTGCACCTTTCGTTATGCACTCGGCTCTCCAGGAACCACGGTGAAAGCAGGCGCCAACATCCAACCCCGCTTAAAGCGTTCAACCCGAAGCGTGTCCATCAGGAACTGCTCAGTTCGCCATATTCCAAAACAAAATCAACTTCATAATTTCCATCTCTCCAGTAAAACAATTTAATATACCCGTTTCTGCTAACATTAAGTAAATGAGCTCCAACAGCCGACTCGATATGTCGCCCCCAAATTTCACTGTTTTCTTTTATTTCAGAATATGAATAGTCTGACAACACGCTTAAAAGCGCTGTGTTTTGAACCTGAAATTTCGGACTTGATGAACGTTGCATGATCTTTCCTTTCGAAAATTTTTCTAATCCGCTAAGCAATCCGGCATTATCAAGAAGCCTCAGATAATTTGATAATGTAGTAGTATTGCCGGCATCATGCAACTGCCCGAGAATTTTATTAAATGATAATATCTGTCCGGAATAAAAACATCCCAATTCAAAAAGATTTCGCAGTAATGCCGGTTTGTTAATCTGTTCAGTTAACAGAATATCTTTCGAAATAGTTGTTTCTATTAATGAATTTAATATATAGTCTTTCCAACGGGCTTCATCCTTAATTAGGCCTGCTGCCCCCGGGTATCCTCCAAACCATACAAATTGATTTTCGTCAAAACCAAAAGCAGTATTCATTTCTGTCAATCCCCAATGTCCCAAGATAAATAGTTTCAAACCGACCTGCAAGCGATTCGGTAAGTCCTTTTTGAATTAACAATCGTGATGATCCGAGAATTATTAGTTTAATGCCAATTTTATTTAAGTTATCAGCATCCCAATTGGCTTTAACGATTTCGCTCCAGTTCCGTATCTTTTGTATTTCATCAATAACAAATATTAATTCTGAATATTGGTTACTTTTCAATTTCAGCCTGGCGTTTTCCCATTGTTGCAATAACCAGTTTTCACCGGTGTTGGCCACACCATCAGCAGAAATATAAATTGCAGGTATTGAAATTTCATTAATCACCTGTTGAACTAATGTAGTTTTTCCAACCTGACGAGGCCCTGTAACAACCTGAATGAATTTTTTTGGCTCCTTAATTCTTTTTATTAATAGTCTGAAAATGAGGACGTTTATACATATTTTCAATTTTACTCAATTCACTGAGTAAAATTACTCAATTCACTGAGCAATTCAAAATACTTTACATACAAAGAGATAAACAAAAGAAGAGATTGCAGGCAGAAACCCAAGCAAAGAAATTGCCCTGGCTTTCGACTGGTATTTTTTCTTATCATTCAACCAATAAAAAATACCAATTGGAATAACAGATACAAATAAAACTGTTCCGATAAAACTAAAAATTTCGCCTTTGTCGGTTAGAAACGAAAATGAATGAATCCCTTCATCGAAATACCAGAGACCAAGTGAAATTACAAACGAGATCAGAATTAGAATTATCGGAAAAATACGGCAACACATTTTGTTCTTTTCCATTTTGAATTAGTTAAAATCAGTTAAAGATAACAAACGAAACCTATTAACATACTATTGCATAAGCAGATAACTATTTACTTCCCAATTATAATTCTTTGTTTATCCGATGACCAGGCAGAAAAATACCCCAAAGCACCGTTTGAAAGATTTGTATTTGGATTTGCCGGCGCTGCAGAACCAGGATTATTATACACTACATTGATAAATGTGTTATAAAAATCAAACACTTTTTCATCAAGTGAAATAAGCTGAATATCAACCGTATCTTTGGGATAAATATCAAAATTCCGCAAATCGATTTTCACGCGCTGTCCTTCAAAAAACCGATCAGAAAAGAGTACAAAATCATCAGCTTTGTCTTTGAGTTTGTTATTGACGAATACTTTGATCCTGTAGAAATTATTCATATCAGGCGGATCATTAAAGTAAACATTTATAACATAACCTTTATCAAAAAAAGAGTCAGTATTATCGACATAATACCATAAGGTATCAATTTCCACTTTAGGCTGTAAAACGGAACTTGCTTCATAAAGATTATTATTTGTATTAACAGTTAAATGATAAGTTGCACCTGTTATAACAGGAATGTCTTCAAAACTGTAAATCCCATTATTAATTTCAGGCAACAAAAAACTTTCATAATCATTAATGGTTATGCGAACATCGGCACCCGAGACCATTTTACTTTTCGACTGATCAAAATAGCTTGAAGTTTCTGATATTTTAACTTGTGCCAAATGATTTGAGGCATCCACATTTCCCTCAATAACAACAGCCGGATTGGCTTCATTTAAGTCAACATTAATTACTTTCTCACAACCCGAAAGAAGTAAAATCAGGATCAGAAATATGAAATAAAATCTAATCATTTGTCATTCGTCACTGGTTAAAATTTAAATTTATAACTTATTGAAGGAATAGCTTTAAATAAAGCAAATTGTACTGCCTCTGTAATACCAGGATTATCCTCATTTTCCCTAAATTGAATGAAATATGCATTTTCGCGGGCGTAAGCATTATAAACCGAGAAGTTCCAGCTCGACTCAAACTTTTCTGTTTTTTTACGTTGCCATGTTAAACCCAAATCCAAACGATGATATGCCGGCATACGGTAGCCATTTCGCTCGGTGTAATAACCAACCGGAATTCCTTCAATTTTATACTTCCCACTCGGAAAAGTAACCGCATTACCAGTGTAATAAATCCACGTGGCTGAGGCACTCCATTTTTTACTGATTTCATAAATACCAACTATCGCTATATCGTGGATGCGATCATTGCGGGCCGGAAATGGTTTGCCATTATTAATCGCATCAAATTGCCTTAAAGTTCGGCTCAATGTATAACTTATCCAGCCATTTAATCGCCCCGTATTTCGCTTTATCATAAATTCTGCGCCATAAGCCCAGCCCCGACCAAAAACAAGTTCGGACTCCACAGTAGAATTAAAAACCAGTTCTGCTCCATTCTTATAATCAATCTGGTTTTTCAATCCTTTGTAATAGATTTCAAAAGACGATTCAAATTCGTTGTCTTTAAAATTTCTGAAATAACCTACCGATACCTGGTCAGAAATCTGAGGTTTTACATTATTACTGCTGGGCAACCATAAATCGGTAGGTGTTGTTGTTGTTGAGTTTGAAAGCAAATGCAAAAACTGGTAAATACGATTATATGAAGCTTTTACCGAGCTTTGCGGATTCAGAATATAATTAATTGCCAGCCGGGGTTCAAGTCCACCCTGCGTTTTATAAAATTTGAAATTATCGATTTTAATCGTTTTTACTAAATCGCCCTGATCATCAAATTCATAAAATTCACCCGGCCCTACATTACTAAATAATGATAACCTTAGTCCGTAATATAATTTTAATCGTTCTGAAATATTCTGACTATTTGACAAATATGCAGCCCATTCGATTGCCCTTCTGTGTGAAATCACTTGTGGTTTCACAATTGAATATTCATCTGCTGAAATTTTCCCCGGCAATATGTTGTGAAAAATCGCATTTATACCAAATTTCAATGTATTATGTGCATTGAGATACCAAGTAAAATCATGTTTCAGGTTAATATCTTTTATTTCAGAACGAACGGTAACATTATAATCTCCCAGAATATTTATTTGATAAGAATAATTACTTACAATAAACGATGCATTTGAAAAAAGCTTCTCGCTGAAATTATGATTCCAACGTAAAGTTCCGGTAGAATTGCCCCAATCAAATCCAAACTGATCTGAATAGCCAAAATTATCGCGCCCTAAATAACCCGAAAGATAAATACGGTTATTATCGTTAATTTTATAATTGGCTTTCAAATTAAGGTCGTAAAAATATAGCTTGGTGTTTTTCAGATTTTCTTTTTTTGATAACAGCAGAAACATATCCGCATAAGTTCTGCGGGCACTTACAATAAATGATCCTTTATCTTTTACGATTGGGCCTTCGACTGCCAGGTTTGAAGAAATAATTCCAATGCTACCCGTAACATCATACTTTTTCAGGTTTCCTTCCTTCATTTTAATGTCGAAAACAGAAGAAGCACGGCCACCGTATTCTGCTGGTATCGCTCCTTTCAGTAAACTTGCATCGCGAATAGCTTCCGAGTTGAAAATCGAAAAGAATCCCAACAAATGCGAGGCATTATAAACCGGCGCCTCATCCAGCAAAATCAGGTTTTGGTCGATACCTCCCCCGCGAACATAAAATCCTGAATTGCCCTCTCCTGCTGATTTAACTCCAGGAGTAAGTTGTATGGTTTTCAGAATATCGCGTTCACCAAAAATTACGGGGATGGATTCAATCTTTTTGGGATCCATTTTAACATTTCCCATTTCAAGTGACGAAATATTCCTATCGGGCCGGTCGCCGGTTACAGTTACTCCTCCAATTTCAACAGGAGCTTCAACCAAGTCAATATCACGTTTAACATTTTGGGATAATGCCACCGGTATTTGTTGAGAATTGTAACCGATATACTGAAATCTAAGGATATAGTTTCCATCAGGCAATGATAAAGAGTAAAAGCCGTAATTGTTTGAAACTGCTCCGGTATTTGAAAGACCTTCAACAATCACTGTGGCGCCAATCAGGTCTTCACCTGTTGCACTATCGCGAATATGCCCGCTGACCACAAATTTCTCCTGGGAAAACGCATTGACAGTTAATATTACTGCAAAAAATAAAAGAATTAATCTTTCGAACATGCTTACCGGTTTCGAAGCTCCAAAAGTAAAAATATTCCTGTGTTTTCTTCCGATTTTTACTGGATGCTTTTGAAACAAACTTTTTTAGGGATAGTGAATGGGAAACAAGGATAGGTTAATTTATCGTCGATCAAAATGCCAGAGATTAATCGATTATTTTAAATAGTCAGCAACATCTTCTGCCCAGTAAGTCAAAGCAGGATTTGCATGGCTCATTACATTCCGGTTTACATCACCACAGGCAGAAATGGTATCCAGCAAACTTTTATTAATCTCCTGCAATGTAGTTTTCATATTCTTTTTCAAAACTCCATGCAACTGAAAAGTCTGGCGAGTCGTTAATTTCAACGAACCATTTGCATAAGTATCCGAAAGATCATCCATTGTCAGCCACTGCTCTGGAGTTACCATACCGCCCGGCATCCGCACCCGAATTAAAAAAGAATAAGCAGGTTCCAGCTTCTGGTGTTTCCTCTCCTTATCAATATCACGATCGGTTTGCTGATAAAAACCGTGAAACTTTGAGATTTGAGTATCATCCGGTGCAATTGCACCTGTAATCGGGTCGGCCATACTTTCAACCAGAGTTCCGCCGCAAATAGTTACTTTCGAATTTTATTTTTTCAACTTCTGATAATTCTTCCCACTTTATTGTTTCGTTCATAATTCTCTTTTAGGTTTAATAAACATCGGACTGAAAGCGTTTTTCCCGTTTTAATTTTTTCACGTATTCAACTGCTTTTGCTTCACTTACGCCACCCTGCTCCTGAATAATTTGCAGTAATGTTTTATTTACATCTTTTGCCATGTGTTTCATATCGCCACACAAATAAAAATAGGCTCCATCTTCAATCCACTTAAATACTTCTTCTTTATTTTCAAGCAGTTTATGCTGAACATAAACTTTCTCTTCCTGATCGCGCGAGAAAGCCACATCCATTTTTTCAAGGTGATTCGATTCGAGCATTTTTTGCCATTCTACCTGATACAGGAAATCGGATTTAAAACGTCGGTCACCAAAAAACAACCATGATCCGCCCTTTAAATCGTGCATTTCCCTGTGCTGTAAAAATGCCCTGTATGGAGCAATTCCGGTTCCTGCGCCAACCATAATAATTTTTGAACCGTTGAGTGGCATTTTAAACGCCGGATTCTTTTCGATATAAATTGGTATCTCCCCGTCAATATCAATAATATCCGCCAAATAAGAAGTGCATGCTCCAACACGAGTACGGTTCTTTTTTTCATACCGAACCACAGAAACGGTGATATGAACCTCGTCACCTACTTTATCCATACTGGAAGCAATTGAATACAAACGCGGAGGAAGCGGCCTCAGAATTTGCACCAATTTTGCCGGATGCCACTCATAAGGAAAATCTTCCAAAAGATCCAGTAAATCGCGACCATATATATAATCATCAAGTGCATTTTCGTCTTTCAGCAACTTTTCAACGTCCTTGTTTTTGGTCTTCTCAAAATACTTCCTGATCATATCGATTGTAAGGATGGTTATTTCGAAATGATGTGTTAAAGCAGTTTTTATCGAAATTTCTCCAATTTCCGAATCAACTAACTGTTCAGAATCAAATCCTGTTTTTTTTATAATCTGCTCCACTAGGTCGTCAGGATTTTTGGCAAAAATGCCAACCGAATCTCCGGGTTCATAAGTTAATCCGGAATCATCAAGCGCCAATTCAAGATGATAAACTTCCTTGTCGGAATCGCGACCGGTAATTTTAACTTTTTCAAGAATGGTTGCCATGTATGGATTTTTCTTTGAATAAGAAATTTCAGGCTTAGGTGACGGTTCATTTTGCATCGTACCGGGTGAATCAGGCACAGTAACCGACGAAGCAGATGGAGTGAGATTTGCAAGAAAGTTATTCATCCAGATTTCAGCATCAACTTCATAATCTACATCGCATTTTACAAGTGAAGTAACACTAAATGCCCCCAAACTTTTACATGCTGAATAAATATCTTCTCCCGTTTTACAAAAATGTTTGTAAGTTTTGTCGCCAAGCGCCAGCACAGAGAAATTCAGATTATTCAGTTTGGGCGCCCGTTTTCCGGTAACAAATTTGTAAAAATCTTCTGCCATATCCGGAGGATCACCTTCGCCATGTGTACTAACAATTATTGCCAGGTTTTCCTCTTCCTGAAGTTTTTTGTAATTGTAATCGTACATGCTAAAAACGTTGGCTGAAACATTTTTGAATGCAGCCTTCTCTGCAAGTTTGTCTGCAAGCGTTTGCGATCTGCCGGTTTCAGAACCATATAAAATGGTAAGATTTGTGGTTGGTGTTTGCGCACTTTCAACTGCATGTCCGGCAAAAGGAGTTGCGGTTTCATTAATTGGTGCAGAACCATTCAACCCTGCCAGTCTTCCTTCGAAATAACCACTCAGCCAGATAAGCTGCTCCTTTGTTACACCATTAACCAACTCATTTAAAGCGGTTAATTGTTTCTCATTTAATTGATTTGATTTTAAACTCATAAATTCACAATCTACTTTTCACGAGTCAAAAACTCTTTTATTTTATTTCTTAACTGAATTGATTCATAAACATCTTCTCCGTTGGAAGCCACAGCAACAGTCATTCTTCCGTTTATGTAAATTGCCGGTGAAATAAACTGGCACATCTCGGGTTTATCATGAATGTTTACCAGAACGTCAGCTTCTTTTCCATCTGCAAGAATTTGCCGATCGAGTTCATCGTTATTGGTACACGAATACAACATGAAATATCCTTTCAATTTTTCTTTTGAATATGCCGATTCAAAATATTTTACCCCACTTTCTTTGATTTCATCGCAAACATTAATGGCCAAAACTTCAACTTCTGCATCAAACCGTTTCAACAGTTTTAGCTTTTTAAATGCGCTCTGTCCCCCACCAATCAGCAATATTTTTCCGCGGGAAATATCAAGCGAAACAGGCATAAAATTCTTATTTATCTTTCCTGTCATGTTTATCAGATTTCATATTCAATCGGCGTTTCTTTAATGCGTCCAAAATTGGTACGTTGCCACAGTCTCTCATGGAAATAATAAAGGATCATCTTGGTAAAAAGTTCTACGCCACCAATAGAAACTGCAAAATTTATGTTCCCAACAATTAACCATGAAATAAAAATTGTATCAATCGTACCTAATGTTCTCCACGAAATAGCTTTCACCAAACTTCGGTAACCTTTTTCGGTGGACTTTCTTTTTGTCTCAATTCGTTTCATAAACAAATTTTTCACAGAACAGTTTTACTTCATCTTCAATTATCTCAGTTGCTCATATCTAGTTTTTCTTTCCTGTAAATAATATTCTTCTTTATCTGTTTCTCAATTATTTCAATATCGAAAAGATTGATATTCGGTAATTTCCCAACTTCAGGATCAATATCGCGCGGAACTGCAAGATCGAGTATGTGCATTGATTTACAGGTTTTGAAATTTTCTTTTTTAATGATGTAATGAGGGGCTGCAGTTGCTGAAATAAGTACATCAGTTTTATCAAGAATTTCATAAAGCTGGTCGAAACGAAAAGCTTTTGCCCCTATATTTATCTGCAAGTTCCCTGGCTTTATCATAAGTTCGGTTCCCGATAAAAACCGGTTCAACATCCTTTTTCAATAAAAATTTGATGATTTTTTCGTTTAAAGCATTCACACCAATAACTGTGATTTTCAAGTTTTTGATGTCACCAATTTTATCAAACAGAAAATGCACAGCGGCCTGGCTGTGCGACATTGCACCTTTGGAAATCCCGGTTTCTTTCCGCACACGTTTTCCAACAAATAGCGCGGTTTGAAATAATTTATGGAGACTTTCACCGCGGTGTCCTGGCGCCCCATGCCCGTCTGCGCGCCGCTGTCGTCACCATCGGGAGATCGCCGGCCGAGACGCCCAGCCTCGCCGACCCCGAGCCAGCCTCTGTCTCCTCCGCCTCTCTGGAACGAGCCTCCTCGCTCAGCCAGCCCGGCGCGGATCCGCTGGGCCGTGCTCCTCGCCCGGA
>CAVXNM010000027.1:0-150642 GCA_963763115.1 uncultured Gammaproteobacteria bacterium
GCGTCGCGCTCGACGGCGACACCCTCGCTGTGGGTGCGACGGGCGAGGCCAGCGACGGGAGCAGCCAGAACGACAACAGCCTGTCCAACGCCGGTGCCGCCTATGTGTTCACCCGCAGCGGCACGGCATGGTCGCAGCAGGCGTATCTCAAGGCCTCCAATCCCGACAGCGACGACAGCTTCGGTTATTCCGTCGCCCTCTACGGCGAAACACTCGCCGTGGGTGCCGACCGGGAAGCGAGCAACGCCACCGGTATCGGCGGCGACCAGAACAACAACACGCTGGTTAATGCCGGCGCCGCATACGTGTTTACCCGCAGCGGCGCGGCGTGGTCGCAGCAGGCCTATATCAAGGCGTCCAATACCGGCAGTGGTGATGTCTTCGGCTGGAGTCTCGCCCTTTCCGGGGATACGCTGGCGGTCGGGGCCGCGGGCGAAGCCAGCATCAACGGCAACCCGAACGATGACAGCGCCCCGTTTACCGGCGCCGTGTACGTGTTCACCCGCAACGGGGCAGTGTGGTCGCAGCAGGCGTATATCAAGGCGTCCAATGCCGGTGAAGCCGATCAGTTCGGCTGGAGCCTCGCCTTGACTGGCGATATCCTGTCCGTCGGAGCTCCCCGGGAAGATAGCGGCGCCACCGGTGTAGGCGGCGATCAGGGCGACGACGGACTCCCGGACAGCGGGGCCGCCTACCTCTTTATCCGCAGCGGCACGGTGTGGTCGCAGCAGGACTACATCAAGCCCGCCGTCACCGATAGCGGCGACTTTTTCGGTTACAGCGTCGCCCTCTCCGGTGACACGCTGGCCGCGGGAGCGCCGGGGGAGGACAGCAAGGCAACCGGCGTCGATGGCGATGCCCTCGACAACAGCCAGAGCGGCTCCGGCGCGGCCTACGTATTCCAGTAACCCTCCGTCCGGCGCCGTTTTTCCGCTTCCATCACCTGCGCGGCGTTCCCTTGTCCGCCCTGACCTTGTATATTACCCGGCCTTGTTCCCGCCAGTTCCCCGTGCCGGGGTTCATTTTCGCGGGAGACGTTCAGAACCGGCAGGTCGGCATTGCCTGGCCCCCGACATCGGCGTTAAACTACACGCTTATCTATATACACTAACTTCCCGTTTTTATAAGGGTTTCTTGAGAAGCATACAGACAGACGGAGTGTTGCATGGCGATCGAACAGACCTTGTCCATAATCAAACCGGACGCAGTGGCGAAGAATATCATCGGCGAGATCTACAGCCGTTTCGAGAAAAATGGGCTGCGCATCGTCGCCGCGCGCATGATGCAGCTGAGCAAGGAGCAGGCCGAGGGGTTCTATGCCGTGCACCGGGAACGTCCGTTTTACAAGGACCTGGTGGAATTCATGACCTCCGGGCCGGTGATCGTGCAGGTGCTCGAGGGCGAGAATGCAATCAACAAAAACCGCGAACTGATGGGTGCGACCAATCCCGCCGATGCCGCACCCGGCACGATTCGTGCGGATTTCGCCACCACCGTGGATGAAAATGCCGTGCACGGCTCCGACGGACCCGATACCGCGAAACAGGAAATCGCGTTCTTCTTT
Organism: uncultured Gammaproteobacteria bacterium; assembly: GCA_963763115.1. Lineage (GTDB taxonomy): Bacteria > Pseudomonadota > Gammaproteobacteria > UBA9214 > UBA9214 > CAVQCA01. Next base: position 1,565 of record CAVXNM010000027.1, read on the forward strand.
GGCGATGGCGGCCTCTGTCCGAGGACCCGCTAGGCCAGGCCCGCGGATAACCCCCAGCCATGAATCCACTCATGCCGGCCGGGCAGAAGCTCAATCTGCTGGATCTGAACCGCCAGCAACTGGAAGCGTTCTTTATCGCCCGGGACGAGAAAGGTTTCCGCGCCGGGCAGCTCATGAAATGGATCCATGGCCGCTGCGTGGCAGACTTCGACGCCATGACCGACCTCGGCAAGGGGCTGCGCGCGAGCCTGCGGGAGGTTGCTGAAATCCGTCTGCCGGAGATCGTCGCCGACCAGTGTTCCGACGACGGTTCCCGCAAATGGTTGCTGCGTCTGGAGGACGGCAACTGCATCGAAACCGTTTTCATCCCGGAAGACGGCCGGGGCACCCTGTGCGTTTCCTCACAGGTCGGATGCATGCTCAATTGCAGCTTCTGCTCCACCGCGCAGCAGGGCTTCAACCGCAACCTGAGCAGCGGCGAAATCATCGCGCAGGTATGGCAGGCGGCGAATGCCCTCGGCAACCGGCCCGACGGTCTGCGCCGGATCTCGAACGTGGTCATGATGGGCATGGGCGAACCGCTGCTCAATTACGACAATGTGGTGCGCGCCATGCAGGTGATGCTGGACGATTTCGGCTACGGCCTGTCGAAGCGCCGCGTTACCCTCAGCACCGCCGGTATCATTCCGGCCATCCGCCGGCTGCGCGAGGACTGCGATGTCAGCCTGGCCGTTTCCCTGCACGCGCCGGATGATCTGCTGCGCAACGAACTGGTGCCCCTGAATCGCAAATACCCGATCGCTGAACTGCTGGCCGCCTGCCGTGACTATGTGGGGGAGGACAGCCGCCGCCGCGTCACCTTCGAGTACGTGCTGCTGGCGGGGATCAATGACAGCGATGCCCATGCGCGCCGGCTGGTGCGTCTGCTGGAGGGAGTGCCGGCGAAGATCAATCTGATACCTTTCAATCCGTTTCCGAACACACGCTACCGGTGCAGTTCGCCGGCGACCATGGAACGGTTTTTCTCCCTGCTCAACCGGGCGGGAATCGTCACCATCACCCGCAAGACGCGGGGTGATGACATTGACGCGGCCTGCGGCCAGCTGGCCGGACGCTTTCAGGACCGGACGCAGCGTCGCGCCCGCACGATGGCAACGCAGCCGAGGACACAGGCATGAACCGTTATTTCTACAGGCTGTCAGCAGCGTTGCTGGTGTTTGCACTCACCGCCTGCAGCACCCTGTCGACCGAAAGGGAGACCCGGCAGGACCGCCGCATCGCCGACACCAATATACAACTGGGCATTGCCTACATGCGCGCGGGCGACTACGACACGGCAATGAAAAAGCTGCACAAGGCGCTGGAGGCCGACCCGGATTCGGCCACTGCCAATGGCACGCTGGCGATCCTTTATGAAAACATCGGGGAAAACGATCTCGCGGAAAAGCATTTCAAGACGGCGCTGCGATTGTCGCCGAAGGATCCGCAGACGCATAACAACTATGGCCAGTTCCTGTGCCGCCACGGTGAATATACCAAGGCGCTGGAGCAGTTTGAGATTGCGGCCAGCGATCCCCTCTATACCGGCCTCGCGGCATCCCTTACGAATGCCGGCATTTGTGCCGGCAAAATTCCCGATGCCAAAAAGGCGGAGGACTATTTCCGCAGGGCCCTGGAGCACGACAAGAATTTTTCCTATGCCTTGCTGCAGATGGCCGACCTCATGTATACGCAGGGCAAATACCTGGCTGCGCGCGCCTATATCCAGCGTTTCGATGGCGTGTCAGCCCCCGGTGCGGAGAGCCTGTGGCTTGGCGTGCGCATCGAGACTGCACTCGGTGATTTAAGCGCGGCGGGCAACTACGCGCTGAAGCTCAAGAATAATTTCCCCAATACCGTGGAGGCGGCGAACCTGCGGGAATGGGAGAATGAACATCGTGGCCAGCAGTGACGCGGACATAAACCCGGCATCGGACGGCGAGGGCTCGCCAGGCGCCATGCTGCGTACGGCGCGCATCCAGCGCAACTTCAATGTCGAGCAGGTGGCGAAGGAATTGCATCTCGATGCGCGTATCGTCACCGCGATGGAAAACGACGATCAGGCGACATTGCCGGAACCCATTTTCGTACAGGGTTATCTGCGCAGTTACGCACGCCTGGTGGGCTTGTCGGCGGACGATATCGTAAGCCGCTACAGCGCGCAGGGAAGACCGAATCCGCCGCCCCTGTCGGTGATAGGACCGCGCCGCAAGGCGCCGATGTTTCCGCTGCCCTCGGCGAGGCTGACCCGCAACGTCATTCTGGCGCTGCTGGCGGGAATACTGGTGTGGCTGGCCTATCCCCTTGCCGAACGGCTGGTGCTGTCACATGGCGGCGAGAACGGGGTGCAGCAGCCTGGACGTCTTGATTTGCCGCCGGTCTTTGAAGAAGAACCCCGCTCCGACGCGTCGCGGTAGGGCGATCATGCAACGCGTCGACGACTCCGGGGGTGCGCCCCCGCCAGACAGGCAGACCGGCCGGGACGGCAAGTCCATGGCCAGGTCCATCCAGGCGGTTCGCGGCATGAATGACATCCTGCCGGAGCTGACCTCGTCCTGGCAGCACCTGGAGAATACCCTGCGCCGGGTGATACAGACCTACGGGTATCGCGAGATACGTCTGCCGCTGCTCGAAAAAACCGAGTTGTTCAAGCGCTCCATCGGTGAGGTGACGGATATCGTCGAGAAGGAAATGTATACCTTCGAGGATCGCAACGGCGACAGCCTGACGCTGCGTCCCGAGGGTACCGCCGGGTGTGTGCGCGCCTGCATGGAACACGGCCTGCTGCATAACCAGGTTCAGCGACTCTGGTACGCGGGACCGATGTTCCGGCACGAGCGTCCCCAGAAGGGGCGCTATCGCCAGTTTCACCAGATCGGCGTCGAGGCCTTCGGCATGGAAGGGCCCGACATCGATGCGGAAATCATCTTCATGACGGCGCAGTTGTGGAAGGCGCTGGGACTCGAGGGGGCCGAACTGCAGCTCAACTCGCTCGGGACGCAAGCCTCGCGGGCGGCCTACCGGGAGGCGCTGGTTGATTACTTCCGCGACTGCCTGGGGGATCTGGATGAAGACAGCCGGCGGCGCCTGGACAGCAATCCGCTGCGCATTCTGGACAGCAAGAACCCGCAGATGCAGGACCTTGATCGGTGCGGCGCCACGGCTGCCGGATTACCTGGATGCGGAATCGCGGCTCCACTTCGATGAACTGCGCGCGCTGCTGGATGCGGCGGGCATAGACTACGTGGTCAATCCGCGGCTGGTGCGGGGGCTGGACTACTATGGCAGGACCGTATTCGAATGGGTCACCGACCGGCTGGGCGCACAGGGTACGATATGCGCCGGTGGTCGTTATGACGGGCTGGTGGAATACCTGGGTGGCCGAGCGACGCCTGCGGTGGGTTTTGCGCTGGGACTGGAACGTCTGATCGCGCTGCTGGAGGCCGAAGGCGTGGAGCTGCCGGACAGCAGCCCGCATGCCTATCTCGTGCTGAGTGGCGAGCAGGGCGTGCGTCGCGGCATGGTCTTCGCCGGGGAACTGCGTGATGCCGTGAAGGGTCTGCGCCTGCTGACCAATTGCGGCGGCGGCAGCTTCAAGAGCCAGTTCCGGCGTGCGGACAAGAGTGGTGCGGCCCTTGCGCTGGTTATCGGCGACGATGAGGCCGAACGCGGACAGGTTACGCTCAAGCCGCTGCGCGGGGAAAACGCGCAGGAGACGATCCCGCAGGTGGAGGCCGCGGGAGCGCTGGGCAAACTGCTCGGCCTCGAGCTGAATGCCTGAAGGCGGATTGACGGTTCCGTTGATGAATGCATCGCCAAGCCGAATGGAAATTGCTTAACCGGTATCGCAAAGACAAACATATACTTGGCCACGGAAGCACACGGAAAAACACTGACATTCTGATTTTATATTTCCGTGTCTTCCGGTTCCGTGGCTATTTACAAGGCTGTGAAGTCAAGCCGGGTTCATCCATAAACACTGTTTTATCGCAGAGACGCAAAGAGCGCAAAGTGTTTGATTGATTTCATTAAGGATTTTCTCTGTGTTCTTTGCGTCTCTGCGGTTAATATTTTTTGTTGACAGACACCAGGCTAGCGCCGATTACAGCGAAGCTTTTTCACCTTTGCTACACGATACTGAATACATGACGGGAGATGTCGATGGATGCCAATGAGACAGACGAGCAGCGACTTGAACACATCAAGGACTGGTGGAAGGAAAATGCCAGTTCGGTCATCACCGGCCTGCTGCTGGGACTCGCCTTGCTGTTCGGCGCCAAATCCTGGTTCGCCTATCAGGATCGCAAGGCGGAGGAGGCATCGAATATCTATGCCACTATGATGAGCGCGCTCTCCCGCGGCGAGGAGGGGCTCGTCAACGACCGGGCGGGCGTCCTGATCGGTGAGTATTCCTCTACGCCCTATGCGACACTCGCGGCGCTGGCACTGGCGAAGGTGAAGCTGGAACAGGGCGTGCCGGAAGCCGCTCACGCGCAACTGCAATGGGCGCTGGACAACTCCGGTTCCGAGGCGCTGCGACCCCTGTTGCGACTGCGAATGGCGCGCGTCATGGTGGCCGAGGGAAATCCGGATGGCGCGCAGGCCCAGCTCGCGCAGATCCCGACGGGGAGCGCCTTCGCCCCCCTGGTTAACGAACTGCAGGGCGATATTCATGCAGCGCGCGGGGCTAACGACGAGGCGCGTGCGGAATACGAAATCGCGCTGGCCGCCCTGCCTCCGGAGTCGGCCGAATACCGGTTGTTGCAGCTGAAATACGAGAATACCGAACCGCCTGTTTTGCCGGGTGACGCTCAATGAGGCGATTCGCCGTTGTTCTGATGACCGTCCTGCTGGGCGGATGCTCCACCATCTCGGGCTGGTTCGGCGGCGAGGACAATGCCACGCCGCCGGCCAAACTTGAAGAGATCAAGGACCCGGTGCAACTGAAGGAATTGTGGAGTACGGATATCGGCGTTGGCTATGACAAGCAATCGGTCAATCTGGTGCCGACGGTGCTGGGTTCGTATGTGCTGGCCGCCGATCGCGATGGCCGGGTGGTCGAGTTGAGCGCCGAGACCGGCAAGAAACTCTGGCAGACCAGGACCGATGCCCCGATTTCGGCGGGCCCCGGCGCCGGCGAAGGACTGGTGCTGGTGGGTACCAGCGATGCCGAGGTGCTCGCACTCAACATCGACGACGGCTCCCTCGTCTGGCGTGCGCCGGTATCGAGTGTCGTCCTGGCGGTGCCCCGGGTCGATGCCGGGATCGTGGTCATCCAGACAGCGGACGGCACCCTTACCGGACTGAGCAGCACCGATGGCCGTCAACTCTGGGTCTCCGACCATTCAGTCCCGGTGCTTACCCTGCGGGGTACCAGCAGTCCGGTCGTGCAGCGGGGCGCCGTGGTCGCCGGATTCGCCAACGGCAAGGTGGCCGCTCTCACGCTGGCCAACGGTTTCCAGGTCTGGGAAACCAGCATCTCGATCCCCCAGGGCCGTTCGGAGCTTGACCGCCTCGTCGATGTCGACGCCAACCCGGTCATCGTCGGCGACACGGTTTTTGTGGTGTCGTTTCAGGGCAAGATCGCGATTATCGATCTGCGCAGCGGCAATCTCGGCTGGTCGCGCGATATGTCGTCCTATACCGGTCTGGGAGTGGACTACTCCCAGGTCTATGTCACCGATGAGGAGAGCAATGTCTGGGCGCTGTCGCGCGACAACGGCGCCTCGGTCTGGAAACAGGACAAGCTGCACAATCGCGCCCTGACGGCGCCGGAGCCATTCGACAGCTATGTGGCAGTCGGCGATTTCGAGGGCTACCTGCACCTGCTGTCGACCTATGATGGCCGCATCGCCGGCCGGGTCAGGGTGGATAGCAAGCGGCATTGCGGCGCGTCCCGTGGCCGTGGGCGATGTGCTGTATGTCTACGGCAAGGGCGGCACGCTCGCCGCCTACACACTTGGTGGCGGTTGATGCCTCCGACCGGGACCGGGTAGTTTAGTGTCCCTCTATAAACACCGATTTCAACGCAAAGACGCAAAGGACGCAAAGAATTTACTATTGAAAAACTATCAAATATCTCTGCGTACTTCGCATTTCTGCGGTGAGTTTATTTGTTTACGGATGGGTGCTGGCTAGTTTCCGTTCATAAACACCTGTTTCACCGCAGAGACGCAAAGTGCGCAGAGAAATTCTTTAACGAAAACAATTTTGCACTTTGCGTTCTTTGCGTCTTTGCGTTGAGTTCGATTCTTCATGGATGGACGCTACTGGCCAGTGAGATTTCCCCGGAAATGATATCCCTCGAGTCGAGTGTCACATCCCCATGATACCGGTCATTGCCCTGGTGGGGCGCCCGAATGTCGGCAAATCCACGCTGTTCAACCGCCTGACCCGCACCCAGGATGCCCTGGTCGCCGCCATGCCGGGGTTGACCCGCGATCGCAAGTACGGCGACGGCAGGATCGGCGACCGGCCGTTCATCGTCGTCGATACCGGCGGACTGGCGGCGGGCGACAAGGAACTCGATGGTTTAATGGAACGGCAGGCGTGGCAGGCGATCGAGGAAGCGGATCTGGTGTTTTTCCTGGTAGACGCCAGGGACGGCCTGACCGGCACCGACGAGGATATCGCCGCGAACCTGCGCCGGCGCGGGAAACCGCTGACGCTGGTGGTCAACAAGACCGATGGCCTCGACGAGAACACCGTGCTGGGCGACTTCTACCGGCTTGGACTGGGCGAGCCGCAGCCGGTCTCCGCCACGCACGGGCGCGGTGTCGATCGTCTGATGCGAACCGCACTGGCGGCGCTGCCTCTGCCGGAGGAGAGCGAGGAAACGGAAGCGCCGGCGGAGGATCAGGCCGTGCGCGTCGCCATCGTGGGGCGTCCCAATGCCGGCAAATCGACCCTGATAAACCGCATGCTCGGCGAGGAGCGCGTACTTGCGAGCGATCTGCCGGGCACCACGCGCGACAGCATCTTCATTCCCTTCGAACGCGACGGCGTGGAGTACACGCTGATCGACACCGCCGGCGTGCGTCGCCGGGCGCGGGTCACGGAGGCGGTCGAGAAGTTCAGCATCATCAAGACGCTGCAGGCCATCGATGCGGCCCAGGTGGTCATATTGTTGTTCGATGCGCGCGCCGGCATCGGCGAACAGGACGCCACCCTGGCCGGTTATATCGCCGAGAAGGGCAGGGCCCTGGTGCTGGCCGTCAACAAGTGGGACGGGCTGGAGCCGCACGAGCGCCGCATGGTGAAGGACCAGCTGGATCGCAAGCTGCCGTTTCTCGGCTTCGCCAGTGTCCGCTTCATTTCCGCCCTGCACGGCACCGGCGTCGGTGAACTGTTCCCGCTGGTGCGCCGCGCCTATGCCTCGGCGATGCGTGAACTGTCGACGCCGCAACTGACGGAAATTCTGGAGCGGGTCGTGGCCGCGCATCAGCCGCCGCTGGTCAGGGGGCGGCGCATCAAGCTGCGCTATGCCCACCAGGGCGGGCGCAACCCGCCGCTCATCGTGATCCACGGCAACCAGACCGAAAGCGTGCCGGAGACCTACCGGCGCTACCTCGAGAATGCCTTCCTCAAGGCGCTGAAACTCACCGGCACGCCGGTGCGCATCGAGTTCCGCACCGGCGGCAACCCCTACCAGGGACGCCGCAACACGCTGACTCCCCGCCAGGTAAGCCGCAAGCGCCGCCTGATGCGGCATGTGACATAAAAATCTGATGACGTGGATTGACTGTAAGCACCATCGTGTTTCCGAGATGCGGCAGCAGTCCCACCAGTCCGATGAGGATCAGATAGAACGCGACGATGTAGTTGAGCAGCCTGGGCCAGACCAGAATGGCGATCCCCGAGAGCAACGAAAGCAGTGGTGAAACTAATAACAGGTTTTCAGTCCTTAATGTATAGAGAGCGTCGCGTATCCAGGATGTCGCCTCAGCGAGACGGCCTGCCGTTGCGACACAAGACAGTACACGCCGGTCAGTCGATGTACTCGAACAGCTTCACGACCCGCTGCACGCCGCCGACCTGGCGCGCCTTCTCGGTCACGGCGTCGGCTTCCTTGCGGGTGAGCAGTCCCATCAGGTAGACCGTGCCGTTTTCGGTGACCACCTTGACCCGGGTTCCGTTAAAACCCTCGATGTCGGTAATACCGAGGAGTCCGGTCTTCACCTTGGCGGTAACCAGCGAATCGCTGGTGCGCGTCATGAAGGAGTTGGGGGCGGCAATGGTTATTTCGTCGTGGATCGGGGGCGCCGTCCCGGCCTTGCTGGCGAGGCTCTGCACCTCCGGGATTTGCCTGACGAGGTTTTCCACCTCGGTGCGCAGCTGCTCGCTGGGCGCCTGGCCCGTCAACAGGATAATACCGTTGTAGCTGGTGATCTCGACATGCACCTGGCGGTTGAGCTCCTTGTTCTCGATGATGGCGAGACGCGCCTTCAATTCAATCGTTTCATCATCCACGACCGATCCGGGGGAGCGGCGGGAAGTCGCGACGACGGCGGTTCCGGCCGCGGCGCCGCCGATGACCACGGGTGCGCAGCCGTAGAGCAGGTTGGTGGCGATCAGCAGTGCGAGTATTCCATGGTTCAACTTCATCGGTTTTATGTCTCCTGTCGGGGTATGAGTTTGTCGATCAGATCACAGAGGCAGTGGATGGCCAGTAAATGTACTTCCTGGATACGCGCCGTGGAAGATCCCGGCGCGCGAATTTCAGTGTCGCCCTCCTGCAGCAGGGCAGGGATTCCTCCGCCGTCACGTCCGCACAGGGCGATGACCTGCATGCCGCGCCGGTGCGCGGCCGCGATCCCCCGGAGGATGTTTTCCGAGTTTCCGCTGGTCGTGATGGCGAGCAGGACATCGCCGGGACGCCCGAGAGCATGGACCTGCCGGGCGAAGACCTCGGGGTAGCCGTAATCGTTGGCGAGCGAGGTCAGGGTGGAGCTGTCCGTGGTGAGGGCGATGGCCGGCAGACCGGGTCGTTCCACCTCGTAGTGGTTGAGCAGTTCGGAGGAGAAATGCTGGGCATCGGCCGCCGAGCCGCCGTTGCCGCAACACAGCACCCTGGCGCCGCCGGAGAGCGCCCGGACGAGCACCGCCGCGGCGCGGGCGATGGCCGGCGCTGCGGTCTCCAGCGCCTGCTGCTTGGCGCTGATGCTGTCGAGGAAGTTGCGCCTGATGTGCTCGATCGGTTCCATGACGGTTACTGTCATTGCAGGGCCGGGAAGGCGTCCGCGATCCATTCGATGGCGGGTTTCGCCCCGCCGCCGATGGCCACCACATCGAAGCGGCAGGGTCGCTCCGCGGCGCGGGGATGGCGCAGCAGGTAATGGCGTGCGCAGGCGACGATCCTCGCCTGTTTGCGCGCATCCACACTCTCGGCGCCCGAACCGTAGCGTGCCTGCCGCCGGTAACGGACCTCGACGAAGATCAGGCAGTCGCGGTCGTCCATGATGAGATCGATTTCCCCGAAGCGGCTGCGATAGTTGCGTTCCACCACTGCCATCCCCTTCGCCTGCAGGTAGTCGCAGGCGAGGGTTTCGGCATCCCGGCCGGTGCTGACCGTTGTCATTGGTGTGACGCCGGCGTTGCGGTGTCGGTGACTGTTTCCGTCCCGGTGTCGAGCACGTAGGGGAGGCCGTTTCTGAACTGCGCCCATACCAGGCTGCGGTGCAGTTCCTGGCGGGAGTCGAGCGTCAGATTGCCGGTCACGCCGTGATAGGATCCGAACAGGGCGCTCTCGAACCGTCCCAGGTAAGGGGTGATGCGGTAGGCGTCGATGCCCAGTGCATAGAAACGCTCATGGCTCGCGGCGTTGTCGGGCCATAGCTGGTTGATGTTCTGCTTCAGTTCCTGCCAGCTGCTCCCCGATTCGAGTGTCCACGGCATGTCGCAGAACATCAGCCCGTTCAGGTCGATGTCCCGGGATGGATCGGGTTGACCCGTGTAGACGTGCGAGGTGCTGTACACCGGCACGTGTTGCGCGCGAAAGAAGCGCAATTGCGGGCGGATCAGGCGCGCCTGCCCGGGCGTGGCGAGAAGGAAGATGAAATCAACATCCTGGCGCCGCCGCGGTTCGAACTCGAGCCTTTGTCCAAGTAACCGGACCAGGCGTGTCTGCCTTGCCTTGCTGTCGTCGAGGTTGAGGATGGCGCTGATGACCCGGCTATGATCGGTTTCCCCGGGGTCATAGACCTGTTGATCGAGCAGACTGCCACCCAGCAGGTTCCATTCATCGACGAATGCCGCCTGGACGCGCGCTCCCCAGTCGCCCTGCGGGACCAGACTGATCGCTCGCCGGCGCCCGTCCCGCCAGGCACGCCGCGCGACTTCACGGGCTTCGTCTTCGGGCGCCAGTCCGAACTCGTATACCGAGGGATTGACGCCAGTGGCGGTGTCGACCTGGTTCAGCGTCAGTACCGGCACCGGCAGCTGTTGCTGCTGCAGCAAGGCCTCAACCGCTTCCTTGCGCAAGGGCCCGATGACGAAGCGCGCACCGTCCGTGACTGCCTGCTGGTAGCGCGTCACGGCATCGGCGGGGTTTGCTCCGACGTCATAGAAGCGCAGCACGGGCCGTTCGCTGCCTTCGGAGGTGTCGTAGTAGGCGGCCAGTATGCCGTCGCGGATGGCGGTGGATGCTTCCGCGAGCGCACCGCTGAGCGGCAGCAGGATGGCGATCTGTCGCGGCGGCCGGGCGGCGGTTCCCATGTTCTCCAGCAGACGCGTGATGAAAACACCGCTGGCCGGGTGGCCCGGGTAGCGCGTTTGCCAGTGCGGAATGACCTCTGCCAGGGCTTGCGGTTGCTGCAGGTAGAGGCGGGTGAGTTCCACCAGTTCCAGCCAGCCGCTCAGGACATCCGGTGGAGGGGCGATGCGCATATCCTGCAACTGGGCATCCGACAGCCGGGTGAGCGCCTCCCAGGTGGCGAACTGGTTTTCCAGCTTCTGCTGCGGGTCGGTCAGCAGTCCATCGAGCGCGATGCGTTCGCGGGCGCTGGAGAGGTAGTTGTTGTCGAGCAGGTAGGCTTCGGCGCGCAGGCGGTGAGTGTCCGCCTGCCAGGGACCGCCGGCGGGTATTGACTGCAGTCGCTCCAGGGCCTGCCCGGGACGATTCCGTGCGAGGTCGAGCCGCGCCTGGGTGACCTCGTAATGCTGGCGCTGTGCTTCGGGAAGACCGCCGGCGGCGATGCCGGCAAGCACGGCCTCGGCACGCGCATAATCGCCGTCCCGGATCAGCCAGTCGGCGCCGGACAGCAGGTAGTCCTGCTTGAGCGGTGCGGTGGCCTGTTCGGCGGCTTGCAGGTAAAGTGCCGCGGCGCCCTGGAAGTCACCCGCCGCCTCCCGTGTCTGCGCCTGCGACTGGAGACGCTGGTCCGCGGTGGGCGCTATCACGCGCACGCCGGTGCTGCAGCCACTGACCAGCGACAGGCCGGCGATGGCAAGGAGGATCAGGATGGCGGCCAGACGGGATGGATGCATTGCGGACGGCTGTCGGGGCAGGGTCGATGATTCGAATAGCGGCTGACTCTACTGAAAAGCCGCCATGACGTCCAGTCAATAGCCGGGAACGTGCCGTTCAGGGAATACTGTTGCTGGTCTAGTGTCCATGCATAAACATCATTTTCACCGCAAAGACGCAAAGAACACAAAGCTGTTTAATTTTTTTAATAATAAGATTCTTGGCGTTCTTTGCGTCTTTGCGGTGAATGTATTTTGTCAAGGATGGGTATAGCCTGTATTCAATTGTCGAGGAGGTCATGATGACAAACCGCAAGGGTGTGCTCTACGTGGTCGCCACGCCCATCGGTAACCTGCAGGATATTTCCGAACGCGCCATCGCCACCCTGAAAGGCGTCTCGCGCATCGCCGCCGAGGATACCCGCCACAGCGCCAGGCTGCTGTCGCATTACGGCATTAACACCCCGATGGTGGCCTTGCATGAGCATAACGAACGGGAAATCACCCCGCAGCTGCTCGACAGGCTCGCCGCGGGCGATGATCTGGCCCTGATCAGCGATGCCGGAACGCCGCTGATCAGTGACCCGGGCTTCTGTCTGGTGCGCGCCGCCCGCGCGGCCGGTTTCCGGCTGGTGCCCGTGCCGGGTCCCGCGGCCTGCATCGCGGCCTTGTCGGTCGCCGGCCTGCCCGTGGATCACTTCGTGTTCGAGGGCTTCCTGCCCGCGCGGGCGACGGCCCGGCGCCGGCGCCTGGAAGAACTCAGAAGGGAGAGCCGGACTCTCGTCTTTCACGAATCCTCACACCGCATCGTCGAGTGCCTCGGTGATATGGCGGAAATTCTGGGCGGCGACCGGCCCGCCGTCGTCGCGCGGGAGCTTACCAAGGTGTTCGAGACCATCCAGAGCGGCGCTCTCTCCGCGTTGCTGGTCTGGCTGCAGGCCGATCCCAACCAGCAGAAGGGCGAGTTCGTCGTCCTGGTGCAGGGCTGTCGTCCGGCGGCCGGCGACGAGTGCGCTGGACGAGGCGACCCGGCAGGTGCTTGCGGTGCTGGTGGCGGAGCTGCCGCTGAAACAGGCGGCCTCGCTGGCGGCGAAGATCACCGGTTTGTCCAGAAATGAGCTGTATGCACAGGCGCTGGAGATGAAGAAAGAGGCTCGTTGATTCGCTGGCTTCAACCGCCATGTCGTCCCAGCGCCCAGGCCACGTGTTCCCGTACCAGCGCCGAGGCGTCATCGCGGCGGTGTTCGAGCGCATCGACCACCTCGCGGGTGGTCGGTGCATTTCCCAGCGCGACGGCGATGTTGCGCAGCCAGCAGGCATAGCCGATCCGGTGGATGGCGCTGCCCTGCAGTCGCGCCGTGAAGTCCTCGCGGCTCCAGGCAAACAGCTGCACGAGCGACATTGAATCCAGTGCGTTGCGGCTGCGGAAATCAACCTCGTCCGTGGCGCGGGCGAAGCGGTTCCAGGGGCAGACCAGCTGACAGTCATCGCAGCCGTAGATGCGGTTGCCGATCAGCGGGCGCAGCGCTTCCGGAATCGAACCGCGCAGTTCAATGGTGAGGTAGGAGATGCACCGGCGCGCATCCAGCTGATAGGGCGCGACGATGGCGCCGGTCGGGCAGGTCTGCAGGCAGGACTGGCAGGTGCCGCAATGGTTTCGCGCCGGCGCATCGACCGGAAGCGGCAGGTCGGTGTACAGCTCTCCGAGAAAGAACCACGAACCGGTCGTTTCACCGAGCAGGTTGGTGTGTTTCCCGATCCAGCCGAGGCCGGCCTTTTCCGCCAGCGCCTTTTCCAGCACCGGGGCGCTGTCGCTGAAGGCGCGGTAACCGAACGGGCCGGCCACGGCGGCAATTCGCTCGGCAAGTTTCTGCAGGCGCCGGCGCATCACCTTGTGATAATCGCGTCCCAGGGCATAGCGGGAGACATAGGCGAGGGTCGGATCCGCAAGTACCCCGTCAGGATCGGCCGCCTCCGGCGGCCAGTAGTCCATGCGCGTCGAGATGACACGCAGCGTACCGGGCAGCAACTCCGCCGGCCGGCTGCGGAGGGTCCCGTGGCGCTGCATGTAGTCCATCTCGCCGTGCCGGCCCTGGCCGAGCCAGTTCAGCAGGTGAGCCTCGTGCTCATCGAGCGCCGTATCACTGATGCCGATCTGCTGAAACCCCAGTTCCAGTCCCCAGCGTTTGATGTCTGACGCCAGCGCCTGCCAGTCGAGACGGGTGTCGGTGGGTTGAGTGTGTTGTTCCACGGCGGTTCCGGTGGCTGGATTATTACCCTGGCTTCACAGTATGTTGCGCTGGCTGTTGGCGGATGCCGACAGGGACGCAGTAACCACTATAGTAGTGTCCATCCATGACGAAATATCTCACCGCAAAGACGCAAAGAACGAAAGCCATTTGAGGACATCTGAACAAGTCATCCCCGCGAAAGCGGGGATCCAGTATCTCACTGATTCTGCATAGACTGGATGATTCGCTGCGCTCACCCTTCGGGCCGCCCTACGGGCGTTCAACGCGCGGCGCGCTTTTGTCCCGCTTTCGCGGGAATGACTGACTTAATCATTCTTGATTGTTTTATTTGGTAAGTTACTTTGCGAGCTTTGCATCTTTGCGGTGAAAACGTTGTTTAAGGATCAAAACTGTATAGTAGAGTACGGTCGCGCCGAATGCCTCGGAAAATCCGTCACGAGAACGGTTATTACAGACATAATGTGTGTATTCTCTGCGTTCTTCGCGTCTTTGCGGTGAATGATTCAATGGATTCCAAGGACGTTATGACAACGACACTCCCGTTATATACCGCCGAACAGGTGCGTGAACTCGACCGCATGGCGATCGAGGAGGCAGGGATTCCCGGCTACACATTGATGTCGCGAGCCGGCGCGGCGGCCTGGGAGGCCCTGCGCGGGGGCTGGCCCGATGCCCGGCGCATCGTCGTGGTATGCGGAACCGGCAATAACGGGGGCGACGGCTTTGTGCTAGCCCGTCTCGCGTTGTTGGCGAACTGCCGTGTCACGGTTCTGCAGGCGGGCGAGGCCGCGCGCATTGGCGGCGATGCGCTGACCGCGCGCGATGCCTATCTGGCGGCGGGCGGGGAGGTTCATGCGGGCGACCTTGCAGGGCTGCCGGATGCCGAGGTGATCGTGGATGCCCTGTTCGGTACCGGACTTCTACGCCCCGTCGAGGGGGAATGGCTGGCCATGGTCGAGGCGGTCAACCGGGCGGGTGTCCCGGTGCTGGCAATCGATATTCCGAGCGGCCTGCACGCCGATAGCGGCGCGGTGCTGGGCGCCGCCGTGAAAGCGGTTCGCACGGTAACCTTCATTGGCCGCAAGCAGGGCCTTTACACCGGTCAGGCGGCCGATTTCACCGGCGAGATCACGTTCTCCGATCTTGGTGTGCCCACCTGCCGGCAACTGGCGGTGTCGGCGCGCCTGCTGACGGCGCCGCCGCTGGGAGTGTTGGCGGCGCCGCGGCCGCGCACCGCGCACAAGGGCGCCAACGGTCACGTACTCGTGATCGGGGGCGATCATGGTATGAATGGCGCGCTGCGCCTGGCGGGGGAGGCCGCACTGCGGACCGGTGCGGGACTTGTCAGCCTGGCGACCCGCACCGGGCATGCAGCGGCAATCGCCGCTGCATGCCCGGAACTGATGAGTCATGGCGTCGATTCCTCCAGGGATCTGTCCCGATTGCTGGCACGAGCCACGGTGGTCGCAGTCGGTCCGGGTCTGGGACGTTCCCGCTGGGCGTTGGGTCTCCTCGCCGCAGTGCTCGAGTCTTCCCTGCCGCTGGTTGTCGATGCCGATGCACTCAACCTGCTGAGCCGCGAACCCCTGCGGCGCGACGATTGGGTGCTCACGCCGCATCCGGGCGAGGCGGGGCGCCTGTTGAAGCAGGAAACTGCCAGGGTACAGGAAAATCGCTACGCGGCGGTGCGTGAGCTGGCCGATACCTACGGTGGCGTAGCGGTGCTCAAAGGCGCCGGCACGCTGGTGTATCGCGCCGGCGCCCCGGTCGCTGTGTGTGCGGCGGGCAACCCCGGTATGGCCGCGGGCGGCATGGGTGATGTGCTGAGCGGGGTGATCGCCGGACTGATCGCCCAGGGACTCGAACTGGCGCAGGCGTCCCTGGCCGGCGTGTGCCTGCATGCCCTTGCAGGTGACCGCGCCGCCGTCAACGGCGAGCGCGGCATGACGGCCCGTGATGTCATTGGCGAATTGCGCGCCGTGATGAATGCCGGTGCATGATTTCCAGCGCGCGCTATGTGCCGGATGGGCAGGCAATGGAGGATCTGGGTCAGTGCCTGGCGCGCTCCGCCAAGCGCCCGGGTGTCATCTACCTGCGGGGGGATCTCGGCACCGGCAAGACCACGCTGGTGCGCGGCCTGCTGCGGGGTTTCGGTTACCACGGCAAGGTCAAGAGCCCGACCTATACGCTGGTGGAGCCTTATCCGATCGATGATCTGACCATCTACCACCTGGATCTTTACCGGCTGGGCTCGCCGGAAGAACTCGAGTGGATCGGTATACGGGATCTGCTGGCAGAGTCTGCCCTGCTGCTGGTCGAATGGCCGGAGCGAGGAGACGGCGTGCTGCCAACTGCGGATCTGGTTATCTCCCTGGCTTGCCTGGGTCAGAGCCGTGAAGTGCATTTCCAGGCGTTGACCGCAGCGGGTGAGTTGATGGTCACGGCCTGTTGACACCTGGATCTTCCGCTGCTGTTAGTCGACAGGTGACAACCAGTTATCACGGATCGCTTTGATTCCTCTGTAGGTAACTGCTCTATCTAGCAGACTTTTATAATCTTTATTGCAATTTCCCCGCATTTATGCGTAGTATATGCCCCGGAGCGAAGGGGAGTGGGGGCGATTGCCGACGTGAAACAGCTTGTTGCCGGACTCTTTCTGTGGCTTGTATGCCAGAGTCTGTTGTTTGCCGCACCGCTTGAGGTGCAGGGCATGCGGCTGTGGGCCGCACCGGACCATACCCGGGTTGTGTTCGATAGCAGCGGCCCGATGGGCTACGAACTCTCAATCCTGCATAACCCCGAGCGTCTGGTGATCGATGTTCCGCAGGCCTCGGTCGGAACCGCGTTGACCAGCAACCATACGATCGGCGGTCTGGTCAAGGGTATGCGGGCCGCGCAGTATACGAAGAATGTCTTGCGTATCGTCCTGGATCTGCAGCAGCCCGCGAAACCGCGCAGTTTTACGCTCAAACCCGGCGGGCGCTACGGGCACCGCCTGGTCATTGATCTTTACAATGCCAGCCCCGCACAACAAAAGCAGGCCGAAGCCGACATGTCGGCGAAGACCGCTGCGACGCACGTGATCAAACCGGGCGACGAGAGCAGGGTGAAGAAATCGCTGACAAGCGAGGAGCTGCCGGCACGCGATCTGGTGATTGCTATCGATGCAGGTCATGGGGGAGACGATACCGGAGCAATCGGACGCAATGGCACGTATGAGAAAGACGTGGTGTTGTCCATTGCCCGGCGACTCAACGCTCTGATCGAGAAAACACCCGGCATGCGCCCGGTACTCATTCGCCAGGGTGACTATTACATCGGTCTGCGCCAGCGCATGGACAAGGCGCGCGAGAACAAGGCGGATCTGTTTATTTCCATTCATGCGGACAGTTTCCGCGACCAGCGCGTCCAGGGCTCATCGGTATTCGTGCTGTCGAACCGCGGAGCCAGCTCCGAAATGGCGCGCTGGCTGGCGGAAAAGGAAAATGCTTCGGATCTGGCGGGCGGCGTCAGCCTGGATGACAAGGATCAACTGCTGGCCGAGGTGCTGCTGGATCTCTCGCAGAACGCCACCATCGAAGCGAGCATTACGGTCGCCGGCAATATGCTCGGCGAGCTTCAGCGACTGGGAAAGACCCACAAGTCCACCGTCCAGCAAGCCGGTTTTGTCGTCTTGAAATCACCGGATATTCCCTCGGTTCTGGTCGAGACCGCGTTTATCTCGAACCCGACCGAAGAGCGGAAGTTGCGCGACAGCCGCCATCAGGAAGCGCTGGCGACTGCCATGCTGCGTGGCATCAACCGGTACTTCGCTAACCACCCGCCGCCGGGAACCCGGCTGGCCGCGCGCAAGTACATAATCCAGCAGGGAGACACCCTTGGCGTCATCGCACAGCAGTACCAGGTCAGCTTGACCACCCTGAAAGACTTCAACGATCTGAAATCCGACGTGCTCCGCGTCGGGCAGACCTTGCGCATACCGCCGCCCGGCGGCTGATGATCTCCGGGTGGGGTGACGCCTTGGCGTCATCGTGCGGCGGGGGTATCATCAATTTCATGCGCCTGATCAGCGAACACGCGGGTAAAGGTCTTTGCGGGGTTGTGATTGCTGCGCTGCTCGCCGGCTGTCAGACCGTGGGGACCAATGATCCCGCCAGTATCAATTTCAGGATTCCCCGCGGCTCCAAACTGCTGCTCAACAGGGAACTGACCATCCCGGCAGGGGTGGCCCATGTCGTTTTTCAGCAAGGTGAACCGGGTCCCGCCGCCAACGAGTTCGAAGTCAACTGCCGGTTTGAGGTGCGCGATCTCGGACCCCGGGTGATCCAGCCCGACAGCTTTCTCATCACCCGCTGGAGCAGTCAGCGCGAATGGGTCAATGAACCCAACACCTTGAAATTCTACAAGGTTTTTCATCTCAAGTCGGAGCGTCAGGCCGATATCATGCCCATGACCTGCCAGGTCTGGAACTATCCGCTCATCGGCCGTCCGGTCACCATCCGGCAAATACAGGAGGCCTTGGGAGGTTACTTCACCTTTGAGTTCGCCCGCTAATCCGTCGCGGCGTTATCATGCACGGGTAATGCGCATCCAGAAACTTCCCTCACACCTGATCAACCAGATCGCCGCCGGTGAAGTCATCGAGCGTCCTGCCTCTGTCGTGAAGGAGTTGCTGGAGAACAGTCTCGATGCCGGCGCCGATGCGATCGAGGTCGATATCGAGCAGGGCGGCCTGCGCCGCATACGGGTGCGGGATAACGGTTGCGGCATACCGCAGGAAGAGATGTCACTGGCGCTGTCACGGCATGCGACCAGTAAAATCGCCACACTGGATGATCTGGAACGGATCGCGAGCCTCGGGTTTCGCGGTGAGGCGCTGCCCAGTATTGTCTCGGTGTCGCGTCTCAGGCTCAGTTCCGCCGCCGCCGGTGCGGACTCCGGCTGGTCCGTGCACGGCGAAGGATCGGAGCCGGTACCGGCCGCCCACCCGGTCGGCACAACGGTGGATGTCGCGGACCTGTTCTACAACACCCCGGCGCGACGCAAGTTCATGCGTACCGAGGCAACTGAATTCAAGCACATCGAGCAGCTGGTGCGCCGCCTGGCACTGAGCTGCTTCCGAGTCGCCCTGACGCTGCAGCACAATCAGCGCGCGATTTTCCAGCTGCCCCCTGCGCTATCGCGGGAGGATGAGGAGCAGCGCGTCGCGTGCTTGTGCGGGCAGGCCTTCATGGAACAGGCCCTTTATCTCGAGCACGCCGCGGCGGGCATGGTCCTGCGCGGCTGGGTTGCATTGCCCGCCTTTTCGCGCAGTCAGCCGGACCTGCAATTTTTCTACCTCAATTACCGCATGGTGCGCGATAAACTGGTGACGCATGCGGTTCGCCAGGCCTACGCAGATGTGCTTTACCAGGGTCGGCATCCGGCTTTCGTCCTGTTTCTCGAGATGGATCCCGCTGCGGTAGACGTCAATGCGCACCCGACCAAATACGAGGTGCGCTTCCGTGACAGCCGGCTGGTTCATGATTTCCTGTCCCGAACGCTTCAGGAGGCGCTGGCGCAGATTCGTCCCGCCACCTCCCAACCGGCCTCCCGGCCAGCGTTCGCCCTCCCAATGCAGGCGTGGACGGGACGCACACCGGCACAGACCGGTATGGCGCTGGATGTCCAGGATCAGGTCGCCGGTTATGCGGCCCTGCATCCCCGTCCGGCGACCGCTGCGATGCTCCCCGCGGAAGCCCAGGATACCGCAGATTATCCGCTCGGATTCGCGCTGGCGCAGCTGCACGGTGTTTATATCCTTGCTCAGAATGTTCGCGGACTGGTACTGGTCGATATGCACGCGGCGCATGAGCGGATCACCTACGAAGGGCTGAAATCCTCATTTGCGGCGCAGGGTATCCGTTCCCAGCCGCTGCTGGTGCCGCTCGGGCTGCGGGTCAGCCGGCGCGAGGCGGATGCCTGCGAGGCGCAGCAGGACGGGTTCACGGCACTGGGTTTCGAAATCGACCGCAGCGGACCGGAACAACTGCTGGTCCGTCAGGTGCCGGTATTGCTGCACGATGCGGATATCGATGCGCTGGTGCGCGACGTTCTGTCCGATCTGCTCGAACACGGCAGCAGCCAGCGTCTGCAGGCTGCGATGAACGAAATCCTCTCGACCATGGCCTGCCATGGATCGGTGCGCGCCCACCGCCGCCTGAGCGTCGAAGAAATGAATGCCCTGCTGCGGGATCTGGAAAACACCGAACGCGGCGGCCAGTGCAACCATGGCAGACCGACCTGGGTGCAGATCGATCTGGCCGAACTGGACAAGCTGTTTCTGCGCGGTCGCTGATACCACGGCGCGGGTTCGCGGTATCCCTGAATGACTCATTCCGGCAAGCCTGAAATTTTGCCGCCCGCCGTTTTTCTGATGGGCCCTACGGCCTCCGGCAAGACGGAACTCGCGGCCGGTCTGGTCAGGCACTTCCCCGTGGAAATCATCAGTGTGGATTCGGCAATGGTTTACCGGAGCATGGCCATCGGTACCGCCAGACCGAATGCCGAACTGTTGCGGGCGGCGCCTCATCGTCTGATCGATTGCCGCGACCCGACCGAACCGTATTCGGCCGCCGAGTTCTGCCGGGACGCCCTGACGGAGATGGCGGAGATTACCGCCAGCGGCCGTATTCCCTTACTGGTCGGCGGCACGCTGCTGTATTTTCGCGCCCTGGAGTGCGGCCTGTCCGCCATGCCGCCGGCAGACCCCGGGGTGCGCGCCCGTCTGGATGCCGAGGCGCGGCAGATCGGTCTGGACGGGCTGCATGCGCGCCTGCGGGAAATCGACCCCTACTCGGCGGCGCGTATCCATGCCAATGACCCCCAACGCATCCAGCGTGCGCTGGAGGTCTATGAATTGACCGGGCAGCCGATGAGTGAATTTCACGAACAGGGCCGGGTCGCGGCGTTCCCCTATCGGCTGACCAAGTTGATCGTGGCGCCGGGGGACCGGCAGTTGTTGCAGGCGCGTATCGAGCGGCGCTTCCGGAACATGCTGGACGCCGGGTTTGTCGATGAAGTCAGGGCCTTGTACGCGCGCGGGGACCTGGATGCCGAACTTCCGGCCTTGCGCGCGGTCGGTTACCGGCAGATCTGGGCCTTTCTGGCTGGCTGTATCAGCTATGAGGACATGGTAAATCAGGCTATAGTCGCCACCCGCCGGTACGCCAAGCGCCAGATGACATGGCTGCGCGGCGAGATTAACGGAAAATGGTTTGTCGCGGAAGACCCCAGTGTCGCCGATCGGATACGCCTGTATCTGTATTCCCGACTAAAGCACTTTAAAACAAGTATGTGATTGTATTTTAAATTTAGTATTATATCTGTGCCTGGGACAGGCCTGTTTGCAAATGAAGATGTACTCAGGGAGATAATATTTTGGTTTATGGAACTAGAAAAAGGAGAACTGACGTGAATAGAGGACAATCTTTGCAAGACCCGTTTTTGAATGCCCTGCGCAAGGAGCGAGTCCCGGTGTCAATTTATCTGGTCAATGGGATCAAGCTTCAGGGACAGATAGAGTCCTTCGACCAGTTTGTGGTGCTTCTCAAGAATGCCGTCAGCCAGATGGTCTACAAGCACGCGATCTCGACGGTTGTGCCGGCACGCAACGTGCGGATTTCGGGACCGGAAACCAGTGACACGCATGAACCGGGGAATGCCTGACAGCACACATACCCTGGCGGGAGGTTGATTGTTCGAACGCCCCGACAGCGGTGAAAGGGCTGTTCTGGTCCATGTGAACTTCCCCTCCGAAACCCAACAGGAGGATCTCCAGGAATTCATTGAACTGGTTCGCTCCGCAGGCGCGGACCCGGTAGCGGTTATTACCGCGACCCGGGCGACGCCGGAGCCCCGGCTGTTCGTTGGCCAGGGCAAGGCGGATGAAATACTCGCCGCTGTGCAGTCTCACCAGGCCGATGTGGTCATCTTCAATCATGCCCTGCGGCCCAGCCAGGAGAGGAATCTGGAACGGCTGTTGTCCTGCCGCGTGCTGGCGCGCACGGGGCTGATTCTGGACATTTTCGCCCAGCGGGCGCGCTCTTTCGAAGGCAAATTGCAGGTGGAGCTGGCGCAATTGCGTCATGTGTCCACACGGCTGGTTCGGGGCTGGACCCATCTGGAACGCCAGAAGGGCGGTATCGGCCTGCGCGGTCCGGGTGAAACCCAGCTGGAATCCGACCGCCGCATGATCAATGCACGCATCAAGATGATCAACAAACGTCTGGAGAAGGTGGGACGGCAGCGCGAACAGGGGCGGCGGGCGCGCAGCCGGGCCGAGGTGCCAACGGTCTCGGTCGTCGGTTATACCAACGCGGGGAAATCGACCCTGTTCAATGTCCTGACCGGCGCTCACGTCTTTGCGGCTGACCAGCTGTTCGCCACCCTGGATCCGACCCTGCGGCGACTGGAACTGCCGGGCATCGGTCCGCTGGTACTCGCCGACACCGTGGGGTTCATCCGCCATCTGCCGCATGATCTGGTGGCGGCGTTCCGCGCCACACTCGAAGAGACCTGCCAGGCCGATTTGCTGCTGCACGTGATCGATGCTCATGATGCCGAACGCCGGGCGCACATCGAGCAGGTCAATGCGGTGCTGCGTGAAATCGGCGCCGATGCCATACCGCAACTGTGTGTCTACAATAAAGTCGATCTCACCGGGGATGAACCGCATGCCGAGCGCAATGGCGAGAGGGTGATCGACAGGGTCTGGCTGTCCGCCCTAAGCGGGACCGGTCTGGATCTGCTGAGCTCTGCGTTGACGGAGTTTTTTCAGGGAGTACAGGTTCACGGCTGGTTGTGCCTCCCACCCCGGGCGGGTTCGATCCGCTCCGGCCTGTACCAGACCGGAAGTGTTCTCTCCGAACGGGTCGATGACCGTGGCCGGTGGTGGATCGAGGTGCGCATGCCCCGCTGCGATATCGACCGACTACTGGCTGATGCAGCACCCGGTTGTGAATATCATTCCGACATTTCCGTCGATTTCCTTGCGGGCACTGCCCAAGCTTCTTAAACTTGACTCTTTCGTGTCCCGTATCCGTTCCGCGGTGAGGGTGCGTTTAACCTGGACTGGAGTTATCTATGGCCTGGAATGAACCGGGTGGCGACAAGCGGGACCCCTGGGGCGGGAAGGGCGGTTCCGAGGGGCCTCCCGATCTGGATGAACTGGTGCGCAAACTGCGCGACGGCATGAACCGCCTGTTCGGGGGGCGTGGCGGCAAGGGCGGAGGTGTGTCTTCCGGTACTCCCATCAGCTTCGGGTTCATCGTTGGCCTGGCGGTGGTCGCATGGGCCCTGTCCGGCATTTACATCGTCGATCCGGCCGAGCGCGGCGTGGTGTTGCGGCTGGGCGAATTCAAGGAAATTACCATGCCGGGGCCGCACTGGTACATCCGCTTCATCGATACCGTTGAAAAGGTCAACATCGACCGGGTGCGCACCGTCAGCCACAAGGCGCAGATCCTGACCAAGGACGAGAACATCATCCAGGTGGAGCTGGCCGTGCAGTACCAGGTGAAGAACCCAAAGGATTATCTGTTCAAGGTGCGCGATCCGAACTACACCCTGCAGGAGGCGACCGAGAGCGCAATGCGTGAGGTCATCGGCGGGATTACCATGGACAGCTTTCTGAGCGGCGGCCGTGGCGAACTCGTCTCCCAGACCAAGGATCTGCTGCAGACGATGCTGGATCGCTACCAGACCGGGTTGATACTGACCAGTGTCAACCTGCTGGACCCGCAGCCGCCGGAAGAAGTGCAGGGCGCCTTCCAGGATGCCATCAAGGCGCAGGAGGACGAGGTCCGTTACAAGAATCAGGCCGAGGCCTATGCGCGCGACATCGTGCCGAAGGCCCGCGGCGACGCCACGCGCATGCGTGAGGAAGCGGGCGCCTACAAGGAGCAGATCGTCGCCAGGGCGGAAGGTGAATCCAGCCGTTTCCTGCAGACTCTCAATGAATACAAGAAAGCCCCGGGGATCACCCGCAAACGCCTCTACCTGGATACCATAGAAGAGGTGCTCGCCAGCACCAGCAAGATAATCCTGCAGGTCGATAACGCCAACAACCTGATGTATCTGCCGCTCGACAAGCTCATGCAGCCCTCCTCCGACATTACTGAGCGCACGCCGAAAGAGATGCAATCGGGCGGCAGCGATTCCACATCGAGGTCGCCGGACCCGGTGCGCCGGCGCAGCACGATCAGACAGGGGGACAGGTAATGACCTCAAGAATGCTTGCAGTTGCACTGGCGATCGTCCTGGTTGTCGCGTGGACATCGTTTTTCGTGATTGACGAGCGTCAGCTGGCGATCAAGTTCCAGCTCGGCGAGATTATCGGTTCGGAATTCGAGCCCGGCCTGCATTTCATGAAACCGCTGTTCATCAACAATGTGAAGAAGTTCGACAAGCGCCTCCTGACGCTGGATACCCGCCCGGAGCGGTTCCTGACCGGTGAGAAGAAGAATGTCCTGGTGGATTTTTTCGTGAAGTGGCGGATCAAGAACCCGGCGACCTATTACACCGCCTTCGGAGGCGACGAGCGCCAGGCGGCGATGCGCCTGCTACAGATCATGAATAACAGCCTGCAGCTTGAATTCGATCACCGCACCATCGTGCAACTCGTATCCAGCGAACGTTCCGAGCTGATGAGCAGCCTCACCACCAAGGGTAACGAAGAGGTCTCCAAGTTCGGGGTCGAGATCGTCGACGTGCGCATCAAGCAGATCGAGTTGCCGGAGGCTGTGCGCAATTCCGTGTTCGAGCGCATGAAGGCCGAACGCGAGCGCATTGCCAGTGAACACCGCGCCCAGGGCCAGGAGGCCGCCAAGGGCATACGTGCCGTGGCGGAGCGCGAACGCACGGTCATACTGGCGGATGCCCAGCGCGATGCGGAGACCGCTCGTGGCGAGGGTGACGCGCAGGCAACCGACATCTACGCCCAGGCGTATGGTCAGGATCCCGGATTCTATGAGTTCTATCGCAGCATGAATGCCTACCGGGAAGCCCTCAACAGCAAGCAGGATATTCTGGTGCTGCAGCCGGACTCCGAGTTCTTCAAATTTTTTGACAGCAATGCCGGCAAGCAGCCCTGAGGCGCGGGTAATCCGCCTGGTTCACACTCCGGGCCTGTGCCCGGATTTTTTTGCGGGTGACGACACTTGAAATGGGATGATCTGCTGGCCGCGCTTTCACTGGTAATGGTCATCGAGGGCATTGTGCCGTTTGTCAGCCCGAACTCGCTGCGCCGCATGCTGGAAAAGGTGACGCAGATTGATGACCGGACCCTGCGAATAACCGGTCTGGTCAGTATGGTCTGTGGTGTCATCATGCTGTATGTGGTGCGTCAATAACGATACGCCGGAAGACACGATGAGTAACAGCGACCAGTGGCTGCTGCCCGAAGGCATCGAGGAACTCCTGCCGCCCCATGCCTGGCGGCTGGAGTGCGCGAGCCGGGAGCTGCTTGATCTGTACTCGAGCTGGGGCTACGAACTGATCATACCGCCCTTCATCGAATACCTGGAGTCCCTGCTGACCGGTACCGGTCACGACCTCGACCTGCAGACTTTCAAGCTGACCGATCAGCTGAACGGCCGCATGATGGGGGTGCGGGCCGACATGACGCCGCAGGCCGCGCGCATCGACGCGCACCCGTTGCAGAGGGAGACACCCTCACGTCTGTGTTATCTGGGTACGGTGTTGCACACGCGCCCGGACGGTTTTGCCGGTACTCGCTGCCCCATGCAGCTGGGCGCCGAACTGTTCGGCCACGGCGGCATCGAAAGCGATGTCGAGATCCTCAGTCTGGTGCTGGAGACGCTGGCGCTGATGGGAATCACGGACGTGCACATGGACCTGGGTCATGTCGGTATCTTTCGGGGTCTGGCCCGGGAAGCCGGTCTTGACGAACGCATGGAAACCGACCTGTTCGATGCGCTGCAGCGCAAGGCGGTTCCCGAAATCGAGGAACTCCTGGCCGCTGCCTCGCTCGGCGAGGCGCACCGTCGCCGGCTGGCGAACCTGGCCGAACTCAATGGGGGTTGGGAAGTGCTCGATACGGCCCGCGAGCGGCTGGCCGGGGCAGGAGCAGGGGTCATGGCGGCGCTGGATAATCTGTGTGCGATCGCCGTGGCGATGAAGCCGCGCGCGGGCGCGGCCTCGGTGTTCTTCGATCTCGCGGAACTGCGCGCCTATAACTACCAGAGCGGCATGGTGTTTGCCATGTTCATACCCGGCCGCGGGCAGGAAATCGCTCGCGGCGGGCGCTATGACGCTATCGGTCAGGTTTTCGGGCGGGCGCGCCCGGCAACCGGATTCAGTACCGATCTGCGCACGCTGATGGACCTCAGTCCGCGCGACTTCGGCGAACCGCGCGGCGCCATCATGGCGCCTGCGGATAACGATCCGGCCCTGCTGGCGATGGTGCGCGAACTGCGCGCGGGTGGTGAGCGGGTCATTTTCACGCTCCCTGGACAAACCGGCGGTCCTGTCGACATGGGTTGCGACCGGGTGATCGAGCGGGAGCATCATGCGTTGCGGGTAAGGCCGGCGCATACGGAATGAACGGCTGCATCGTCGCAGGCCCGCACCCTGCGTGATCAACTGCCGCTGCGGTAACTTTTCGATTATTCAGGATGAGAGTTAATTCCATGGGTAAAAATGTCGTGGTCATCGGGACCCAGTGGGGTGATGAAGGCAAGGGCAAGGTCGTCGATCTGCTGACCGACCGTGCATCCGCCGTGGTGCGCTTCCAGGGCGGCCACAACGCCGGTCACACGCTGGTCATTGACGGCAGGAAAACGGTGCTGCACCTGATACCCTCGGGCATCCTGCGCGAGAACGTCCAGTGTTTGATCGGAAACGGCGTGGTGCTCTCACCCACGGCCTTGCTGGAAGAACTGACCATGCTGGAGGAGATCGGCGTCCCGGCCCGTGAACGGCTCCGTATCAGCGAGTCCTGTCCGCTGATCCTTCCCTATCACATCGCGCTCGATCATGCGCGCGAGGCGGCACGGGGCAAGAAGGCCATCGGCACCACCGGCCGCGGCATCGGCCCGGCCTACGAGGACAAGGTTTCACGCCGGGGACTGCGTCTCGGCGAGTTGCTGGAAGCGGATCACTTCAGGGAGCGCCTGCGCGAGGTTATGGACTATCACAACCATGTCCTGCAGCATTATTTCAAGGCGCAACCGGTGGACTACGCCACGGTCCTCGATGAGGCTCTGGCCCAGGGCGAGCAGATCGCCCCCATGGTCGCCGACATCCCGGGCCTGCTGCACGTTATGCGTGCGGAAGGCCGGAACATCATGTTCGAGGGCGCCCAGGGGGCGCTGCTCGATATCGATCATGGCACCTATCCCTACGTGACCTCGTCGAACACCACGGCCGGCGGCGCGGCCTGCGGCAGCGGTGTCGGACCGCGCGACCTCGATTATGTGCTGGGCATCGTCAAGGCCTATACCACCCGCGTCGGGGCCGGTCCGTTTCCCACCGAGCTGTTCGATGCGGACGGTCGCCACCTCGGCGAGAAGGGGCACGAGTTCGGCGCGACCACCGGGCGCCAGCGGCGCTGCGGCTGGCTGGATATGGTGGCGCTGCGCCGCTCGCTCGCCGTCAACAGCGTCACCGGCCTGTGTATCACCAAGCTCGATGTGCTGGATGGGCTGCCGACCCTGCGCATCGGCGTGGCCTACCGGCTGGACGGCAGAACGGTGACGAGCTCGCCCATCGGTGCGGACCTGATGGAGCGCTGCGAACCCGACTACATCGACATGCCGGGCTGGTCCGAATCCACTGTGGGGGCCAGGTCGAGACAGGAACTGCCGGCGGCGGCGCAGGCCTATCTGGAGCGGATCGAGGAACTCTGTGGCGTGCCGATCGATCTCATCTCCACCGGACCGGACCGTGCCGACACCATCGTCCTGAAGCACCCGTTCGAGGCCGGCTGAGGATTGGGCAGAGCATGAGATGGATGACAAATGCTTCAGGGGCGCAGTCCCTGTCGAAAATCAAATATCTACGGAAGCCACGGAAGAACATGGAAAAATTAACAAATAAAATGCAGCAAATTTTGTTCAGGATTGTCATTCCCGCGAAAGCGGGAATCCAGTAACGCACTGATGCTAGCGATCTGGATTCCCGATTCTTCTCGGTCATGCTTTGTCTGAATTTCCTTAATCTGCATTCCGTGTTCTTCCGTGGCTATTAATCGGGTTGGTTTCAGCCGAAACGGCTGACGGGAAACCGCTATCTTGACCGCAGCTTTTTCGCCAACGCCATCACCATCGGTTTCAGCTCCTTCTGTTTCAGGCGTTTCGCCGCTTGTTTCGGCGTGAGCCACTCGCGGCCGCGATGGCTTTCCTCCCATTTTTTCTCCGGTACCAAGTGGGTGACCTCCATGGCGAAGACTTCGACGTGACAGGCGGCGCCCCACTTCCTGCAGGTATAGGCGCCGAGCGACCCATCGTATATCCATCCCTCCACGCCGGCCTCCTCCCAGGCCTCCTTCGCGGCGGATTCCCTGGCGGTGAGTCCAGGGTCCATGATCCCCTTGGGTACGATCCAGTGTTTCCTGTTGCTGGAATAAATCACCAGAATTTCCGCTTCGCCCTTGTGCAGCCGGAAGGGAATAACGGCGGACTGGTGGTAATAATAGGCCGGTCGCCGTCGCCGTCCGGGACCATCCGGAGAGGGATAGGGAAATTTTTTCGGTAATGCAGAGGGCCGCGTGATACCCGCGAGGTTGGCGCAACCCGGTTTGAGGCAGCTCCAGTCATCCGGCATCTCGAGTCTGGCCAGGGTCGCCGTCGGCAGGAACTTGCCATCCTTCGCCGCGGGTTGCTTGTTCGGCAGCAGGAAGGTGAGCAGCTTCTCCAGCCCCGGGTTGTGCCCGACCAGCAATACCCGCCGCGCCTGCCGCGGGCAATCCACGAGCACGCCGCGCAATTCCTCGAGGCCGGCTTCGTAGATGCGCTCTTCAAGGTGGATGGCGCGCGTGCCGATCGCCATCGTCTTGCAGACCTTGGCTGCCGTCGCGCAGGCGCGCTCGGCCGGCGAGCTGACCACGTGATCGGGCGTCAGGCCCTGCCGCATCAGCCAGCTTCCCATGCGCTGGGCGCTGCGTTTTCCCTGGAGCTGCAGTGGACGGTGGAAATCGTCGCTGCTGACGCTCCAGTCGGACTTGGCATGACGCAGCAGCAGCAGTTCACGTGGCATGGTGGTCATCCATTGAGCCTTGTTTTATCCATGATGTATTCCGGTTGATCCTGCGGCCAGGTCGTTGTAGTTGCTGAATCAAACTGATTAACACTCAATAACACTGAAAGATTTCGATAATGTTATTTTTTCGTGTACTTCGGTGTACAGGGATCTACAAGAATCGCGTGAGGCACGACTGCAGGGAGAAGGTGAGACCGGGGACCGGTCGAGAGACTGGCCTGGGCCATGCACGACTACAGGGATGTAGGAGGTAGAGTAACGCATGGAGCAGTTACCGAGGAGGCAGGGTACCAAAAGTAGGCACCTCAGGCGATGCAGGAGCAATTGCCGAGGAAGCCGGAAGCGATCCGTGGCGATTCAATCGCAGTTGAAGACTGAATGCAGAGTCATGAATCACGTAATACTCAATTAACGCCAAGGATAGAGGCGGACGGCGATGACGACTGCATCAGCCGAAAACTGCACGGGGTGAGTGCTTGAAGTCTCTGGCGAGGATTTCAATGGTAATACGCATGACCTCCCGGAAGATCTTGTCCCGGTCATTGTTGTCGATGATCGGGATGTTGGCCCGGTCGGCTTCGGACAACAGATAGGACTGCAGGCGCCAGATCTCGTCGAAATGCTTGAGGTAGCGTTCCGCGCGGCGCTGCGGCACATCGGTGCTGCGTCCGCTGATGCGCCGCTGCAGCCGCTTGCGCTTGAGTATGCCGAGCATGAGCGGGATGACCACCGCCTCCTTGTCGATTTTCAGTTTCTCGATAAAAGCGGGATGGATGTGCACGCCTTCGAGAATCAGCGAGACCCGCTCACGCAGGGCGCGCTGTATTACCGCCTCGATCGCCACGGACAGCAGGTCCGCCTGGGTCCGGTAGCCGTGTATCAGCAGCGCTTCAGGTACCCTGGTATAGGACTTCGGCTGCCCGGGCAGGGCACTCCAGGCGGCGAATGACGAGGTGTGCAGCACGGGGATCAACTGCCTGGGTAGCATGGTGCGCATGACCTCGCGCAGCATGTCGGTCGACTGCGTGCGTACGATATCGAGATGACTCGCCAGCATGCTGGCGACGGTGCTTTTCCCGCACCCGGCCGTCCCGCCGATCAGGAATATTAACGGCCGTCCGCTGTTGACATAATCACGCCATATCAGCCAGCGCTGTGCGACGGCGGGGCCGAGCTTGCGCGACTGTCTGAGATAGCGGTAGGTCAGGTTGCCGAGGTGTCTGGAGTCGATCTCATCGATGTAACGCTCATTGAGGTGCTTGTAGACGGTGGTGACGATCTCCTGGGCCTCCTCGCTTACCAGACCGATGGTTTCCAGGCGTTGCTGGTACTCCAGCCTGGAAAACGGCCGCTGCGAGCCATCCCTCTGCTTGACCGATATGTTGAACGTCAGCGGCGACCTGTGCCAGGCATAGCGGTTGGCGACGTTGTTTCGTTTCTGCCGCCTCAGGTGTTCGATGACCCGGCGGCGCAGCTCCGTGGTGGTGATCGAGGACAGTTCGTTGATCTCGCCACGGATATCAGCCGAGAGCTGGTAGGCCTCCTTGAATGACAGTCCGGCATCCTGCAGGGAACGTATCAGGATGCCGCGCAGGAACGGCACCTTGGTGTTGTCCTCTACATCCTCGACCAGAGTTTTGGCCATGTTTTGCAGTACCTGTTAATGTCGTCCGGCGGTCATTACAATGACCGGGATTATATGATGTTAATGCGCCCCTGACACGCGGCTTGAAGCCGGGTTCGGTGTTTGATGTGGCAAGTGGATAACGGAGGATGACAGGCGATGTTCCGGACGGCGGAGCTCGGGCAGAAGATACCGAAAAGCGAATACAAGCTGCGCGAGCCGGTGCTGAGACAGGAACTCCTGGAGGTACAGCAGGATCTCTACCAGTGCGGTGAATTCCCGGTACTTATCGTGTTCGCCGGTGTCGATGGCGCCGGCAAGGGTGAGACGGTAAACCGTCTCAACGAATGGATGGACCCGCGCTGGATCGTTACCCGGGCCTATGACGATCCCTCCGATGAAGAGCGGGAGCGCCCCGAATACTGGCGCTTCTGGCGCGACCTGCCTCCCAAGGGACGCATAGGCCTGTTTCTGAGCTCCTGGTATTCGCGACCGCTGCTCGACCGGGTCTATGACAAGGACACGGATGCGGTGTTCGACGAGCGGCTGGACCGCATTCTGGCCTTCGAGAAGGCGCTCGCCGATGACGGCGCGCTGATCCTTAAATTCTGGATGCACCTCAGCCAGACTGCCCAGAAGCGCCGGCTGAAGAAGCTCGAGAAGGATCCCCTGACTAACTGGCGCGTTACCCAGCGCGACTGGGATCACTGGCATATCTATGACCGGTTCGAGTCCGCGGCGGAACGGGCGATCATGCGCACCAGCACGGGTTCGGCGTCCTGGGCCATCGTCGAGGGTGAAGATCCCTATTATCGCAGCCTAACGGTAGGGATGATCGTGCGCGAAGAGATCCGCAAGCGCATCGATGAATTCCACAAGAAAAAAATGGTGATGCAGGAACTGGCCCTGCTCGAGACGCCAGGCAGTGAGCAGTTCCCGCCGCCATCCGTGACGACCGAGCCTGGGTCGCCGGCGGCATCCGTGGCGAGTGCACCGCTGCGTGTCGCCACGGTGTTGTCCCGGCTGGATATGTCGCTCTCGCTCGGCAAGAGCGACTACAAGCGGAAGTTGAAGGAGCAGCAGGCGCGCCTCAACCTGCTGCATCGGCAGGCCCTGAAAAAAGGCACATCAACCATTGTACTTTTCGAGGGGCCGGATGCCGCCGGGAAGGGCGGCGCCATCCGCCGGATTACCGCGGCGCTCGATGCCCGTCATTTCCAGGTCATTCCGATCGCCGCGCCGACGGATGAGGAGAGAGCCCAGCATTACCTGTGGCGATTCTGGCGACATCTCTCCCGGGCCGGACGCATCACGCTGTTCGATCGCAGCTGGTACGGGCGCGTGCTGGTCGAGCGGGTCGAGAGGTTCGCCACGGTGGAAGAGTGGCGGCGGGCCTATGCGGAGATCAACGAGTTCGAGCAGCAATTGACGCGGCATGGCACCGTCCTGCTGAAGTGCTGGATTCATATCACCAAGGATGAGCAGTTCAAGCGATTCAAGGAACGCGAGACGATCCCTCACAAGCAGTGGAAGTTGACCGAGGAAGACTGGCGCAACCGGGAGAACTGGGACGCCTACGAACTGGCGGCCAACGATCTCGTCGAGCATACCAGCACCAATGCCGCGCCATGGGTCATCGTGGAAGGCAACGACAAGGCCTACGCGCGCATCAGGGTGATCACTACGCTGTGCGACCGACTCGAAGTGGCGCTGAAGAACGGCAAGGACGTCAAATAGTGCCCATCCATAAGGAAATCAACTCACCTGCAGTCGTGCGTCTCTGCGGTGAAAACGTGATTATGGATGAAAACCAAATAGGTACGTCTGTGTCCGGCGGCGGCTCTGTCACCTTATTCGCTAACGATAACCGCTCAGGATATCTTCCCGGGTCAGCACACCGTAGATCCGGGGCAGTCCCGGGACGGTCAGCCGGGTGATGTAGAGCGCCTCGGCGCCAACTCGGTGCATCTCCTCCCGGGCCTCCTGCAGGCTGGCCTGGAAGTCGATGGGCGCTGTCGTTAGCCGGCCTGCCGGCATGGCCAGCAGGTTCAGTTCGGTCACATCGGGCTGCTCCTGCAGGGCGCGCGCCAGGTCTACAGCGGGCATCAGCAGTGCCGGCGCATCATCTCTGTGCAGCAGCAGCCAACGGGGCTTGTCGGCAAGCGCCTGCTCCGCCTGCGGCCGCTCCACCCGGGGCGGTACCTGGACAAAGCTGCGGTTCATCACGGCCGCCACGCCAACCTGGCGCAGGCCGCGGGCAATCCAGTCGTTGCGGTAATCCACGCCCATGGCGCGCAGCAGGGCCTGGAACACGGACTCCCGACCGTGAAGATAGCCGCTGGTCAGGGTGGCCGTGATTACCGCCAGCATGCCCGGGAAGATGATGTTGGGATTGTCGGTAAGCTCCAGGATAGCCAGCAGCGCCGCCAGCGGCGCCTGCAGTGCGCCGGCCATCATCGCGCCCATGCCGAGCATCACATGAAAGCCGACGGAGGCGTCGGGAAACAGGTCGAAGTGGTGGGCAATCGCGCCGGACAGTCCGCCGCC
Source organism: uncultured Gammaproteobacteria bacterium (assembly GCA_963763115.1). Classification (GTDB taxonomy): domain Bacteria; phylum Pseudomonadota; class Gammaproteobacteria; order UBA9214; family UBA9214; genus CAVQCA01. Next base: position 34,748 of record CAVXNM010000027.1, read on the forward strand.
CATGGCGCCGATGACCAGGGATGGGCCGATCAGCCCACCCGGCACACCGAGTCCCACGGCGGCGGCTGTTGCCACCACCTTCGTCAGCACCATGGCCGCCATGAGCCAGATGGCCAGGTTGCCGCGCAGTGCGTCGTTAACCGTGTCGTAGCCAATGCCCATCACCTGGGGCACCACCAGACCGATGAGTCCCACCAGCGCTCCGGCAGTCATGGGCCGCAGCCACAGGGGAAGGGCCTGACCGCGCTGATAAAACAGGCGCAGCAGGCGAATGAAAGCGGCGGCGACCGCACCCAGCGCCATCCCCATCAACAGAATGAGGGGCAACTCGGCCATGGAGCCCATGTTCAGCGGCGGGACGGAGAAGGCCAGGTCCTCGCCGAAGGCAAAGCGGGTCAGGGTGGTGGCGCTGACGGTTGCGAGGATCACGGGTGCAAAGGCCGCCACGGTGGACTCCATCATCAGCACCTCCATGGCGAAGGCCACCCCGGCGAGTGGCGTGCTGAAGGTGGCGGCGATGCCCGCGGCGGCGCCGCAGGTACCCACGACACGCAAGGCGTTGTTCGGCAGTCCCAGCCACTGAGCCGGCACATTGCTGCTCGCCGCACCCAGATGAATGCTGGGTCCTTCCCGGCCGACGGAGTGGCCGCAGATCAGGGCCACGGCGCCGCCGACAAATTGCACGGCCGCGTTGCCCCAGGGCAGACGTCCCTGGTGGTAGTCGAGCCGCTCGATGATGTGCGTGACGCCGACCCGGTGCAGGGTCTTGGGGACGGCCAGGAACAGTAGCCCGAGCGCGGCCCCTCCGGCTACGGGCAGGACCAGCCGCCAAAAATAGTCGAGGCTCTCATAGTCGTAGTAGTGGGGCAGAAACGCGTCCTGGGCAAATTCTATCAGGGAGCGAAAGGCGATGATGACGGCGGCGGCCAGCACTCCGCTGAGCACCCCCAGCAGGCAGTGTTCGGGGATGGAATCGGTGCGCGAGACCCGCAGGCGGAACGCCTCCAGGCGACGGTTCCAGCCCAGCCGGATGCGTTCGGTCACCGTGCTCGTCATCCACATCTCCCAGTCTCATGAACGAGCCATGAGTTAACCGTAGCGACCCTCGATGTAATCGGCAGTTTCCCGCTTGCGGGGCGTGACGAACATGGTCTCGGTGGCCGTGTGTTCGATCACCTTGCCCATCAGCATGAAAATGCATTCCTCGCTGGCGCGCCGCGCCTGGGCCATGTTGTGCGTCACGATGAGGATGGTGTATTTGCCGCGCAGGTCCCAGATCAGTTCCTCGACGGCTTCGGTGCCTTTGGGGTCGAGCGCGGAGCAGGGTTCGTCCATCAGCAGCACGCCGGGCTTTACCGGTAGCAGGCGCGCGATGCAGAGCTTCTGCTGCTCTTCCAGGGACAGTTCGGTGGCCTTGTCGTGCAGCCGGTCCTTGACCTTGTCCCACAGCAGCACCTGGCGGAGCGCGTCCTCGACGATGCCGTCCTGCTCCGTGCGCGAGACCCGTTTTCCCGGTGCATGCAGCCGGTAGCCGAACAGGATATTGTCGCGGATGGAGACCGGCAGGGGATTGGGCCGCTGGAACACCATGCCCACCTGCTTGCGCACCTGCACGAGCTCCACGCCGGCTCCGTATATGTCATGGTCGTGAACCCTGATCGTGCCCTCGATACGCACATAGCCCAGCCGTTCATTGATGCGGTTGACGCTGCGCAGCAGGGTCGACTTGCCGCAGCCCGAGGGGCCGATGAGGGACGTGATCAGGCCATTGCGGATCGTCAGGTTCACGTCGAACAGGGCCTGAAAGGTCCCGTACCAGAGATCCAGTTTTTCCGTCTGGATGGCGTACTGCGCCGGATTGTCGTTGGCTGCCTGGCGGGTTGAATTCATTGTTGCTGGTTTCCGATTAAGGTGACAGTGAACTCAACCGCTCAGCCGAACCGCCCCTCGACATAATCCCGGGTGCGAGGATCGCTGACCTCGCCGGAGAACAGCGCCTCGGTCTCGCCGATCTCCACGCAGGCGCCATTGAGAAAGAACGCGGTGCGTTGGGCCAGGCGCCGCGCCTGCTGCACCAGGTTGGTCACCAGGATGATGGTCATTTCCCGCCGGAGTTCCTTGAGGACATCCTCGATGCGCATGGTGGTGACGGGATCCACGGCGATGGAGAACTCGTCGAGCATCAGCACTTCGGGTTCCTGCGACAGGGCGCGGGCGATCGTCAGGCGTTGCTGCTGGCCGCCGGAAAGCAGGCTGCCCAATGTGTTCAGGCGGTCCTTGACCTCGTCCCAGAGCGCCGCGCGCGCCAGGCAGCGTTCGACGATGATATCGAGATCGGCCCTGTTTCTGACGCCGCGCAGGCGCGGTGCCAGCGCCACGTTGTTGTACACCGTCATGGGCAGACCGACCGGCAGGGGGAACACCACGCCGATGCGCGAGCGCAGCGCGTAGACGTTCTTCAGGTGGCGGATATTGCGGCCGTTGAACAGAATCTCGCCGTCCACGCGCATGCCGGAGGTGAACATGTCCATGCGGTTCAGCGCCTTGAGGAACGAGGTCTTGCCGGCATTGGCCGGCCCGATGACGCCGAAGATCTCGTGCTCGCGCACCTGCAGGCTGACGTCGTCCAGGGCGGTGGCATGCCCGTAGCGGATGCCGAGGTCGCGCACCTCGATCTTGACGTTTGTCTGAGTCGCTGTCGTGGCTTCCCCGGCCGCGGCGGGCTGCGTGGCGCCTACCATTTCTTTTTTCCCCGCAGGTACATGCGGAACGCAATGGATAGGCTGTTCATCAACAGTACCAGGGCGACCAGCACCAGCGCCACCCCGTAGGGCAGGTCATCGGGAACACCGGGCACCTGGGTCGATACCACGAACAGGTGCAGCGACAGGGCCATGGTCTGGTCGAAAATCCCCTGGGGCAGGAACGGGGTAAAGAACACCGCGCCGGTGAACATGATGGGCGCGGTTTCGCCGGCGGTGCGCGAGACCTCGAGGATGATGCCGGTGAGAATGCCCGACACCGCGTTGGGCAGCACCACACGGCGGATGGTCTGCCAGCGCGTGGCGCCCATGTTCCAGCACGCCTCGCGAAACGCCAGGGGGACCGACTGCAGGGATTCGCGGGTCGCCACGATCACTACCGGCAGGGTCATGATGGCCAGCGTGAGGCTGGCGGCGAGGATGCTGGTGCCGAACTTGAAGAACAGCACGAAGGCGCCCACGCCGAACAGCGCGTGCACAATGGACGGCACGCCGGCCAGGTTGATGACGGCGAGATTGATGACCCGGGTGAACCAGTTGTTGCCGGCGTACTCGCTGAGATAGATGGCCGCCGCCACCCCCAGCGGCACCGAGATCAGCAGCGCCACCGCCACCAGCCAGACGGTGCCGAGCAGGGCGGGGAAGATGCCGCCCGCGGTCATGCCATGGGTCGGGTTGGTGAACAGGAAGTCGATGGAAATGGCCGGACCGCCCTTGATCACCAGCATCGTCAGGATCAGCAGCACCGGGGCGACCAGCAGGGCGGTCATCAGCAGGAACAGGATGGCGAACAGCCGCTGGGTGCGCTGGTTGCGTCGATTGATACCGGTGGCCTCGAACATGGCGATCAGCTCCTGCGTATCCCGCGCACGATCAGATCGGCGCTTAGATTGATGATGAAGGTGATCAGGAACAGAAAGATGCCGATGGTGAACAGGGCCTGGTAGTGATCGGACCCGACGGCGGTTTCACCCAGCTCCGCGGCGATCGTCGCCGTCAGCGCGCGCACCGAGTCGAAGATGCTGTGGGGGATGTTGATCGAGTGGCCGGTCGCCATCAGCACCGCCATGGTCTCCCCGAAGCCGCGACCGACGCCGAGCAGCACCGCCCCGAGCAGGCCGTTCTTGGCGGCGGGCAGCACGGTTTTGTAGATGACCTGCCAGCGGGTGGCACCCAGGGCCTCGGCGGCTTCGCGGTAGCGGTCGGGGACCGCCTTGAGGGCGTCTTCGGCGATAGAGGTCATGATGGGCGCGGCCATCAGCCCGAGGATGATGCCGGCATTCAGGACGTTCAGCCCCACCGGGACGTTGAACAGCGCGATGATCAGCGGGTTCATGATGGACAGGCCGATGAAGCCCCAGACCACCGAGGGGATCGCGGCCAGCAGTTCCACCAGCACCTTGAGTATCTCGCGCGCCTTGCCGCTGGCAAACTCGGCAATGTAGATCGCTGCCCCGAGTGAAAACGGGATGGCGACCATCATGGCCAGGCCGGTGACGCTGGCCGTACCGGCGATCAACGCCAGTATGCCGTACTCCGGGTCGTCCTCGTCGGCGGGATACCAGTAGGGGGAGGTGAAGAACTCCGTGAAATCGAACCGTCCCAGGATAAAGCCCAGGCCTTCCTTGGTGATGAAAATGAAAATGCCGATGATGAAGACGATGGCGGATATCCCGCCGATGAACACCAGCAGCTGCACCAGCTTGTCGATATACCAGGCGATATTGCGCCGGTCGAAGTCCGCCGCCCGGCTGGCTGGCGCCGGCTGAGGCAGGATCATGTCAGGGCGCTCCCTCACCGCGCAGCGTTTCCATCAGCTCGCGAATCCGCACACCCAGGTCGCGATAGCTCTCTTCCAGCCACTCCTCGATCCCGCCGGCGTCAGCGCCGGCGGGCAGCGGTGCGATATCCCACTCGAGTGGTGTGGTGTGGAAAGGGACCTGTTCGAAATAGGATTTGACCGGTCCCTGCAGGCTGACGATCACATGCTGGGTGGTGAGCTCCAGCGGTGTCATGTCGAGCGGCCTGGGTTTGGCGGCGCCCATGCTGATGCCGTGTGTGTCCATGAAGGCCGTCATTGCCGGGTTCAGGGCTCGGGCGGGATGCGCGCCGCCACTGGTGTAATTGCCGCTGCCGGGAAAATACTTGCGGGCCATGGCCTCGGCTATCTGGCTCAGGCAGCTGTTGTCCTCGTCCACGAACAGGATGTTGTAGACCTTGGGGGACTTCATCTCGCCGGTGGCCGCAAACACGGTTTCCTCGCAGATGTTCTTGGCCTGGTCCGCGACCCGTTTCAGTTGACTGAAGATCACGAAGGCCGCCAGGGTGTTCTTGACGGCTCCGCGCTCGACATTGTCCATTAATTCGGAATACACGATATCCAGATCATTCTCCATGTGCTCTTCCATGATCATGGTGCTTTTGGCCATCTCCGCATTGAGCTCGTTGAGGGCCCTGATGGCCTGATGCAGCATGAGCTGGGTTTCGCTGCCGACACGCTCCAGCACATGCGCCATCGAACCCCGGGGCGGTTCCGATAACTGCAGGGCCTCACGGGCGATGGTGACGGCGTAGTCGCCAATGCGTTCCAGTTCGATATTGGCGCGTATGATCGAGGAGAGCAGCCGCAGATGGCCGGCACTCGGCAGATGCAGGGCGATGAAGCCATGACACAGCCGGTCGATCTCGCGCATGTTCCGGTTGATCGGGTGATCGGCAAGTACGGTCGCCGCGGCGAGCCGGTTATTGCCGGTTTCCAGGGCATGCATGGCGTTTTTGACGGCCGTCTCCACCTGGCCGGCCATGTCCGCTACGCGCTTGCGGATCCGTGTCAGGTCCCTTTCCAGTCGTTCTTCATAGTGACTCATGGTCTGGCATCCCGCGGTTTGGTGCTGAACGGTTGATGTGGCGTGCACCACCGTGATGGGGCAGGCCCGTCCTGTGCAGTCCCGGCAGGAAGCGACCTGCTATCGTACGCATGCTTTTCTCCAGCCGGACAGAATCTACGCGGTCGTTGCACTCATCCTGTGCCTCTGCGCAGGTCGCGCTGAGCGCAGCGAAGCCCAACACAAGCTGTGCCGGTGTTGGTTTTGTCCCGCTGTCTGCATCCGGGCAATGAGTGGCGTTATTCACACGTGATAGCGCGTACCGGAGCGTAGCCTTTCTTCAGCAGGATGCACTGACCGGCATCGCTCAGGATCCAGTCGAGGTAATTCTTGATTTCTCCCTGCGGTTCGCCGTTGGTGTACATGAACAGGGGCCGGGCGATGGGGTAACTGTGATCGCTGGCGGTGGCGACGCTGGGTACGATACAGGGACCGCCGGTTTGTGTGGCGATGCACACCTTTTTCACGTGCTCCGTGGCATAGGCCAGGCCGCTGTAACCAATGGCGCAGGCGGTATTCTCCACAAGGTCCACGACTTCCTTGGAGCCGTGCATATCCAGTGTGCCGGTGCGGTACTTGCCTTTCGCGCCGAGTACGGTTTCCTTGAAATAGGCGTAGGTGCCGGAATTGTTCTGGCGGCTTGCCACGACGATCTCGTCGCTGTCGCAGCCGGGCACCTTGACGCCGAGCCCAGACCATTTGGTGACTTTGGGATCGCGGCCGTAAATGTCGCCCAGTTGTTCGATGGAGAGCGTGGTAATCGGGTTGTTGTTGTTGATGAACACGGCCAGCGCGTCAAATCCGACCACATGCTCGACCGGGTGTTGCCCGTTGGCCTCGGCCGACTTGATTTCCTTCTCCTTCATCTTGCGGCTGGCGTTGGCGATATCCACCGTGCCGTTGATCATGGCGGCGATGCCGGTGCCGGAGCCGCCGCCGGAGACGGCAACGGCCACCTCGGGATTGATCTCGGGATAGGCTTCCGCCCAGGCCTGCGCGACGTTGACGAGGGTGTCCGAGCCCTTGTTCTGAATCAGGGTGCGGGCCTCGACGGCCAGCGTGGCACTCAGGTCGGCTGCCAGCAGCGTGAGTGCAAGAATCCGTTTCGCTTTCATTATGTGGTTACCCCTTCGCTTGATAGAATATGTGTGTATGGAAGTCATTGCGTGGTTTCGGATCCGGCCTTCCGTTCGAGCATGCCCGGTTCGCCCTGCGCACGTTCCGTGGAGCGCATCACGGATGTTGGAAGAGAGCATGAATGTGAGAAAACCGTTAAAGATCCATTATTTTTTTCACATTATACCTGTATTGAACCGCCGCGATGCCACCAACGCAGGTCTTCTTTGGTTCGGGACGTTTTTCTGACGCTCCGGTCTTGAAGCTTCAAATGGAGCGTTATACCGGATACGTGCCGCGCGGACCATGGAGCTGACGTTTCACGTCGGCCCACAGGTTCTCATAGCATTGCGCGGCCCAGCTCCGTCCCGCGAAACTTCCCAGCGGCGCGCGGAAGACTCCCATGCGTTCCACCTCGCTGGTATAGGGAATGGCGGTCCCGAGAAGACCGGTCATGTAGTCGGGCGGATTGTCCACGATCGCGCGATGCAGCTGTTTTCGGCGGTCGGCCATGGCGAAGAATGGCAGCAGCTTGAGGGAGGCGAGATCCCGCGCGGCGAGAAATTTCCTGATCTGCCGGAAGGTGCGCAATGACAGCGGCGTCGGTATGGTCGGGACCAGCACCGCGTCCGCCGCGTAAAACACGTTCTCGGATACCAGCGAGATGCTGGGGGGGCAGTCCAGGAACACATAATCGTATTCGCCGGCCAGGGGTTCCAGCAGCCGGTGCAGCCGGTGCGTGGGTTTCTTCGCCTGTTCCAGAAAGAGGTCCATGTTGCGATAGGAAAAATCTGCCGGAAGGAGATCGAGGTCTTCGTAGTCGGTGCCCCGGATGCTGTCTTCCAGTTCGCGCTTGCCAGAAACCAGGTGTTTGCCGCCGCCCTTGATTTTGGACTTTATGCGAAAGTAGAAGCTTGCTGCACCCTGCGGGTCGAGGTCCCAGACCAGCGTCGGCGCGCCCTCGAGCGCGGCTAGGTAGGCGAGGTTCACGGCGGTCGCGGTCTTACCGACGCCGCCCTTGATGTTGTACGTGGCCAGCACCTTCACGCCGTTGCCTCCCCTGCATTCGGAATACATCCGGTAAACAGTTGCCGGTAATGGGCATGATTCACGGGTGAATCGAATTTGCCGAACTGGTCCGAAAATTCATCATGCGCCGCCTGCTGGCGCCGTTCCAGCTCGTCGATCAGCATGCCCATCGCGAGCAGCGTGTCCGGCGGGGCATCGCCCTCGGCCGCCATCTGGTGGCTGAAATGCTTTAGGGTCGCGATCTGTACGACGCAGTCCTGGTAATCACCCAGGTTGTTCTGCAGCGCCTTGAGCGCGCGGATCGGTGACTTGATACGCCGTGGCGGGAAGAGACTCTGGAAGAACTCCATCAGATATCGCAGTTTCTTGCAGGTCTTGCGCAGCTCATGCAGCGCCTCTGCCGGTGACTCCGCCCCGATGGCGTGTCCCTCTTTCAGGGCGCGCTGATAGATGCGCCAGATACGCTCGCAGGCGACCACCAGCACGGGCCGGGTCGCGTTGGGCAGGCTGGAACGGTTGGGTACGGCCCGGTGGAGGAACTCCCGCCAGTTGTTGACCAGCCGGCGGTAGCGCACGCTGTCCAGCGCCTTTACCATGGCCCGTTGTTCGATCAGCCGGTGCCTGATGAGGAAATCACGCAGGGGCTCGATATCCACCCGGGCGGAAGCGGGCAGGGTGGCGCGGTAGGTATCGAAATTCAGCAGGTAGACATCGAGGTCCCGCACCGGCGTGGTGATCTGGCCGAGCCAGGCGAATTCGGACTTGTAATGGTTGACCGTGCGCAGCGGCAACACGCCCTTGATCTGGGTCAGTGCGGACCGCGTGCGGCGCACGGCCACGCGGAAATCATGCAAAAACTCGGTATCGGTGCCGGCGCGGGCGCCGGCCTCGTTGGCTTCCATGATGTCCAGCAGTCGCAGCAGTATGCGTCTCGCCGCCTGGTCGGCGCGCATGCCGTCCTCGAGGTGCAGGTCCAGCTGTGGCGTGTAGCCGCCCGGTGTGAGCCCGACCCTCGCCAGCGCCGTCTGCATGAGATCGCCACCCGCCGGCGTCAGGCCCAGATCCTTCAGCGCCTTCACGAGCTGTTTGTGGGGTTTCTGATAGCCCTTTACCGGCATCACCACGGCCCGCCGATCGAGCTTGAACGATCGGGCGCCATCCGGGCGACGCGCCGAGTTTTCCTGGAAAGCCACGCGGGCCACGGTCTTGTCGTACCTGTCCAACAACCGCAGAGTGTGCACCCTGGAGGTGATCGTGACCAGCGGCAGCAGTTCACGCATCTCCACGATTGCTTCAAGACGATCACGCAACCGACCCGGCGGCAGGTCCCGGGCAAAGCGCGGTGCCTTGTCGAGGATGGCCTGTTCGCGCCGTTTGTCTGCAGACAGGGGGCGCCATACCAGCCGGTGTTGTTTCCCGTCGTGGATACCCTCGAGGACGGCGGCGTTGCCATGCACTCGCCAGTCGAAGCTGTCGAAGCAGGTGCGCCGCTCCACGGCGGGCGGCTCCAGCTCGAGGCGCATACCGTGCTGAAGCCTGGTCTGTACCTCCCCGGGTTCCAGTCCCCCGGGAATAAGAAACTCGAAACGCATCGTCATCGTGTCCCGTTGCTTGTCCGGTAGCGGTTCTGGCTGCTATATAATTTTATCGGGGGTGGCTGCCGTTCTGCACGGACAGCGTGCGAACAGTTCACGGATGGACGATTTTCCCTCGGCGAATCGTAATTCTGGCACTATTGTTACTGAATAAGCAATGTCCGGCCCGCTGACCCGGCAGGCCGATCAGCGGGGGCTGAAGTGGCTATCACCTTCTGGATTGAACTGGTTCTGTTTGTCATTCTGATGGCGCTGTCCGGATTCTTTTCCAGTTCCGAGACCAGCCTGTTTTCACTCAGCCGCACCCAGCTGGATCAGATGCGACGCGACGGGAATCCCCGTGTCCAGCTGATTGAACACCTGCTGAGTGAGCCACGACGGCTGATTGTCACTATCCTGATCGGCAATGAATTCGTCAACGTGGCCGCCTCGGCACTCTCGGCGGCGATCGTCATCGAGCTGCTGGGAGCGGAGAACAAGCTGGTCAATCTCTTTATCATGGTGCCCATCCTGCTGCTGGTCGGCGAGATCACGCCCAAGACGCTGGCCATCCGCAACAACGCCGTATTCGCCAGTTTCCTGTCGCGACCGATCGAGCTGTTTGCCTATCTGATTGCGCCTGTGCGCCGGTCGGTGCGTTCACTGGCGGACCGGGTGACCACGCTGATCGTTGGGAGCGAGCGTTCGCGTTCCAATATCGTCACCGAAGACATGGTGCGCACGCTGGCGAAGGAGGCGGTCGGCGAGGGTGCACTCGACCCGGTGGAAGCGCAATACATCAACCGGATCTTCGATCTTGGCAACAAGACCGTCGCGGAGGTGATGACGCCGCGTGCCGGGATCTTCTTTCTGCCTGCGGACATGCCGCTGCCGAAGATGGTCCAGCAGCTGCACCGCACCCGGCGCACCAAGGTGCCGGTCTATGACGGGAACCAGGACAACATCCTCGGGATACTCTATGCCCGGGATCTGCTCGGCCTGGATCCGGCGGCGATCACGGATGAACCAGGTTGGTTGCAGCGCCTGCTGCGGGAACCATTGCACGTGCCGGACGCCGAACCCGCCGCGGATGTGTTCCACCTGTTCCGCCGGCGCCGGCTGTCGACGGCGCTGGCGGTGGATGCAAACGGCACGGTGACGGGTCTGATCACCATGGAAGATCTGCTGGAATGCATTTTCGGTGACCTGCCCAGCGCCTCGGATGTGATCACCGGCACGGTATTCCGGGTACCCGCAATTCCCCCCGGTACGGGAGGAGACCGGAGGTAGCCGATGGGCGATATCCTTGTCACACTGGGGACCATGCTGGTCTGTCTTCTCCTCGAAGGCTTTTTCTCGGGTTCGGAAATCGGGGTCGTCAGCGCCGACAGGGTAAGGCTCCGCCATGATGCCGCCAAGGGTTCCCGCGGAGCCCGGCTTGCGCTTGCCATGCTCAAGAAGCCGGAATGGTTGCTTTCCACGACCCTGGTGGGCACCAATATCTCGGTCGTGACCACGACGACCATGGCGACGGCGCTCATGATCGAGCTGTTCGGGGAGGCTGGCGGCTGGCTCGCCGTCGTGCTGGTGGCGCCGTTGATCTGGGTGCTCGGGGAAATCGTACCCAAAAGCGTGTTCCAGCAGCGCGCCGATCTTTACACGCCCCGCGTGATTTTTCCGCTGAAGTTCTTTTCCTGGCTGTTCTTTCCGCTGCTGGCCGTATTCAGTGTGCTGACGCGTCTCATTGTCAGGATGGTGGGTGAAGCCGGTCAGGGCAATCCCTTCACCCTGCGTGAGGAGATCGCCACGCTGCTGCAGATGTCCACCAGCGGGGGTGATATTCACCAGTATGAAAAAATCATGATCCGCCGGTTGTTCGATTTCGAGGAGACGCCGGTGCGTGAGGTCATGACGCCGTTGATCGACGTGGTTGGCATCGAACAGGGCGCCACCTGCGCGGAGGCGATGCGGCTGGCCAGGGAGAAGGACCACAAGCGATTTCCGGTCTACGATCAGCGCATAGACCGGATCGTGGGCGTGATGAATGCCCTGGAACTGCTGGGGGCCGACCCCGCTGCGCCGATCAGCCCGTACATACGATCCGCCGACTACGTGCCGGCATCGAGGAGCATTCAGGCGCTGCTGCTGGACATGCAGCGCGAGCGCCACCAGATCGCCGTTGTCGTCGATGAATTCGGCGGCGCCGAGGGCATCGTGACGATGGAGGATATCATCGAGGAGATTGTGGAGGATATCGCGGATGAGTACGATGTCCGCGAGCCCTCCACCCAGTGGATGCGCAAGCTGGGCGAGCGCGATTACCTGGTCAGCGCCCGCATCGATCCCGGCATGCTTGTCGATGAACTGGAGATCGAGCTGCCGCGGGGGCAGTATGCGAGTCTCGCCGGGTTCCTGCTCGAGCGGGTGCGCGATGTACCCGCGGTAGGAACGACCATACACTACAAGAAGGTGACATTTACCATCCAGCGCGGTTCGGCCCGGGTCATCGAGGAGGTTCGCGTCCGCTGGTGAGAGAAGTGGTCCCGCAAATCTGAACAGCCAGTCAAGTGGAATCTCTGCTCGAATACGTCGCAGAGCGATTTGAAAGCAGCACATAACATGCCCATCCAGCAGCCGCCAGAAAGCAGCGTGGCAGATGGGCACCGTTATGTCTTACAGGCAAATGTATTTCGACGTTTACATTGATGGCGAGAAACCCGGCTCTTTCGGTCATGCCGATGTTGAAACCCTCACTATTTCCGTCTCAGGACCCACAGGAAACACCTGCGTGTTTGCTGCCGTCCGATGAGGTCGGCCTCGATTCTAATCTCCGGCCATCGGTTTGACGGGCCGGCAGCACGCCTCAGCCTGGCCACAGGCTCCAGCTGCTGTCGAGTTCATCCTCGCAACGCGCTAGTTGGGTATGGTAGCTCTTTGCGCGGGTGTCCACATTGCGCGCGACCTTGAGCAGCCAGGGCTTCTGCTGGTAGGTCTTGCGTTTGTAGCCGCCCTGTCCCTCATGGTAGCCTATGCAGGCAAATCCTCGTCACACGCACCCACCATTCTCCTCGAACTTGCGTGCATCTGTTCTCGCCGTACCACGTTCTCGTAACGGCTCCCATTACTCGGACAGGCTCCTAGGCGACCTGTTCTTCCGCTTTCTTTTCTTCCTCCGGCAGCACGTCTTTCGCCATGCGCTTGGCGTGATAGTAGATACGCTTCAGTTTCTCGATGACGTCCATCTCAACGGTGTAGGCCGCGAGCCGGTTCGGCTCCTCGGCGACCAGCCGTCGGGTCTCGTGCATGGCGGCAGAGTCTGTCAGCCGTGCGATATCCGACTTCATGGCGACGATTTCCTGCGCCGCGTGCTGGTCATTCTCCGTCACGGCATCGATGGCCAGTGCCACGGTTGCCATCACGGCATTGTGCAATTTCTTCAGCATGGTCTGGGTTGCCTGGCTGATCGACACGCCTTGCTGGATGCGCTGGTTGCCCAGATACGCCAGATCGGTCTCCACGATGTCGCCGATATTTTCCAGGTTGTTGGTGGCGTCCATGAGATGAACGAGTTCGCGTGTCTGTTCTTCCGTCAGCGCCTTCTGACTGATCCGCCCCAAATAGGTCACGATGTGCCCGTGCAGGATGTCAACGTCATCGTCGATTTTTGTTACCGCTCTCAGGGCCATGCGGTTACCGGTCAGGATTGCCGGCATGATCTGTTCCAGCATCTCGATGACACGGCTGCCCACGTGACCGATCTCCAGCCGTACCCGGCCCAGCGCCAGTGACGGGGTTTCCAGCAGTTCCTCGTCGAGGTATTTGGGTTGAATGATCAGCTGTTCAGTCAGCGGTTTGTCCGGTATCAGCCATTCCACGAGGCGGGCAAACTGGCCCGCGAATCCGATGAAGATAAAGGTATTCGCCACGTTGAACGTGGTATGGGCGTTCGCGATCTGGCGTGGCGCCTCGGCGGCCAGGCGCGCAGTTCCTGAGAGTTGCGGGTAGGCGGGGGACAACCAGGTGACGAATTCGGCCAGCTGGGGAATAAAGCGGTACCAGAGCAACACGCCGAATACGTTGAAGAGGATATGGACCGCGGCCGCGCGCAGCGCCTCGCGCGGTTTGCCGATCGAGGCCAGCAGGGCGGTGATACAGGTGCCGATATTGGCGCCGAAGGCCAGCGCGATGCCGGCCTGGAGCGTGATGAAGCCCTGTGCCGCCATCACGATGACGATGCCCGTGGTCGCCGCCGATGACTGGATCAAACCGGTGAAAATCGCCGCGATCAGGATCCCGATCAGGGGTTGTTCCATGTGCGTCATCAGTTCGAGGAACGGAGGATAGCTGCGCAGTGGTGCCATGGCGTCACTCATGATGCCCATTCCGAAGAACACCAGTCCCAGACCCATCAGCATACCGCCGTACTGCCTGATCCTTTCCTGCCGGGAGAGGAACAGCATGCCGAATCCCGCGGCGATCATGAGTAAGGCGGCCCTGGTGACCTGGAAGGCGATGAGCTGGGCGGTGATGGTGGAACCGATATTGGCGCCCATGATGATACCGATGGACTGCGACATGGACATCAGGCCGGCGGTGATAAAGCCCACCACCAGGACGGTGGTGACGGAGGAGGAGTTGACGACGGCGGTGACGAAGGCGCCAGTCAGGGCGCCCATGAAGCGGTTAGTGGTCAGCTTGGCGAGCAGCAGCTTCATGCGCTCGCCGGCCACCGCCTTGAGGGCATCCGCCATCTGATCCATTCCGAACAGGAACAGGGCCAGTCCGCCCAGCAGGGACATGCCCATGCTGCCCCAGTCCGTTTCACCGGCGTCACTGCCGGCGGCCAGTACCGGCATCGCCGCCAGGCCGGCAAGCATGGCGCATGCCAGCAAATGCGCAGTCGGCGTGTTACCCGATGATCGGGCAGGTCCTGAACGAAATGGCATGTGCTTACGCCTTAATTGTGGTCAATGGCCATGGAATCACACGGAACACACAGACAGTATTACTGATTCTTACCTGTGCTTTCGTGGCCAGGTGAATGCCAGCAGGGACGGCACGCTGAACTCTGAGCCGTCAGGTTCTGCACGGATAAACATCATACTCCTGCCTCGTGCGGCTATTTTTTATCCTTGGCGCCGGGTTTGGTCTTCGTCTTCGCCTTTGCCTTGACGATGGTGACGGGAATCGGGGCCAGGCGCACCACCTGCTCCGCCTTCGATCCCAGCAGTACGTGGGCAAGTCCCGTCCGCCCCTGACTGCCCATCACGATCATCCCGGCCTGGATCTTCAGCGCGGTTTCCAGTATTCGGGTGACGGGGAGTCCGACGACCAGGCTGGTTTCGGCCGTTGCCAGGGCGGGTTGATTCGGGTGCCTCTTTTTCATTCCGAGCATGAACTCTTCCATCATCTCGGCGGCGACGTCTTCCATGCGCCGCAGCTGCTTCTTCCTTCCCTTCATCGCGTAGTAGCCGGGCGCCTGTCCCGGGTCATGGACGACGTGCAGCACATTCAGCGGAAACTGCAGTGTGGCCGCAAGATCCGCCGCATACAGCAGCGCCGCCTCGGAGCAGGGTGAGAAATCCACAGGCACCAGGATCGGTTGTGCTTTCATCTTGTGCGTCATTTGTTGTTCTCCTTGTGCAACTAAGATACTTAACGACGGGCAGATCTTGTTAATCCCCTCTCCCCCGCCTGGGCGGGGGAGAGGAGACGTACAATTTGATAGGCCAGTAACTAATCAAGGCTGTCGTATGAGGCTCTATTTCTGCCCGTAATTCCTGCGAATGCGGCAGGCACGGTGCAGGGATGCGGCGGTTCGGACCACTGTGTGGAATCGAGAATATCCCGCTACCTGAATTCCAGCGTGCATCGCAAATAAGCCTTTTGCAAGGCCCGCAGGCTTCCCGTTGCTTGACCACGGGAGTTTCCCGCCAATGGGCGGTTTCCTCGCCAGACTCATTACCCGGTCGTTCCACAATCGGAAAATTCCCGTCAGTATCGACGTTCCCCGCGTTGTCCGGCCTGATATGCCCGTCGGCATCAACCGCTTTTTTGCAGGCGTTTGTGGAAGTGGTAGAGCAGTTTCTGGCGCAGTTTTGCCTGCTGGTGTTTGGAGGCCGCGGACATGCGTTTCTGCGCCAGTTCGATGAAGGTTTCCTGGGAGCTGCGTGATGATTTGCCGGTCGTTTCCTCGCGCGCGATATAGCTTCCGTCCGCCTGCATCTCCCAGACGTTCCTGCGGCTCAATAGCTGGACATCGATTATCAGGCGCAACTCCTGACGCAGTTTCTGATCCTCGACAGGCGTGACCACCTCCACCCGGCTCTCGAGATTGCGCTTCATGAGGTCGGCGGAGCCGATGAAGTACTCCTCGGCGCCCCCATTCCTGAAATAATAGATGCGTGCATGTTCCAGAAATCTTCCCAGTACGCTGATGACCTGGACGGTTTCCGTGAAACCCGGGATGCCCGGGCGCAGGCGGCAGGTATCTCGCACGATGAGGTCGACCTTTACACCTGCCTTGGCGGCACGATACAACTCACGGGTGATGTCCACATCCTCCAGGGCATTCATCTTGAGCTGGATCAGTCCCGGGGTCTCGTCATTATGGATCTTGATTTCGCGATCGATTTTGTCCAGCAGCGCTTTTTTCAGGGTGTAGGGCGAGGTCAGGATCTTGCGGTAGCGCGGCGGCGGCGAGTACCCGGTCAGATAGTTGAACAGTTCGGTCAGGTCCTGGGTGATTCCGGTATCGACGGTCAGCATGCCGAGATCGCAGTAGAGGCGGGCGGTTCCCGCGTGATAATTGCCGGTGCCGATGTGGGCATAGCGGCGCAGGCCGTTATAGTCCTTGCGCACGACGAGGATGACCTTGCTGTGGGTCTTGAGACCGACCACGCCATAGGTGACATGGATGCCGACCTGCTCCATGCGCCGCGCCCAGCGGATATTGGCGGCTTCGTCAAAGCGCGCCTTGAGCTCAACCAGAACCGCCACCTGCTTGCCGTTGCGCGCCGCCTTGATGAGCGACTCGACGATATTGCTATCCGAAGAGGTACGGTACAGCGTCATCTTGATCGCCAGCACCTTGGGGTCCTCGCTCGCCGTCCGCATGAACCGTTCGACGCTGGTGCTGAATGATTCATAGGGGTGCTGCAACAGCAGTGCGCCGCGCTCCCGGATGATATGAAAAATGTTGCGGCTGTCGTGCGCCAGCCGGTGATGGTCTATCGGCTTGTGCGGCGTGTCGTGAAATTCGGGTATATCCAGGCTGGCGATCTCGAACAGGTCGCGCATGCCCATCAGTACCTCGGCTTCGAACACGTCGGCTTCCTCGTTGAGACCGAGTTCCGCGGCGAGCATGCCCCGATGGGTCGGGTCCATCCCCTTGTCGACCTGCAGGCGCACGATGGGCGCGAAATGGCGATCCCGCAGCTCGGTCTCGATCATCGCCAGCAGGTCATCCGCTTCCTCTTCCTCGATTTCGACGACGGCATTGCGCGTTACCCGGAATAGTTCGCAGGACATGATCTGCATTCCGGGGAACAGCAGGTCCAGGTTGTTGGAAATGAGATCCTCGAGCTTGACGAAGGTGTTGCTGTTGCCGACGCTGACGAAGCGCGGCGCGATATCCTTGACCATGGGCACCTTAACGCGGGCATAGTGACTGCCGCTGCTGCCGGGGTAAGACAGGGTCACGAGCAGGTTCAGGGCCAGGTTCGAAATGAACGGAAAGGGATGACCCGGGTCCATGGCCAGCGGCGTCAGCAGGGGAAAGATGTTGGCGATGAATTGCTCGCGCAGTTCTTCCCGCTCGCTGTCCGGGAGATCCGAATACTTTATCAGGCGTATATCCTTCTCATCGAGCAGTTCGAGCAGTTCGAAGAAGATCTGGTTCTGTTCGCGGTGCAGTTCCCGCACCATGACCTGGCTCATCCGCATCTGCTCCATGGGCGTGCGTCCATCGACGGTCTGCGTGTTGAGTCCTGCGGCGATCTGCTGTTTCAGTCCGCCGATGCGCTTCATGAAAAATTCATCCAGATTGCCGCTGACAATGGCCAGGAACTTGACGCGTTCGAGCAGGGGCGTCTGTTCATCAGCGGCCATGTGTAACACTCGGCGGTTGAACTCCAGCCACGTCAGTTCGCGGTTGAGATAAAGCTCGGAGGCGTCGAAGTCGATGACGTCAGGCCGTGCTGTGTCGGCTGTGCTTGCGGCTTTCTTGTCCGGTGCCGGGGTGGATTTCGGGGTCTTTTTGCGGGGAGCGGTTTGCCCGCTGCCGGCGGAACGCGCCGGAGCCGGAATCGGGATACTTGCCGGAGTCTTGTCCATTGTCAGAATCGCCTGATGATGCCAGCAGTCAGTATATCAATTATGCCCTGACAAGAGGAGGCGATGCGTGCGGCAGCTGGTGTCTCGGATCGATGCGAAGACAGTCCTGCGTCTGCTAGAGGCCTTCGACTATGCCGGCGTGAAGCGGCAGGTCGTGTTAGCTATGTTCACATCGTGGCAAAAGGCACCGAGATTCCCGGTGTGGGGACAAATGGCTGGGACAGAAATTCGTCACGCGGGAATCTGGCCAGGGTAACGACGCGGGACAGTTCCTCACCAATGCTGACTTCGGTCAGGTTAAGCGTGTTGCAGGGTTGCCTTGTCGACTCATCGATCTTGATTCCCATCTTGTTCAGCCTGAGCGTTGATTGCTGCAACCGAACGAATTTTTCCGGACGGCTGAACACTTCGATGACCTGCTCAAGGCTTACCTGCGGCGTTGCCAGGTGAATTTTCCTCAGATCCTGCTCGGTTTTTTCCAGTTTCAGACGTGTTTCTCCGATCTCACGCTTGCAGTCGGCCTCGTTTACCGGTTGGTTGGTCTGCCGTCCCAGCAGATACTGGGCATGTCGCAATCTTGATTGCAGTATCTGGCGTTCGTGTTGCAGGCGCTGGTTTGACAGCTTGAGCTGTATGACACGTTCCAGCGCGTTGGTGACAAGGCCTTCGAAGAGACATCGTTTCAGCCCCTGACGCGTTTGCATTTCGTTCGGCGCCGGTGAGTAAATCCGGTGATCCGTAAAATTGACCGCCGTCTGCTTCACATCCTTCCTCAGGGTGTCGCCGGCGAGTTCAACCCCCAGAACGGTTTTTTCCGTCTTGTGCATGCACAACAGGACGCAGCATTGCGTGAGCTCGTCATAGGCATAATCCTCCATGAACTCCCGTATTTCTGAACTCCGCGAGAAAATTGTCTGTACGTCCCGGGTGTTCGAGAAAAAGGCATTGACGTAGGGATCGGAGACGAATGTCCTGCTGCTGACCTCGATTGCCCCGGGGAACTGGTCGATCAGGGAATCGGAATACTCAAGGGAAGTACTGATGACATGCTGAAGTTTCTTCCTGTAACCGCTGATCAGTCGAATTCTGCCGTCGACGACGTCGACCACCCGTTCCACGGTTTTGATAGTATCGGTCTGCAGGTCCTGCCGTGCGTTTTTTATTTGATGTTTCTGGTGCAGTACGTTGCGCAAACCGGATAAATTCATGGCGGGGAATAACTTCATACTGTTCGTGCTCCTCTTGACCGGCGTCTCCGCCCCCGGGCAGACTGTCGGGGATCGTATATATGGAAATTCTTATATATGCATTTCTTTTCTTATAGACACTGGCGTGACGACAGCGTCATTGCTTCAGACTTTACCGTAACTTTCTACCGGGTTGCAATGAATCGGGTACAATTGCCTGGCGCACCGATCCGACCGGTATATCGGAGTGGCCCCAGGGACGCCTCAATTGCGACAGTGATGCGGGTCTAGCCGGAACGGAAACACTCCCGATACAGCTTGCCGGCCGGGCATGAATCCCCTTGGAATCACTATGCCACTGGAAATAGAACGCAAGTATCTGGTCACAAATAACAGCTGGCGTATGCCGGGCAAGGGAACCCGTTACCGGCAGGGTTACCTGTCAACGGAACCCGCCCGCAATGTCCGCGTCAGGGTGGCTGCCGGCACGGGCTTTATCACTGTCAAGGGGGTGACGGTAAACATGACGCGCCCCGAGTATGAATACCCCATCCCGGTGGAGGATGCCAACGAGATGCTGGACACCCTCTGTCTGAAGCCGATCATCGAAAAGGTTCGCTACACCATCGAACATGCCGGGTTGCTCTGGGAGGTCGATGAATTCGAGGGCGAGAATGCCGGGTTGGTCATCGCCGAAGTGGAGCTTGCCAGGGCGGATCAAACTGTCATTCTGCCGGACTGGATCGGTGAAGAGGTCACCGATGATGCGCGCTATTACAATGCCTCCCTGATCGCGAATCCGTTCAATGGCTGGGGCAACGGCTCTTCGGGCTGAGTGTCGCCAGCAGCATTCGGCTTTCGTGGGACGCCTGTAACTGCTTGATTGCAGGTTGATATGCATCAATGCAGGAAAGATGAGGGTGGACTATCATTAAATTTATTGGCAGTCGGGGTATGTCTTGCTTGGCGATGCAGCCGGTGATCACGAGATCGCCGTGACGCATCTGCGCGGCGGGCCGGCGATTTACCGACGTGTCCGAAACATGCAATTTGTCAAAATCGCCCTTGAGAAGGCCGGGAGGGGCAAAGGAGGAGGTGGTTATATGGCCATGTCAATTACGCTTGAAGAATTCCTCAGCCAGCACAACGCAAGTTACGATCTTATCCCTCATCCGCATACCGGCAGCAGCATGGAAACAGCCGAGGAGGCACATGTACCGGGCATGCAGCTCGCCAAGGCGGTCGTTATCCGGGATGATGGCCGTTACCTGATGGTGGTGGTGCCGTCCGCCGAACATGTCGATATGGGTCTGCTGCGCCAGCAGTTCGGACATGACGTCGTGATGGCGTCCGAGGCTGAACTGACCGATCTGTTTCCCGATTGCGAGACCGGCGCCGTTCCGCCGTTAGGGCCGGCCTGGGGTGTGGATACCTTTGTCGACGAGAGCCTGCTAGCCGGGACGGAGGTGTATTTCGAATCCGGAGACCATGAATCCGTGGTCCGGGTGAGCGGTGATCAATTCGAGAAACTGCTGGAAAATGCCGAACGTGGTTATTACGGGCGTTTGATGTAGGGGCTCCCGGAAACAGTTCTGGCGCCCGGAAAGGATTGCGCCGTCAGGATTATTTGACGAGAATCGCCGGGCAATGGAGTTCGTTGCGCAGCCGTCCGAGATTTTCTTCCTGCAGCAGTTCTGCGGTGATGGCGGCAACCAGCAGGGCGTTGCGCTGCGTGCGTACCTGTGCAAGCACATCCTCCCACGCGGGATTCACCAGCTTCACCAGCTGCAGGCTGCGGGTTTCCGCCTGACGGCTTGCCTGGTCGGCCAGCGTTGAGAGATGGTCCGTATCGCTGGCCGTCAGTATCACGGTCAGGGGTTTGGCGTCGTTCGGGGCAATCTGCAGGGCAACCTGCAGGGCTCGCTGTGCGGCGTCCGAGCCATCGAACACGACGGCAACGGGCCGCCACCGGTAAGGATGACCGGTGTTCACCCGGGTGGATCCGCCGGGCAGACGCAATGCGCCGCGCCCAGCGCCGAACAACATCAGATCCGTTTCTGCCAAGGCTTCACGCAGCAGGGTTGTGGTGATGCCGCGCACGGTACGAAAGGACAGGGGGGAGCCGAGTCGGCTGGCGATCTCCGCTAGGGCTTGTTGCGCGGCGCGCGCCTGAATCCGGAACTGGCGTTCGAGGTCCGTGGCCTGCAGTTGCCGCTCGACGTGAGTGAGCAGGCAGTACTCACGCGCGATTGGCAGTTCCGCCAGGCTCAGCAGTTCGATGTCCTCCACGAACATTCCGAGTATTTCCGCCGGCGTCCTGCCGGCCAGCAGGCTGATCGCCTCCAGCGCCGTCCGGTCGGATTCGATGCTGCCCAGCATCACCAGGATGCGCGCCCGGCGTTGAGCGTCAGTTCCCGGCATCGGAGTTCGCCGATCCGGCGCCGCCTGTGGCGAACGCACGCCGCGTTTCGGCGAAATCCAGGAGCTTCGCCCGTACGCGCTGGTTTACGCTGCCTTCGGTGAATTCGCCGTCCTTGCCACGCTCACCTGCTTCCAGGCCGGTAAGCAGGTTGAGGCAACGGTCGATGGTGTCAACCGGGTAGACGTGAAAACGTTTCTCCGCCACGGCCACGATGACATCGCTGCACAACATCAGATGTTTGACATTGGCTACCGGGATCAGGACGCCCTGCGTCCCGGTAAGGCCCCGCCTGCTGCAGATGTCGAAAAACCCCTCGATCTTTTCATTGACCCCGCCGATGGCCTGAATCTCGCCATGCTGGTTTACCGAGCCGGTGATCGCCAGTCCCTGGATGATCGGCACCCCCGCCAGGGCCGAAAGCAGGGTGCACAACTCGGCAGCGGAGGCGCTGTCGCCCTCGACACCCCCGTAGGATTGCTCGAAGACCAGGCTGGCGAACAGCGAGAGCGGCCGGTCGGTGACGAATCGGGAGGCTAGGAACGCGGTGAGGATCAGCACCCCCTTGGAATGGATCGGTCCGCCCAGTTCGACCTCGCGTTCGATGTCGACCACCTCGCCCGAGCCCTGTGAGACGCGGGAGGTAATGCGGGAGGGGTGCGCGAAGGCGAGTTCTCCCAGTTGGGCGACCGCCAGGCCGTTGACCTGACCTACCTTCGCACCATCGGTGTCGATCAGGATCGTCGCGCGCAGGATTTCCTCCTGCAGGCGGTCGCGGATGCGGCTGGCCCGGCGGATACGGGCATCGATTGCATACTGCACATCAGCGGCGCTGGTGACATTCCTGCCAGCGCGGCCGGCGTAGTAGTCGGATTCGCGCATGATATCGGCGGCGTGCCGGATCTGGGCGGAGATCTTTTCCGCGTCGTTGGCATGTCGCGCGCATTCCTCCAGCAGGCGAGCGACGGCTGATCTGTCCATGGGTCTGAGTTGCTCGCGCGCTGCCAGCGTGGCAAGCAGACGTGCAAACTGCCGGCTGTTCTCCGGGGTCCTGTCGATCCGGTCATCGAAGTCGGCCGCCACCTTGAAGAGATCCAGAAACTCCGGGTCGTAGGCCTGCAACAGGTAGTAGAGCATGCGATCACCGAGCAGTACGACCCTGACATCGAGCGGTATCGGGGCCGGTTCCAGGGAGACTGTGCTCACCAGGCTGAGCGCCTCCCCGAGTGACTTGATGCGGATCTCGTGCGACTTGAGGGCGCGCTTGAGACCTTCCCAGGCAAAGGGCTGAGACAGCAGCTTGATGGCATCCACCACCAGATAGCCGCCGTTGGCGCGATGCAGGGCGCCTGCCCTGATCAGGTGGTAGTCGGTCATCAGCGTACCCATCTCGGACATGTGCTCGATCTGCCCGATCAGGTAGGGAAAGGTAGGATAGTCCTCGAAGATGACCGGTGCGCCCTGGTCGCCGGTGTGATCGATGATGAGGTTGACCGCGTAGCGGCGCATGGCCGGAGACCCTTCGGAATCCATGCCCTGCATACGGCCGCTGATCAGCGCCCTGGGGATGCGTCCCTGCTGTTCGGTCGAGCGCAGGAAGACATCCACATTGTCGACGATGTCGGCCTGCATGTCCTTCAGGTGGCCGACGACATCGGGTAGATTTGTGTATTTCTCGATCAGCTGGCTGATCAACCCGCCCACGGCGTACATCGAGACTTCCCGGTCGAGTTCGCGTTTTCTTGCGCGCATCTTGCGGGCCTCCTGCGGGATGGATTGCATGACGCGCTGCAGTTCCTTGCCGACCTCCTCGGTAATCCGGGACAGTTTCTCTTGTTCTTCCTTGGGCAGTTTTTCGTATTCCTTGGGACTGATGGCCTTGTCATCATGCAGCGGGGCGAAGGCAATCCCGGTCGGCGTCTGGATGATGCCGATGCCGCGTTCCCGGGCGTGCTGCTGTACCTCTTCGAACGCCTTTTCCTGGTATTCCTTGAATTCCTCCTCGATCGCTTGCTGCCGGTTCTGGTAATCCTCGCTCTCGAAGGCTGCCGGGATCGCGCTATAGGCCTCCTGGATCAGCTGGGCGATGTCCTGGCGCAATTCCCTGCCTCGACCGGCAGGCAAGCGCAGCGCCCGGGGATTTTTCGGGTTGCTGGAATTATTGACGTAGCACCAGTCATCCGGTACGGGCCGTTCGGCAGCCCGCTGTTCGAGTATTCCCTGCACCACGCTGTGCTTGCCGCTGCCCGGAGGGCCCAGTACGAACAGGTTATAGCCCTCGCTCGCCATCCCGACGCTGAAATGGATCGCTTCAACGGCCCGGTCCTGTCCGATGGGTTCTGCCAGCGGCTGGAGATCCCTCGTGGTCTCGAAGTCAAACAGACCGATATCGCAATGTCGGTACAGATCCGCAGGAGACAGCGGCTTGCCTGGCTGCATAATTGTGTTCGCCTGGTGTATGTGAATGGTACGGGTTTCCTGTCATGTCTTGCGGGTCCGGTATGGCGATTTTCACCGAACGACGGCAGTCCTTTCTGACTTCCATCACGTGAGCAGAGTTTCGACAGGAAGATGCTAGTATAAATCAGGGCAGTACGCGACCCGGAGCGGTAGTTCACCGCTCCGTCAGGTTGGTTTGCCAGCCTGCGGTTATTTCAATCCAGGCAATCAGGCGAGCGTGATACAGCATACAATCTTTCATCTTGCGGTGGCGCTTGCGGTCGGTTTCCTGATCGGTATGGAGCGTGGCTGGGAAAAGCGCGAGTCGGTGGAAGGTTCGCGTGTTTCGGGGGTACGAACCTACGGACTGCTGGGCTTGCTCGGCGGTGTGATGGGGCTGTTGTCGCAGCAACTGGGCGGTATGCTGCTGGGTCTCTCATTCCTTGGCATCGCCGGAGCCCTCGCCGCGGCGTCTGGATTGCTGGTTACGTGGCTCGCGGCATCATATTGCAGTACGACTGGGGTTTGCGAAATTCATGAATCTTCATGAAGTTTCTATCTGCGATTAAATCGCCACGAAAGCATACGGAAAGCATTGATTCTGTGAATTTCCGCAGCGATGGCGACACTCCCGCAGAAGGAACTCCCGCGCGTGATGAATACTGCAACGCTCACTCCCTGCCGAAGCTGCGCGATCCGCTTACAGGCGCTCCGGCAGGTGAGAGCGGATTTCGTGGCTGCTGTACTGTCCGAGGTTCTTGCCGATCTCCGTGATCTCGACCCCGTTGATCGGACTCAAGTGCTCGCGCAGCAGGCCGAGAAAATACGGTCCCGCCACCAGCAACAGGCGATTGCAACGGCCCTGCGTGCATCCGGATTGCACATATTCGACGATCTGTTTGGCAAATCGAATCGCCTCCTGCTCTTTCGGGTCCACCGACGTCCCCATGGCATGGCGACCGCCGACACCACTGCTGTCGAAAGCACGTCCCGGTAGATCCGTGGTGAGTTCCTGGATGCGCTCGCGTCCTTCAGGATGTTCGAGTTCCTCAAGCTCCTGCAACGGACCGCGCGGGCTGTCGATGGTAAAAATACGGGCTTTGCTTTGGTCTGCTACTACAATCCAGGGTTTGGACATGATGCCTCCTCGTTGGAATATGATGTCGTTACCGTGCTGCTCGGTAAATCTGTTTACTGTACTTGACATCCCCCCTTATCAATGCCTGCGTATCCTTATTCGTGCGGCGGGATAACACAGTGAATCAATCAACCGCCTCATAAATACAGTATGAATCGGGTTGACAGGTTCTTGTTGACCAGGATCACCCGGAAACCTGATTACCCCTGGAACCCGGCCACCAGACACCCGCTGCCAGCGTTGGCAGACGGCACCCGGGCCGGGACCGCAAGACACGTAGAAACAACGACCCTGTAAGCTCGACTGCCGCATCTCCGCGGTAGACGGTCTTGCAGCCCCGGCCCGGGTGCCGCCATTTTCAGCCGCAGCGGAGTATCAGGGACAATCCGGTCCGGATATATCATTCAGGTCCTGGCTGACCCCGCCATTCCTCCCTCAGGTACGGGTCATCCCGCTAACCCTTGATGCAGATGACCGGTCGCAGTTTTGCCACCTTGCGCGCCAGGCCGGACGCATCTGCGGTATCGACCACCTCGTTGACGTCCTTGTAGGCGCCGGGGGCCTCCTCGGCCACACCGCGTGAAGACGGACTGCGGATCAGGATACCCTCCGCGTGCAGGGTATCGATGACCTGCCGGCCCATCCAGGTTTTGAAGGCGCTGCGCCGGCTCATGGAGCGTCCCGCCCCGTGACAGGCCGAGGAGAACGCTGCGGATTTTGCCGCGCGATTGCCGGCGAGAATGTACGAGGCGGTTCCCATGGAACCGCCGATCAGGACAGGCTGGCCGGTGTCGCGATATTCCGCGGGCAACTCGGCATGTCCGGGACCGAAGGCGCGCGTGGCGCCCTTTCGATGTACATAGAGCCGGCGCGGTCGGCTTTCAACCAGGTGTTCCTCGACCTTGCAGGTGTTGTGCGAAACATCGTAGAGCAGATCGAGTGTCGTGCCCGGAATGATGCGCTCGAACACCTCACGGGTGAGCCCGGTGATAATCTGCCGGTTGGCCAGTGCGCAATTGATCGCGGCGCGCATCGCCCCGAGATAGCTCCGGCCGGTCGGTGAATCAATCCGCACACAGGCCAGTTCGCGGTCAGGGAGGGTGAGGCCCTGCTGACGGGCAGTGATCACCATCGATTTCAGGAATTCTGTGCCGATCTGGTGACCGAGTCCGCGCGAGCCGCAGTGGATGCTGACCACGATGTCGCCCCGGCGGATGCCGTAGGCGGTGGCTGCGTCGGGATCGAAGATCTCGCAGACCTCCTGCACTTCGAGGTAATGGTTGCCTGAGCCGAGCGTGCCCATCTCGTCGCGCTGGCGTCTGCGGGCCAGTTCCGAGACCTCCTGCGGTTGCGCGCCTTCCATGCGGCCCTGTTCCTCGATGCGATCGAGGTCTTCGCGGTAGCCCCAGCCGCGTTTCACCGCCCAGCGAGCGCCGCCCGCAAGCATGCCATCCATGCCGGACTCATCGAGATGTATGCGTCCGGTGCTGCCGAGACCGGCGGGGATGCTGCCGTAGAGCGCATCGGCCAGGCGTTCCTTGACCGGTTCGATGTCGGTGCGCCGCAGGCCGGTGAGCAGGGTGCGCACGCCGCAGGAGATATCGAAGCCCACGCCGCCGGCGGAGATCACGCCGCCCTGATCGGCGTCGAAGGCGGCGACCCCGCCGATGGGAAAGCCGTATCCCCAGTGGGCATCGGGCATGGCATAAGATGCTTCGACGATCCCCGGCAGGGAGGCGACGTTGGTGACCTGTTCGAGCACCTTGTCATCCATGGCGCGAACCAGCTCCGGGCTGGCGTAGATGATGCCCGCAACCCGCATAGCGCCCCATGGTTCAACGCGCCACTCGAATTCCGATACCCGGGTCAGTCGCGTCGTGTCCATTGCCATTCCCTGCGTGGCTGTACCTGCGCGGATGTCTCACCTATGAAGTCTAGACATCCACGACGCACTTGGCATGCCATACGCCCGGAGGTGACTCGTACATCGCCAGGGCCGTGTAGGTGGCCCCCTTGACCTCCGTGGCGGGCTGGTGGCGGATCCGGTCGACGGGCTCGCCCCAGGCGGTTCCGTGTAGCCGCGTACCCTCGAACTCGACCTTGAAGCGGCGGAACAGCATGCGCCGTGTCGCCATTTCATAGATCAGCGCATTCAGCCAGTCGACCAGCAGCAATTCCCGGTCAGGATCCTCGCAATTGACCGTCACCGATTCCCGGCAGGCCACGCTATCCGGGTCGGTAATGACTGCCGTCATGGCGACGGCCGCTTCCTCGAAGGCCTGCTCCGGACTGTTACCGCTGCCGTGTATGCCGATGTCGGCCTCGTGGGAAAAATGCCGCCACATAAACGTCGACGCCGCGGCTCGCCGACGTTGCGTGGCCTGCGTCAGGCCCTAGGGTGCCTGTTGGGGCAGCGGTCTCGCCGTCGGGTGGCTCTTGACCTTGCCGCGGCGGCGCGCCTCGTAGTCCTCCAGCCTGCGCCGTGCACTGTTGAAGGCATCCCGGACCGCTACATACACATCCTCGTGGGCATGATTCTCATGGGGATTGCGGCTGACCACAATCTCGGCGTCCGGTACGATGATGTCGACCGCGATGTGGTAGATGTTGCCCTTGTGATGGTGTTTGTGAGGTGCTTCGACGGTGACCCGGAAGCTGGTGATCTTGTCGCAGAAACGCTCCAGCTTGTTTGCTCTTTCGCGGATATTGGTCTCCACGGCGGCTGAAGGTTCCATATTATGAAATACGACCTGCAAGGGTATCTGCATATTATTCTCCTCTATAACCACGTATAGTTTTGACGTTCTGTGGCCGAATTGCAATGACCGTGGTCAAGTCTCACTCGCCGTTGCCGTGGGTTGGCTTTTTATATCATGGATCTGTACGCGCACGCCGTCTTCAATCCGGTCATCGGGGTGGGTGATGACCCGGTCCCCTGCACGCAGTCCCCCAATGATCTCGGCCACCAGTCCGTTGCGATGTCCAACCTCGACGCGGCGCTGCCGGGCGCGGCCATCTTCCACCACGAAGAGCGCCCATCCACCGTCGTGGTGGAACAGCGCACTGGCAGGCGCCTGCAGCACATCCGGGTCCTGCCAGAGGATAAAGTGCGCCTCGACCCGATACCCATCGCCAAGAAACCGCCATGCCTCCCGCGGTGACACCAGGTCGGCGATGACCCATACCCGCTGTTCCTCTACTCCGAGTGCGGATATTTTGGTGAAACCCGCCGGTTCGACAGTGCGCACCACACCCTCCAGGGGGGCATCGCCTCCCCAGCGGTAGAACTGCACGCGGGTTTGCGGGCGAATTTGTACCGCGTCCTGCGAGAGTACGTCCACGGCGACTTCCAACCGGGCCGGATCGCCGATCTCGATCAGGTCCTCGCCGGCGCTGACGACCCCTTCGCTTTCATGGTTGATCCGCAGTACACGGCTGGCGACCGGGGCCTGCAGTTCCACCGTGACCGGCCGGGTCGCGGTGTTGTCCGCGAGTGAATACTGCAGTGCGGTGCGTGCGGCTTCGAGGTCGAAGCGCGCGACCTCGACAGTGAATTCCGCGGACTGCTGCTCTGCGGCCGTCTGCCGCGCCCGGGTTTCGGCCTCCTCGAGCAGGGTCTGGGAGATGGTCTCTTTTGCACGCAGCTTTTGTTTGCGCGCATATTCGTCGCGCGCGAATTTCGTCTCGGCGTGCGCCGCGGCGACCTTTTTGACAGCGGCCTCCAGTGCAGCCTGTGCGGCGGCGATCTGGGCCTCGGCGCGGGCGCGACTGCGCGGGTCGAGAACCTCGGGACGCAGCGGTTCCAGCACCGCCACGGTCTGGCCCTGTGTCAGCGCATCACCGACGTCCAGTTCTATGCGTCGCAGGTACCCCGCGACCGGTGCGGAAATCACGAAGCGGTCCTTGACGCGGGTGCGTCCTTCTTCCTCGACGGTGACCTGCAGGGGACCGCGGCTCGCCGTGGCGACTTCCACCAAGACCGGCCGTGGCCAGAAGCCCCAGGCCAGGGCCGCGAGCAGGGTGGCCGCCAGGGTCATCAATCCGAAATTTCTCCGCCGGTGCATGTCATCCTAATTCTTTATGAGTTCATCAGAAAAGTCACATAAGTCTCAGTATATATATAAAATATGTGAGTAAGCGAATTGTGCTAACACAAGGGCTATCGTGAATAAGAGCGTTAAATTGGCCACGGAAGCACACGTAAGCAAACGGACTATACACTGACAATTTCTATTTTCTTCCGTGTATTTTCGTGTGCTTCCGTGGCTATTTAGCGTCCATCCATAAAGAAATTAACTCACCGCAGAGCCGCAAAGAGCGCAAAGTGTTTGATTGATTTCTTTTAAGAACTTCTCTGCGTCCTTAGCGTCTCTGCGGTGAAAACGGTGTTTATGGATGCGCACTATTTATAAGGATTGAAGCGTATTATAAGGATTGAAGCGTAAGTCCATGAGCAGTTGCATCATTCCCGGGTCTTGAGCACGCCGATCAGGTCCAGCGTGCGCAGTTTGCGCCATAACATCAGCGCCGAAAATGCGGCTGAGGCGAGCACCACGGCGGCGGCGAATGCGTAGGTCCCGGGTTCGAGTATCAGCGGCACCCGGTAGAGGTCGGACCGAAACGCCTGCGAGAGGTAGCCGCACAGCAGGCGGCCGAACAGAAAGCCCGGTGGGAGCGCCAGCAGGGTGGCGATGCCGAGTTCCCCGAGCAGGATATAAGCGACCTCGGGGTGGGTGAAGCCGAGCACCCGCAGGCTGGCCAGTTCACGGTCGCGCTCGGAAAGCGCGATGCGGGCGCTGTTGTAGACCACGCCGAAAGCGATGAATCCACCCAGCACGGCGGAGACGAAGGAGAAGTACAGGATAGTCTCATCCATGGTTCGGTAGAAACTCCGGATGGCGCTGTCACGCACGAGGATGCCCGCGACGCGCGGCATTTCATCGAGTTCCCGGTAGACACGTTTATGCCAGCGCGGGTCCACAGTCAGGTAGGCGCCGTTGACTGCATCGCCTTCCTGCATCAGGCGATTGAGTGTCCCGCGCTGCAGGTAGGCGGAGACTCCCAGATATTCGCTGGTCGTACCGGTCACCGGCACGTTCAGAACCGGCCGCTTGCCTTCCAGCACCTCGACGGTCAACACCTCGCCCGGCCTGATTCCCAGCAACTCGGCCAGATAATCGGTCATCACGATGCCGTCGGGAGGGATGTCGACGCGCCGCAGGTTGGCATCGAGCACCCGCCGCAGCTTCGCCTCAGACTCCAGTCCCTGCAGGGAGCCGCGGTAGCTGCGGTGCTCGAAGCGCAGCCGCGCCGGTACGGTCCGCACGCCTTCAGCGTATTCCACCCCTGGAAGGCCGGCGAGAGAATACAGGGCCTTATAGGAGGAAGGCTCGGTAAAGGTCACGCTCAGGTCCTGTCGCTGACTCATGGTGTACTGCACGTCGATCATGTGGCGCACCGCGTCTTTCTGGAAATTGGCGACCATGATGATGCCGCAGGCGGATGCCATGCCGGCTACCGTGAGCAGCGACTTGACCGGTCGGCGTTCGATGTGACGGGCGATCATGCGGGTCGGCTGGGAGAACAGTCGCTGCAGGCCGAGCCGTTCGATCAGCGTCGGACGGTAGGCGGTCGGCGTGACCGGCCGCATGGCCACGGCCGGCGGCAGGCGCACGGCCTTGCTCACTGCATGGAGCGTGCCGGCCAGGCCGGCCAGCACGCTCACCAGGGCCGCCAGCCCGATGACCACCGGATCGAGCCGGTAATGCAGGAAGGGGAAGTGGTAGAACTGCATGTATATCCCGCTCAGACCTCTGCCCAGCCAGATGCCGGCGCCGATCCCGCCGGCGAGCCCCAGGCCAATGATTATCAGCACCAGTGATGCGTAATGCCGCCCCACGTCGAGGTTGCTGTAGCCAAAGGCCTTGAGGATGGCGATCTGTTCACGCTGGGTAGCTACCAGGCGGCCGATCACCACGTTGAGCAGAAACGCCGCCACGCCGAGAAAAATGACGGGAAATACCGTGGCCATGGTTTCCAGGCCATGCAGTTCTTCGGTCAGGAAGCGGTGGGACAGCTGATCCTCGCGGGCATAGGCGCCGCGCCCGCCATAGCGGGCCAGCAGGCGATCCAGTGTTTCGATGATCGTCTCCGCGTCTGTTCCGTGCTCCAGACTGAGAGCGACATCGTTGAAGGCGCCGTCCATGTCATAGGCGGTGGCGAGTGGCTTGCGTCCCATCCACAGGACCCCGTAGTGTTCGAAGTCCGGAAACACCGCGCCGGGTGCGATCGAGTAGATGTATTCCGGGGAGAGCACGATGCCCGTGATGGTCAGGGTCTTGCGCCGGCCGTTGATGGTGGCGGTGAGCCGGTCACCGGGTTGCAGGCCATGGGCGGTGGCGAACGATTCGTCGATCATTACCTCGTCGTCACGGCCTGCATCGAGGGTGCGCCCCTGGCGCAGGTACAGGGTGTTCAGACGGGACGGATGAGTATCAGGCACGGATACCAGGGTACCGGTCACCGGATCGGTGTAGCCGGGGACCTCCAGGCGTACCGCCGCCACCACGCGGGTTTGCACCTGGTCCACCCCGGGTATGGTCCGGATACGCCCGACCAGATTGTCCGGTGCGCGTTTCAGCGAGGCAAACACCTCCGCGAAACGCTGCTCGCGGTAGTAGCGGTCGCGGGTGAAGAGCAGGGAATCGTAGGTCGACAGTGACATCACGAAGGTTGCCACACCCCCCACCTGAACCAGTGCGATGGCCAGCACCATCCCGCGCATGTCCCACAGGTCACGCCACAGCTTGTGGTTCAGTGCACGCACGAATTCGCTACCACGACAATTCGCGGGCCGGCTTTCGTTGCGCGTTGCGCTGTATCGAGCCGATGTGTCCGTTGGTGATATGCACCACCCGATCGGCCATGTCGGCGATGCCGGCGTTGTGGGTGATCAGGACCGTGGTGGTGCCGAGTTCACGGTTGGCCCGCTCCAGCGCCTCGAGCACGACGATGCCGGTCTCGGAATCCAGCGCGCCGGTAGGTTCATCGCAGAGCAGCACGGCCGGGTTCTTGGCGATGGCGCGCGCAATGGCGACACGCTGCTGCTCGCCGCCGGAGAGCTGGGCGGGGAAATGATCCATGCGTTCCTGCAGATTCACCAGCGCCAGAGCGTCCTCGGGCGTCATGGGGTTACGCACGATTTCGGTGACAACAGCTACGTTCTCGCGCGCCGTGAGACTGGGAATCAGGTTGTAGAACTGGAACACGAAACCGACGTGGTGGCGGCGGTAGTCGGTCAGCGTGCTCTCGTTTACATGGGCGAGGTTGCGGTCGCGGTAATAGACCTCTCCACCGGTGGCGGTGTCCAGTCCGCCGAGAATATTGAGGAGCGTGGACTTGCCGCTGCCGGAGGGCCCCAGCAGCACCAGCAGTTCACCCGCGTACAGTTCCAGGTCGACGCCACGCAACGCCTGCACCTCGACCTCTCCCATCGGGTAGACCTTGGTGAGGCCGTGGACGTGGAAGACAACGTCCCGTTGCACGTTCCGCGGCGGCGTTTCCCGGGGAACTGCGCGGCGGTTAATGGACGTTGATTCTGGTGCGTTTCGTCGGTTTCAACTTGGGAAGCGTCATTTCCAGGACACCGTCCCTGAAGCTCGCTTTGGCCTTCTCGCCGTCGACGTTCGCGGGCAGCGTGACCACCCGGGTGAAACTGCCCCGGGACATTTCACGGCGGGTGTATTCGCCGGCCTCTTTTTCCACATTCTCCTGCCGGGTGCTGCCCTTGATGGTCAGCCGGTCGTCACTCAGCGATACCTCCAGGTTTTCCTTGTCGACGCCGGGAATTTCGGCCCGCACGACGACTTCCTCTTCGCGATCGATCACATCCACACTCGGTACGCGGACATCCATGGACCTGGACATCTCGCTCAACAGAGGATTCTCCCAGCTGAAAGGACGCATCCAGCTGCGGCCCATGAACTGCTCGAACATGCGCTCCAGTTCCTCGAACGGGTTCATTGCCCGTGACGATTTTGCCTCGGCAAGTTCGCCTTTTCGGGTGCCCACTTCAACATCCTGCCTGGCTTGTTTCTTGGCCATAGTTATTCTCCTTTCGATTAAAAAACCACGCTTTTTGGTACTCGCGATGACAGTATAGTTGAGCCGTCCCGGATCTAGTTGATCAATATCAAACATCGCGGATGACCCGCATTGCGCAGCATTGCCGTTTGGGCTGTCCGAAGGAAAAGCCCGATAATGCCAGGTCCGGCGTCCCTGCCGTTGATGGGCTTCGCTGCGCTCAGCCCAGCCTTACGGCACCTTGCGGTCGATGATAATGGAGACGGTTCCGGGACTGGCGACGCTGACCGGGGACTGCGATCCCTCCAGGTCGCCGCTCTGCGGCATGGCGTTGCCGGAAGCGGAGACGCGGGCGCCGATCGTGACCTGGTCGAACTTCGACAGCGTCATGGCGGGTGACATGGCGAGCGAGTCATCCAGCGTGACCGTGACCGGAAGGTCCTTGACCTGCCGTCGCATGATTGCAAGCGGCATGCGCGGGCCCTGGACGGCGCGAGCGAAAATGAACACGGTGGACTCGGGTGCGGCCTGAACGGCCAGCGCCGGGTCCAGCGCCACCGTGACGGTGATCGCATGACCGGCGGCCGGTGTGCCGCCGCCGGCTGTGACTGCCACCGGCGCGCTGGGGGTGATTCCGAGACGCTGCCGCAACTGGCTGATCTGCTGCGCGATGATAGTGGTATCCTCGCTGCCCGCGGGGAGCAGGGCAGCGGCGCGTTGCCAGTAGCTGATCGCCTCGGTATAGGATCCCTGCTGGTTCTTCCAGTGGCCGATGAGCCACAACGCCTTGACATTGTTGGGCTGGGCCTCGACTGCCTTTTGCAGCACCTCACCCGCCTCATCGTTGAAGCGGCCGCCGTTCGCCATCACCAGAGCGTCGGCATAATCGGCCAGCACCTCGGGGTTGTCGCCGGAGAGGCGACGGGCGTTGCGATAGGCGCCGAGCGCGTCAGCGTAGCGGTTGAGGGTTTCATAGCTCCTTGCCAGCAGGATCCAGCCGCGCAGGTCATCGGGTTTTTCCTTCAATTTTTCCGCTAGCACGTTGACCATTTGTTCCAGTGACTGCTCGCCCATCTCATGCTGGCCCGGTGAACCGGTGGTGGTGGCAGTGGCGGCGCCACGTTGTTCCAGCAGCGGGATGATTTGCTTCGACCCGAGTTGCTGATACAGCGCCACTGCCATCAAGGGGATGGCTATCACCAGTAGCGCGACCACCCACTGGCCGCTGCGCGCCGGTGTTGTCGCCGCCGCCGCGCCAGCGGGTGTAAGATCGTCAAGCAGTTCGCGCTCCAGGTCGCGGCGTGCGGCAGCGTACTGATTCTCATCCAGCCGACCCATCTTGAGGTCGGTGTCCAGTTCCGCCAGCTGCGCCTTGATGACCTCGGTATTGAGCGCATCCGGATCCGGCCGCGCCTTCGCGGATCGTCCCGCGCCCAGCAGCCAGGGCACCGTGAACAACAGTGCGATGATGGTCATGACGGCCGCCAGTCCCCAGAACTCGCTCATCCCTGCTTCCCCTTGCCGGCATCATCGCCGAGTAGTCGTTCCAGCCGCTTGCGCTCCTCCGCGGAGATCGCCGGTTCCTCAACCTGCCGCTGCCGCCCCACCGCGCGTATCAGCAGCAACGCGGCGATGGCCAGCAGCACGAACGGGCCGTACCAGATGAGATACGTGGACGGTTTCACGGGAGGGTTGTAGAGCACGAAATCGCCGTAACGATTGACCAGAAAGTCGATGACCTCCTGGTCGCTTTTGCCGCTCTTCATCATCTCGTAGACCTCGGCGCGCAGGTCATGGGCCAGATCGGCATCCGAGTCGGCCAGCGTCTCGTTCTGGCACACCAGGCAGCGCAATTGGCCGATGAGATCCTTGAAGTGCTGTTTCTCCGCCTTGGTGGGGAAGGTAAAGGACTCGAGCGTGACTGCGGCCGGCAACGGGGGCGCGACTATGACCAGCAGCAACAACAGTAGCGGGATAAGCGGTTTCATTGGATTCATGATTTCAGTTTGGCGACCATCGGCAGGATCTCGTCGTTGATGATATCGATGGTCAGGGGACCGATATGTTTGTGGCGAATAATGCCTTCCCGGTCGATGATGAAGGTCTCCGGCGCGCCGTAGACGCCCCAGTCGATGCCCACCCGACCGTCGCTGTCGAAGGCATTGGCGACATAGGGGTTACCGAGACGGCTGAGCCAGCGATTGGCATCTTCACGATTGTCCTTGTAGTTCAGCCCGTAGATGTCGACCTGTCCGGTTTTCGCCAGCTGTACCAGCGTCTCGTGTTCCCTCCGGCAGGACACGCACCACGTGGCCCACACGTTCAGCAGGGTGACCTTCCCCCTGAAGTCGGCGTCGCTGATGGTGACAGCGGGATTATCCAGACGCGTGAGGGTGAACGCCGGAATGGGTTTGCCAACCAGCGGCGAAGGCACCAGTTTCGGATCCAGGCTGAGGCCCCGGTAGAGAAAGGCGACCAGCAGCGCGAAGATCGCGAGCGGCGCCAGGTAACGCAGATAGCGCACCATCAGGAGCCTCCATTCGCAATCAACCCGTGATTCCCGAGCGCGGCGGATGCCGGCGCCTGGTCGCGCACCGCGATACGGTAACGCCGGTCGCTGGCCGCCAGCAGTCCACCGATGGCGATCAGCAGGCCGCCGAACCAGATCCAGCGCACGAAAGGCTTGTAGTAGAGGCGCATGCTCCAGTCGCCATTGCCGAGCCCCTCGCCGAGCGAGACATAGATATCACGGGTAAATCCCACGTCGATGCCCGATTCGGTCATCGGTTTGGTCTGTACTGTGTAGACGCGTTTCTCCGGGTGCAGCAGGGCGATTTCCCGTTCGTCTTTCAGGATATGTATGGTGCCGCGATCGGCGCGGTAATTCGGGCCCTGGCGGGCCTGCACGCCGTCGAAGCGCAGGGTGTAACCGGCCAGTTCGGTGCTTTCTCCAGGCGACAGGCGGATGTCCTTCTCGACGTTATACTGCAGTACGAAGGTCACGCCGATGATGAAGACCGCCACACCGAAGTGCGCCACCACCATGCCGTAATAACTGCCGCTGCCTTTTGCGCCCAGGTCCCGCCACAGACCGGCCAGACCCATGCGGTAGCGCAGCCGTTGCCGCAGGCTGAGCGCCAGCGAGCTGACGATCCACAGCGAGAGCATGACCGCCAGGCCGGCCCAGATCGAGCCCTCATGCAGCAGCGGCAGCGCGGCGAGGATGCCGCCGCCGAGACTGACCAGTAGCGCGACGCGCAGTTGCCGCGCGAGCGCGGCCGGATCCTGATGTTTCCAGCGCGCCAGCGGTCCCATGCCCATGAGCACGACCAGGAAGGGAGTAAAGATGACGAACATACGGTTGAACCAGGGGAATCCCACGGAGATCTTGCCCCAGCCGAGGGCGTCATAGACCAGCGGGGCGAGGGTACCCAGCAGGACGAAAGCCGTGATGATCACCAGCAGCATGTTGTTACCGAGCAGCAGAGTCTCGCGCGAGAATGCGTCAAATCTGCCTCCCGAGGAAACGCTCGGCGCCCGCGCGGCATAAAGACTCAGGGAACCCCCGATCACGATACACAGGAAAATCAGGATAAACAGCCCGCGCGCCGGGTCTGCGGCAAAAGAATGCACGGAGGTGAGTACGCCGGAGCGCACCAGGAAGGTGCCAAGCAGGCTGAGCGAGAACGCCAGCAGCGCCAGCAGCACCGTCCAGCGTTTGAAGGCGCCGCGTTTTTCGGTCACCGCCAGCGAATGGATCAGCGCCGTGGCCGCCAGCCAGGGCATGAACGAGGCGTTTTCCACCGGGTCCCAGAACCACCAGCCGCCCCAGCCCAGTTCATTGTAGGCCCACCAGCTGCCCAGCGTGATGCCGATGGTGAGAAACACCCAGGCCACCGTGGTCCACGGCCGCGACCAGCGCGCCCAGGCCGCGTCCAGCCGGCCGCCGATGAGCGCGGCGATGGCAAAGCTGAAGGCGACCGACAAGCCGACGTAGCCCATATAGAGCATAGGTGGATGAATTGCCAGTCCCGGGTCCTGCAGCAGCGGGTTCAGGTCGCCGCCCTCCAGCGGAACCGGGAACACTCGCGCGAAGGGATTGGAGGTGAACAGCAGAAAGGAGAGGAAGCCGATGCTCACCAGACCCATAACGGAGAGCACGCGCGCCAGTACCACGGCAGGCAGGTGGCGCGCCAGCAGCGAGACGGCGACCGTCCAGCCGCTGAGGATGAACACCCAGAGCAGCAGCGAACCCTCGTGCGCACCCCAGACGGCGGACACCTTGTATACATCGGGCAGCAGGGTATTGCCGTTTTCGGCGACGTAGACCACCGAGAAATCGTCGGTCAGGAAGGAACTGACCAGGCAGCCGAAGGCGATCGCGATAAAGAAAAACTGTCCCCAGGCGGCAGGACGCGCCAGAGCGATCCAGCTTGGGGTGTTGTTGAGGCTGCCGATCATGGGAAAGATCGAGAGCACCAGCGCCAGGGACAGCGCCAGGATCAGGGCGAAATGACCGAGTTCTGGAATCATGGTGTTACTCCTCCGCTTGCGGTGCCATCAGCGCCGTTTTTGTGAGCTGTCTTGAGCGCGTCGGCTACTTCCGGCGGCATGTATTTCTCGTCGTGTTTGGCGAGCACTTCCTCGGCGATGAACAGGTTGCCATCCTGCAGTCTTCCCCGCGCCACGATGCCCTGTCCCTCGCGGAACAGGTCGGGCAGGATGCCGGTGTACTGCACCTTGATAGTCTCGGCGTAGTCGGTGATATCGAAGGTTACGGTCAACCCGTCCGGCTGGCGTTTGACGCTGCCGTTGGTGACCAGCCCGCCGACCCGGATCAGGTGTCCGGTCGGGGCCTCGCCACCCGCCACGGCGCTGGGGGTGTAGAAGAACATCAGGTTTTCGTTGAAGGCCTTGAGTGCGACGGCGATGGCGACGCCGACGCCGGCGACCATCATGGCAATCAGGATCAGGCGTTTTCTGCGTTTTGGTGTCATGTGGTTCTCCTCGCGCGGCGTGCGCTGCGCGCGATATCAGCCAGCAGCTTCCTGCGCTGCCGCGCCGGCAGCAGGATATTGGCCAGCAGGACGATCAGGGCGATGCCGTAGGACGTCCACACGTAGAACGCGTATCCGCCCATGTTCAGGAATTCATTCAGACTCATTTTGTCTCCGCAAGTTCTCTGACCCACTGGGTGTTTCGCTCGCGCTCCAGCACTTCGCAGCGGGCGCGCATCAGTACCACCAGTGCATAATACAGTTTAAAGGCCACGGCCATCAGCAACAGGGGGATCAGCATACTGATATCGATGGATGGCGCGCCGAGTTTGGTGACCGTTGCCCCCTGGTGAAGGGTGTTCCACCATTCCACCGAGAAGTGAATGATGGGAATGTTGACCACGCCCACGATGGCGAGGATGGCGGTGGCGCGGGCCGCCGTGCGCTTGTCATCGACGGCGTTGTAGAGCGCGATGACGCCGAGGTAGAGGAACAGCAGGATCAGCTCCGAGGTCAGGCGCGCATCCCATACCCACCAGGTTCCCCACATCGGCTTGCCCCAGAGCGAACCGGTGATCAGCGCGAGGAAGGTGAACGACGCCCCGATGGTCGCGCTGCTGATGGCGATCACTTCGGCCAGTTTGATGCGCCAGACCAGGCCGATAATGCCGGCGCCGGCCATGACCACGTAGACGAACATCGACATCCATGCAGCCGGCACATGGATGAACATGATGCGGTAGCTGTCGCCCTGCTGGTAATCCGGCGGCGCCTTGATCAGGCCGTAGTAGAGTCCGGCAAGGATGAACAGCAGGCAGGATACGCCCAGCCACGGAATGAGCCGGCCGGCGATGTTGTAGAAGTATCGCGGCGAGGCCATCTTGTGAAAGAACTGCATCATGGGATTTTTTCCTGATTATTTCACCGCAGAGGCGCAGAGGACGCAGCGAGATTTATCAAACGGGTACCATGAAAACTTGATATATAAACTTTTGGAGCGGGCTTGCCCGTGAATGTGTCGTTCACCAAAACCGTATTCGCGGGCAAGCCCGCTCCTGCAGGTGAAAGCTCAATCATTCGTTGTGCCCAACTATTCATTGTCTGGTTTCTCCGCGTTCTCAGCGTCTCTGCGGTTGGCGCATTTATACCGCATCACTTCAACTCAGGCTGATGCGCAGAGCCGCAGCCGTAGCCGGCGGCGACAGGCTCAGGGCCAGGACCAGTAGCGCGCTGATGAACAGCAGGTGAGCGGAAACCGGCAGGCCGGCAGCGGCCGTATCAACCGCGCTTGCGGCGAAGATCAACAGCGGGACGTACAAGGGTAGCACGAGCAGTGACAGAATCATCCCTCCCTTGCGCAGTCCTACGGTCAGGGCGACACCCACGGCGCCGAGGAGGCTAAGCACCGGCGTACCCAGCAACAGGGTGAGCATCAGGATTCGGATGCCGTCCCCGGTCAGACCCAGCAGCACGCCCAGCAGGGGAGAGACCAGCAGCAGCGGCAGGCCGGTGACCAGCCAGTGGGCGATCACCTTGGCCAGAACCAGGATCGACACCGGATGGGAACTCAGCAGAAACTGTTCGAGCGTGCCGTCCTCGAAGTCGGAACGGAAGATATTGTCCAGCGACAGCAGGGCGGCGAGCAGGGCGGCTACCCAGATGACGCCCGGGCCGATGGCCTGCAGCAGGTTGGGGTTGGCGCCGACCCCGAGCGGAAACAGGCTGGTGACCAGAATGAAAAACAGCAACGGGTTGATCATCTCGGCACGGTGGCGCACCGCCAGGGTCAGGTCGCGTTTCAGCATCAGTGCGAACGCGCGGGTAAGGGAATCGGTACTCATGCGGACAGGTTGATGTGATGCACCGGGGTGTTGACCAGATTGACGTTATGGTGCGAGGTCATCGCCAGCATGCCGCCTTTACGGGTATGTTCTTCCAGCAGAACCTCGATCAGTCCGATCCCGTGCACATCGAGCGAGGTAAACGGTTCGTCCAGGATCCACAGAGGCGCATCGACCACCAGCAGGCGGGCGAGCGCCAGCCGGCGCTGCTGCCCGGCCGAGAGATTGCGTGTCAACACGTCCTCGTAACCGTACAGGTCGACCTGTTCCAGCACCGTCTCCAGCGCCGATTCCCCGGGTTTGCCCAGGGCGCGCGCCACGGCGAGGTTTTCCAGTGGCGTCAGGTCCTGCTTGATGCCGTCGCGGTGCCCGACATAAGCCGTGTGTTCATGGTAGTCGGGCCCCAGGCGGCTGATGTTCTTACCGCACCAGTTCACGCTCCCGGCATCCGGCAGGCGGATGCCGCACAGGATGCGCAGCAGGGACGTCTTGCCGCTGCCGTTACGGCCTTCCAGCACGAGCGCCTGACCGGCTTCAAGCCGGAACGCCAGGTCACGAAACAGGATGCGGTCATCGCGAATGCACTCCAGGCCGTCGGCCTCGAGTGTCAGCATGTTGTCGAACGATCGGGTCACTGCGTTACGATTCGGAATGGATTCATTTATTGTTAATGTTTCATATGGCTGGTCATCATACTACCTCGGAGTAATGAGCCCAACAGGGGAACACACTGGCTTTGATTACCCCCAAAGCCGAATGGTAGTTACCTGGTATTCGTCCATAAACACCATCTCCACCGCAAAGACGCGAAGTACACAGAGAAGTTCTTAAAGAAAACAATAAAACAACGTTGCGTTCTTTCGTTACCTGCTCTGCGTTACTCTACCTCCTAATATCCCTGTAGTCGTGCACCTTTGCGGTGAGTTTATGATTCAGTGGATGAGCACCAAGTAACGCCTTTCCCTTAAGTTATCGTTTCAGCGCCAGCCGGTGAGGGATGACAATGGATGTTTGGGTCATCTTAATAAAGGGGCGAGAATGCCGCCCCTTGCTAGCAAGGCCATCGCCATGAAAAAGCTCGGTCCCAGAATCGGATGGAATAACATCATATCGCGGGATGTCAGGCCACCTGCCTGGACCGCCGCAGTTCCCGGGAGGTATCCTCGCGTGACTGCTTCCGGCTCCGTGTCAATCGTCCGCCATTTGGCAGGACCCACACATTAACTCACTGCAAATTGCGTGCCGTATATTATAGACTCTTTACGTTACAATGATTTGTCGAAATGGTATGTTGCTTCATACCATTTTTATCATGACAATTATGACAGGATGGACTAGGGTTGTGGGAACTACTTATGACAGTAATGTCATAGCAGGTAGTCGTGAGTCGTGTGTAATGACAATTTACCAGAAAAATAATGGGGCATAACAATGGACGCTAAAACTACCCATACCGCACATTCGGTTCCTTTCGAACTGCAATCGCTGGTGGACTGTCACGAAAACCCGTTTGTCGTGGTCGATCGCGACTACCGTATCGTGGCGATCAACAGGGCCTATGAAAAACTCTACGGTGCCGGGCGAGAATTCGCCGTGGGTCAGTACTGCTACAAGGTCAGTCACGACAATGATGCCCCGTGCTGTCGCTCCGGTGAGGACTGTCTGCACGAGAAACTGTTCAAAAACGGTACCCAGACTTCCTGCCTGCATTTCCACTACGACGAACAACACCGCATGCACCAGGTGCGGGTGACGGCCTATCCCTTGCGCAGTGGCGACGGGGAACTCTACATGGGGGAGCTGATCGAGCCGATTTCATCGCTGGAACAGGACAAGACGGGCTGCAGCCGCATGGTGGGTCAGGCCCGTACGTTTACTGCCTGCATGGAACAGCTCAAGCTGGTGGCGGCGACCGCGGCGCCGGTGCTGCTGCAGGGCGAGACCGGTACCGGCAAGGAACTGGCCGCAAGCTTCATTCACAGCCACTCCCCGCGTCGTGAACGGCCCTTTCTCACCGTGGACTGTACCTCCTTGACAGACAGCCTTTTCGAGGCGGAGGTCTTCGGCCATGCCCGTGGTGCGTACACCGGCAGCGTCGGAGAGAAAGCCGGCCTGTTCGAACAGGCCAACGGCGGCACCCTGTTTCTCGATGAAGTGGGCGAATTGCCCATGAACCAGCAGGCGAAGCTTTTGAGAATACTGGAAACCGGGCAATACCGGCGGGTCGGGGGGCGCGGTAATCGCAAGGTTGATGTGCGCGTTATCTGCGCCACCAACCGGCACCTGTGGGAGGCCGTCCAGGCGACCAACTTCCGCGAGGATCTCTATTACCGTATCGCCTGTCTGACCGTGCGCCTGCCGAATCTGCGCGAGCGTCTCGAGGACATACCGGTGCTGGCGAACAGCCTGCTGGAACCGGTCAACCTCACGATGAGGCGGCGGTTTGCGCTGGCGCCGGATGCCATGGACCGTCTGAAGACCTATCACTATCCCGGCAACATACGTGAGTTGCGCAATATCCTGTACGTCGCCGCGACCCACAGTACCGATGAAATGATCCACGCCGGCGTGATTGACACCGTGATTGGTCAAATGACGTGCAACCAGGCGTCGCCGAAGTCGTCAGCGGACGAGTCGGCCACGCCGCCTGCGCCCGCGGAATCTCCAGTCGGACCAATTCAGACACGGCGGAACGGTAACGGATGCAGTTCGCTCGTCGACGTCGAGGCGCGGCACATCAGGGAACTGCTCGACCGTTATACCGGCAACCGCCGCCGTGTGGCCAGCGATCTCGGAATCAGCGAACGCACCCTGTATCGCAAATTGAAGAAGTACGGGTTGACCTGAGTACCCGCAGAACTGCCTGCTAACGTTTTCAGGATGCGGTAGCCGAGGAAGATCAGAATAGAGTAATGCAGTCGTCGGTCCAGCTGTTTACGGGAATGCCCATCTCATCTGCCACAATAACGGACTGGCAGATATGACAGGTAACCTGTCATATCTGTCATGACATGCCGGTGCGATAGACAACCCGCAATTGAATATGTTTGCTGATAAGAATTAATTATCTGGTTGATATTCCAGTCAGAATTGTTACAGCACGTCGCTCTCTTTTATGTGTTGGTAGTTGGTATATTAATTGCCTTGTTCTTTATACACGGAATTACTCGTTTGTATCCCGGTGGCCGGGGTTGAGAATATCACCGAGAGGCTTTGGGATATGAAGAATTATTACATTACTCAAACTACACGTTATCTTCACATTTCATTCGTTGGTGTTTCCTGACGGGCTGTTCCGGCGTTTAGTGAGGTGTATTGCGCAGGCAGTGTGGTATTTTGCAAAAATTGTGCTAGTGTCTTACGAACAAAGGGTCGACCCGGATATAACGACATCAGCAACGACCGTAGAAAATAACGTAGATTCCCG
Organism: uncultured Gammaproteobacteria bacterium; assembly: GCA_963763115.1. Lineage (GTDB taxonomy): Bacteria > Pseudomonadota > Gammaproteobacteria > UBA9214 > UBA9214 > CAVQCA01. The sequence continues at coordinate 77,978 of CAVXNM010000027.1, forward strand.
CAGGAAATATAGTTCCATAACAAGTGCGGGAGATTGAGGAGCAGAATTGCATCATGGGCAGAAAACTCATTCCTGGAATGAGGAACGGGTCTTTCTCGTTCGCATTCATTAACCCTGTGTCGTGGCGCTCACCGTCCGGGTCGGTCTCGAAATCGCCCAAGGCGGAAATGGCGGCAGCGTCAGGTACGCGAACTGCCGCTCCGGCAAACTCAAAACCCGATTACAGACATCCCACCTCAAGATCCAGCGCATCGGCGGATGCACCAGGCAATACACGACCAGTCGTGACCATCACGGTTCTCTCAATGCTTAACATGAAGGATGTACCAATGCCCAGGCAGACATTTGTCAGGAGGAGCAATAATGAAAATGCCATCAGGTAGCTGTACCTTTTTTGCACGCCTAGTTATCTCCATAGTTACCGGAATCGCACTGGCGGCCCTTGCCGCGACGGCGGATGCCAAGAAGAATAAACCACCCGTGCCGCCGTTCGGTTGCTCGATCATGGACCCCGGTGAGATCCTAATGAATACCCCGGTGGATATGACCGCCATGCTCGAAGGTGGTGCCACGCCATACAAGAAGGTGAAGTGGAAATTCGCCAAGAAGAAGAAGGCAAATCCGAATAAGGTGGAGACAACGGATGTGGAACCGGGCGCCGTCACGGCGACGACAACCTTCAGTAAAGCCGGATCGCAAAACGTCGTCCTGATCGTCAAGGATCAATATAAGAAGACCTGCAAGGCCAGTTTGACTGTGGCAGTCGTCGAGGAGTCGCCGCCTGTCACTGGCGTGCCTACGGCACGCGGTGACACCTACGCGACCCCGATCGGGAAAGAGCTGACGGTGGGGGCTTCGCGCGTCTCGGGCGTGCTCTACAATGACTTCGATACCGACCCGGACACCGGCGCGAATCTCGGCAATGCGGGTCTTACCGTCGTCCAGGATAGTGACCCGGCGCATGGCACGGTACACCTGCATGCCGACGGTTCGTTTACGTATACACCCGACGGGACTCTAAACGACAACGATAACGACAGTTTCACCTATCACGCCGTGGATAGCGACGCCAACTCATCTGACGTGGCGATTGTGAATATCCACATTACGGCCGACCAGCCTGACTTCAAGATCCTGATGAACTATGAACTCGGCATGCACTGCACCGGCTTCGAGTTCTCCTACTGTTGTGTGCTGCCCCCGTACAACTCGATCGTGGCACAGGTGGTGAAGTCACAGACACCCGGTTTCCCGACTTCCAATGCGGACTATCCGCGACTGCTTACGGCCGACCCGGACAACGGTCTGGATGGACTGGGCCGCGAGACCGTGCTGCGCGATTACGACAGTGACGGGAACTTCAACAAGTACTACCTGGAGTATTACCACGACATCATGCCGCGCCTTGAAGGCAACATGCCCGGTTCATTCAATTCTTCGGCGGGGAAGGACACCCTCATCAGCGCCGTCGAGGGCAACTCGCTGCTCTACTGGAATACCCCGTATGATTCGGCGCAGGTGGATACCGACGGGTCGATCACCGGGGTGCCCGGCAAGCTGGTCACCGGCACCTACGCCGGGGAATTTAATGTAGTGTTGGGTGATGGGTCTTTCCAGACCCCCTGTAAAACCGGTCCGGACGGGTGTACCGACAACTTCGCCAATGGCTGGCTGAACCACTTCTATATCTACCAGGACCTGGAAGGGAGCAATCCCGCCGACACCAGCCTGGAGATCGACAAGATGCGTCTCGGGGTGGCCAACATGGTCGAGTATCCATCCGATTCCGGCGCGGCCCTGCAGCCTATGGGACCGACCGGCAACGATGCGGGATTCGATAACGTGCTGACCTTCTCCGGCGACACCGGCACGGTGGTGTACACCCAGATGAAAGTGCTGGAGAACCTGCCGATCATGCTGACCGCACCGAAGATCTGGGAGGCCCTCGGCCTGCCGCTGACGCCGTTCGAGGATTCGATCGACTTCTTCGCCGATCCGGGTGCGGTGGACGAGGATACGATCCGTCCCTTTGTGGCGATGAAGGCGCAGTTGTTTGAAGCCAACTGCGATGAATCGACGGGCGACTGCACCAAGGGTGCTGCGGTTATGAGCAATGGACGGCCAGTGCTTGGTTTCGGCTCGGCGCCGATCGATATCCCGAACTGTGAGCGTTGTCACTCGGCACCGGCCTATCAGGCGGATGGTGTCACGCCGAACGTCAACAGCCCGAGTTACGTGAGGCGACAGGACGGACCAGACCCTTACGTTGGACCGTCCGGCGAGACCCTCGAGGCGATGATCGATCTGGAGGTCAACTACTGGAAGGCCTTCTACGACCTGGATACCACCATGGGTGACACGGACTGGTATGCGCGGCTCAAGGGTGCGGCCATCAGTATCGAGGTCATGCATGACTTCGATAACGGTACCAACTTCACCGCCAACTATCCGACCTCCGGTCTGAATCCGGACGGCACGCCTGAACCACCCAATGACATTTTGGGCATGCCAGCTGAAAAGGCCATGATCATGCAGAACACCCGCATGGGTCATGAATCGGTCATCTGCCAGAAGTGCCACGCCGACAACGTGATCGCGGTAGTCAAGTCGGCGAACATCGGCGCCAGCGATGGCCCCCTCGTCCCGCCCATCTCGGAGGCGATCCATAACGCTCACAGGGCAAACAGCGCGGGTGGAGTGATCGTCTTCAACGACGCCCTCGGGCGCTTCGGCGGCTGCCAGGGCTGTCACCCGGCGCACCGCTCCGACGGCGTGATGGACAACTATCCCATCACGGTTAACGGTGATAACGTCAGAGCCGAAAGCGACAACCGCCTGGGTGCGGGTGGCTGCTTCGTCGGCCGTGACGTGCACTCCAACCCCTTGAAGGACGTGGATGGAGCGGAGACGCCGGAGCACCTGAATACGGTGGGGCAGTGGCTGAAGGACAATGTCGCGCGCAACCAGGCGGGACTGGGTAACAGCGATGAGGACTACCGGGGCATCTGGTGCACCAACTGCCACACCCAGCTCAGCCAGGAGCTGTGGCGCACCGAGGACTGCAATGACCTGATCCACAGCAATCCAAACCAGGTCTCGTCTCCGGATTGCCTGGTCAACCCGCGTGCGGCGGGACCCGGCCTCAGTGATGTCGCCGCTGCAGTCGGACTGACCGAGCAGGAGGCGATCAACTACCTTGATCCGAAGAACCCGGACGTGCAGCCTCCAGGTGTGCCTCAGGTCACGGTGGACAGGACCCATGCGGCCTGGGATCCGTTGATTGACGATGCCAACTTGGCGACCATCGAGGTGGCCGCGGCAGATTCCCCCGGGAGCTGTGCTCCCCTGTCAAGCGTGTTCAACGCAACCTTCAACGTCAATGTCTGTGTCAGTCTGGACGGGGATGGGGATCCGAGTGTCAATATCCTGACCTTCTGCACGACGGACGACTGTGTGAAACAGGTGAATGATCCGGCAAACAGAACCGTGCCGGGCAGCTGGCGATATCCCGAAGCGGGTACCGTCGACCGTGTTTCGGGCTTCGCCGGTACGGGGACAGTTGGTGCGGCGGTGCCCTTCTCGGCAGCGGACGACGCCCGCGACCATTGGCTGTCAGCGGGTGAGCCCCACTGCGCGGATTGCCATGCGGCACCCTACACGGAGCAGAGCGGTAACATCAACCCGTTCCCGCCCTTCAACTACCCGGCGAAGGCGGGCCTGAATCGCTACTCGTTCGGCCATCAAGGCATCACTTGCCAGGGCTGCCACGAGTCGATCCACGGTCTCTATCCGGTGGGGCCGGCGATCGATAACACGACCTACGCGCAGGCGGCGGCACTGAACGCAGACGGCTCCCATGGTCCGCTGAAGTGCGGTACCTGCCACACGGTCAATGGCAACGGCATCCCGAGCTGGATTTCCCCATTAGGTGACGGAGCCGTCGGCAACCAGATCAACGGCAGTTTCGACAATGCCGTGGGTTGGGCGCATACCTACACGGCCGAGGCCAATGTGCTCAACACGACATGCCAGAACTGTCACGGCGTGGATGGTGATTTTGACAGCAGCACTGTCAACACCAACAGCGTCCCGGCGGACTGGACCAAAGTCGCTAGTCACGAACCGGCATTCCTGAAACATTCATTCAGGGGATATACTTCGCGGCTGATGATGGACAATGCCGAGACGCTCGTCTCGGGGTCGGTCGACGGAACAACCGACGGTTCGGACGGCGTCTGCCTCGGTTGTCATGCAAACTTCAGTGGTGGAGTGAGTTGCAGTGACGGGTGGAAGCAGCACCTGACCCAGGGACGCGTCGCCGAATCGGTCTGGGAACAGGTCTCCGAAATGAAGACCGGCTCACTCTGCGGCTGGTAACTGGAGGGGTTCCGCCCGTTCAGCGAGATGGAGCGGGCACACCAACCAATGGAGGGGAAACGTGTTTCCCCTCCATTTCTTAACAGAGTCAGCAATCCTCCGGGATAGTTGTTCACGGCGCGGCCAACGGCTGCCTGCCCGGTGGCACCCTGAGGTTTGAGATTCAGCAAACGATGAGGGCAACAATAATGAAAGTAATACTTGCGTTTATGACCGCGCTGCTCATGCTCCCGGTTTGCGCGACCGGCACGTTGGCCAGTGCCGCCGACACGGAGCCCAGGGCCACTATGGTCGATGATGTGATCGCCCGGGTGGGCGATCAGACGATCACCTTCAGCGAGATCAACACCGCGCTCAACAGCTCGGCGATCGTCGGCTTATCCATCCCGGCACTGGGCACACCGGAGCGGGACACGACGCGGATTGTGCTGCTGGACCGGTTCGTCAGCGCCAACCTGCTGTATCTCGATGCGCTCAAGCAGGGTGTCGACAAGGATCCGGGCTACCAGAGGGCGATCACCCGCTTCTCCGATGCGATCCTGGCCGGGCTTTATCGGAAACGTAACCAGGGGGGCGACATTCCAATCAGCGAGGAAGAGGTACAGGCCTACTACAAGCAGTATGTGGCGCCGGATACGGAATTGACCGCTGATCTGCATCTGCAGATCGAATCGACACTGCGCCGGCAGAAACTCCATGAACGGCTGGCAATGGCCGAGAAGACCTTGCGTGACGATGTCAAGGTGGTGATCCATCCGGAAAATCTGGCGCTCAAGGATGACGGGTACCGTGCGGACAGCACACCGCTGGCCGAGGTCGGTACGGAAACCATCACCTGGGGTCAGGTCAGTGACAGGATCATTGCCGCCGGCAAGGGGGCGATGATGACCGACCCGTCGGCCTCGGAGGACCAGGCGCGCCGGGATGCCCTGGAACACCAGATCGACCTGCGTATCATGGTGCAAAAGGCCAGGTCGGCGGGAATCGAGGACGACCCGTTGTACAAGAGACGGATGAAGGAGTACCAGAAAACGCTGCTGATCAATCGGCATCGCGAGCAGCTGGCAAAGACCATGGAACCCACGGCACAGGAACTCAAGGCCTGGTATGAAGCGAACAAGAAGCGCTTCGTCGTGCCGGAGGCTCGCAAGCTGCAGATGGTCGTCGTCAAGACCAAAGAGGAAGCCGAGAACCTCAAGGGCAGGATCGAAGCGGGTGAGCTGACCATCTACCAGGCGGCACGCGATCATTCCATCGCCGCAAAGGCCAAGCAGGATCTGGGCGAGGTGGGCTGGGTGAAGCAGGGTGAGGTGGTGCCGGCGCTGGATCAGGTGATTTTCACGCTGGGACCGGATGAGATCGGTGGTCCGGTGGAGACGCCGGCCGGCTGGCACCTGGTGAAGGTGCTCGAGGTGAAAGAGGCCAAGTTCACGGACTTCTACGATGAGACGACGCGCAAGCAGGTTCGGCGCAAGTATCTGCATGAGAAAATGGATGCCTACACCGCGGAACTGCGCAAGCACGAGTTTCCGGTGGAGGTTTACCAGGAGCGCCTGGTGCAGCTCGAGCAGCAGGAGGCGGACATGGTGAAGTCACTGGCGGAGAAGGCTAAGCAACCGGGGTCAGTGACACAGAAACGCATCGAGGAATTGCAAAAGCTCATGAAACCACCGCCACCGCCCATGTGAGGAGTGACAGTTCAGACAGGGGTCTAACCGGCATAAACGATTCACCCCTGTTCAGTCCTGGCAATCTGCGGAGTGCGGGCACGCGACCCTTCACCAGGCCCTCCGGCACGGTGATCAATACCACACACGATCGGGACAACGACAACGCCGGCAACCGATGGTAACGGTAACGTGTATTCTACGCTCCGTGGCATCACCCTGGCGAACTGAGCGCGGTCGGTTATTTCGCCTCAAGATTAGATGCCCGTGAGCTGCCGATCAGCTGCTCGATGGTCTCAATCATCTCCGGGTCATCCCAGTTGCGCGGTCCGTACGCGACATAGTGAACGCGGCCTTGCGGATCGACCAGAAAACTGGTCGGATAGAGATCGATTCCCCAGTCGTAAGCGGTCTGGCCTTCACGGTCCAGCAACAGGGGAAAATGAACTTTCGCCCTGGCGGCGAACTTCCACACCGTGCCGGGCGATTCCTCGACATTGACAGCGAGGAGGGTGAAGGGTTTTCCGGTCATGGCCTCCTGCAGGCGCTGCAGGCTGGGCATCTCCATCACACAGGGTCTGCACCAACTGGCCCAGAAATTCACCAGCACCACCCGGCCGCGATAATCCTGCAGCGCATGGACCTTGTGTCCCAGGTCCTCCAGTGACAGCGCGGGTGTCCGGGTGAAGCCACGGTAGGGCTCCAGTTGTCCTGCCGCAGCGCAGGACAGATGCAACAACATCAGCAGGCCAGTGAGGAATTTGATCATGAGAGTTCCGGTAATTGCCTTTATGCCGCCGGCCCCGATCTGCATCACAGACGTCGATTGCCCAGGGCAGGCAGGACGCACAACCAGGGTCCGGCTTCGGTCTGCGCGCACTATGTCAACACAAAGCCGTAACCCCGCCGTACATGAAGCATATCCAAAATCAGAGCACCCCGCCACGCGGCCGGATCCGGGTTGCCGCGCTTCTGCTGGCGGCACTGGCCGGTGGGGCCGTCATGGTAGTGGAGCTGGATGTGGCGCGCAGCCTGACGCCGGTACTCGGCGGGTCCATTTCGGTCCGGGCCATCGTCATCATCACCACAATGCTGGCGTTGATCCCGGTGGTTGTCCTGCGACCGGGTCCAGGCGTGACGTCCCTGATTATCAGCGGCATACTGAAAAGGCCCAGCAGCCGGGCTCCGGGACCGGGAAGCGCATCGGGGAATTCCAGAAACTGCTGAAGCAGTAAGCGCGTTATAATGGTACCCGGGATGCGGGAATAACGGTGCAGGGAGAAGATGAGACCGGGAACCGGTCGTGAGTCTGGGCTGCCATGCGCCGTTTGCAGGTCGAAAGGTCGGGCCCGTAACTCCTGAGCACGAAGAGTCGGATTCCCGCTTTCGCGGGAATGACCGGCATAATCAGAACGTCCGTGATTCGGCGTCGATCGGTAACGTCGCCGGATGAGGCGGGAAGATAGACACATGCGGATGCCACTCATAACCTGGTATACACTTTCGCGCTTGACTGCCGGCGTCTTCCTGCTGGTCATTGGTGCACTGGCTGTTCAGGCCGACGATCTCATGTCACCGGTCATACCGGCAGCGGAAGTCAAGGAGCGGCTGGACACGCCACAAGCGCCGCTCATGGTGGACCTGCGCACACCGCCGGAGTTCGCTGTTGCGCACCTGCCCGGCGCCGTCAACATTCCGCTGTCGGAGCTGGTGAAACGTCTGGATGAAGTGCGTCCTGCCGAGGACCATGACCTTCTCATCTATTGTTTCAACGGCTCCCGGACGCGGCAGGCCGAGCCGCTGCTCTATGCGCATGACATCAGTAATTTTTACCACCTCGAAGGTTCGCTCGAGGGATGGCTGCTGAAAAACTATCCGATCGAGAAGGGCGGCGTGCACCGAAAGACCTGGTAAACGGGAATGACCGCCATCCGGTGCATGTCCCAGTCCAGACTCTCGACCGGTTCCCGGTCTCTCTGCCTCCCTGCACCGCCACCCCTGAATTTTTTAACGTGGTCGATGCAGTTTGAGTGGTTGCGATTACATGCGCAAGCTGATTGCAGGAGCGGAATCGCCCGCGAACTTTCTTGGTTAGTCACCACCGTGTTCGCAGGTGAACCCGCTCCTTCATGGTAATTCGATAATTCGTGGTGCCCTGGATTTGATTGTCTTACTGCAGGAGCAAGCCCGCTTCGACAAAAAGATTGAATGCGGATTTTTCGGATCGTCCTATTTTTCGGTGTCCGCACCGATCATCTGCTGCAACTCGCCGATGTGCTCCTGCAGGCGCTGCATGGCCAGCTGGTTGCGCTGCTGGACCAGCTCGGGCAGGCGCTCAAGCACCTTCTGGCCGGTGGGCGAACTGTAAAAGGCGTTCATCTCGTCGAGTTCCGCCTCGGTGAAAGTTTGCAGGTACATGTCCGTTAGATCGACTTTCAGGGCTTGCCAGCCGATGTATTTCCGGAGGAAGGCGCGCAGCACCTCCCTGTGCTCCGTCAGGGCGGGATTCTGCGTGATTTGCAGGGCGAGAACACCGTCGACGCTGTCCTCGATCAACCGCTGCATATGCGTCAGTTCGAAGAGCCTTGCCACGGCCTCCCGGTGGCTGTCCGGTCCGGCGTGAGGCGGGGTTGGGCAGGCAAAAACCAGCAGCAAGGCCAATATTCCGGTCAGGGTGCGGGAATTCATGTGCAGTCTCCTCGGTCGACTATCGCGCAACAGGCAGAAGTGCTACTGTTGGTCGACGATAATAATAAAGAAAAGGCCATAGCGTGAATTTCGAAATGAATCTGTCTTGCAGGAGCCCGTTCCTGCAAGGAGAAGTATCAATCGTTCGAGGTTCTGTAACACAAATAACCAAAAACTGTTGATCGCTTGGCCCGGTCATCCTGCACAAGCCGTCTTGCTGTTTCGAAATGTTCAGGAGGACGTATCGGCAGGAAGTTGGCGGCGCTATTTTCACCAGGAGGCATTCATGCAACTCGACAAGCCGCTCCGGACAGCATCCGGAAAAAGACCCGGATCAGGGGATGCCACCTGCACAGAGCCGTGTGTGACGGGTAGGCTGTCACAATCGCTTGCGCTACTGATGCTCGGCGGAATTCTCGGCGTTGGCGGTGCCTTGGGAACGGCAAATGCCACACAGTTCAACCCGCCCGGGCTGGATGGTTACAGCCTGAGCGATGAACACGATGCCGATGGCGATGGCGATGGCGTCAAGGAGACGCATGTCCAGCAGTATTTCAACTCGAACGGTGATAGCATCTACAGCATGACCACCAATGGCCATCTGTGGGCCTGGAGTCTGGAGACGAAGGGTGTATCGACCAGCGGACCGATGAACTACGTCATACGCGACAGCGATTGCGACGGCGTGTTCGACGAGGTCTACAGTCTGGAGGACAAGTATTACCTCCCCGACTGCGTCAAGTAGTGGTGCCGAGAAGAGGACTTGAACCTCCACGGGGTTACCCCCACTAGCACCTGAAGCTAGCGCGTCTACCAATTCCGCCATCTCGGCCGTGCAGCCGCGAACTCTACCCGCAGATATTGTGCTTGTCAATTTGCGGCTGGCGGGCACACTTTAGCCTTCATTTAGCCTTCATAAAGAGTAAAATGCCGGTCCCATGAAAAAAAAACAGAAATCCGGCGCCCATGGACAGCAACAGCACGATCCGCAGGCGCAGCGCGAGGCGAGACGCTACGAAAAACCGATCGCCAGCCGCGAATTCATTCTGCAGATCATCACCGAAGCGGACCATCCGATCGATCAGGATGCCCTGGCCGGGGTGCTCGGCCTGCATGATGAGGAAGCCCGTGAGGCCCTGCGCCGCCGCCTGAAGGCGATGGTCCGCGATGGCCAGCTGGTACGCAACCGGCGCGACTGCTACGCCCTGGCCGACCAGTTCAATCTGATACCGGGCCGGGTCATCACTCACCCGGACGGCTTCGGTTTCCTGGTGCCGGATGCCGGCGGCGAGGACGTGTACCTGTCCGCGCGCACCATGAACGCCGTGTTTCACAACGACCGGGTGATGGTGCGCATCACCGGCAAGGACCGCCGCGGCCGCCTCGAAGGCGATGTGGTCGAGGTGCTGCAACGCAATACCCACCGCGTGGTCGGACGCTTCCATCGCGAGAGCGGCGTCAGTTTTGTGGTGCCCGACAACAAGCGTATCACGCACGATATCGCGGTGCCGGAGCAGCAGAGCGGCGGAGCGGTGAACGGGCAGATCGTCACCGTGGAAATCATTGACCAGCCGGCGAAGCGTGCCCGTCCGGTGGGTCGTGTCGTCGAGGTGCTGGGCGAGCACATGGCCCCGGGGATGGAGATCGATATCGCGATCCGCAGTTATGATATTCCCGAGGCGTGGCCGGAGGCCGTTACCGATGAGATCCAGGCGTACGGGACCGGAGTGGCCGAGGCCGACAAGGCGGGACGCACCGACCTGCGCGGTCTGCCGCTGGTGACCATCGACGGCGAGGATGCACGCGACTTCGACGATGCCGTGTACTGCGAACGCACACACTCTGGCTGGCGCCTGATCGTGGCCATCGCCGATGTTTCGCACTATGTGCAGCCCGGCACGGCGCTCGACCGGGAGGCGGAAACCCGCGGAAATTCCGTGTATTTCCCGGAGCGGGTGATTCCGATGCTGCCGGAGGTGCTCTCCAACGGCCTGTGTTCTCTCAATCCCGAGGTCGACCGCCTGTGCATGGTCTGCGAGATGATGATCAGCCAGGAAGGAAAGATCACCCGTTCGCGCTTCCTCGAGGCTGTTATGCGCTCGCAGGCGCGGCTGACCTATACCGAGGCGGCCGCTATCGTCGTGGAGAATGACAAGACGGCACGCAGCCGCTGTAAGCCGCTGGTGCCGCATCTCGAGGAACTGTACCGGCTCTACCAGGTGCTGCGCGCGGCGCGCGAGGCGCGTGGCGCCATCGACTTCGAGTCCACCGAGACCCGTATCGTATTCGGTGCCGAACGCAAGATCGAACGCATCGTGCCGCTGGTGCGCAATGACGCCCACAAGCTGATCGAGGAATGCATGATCGCCGCGAACGTGGCGTCCGCGCGTTTTCTGGTCAGACACAGGATGCCGACCCTGTTTCGCGTGCACGGGACACCGGATGCGGAGAAGGTCGAGGAGGTGCGTGAGTTTCTCAAGGAACTCGGACTGTCGCTTTCGCGCAGCAAGAAACCGGCGGCCAAGGATTACGCCAGCCTGCTGGGCAAGGTGCGCGGCCGTCCGGATGAACACCTGATCAATACCGTGCTGCTGCGCTCGCTGCCGCGCGCCGAGTACAGCCCGCACAATATCGGCCATTTCGGGCTGGCGCATGAAAAGTATCTGCACTTCACCTCGCCGATCCGGCGTTATCCCGACCTGCTGGTGCACCGGGCCATTCGTCACGTGCTGGCGGGCGGGAAGGCTGAGGAGTTCGCCTACGACAACGCCAATATGCAGGTCTTCGGCGATCAGTGCTCGCTGACGGAACGGCGCGCCGATGATGCCACCCGCGACGCGGTCGACTGGCTGAAATGCGAATACATGCTCGACAAGATTGGTGAAACCTACGCGGGCATTATCAGCAGCGTGACCTCGTTCGGGATCTTCGTCGAATTGCAGGCGATCTACGTCGAGGGTCTGGTGCATGTCACGGCGCTGGGTAACGACTATTACCGCTACGACCCGGCCAGGCATCGCCTGCTCGGGGATCGTACCAACCAGATCTACCGTCTCGGTGACCTGGTCACCATCAAGGTAGTCCAGGTGAACCTCGACGAGCGCAAGATCGATTTCGAGCTGGTGCAGAAACAATCGGTCCTGGACAAGCGCAGAAGCCGGGGCAAGGGAACATCCTCGTCCCGCCGCCGGCGGCGATGACGCCACCGGGAGAGCCTGGCCGACGGAAGCGCGCCGGGTGTGTCGATCCATGACGCATACGGACCACGCCTATGGCCTGCATTCGGTCGAGGGCCTGATTTCGGCAAACCCGGAACAGGTCCGCCTGATCACGGTTGCCGCCGGCCGGCATGACCGGCGATTGGCGGGTCTGGTCGCCGCGGCAGAATCGCGAGGCATTGCGGTACGCAGTCTGCCCGGAGCGGAACTCGACCGGCTGCTGCCCGGGGTGCGCCATCAGGGTGTTGTCGCAACACTCGTCCCGCAGTCCACTGAAAGTTTTCGCGAGCAGGACCTGCCTGAGTTTCTGGCCGGACTCGCCGGGCCGCCCTTCCTGCTGATCCTCGACGGCATTCAGGACCCGCACAATCTGGGCGCCTGTCTGCGCACCGCGGATGCGGCGGGCGTGCAGGCCGTGATCGTGCCGCGCGATCGAGCCGCCGGGATCACCCCGGTGGTGCGCAAGGTCGCCTGCGGAGCGGCCGAGACAGTCCCGGTGTTCACGGTGACCAACCTGGCGCGCAGCCTGAGGACACTCAAGGAGGCCGGCGTGTGGATCTTCGGAGCCAGCGATGATGCCGACAGGACCCTCTACGACGCCGACCTGCGCGGTCCGCTGGCGCTGGTGCTGGGCGGCGAGGGAAAAGGACTGCGGCGGCTGACGCGCGAACTATGCGATTTCCTGGTGGTGATCCCCATGGCTGGACGGGTGGAAAGCCTCAATGTGTCGGTTGCGGCAGGTGTCCTGTTGTTCGAGGCGCGCCGCCAGCGCGGCGGCTGATATTGCATCCGCGAAGCGCCTCACGTACAATCCGCCGGCTTACAACAAACCGATTTTCAACTCCTTGCCTTTCACCCTGACGAAAGGCTGTCAATCCATAAGGGGTCTTCATGAGACATTACGAAGTAGTGTTTCTGGTCCACCCTGACCAGAGCGAGCAGGTGCCTGCCATGATCGAGCGTTATCGCGCGACCATCGAGTCGGGCAGCGGCACGATCCATCGACTGGAAGACTGGGGGCGACGCCAACTTGCCTATCCGATCCAGAAAATTCACAAGGCGCACTACGTGCTGATGAATATCGAGTGCGGCACCGACACGCTCGAGGAACTGACCAGTGCATTCCGCTTCAATGACGCGGTGTTGCGCCATATGTTAATCACCCGAAAGGAAGCCGTCACCGAGCCTTCTCCGCTGATGAAAAGACCGGAGGAGCGGCGCGAGCGCAGCGCGCGCGAAGATGGTGATGCCACGGAGCTGGCGGAAGAGGGAAACGAGGAGACGGAGTCGGAAGATGCCGGCGCCGAGGACAGTGCATAAGGCACAGTTGCATTTCTGCAAGATTGCACCGCGAATTCTGACCCGTTCACTTACAAGATTTTGACAAGGTATTCACTATGGCCCGTTATTTCCGTCGTCGAAAGTTCTGCAAGTTTACCGCCGAAGGCATCGAGGAAATCGATTACAAGGACATCAATCTGCTGAGGCAGTACGTTACCGAAACCGGCAAGATTGTGCCCAGCCGCATTACCGGCACCAAGGCGAAGTACCAGCGCCAGTTGTCAACGGCGATCAAGCGTGCGCGCTACCTGTCGCTGTTGCCATACTGCGACGCTCACTGAGCGGATTAATCCGGCACAGCATTTTTTCTGACTGTGTCCTGACCAGAGTGCTCAGGGTATGAAGGCACTGGCTGGTTTTATTGTCAGCGGTCGCTTCCAGGCGATCCTGTCGGCGTCGTTATGCGGGATGCTGGCGTTCGTTCTGCCGCCCTTCAGTACGCTGACGAACTATCTGGGCGCGGCAGTCGTGTCACTGGTAACCCTGCGTATCGGTGTGTCGCAAGGGCTGCTGGTTATGGTGGCCGCCACGGTGGTCACCATGCTGTTTTACCGGCTCATGGGCGTGCCGCCGGCAACAATCGCCGTCACGGTGCTGCTGCTGTGGGTGCCCTGCTGGGTGATCAGTCTGGTGTTGAGGCGTACGGTGAGCCTGGCGGGCGCCCTGCTCGCGGCGGCCGTGATCGGTCTCGTGGCGCTGGCTCTGATCTATGCGGTGGCGGGTGACCCTGCGCCGTGGTGGTATGAGCACCTGTTGCAGATCCGGTCGGTGCTGGAAGAAGCGGGGCTGTTTCCGCAAGGCGTATCGGTAGACACGTTGCTGCAGGACCTCTCCCGCCTGATGACGGGCGTGGTCGTCGCCTCACTGGCGCTCGGTGCGGTGTGCAGTCTGCTGGTGGGACGCTGGTGGCAGGCACTGCTGGTCAATCCGGGCGGGCTGCACAGCGAATTCTGCGGTTTGCGTTTTCCGCAGTCGACGGGATTGATAGTGCTGGGCCTGATGATCGTTACCCAGTTCATCCGGGGTCCGGCAAGCGATATGTCTGCACAGGGTGTCCTGGTGATGCTGGTGCCCTATCTGTTTGCCGGCCTGGCGGTGTTGCACGGCCTGGTGGCGCGGCACGGTCGCGGCAAGGGCTGGCTGATTGCGGTCTATGCGCTGCTTGGCATTATTCCGCAAACGGCGCTGCTGCTGTCCGGGCTCGGACTGGTCGATACCTGGGTTGATTTTCGCCGGCGTTTGGGCGGTGGCAAGCCGGAACAATGAATTAAGCTATAAGCTGGAGGTTGTAACGATGGAAGTCATATTGCTTGAAAAAATAGAACACCTGGGCGTCATGGGTGACCGCGTCAAGGTGAAACCCGGTTATGGTCGTAATTTCCTGATCCCGAAGGGCAAGGCAGCGGCGGCCACGGCGGAGAATATTGCCACGTTCGAGGCGCGCCGGGCGGAACTGGTACAGGCCGCGGCCGAGGCTCTCGCTGCGGCGCAGGCGCGTCGCGACCAGTTTGCCGGTCTGATCATCAGGCTGTCCGCCAAGGCCGGAGATGAAGGCAAGCTGTTCGGTTCGGTCGGCACGGTGGATATCGCGCACGCCATTAGCGCTGCCGGCGTCCCGGTTGAACGTCATGAAATCCGCCTGCCCAATGGTCCGCTGCGCCAGGTGGGCGAACATGATGTGCACCTGCACCTGCACAGTGACGTCAATGTCGAAATAAAACTTGTCGTTGAAGCGGAATAATCAAACGCTTTCTCAATCAGTCAGAGCAAGCTGTTGATACGAGTAGCCAACGGGCAGTCGCAATGACTGCCCTTTTTTTTGGTGCAGGGATGGCCGCTTCGGACTGCCTGTCCTCCCTCGGTTCTTGCACCTCCATATGTAACGTCCTGTGCTCCGCGACACTCGAACTTCCTGTACGTTGTTGCGAACGCATAAAGCTCATCCGAATACAAGATGTTCTTCGCCATGTGTTTGTGCTATTAATGCGCTCGGGGATAGCAGTACACAAACACATACTATAAACAGAGAACGTTCATTTCATGGCTGAATCGCTACGTTCCGCTGATGTAATACGCGCCGATACCGATGTCCTGAAAGTCCCGCCGCATTCGCTGCAGGCGGAGCAGGCCGTACTGGGCGGGTTGATGCTCGACAACACCGCCTGGGACAGGGTTGCGGACCATGTCATCGAAGAGGATTTCTACCGCCGCGATCACCGCCTGATATTCCGCGCCATCGCCGAGCTGGCCGACCGCAGCAGCCCGTTCGATGCCGTCACACTCTCGGAATGGCTGGGGCAGCACAAGCTACTGGAAGACGTGGGCGGTCTCGCCACCCTGGGCGCCCTGGTGCAGGGCACGCCGAGCGCGGCAAACATCCAGGCCTATGCCGATATCGTCCGCGAACATTCCGTGCTGCGGCAGTTGATCTCGGTGGGCAACGAAATCGCCGGCAGCGCCTTTGTCACCGACGGCCGCAGTTCGGGTGAGCTGCTGGAACATGCCGAGCAGCGGGTCTTCCAGATCGCCGAACGCGGCAAGCGCGGTCAGCGCGGCTTTCGCAGTATACGCAGCCTGCTCGGTGCGGCTGTTGACCGCATCGACAAGCTGTTCCAGCAGGACGAGCCGCTCACCGGCGTTTCCACCGGCTTTTCCGACCTGGACGAGATGACGGCCGGACTGCAGCCCTCCGACCTCATCATCGTGGCCGGGCGACCCTCCATGGGCAAAACCACCCTGGCAATGAACTTCGCCGAGAATGCCGCCATCCGGCACAAGGTGCCGGTGGCCATCTTCAGCATGGAAATGCCGGGCGAACAACTCGCCCTGCGCATGATGTCTTCGCTGGGCCACATCGACCAGCACAAGATCCGCACCGGCAAGCTGGACGATGATGACTGGCCGCGTCTGACCTCGGCAGTCAGCCTGCTTGATTCCGCGCCGCTGTTCATCGACGACACGCCGGCCCTGTCGCCGACCGAAATGCGTGCGCGTGCCCGGCGTCTCAAACGCGAGCACGATATTGGCATGATCGTTATCGACTACCTGCAACTCATGCAGGTTCCCGGGACGCGTGAAAACCGGACCACGGAAATCTCGGAGATATCGCGCAATCTCAAGGCGCTGGCCAAGGAACTGGAGGTGCCGGTGGTGGCGCTCTCGCAGCTCAATCGCGGCCTCGAGCAGCGCACCGACAAGCGCCCGGTCATGTCCGACCTGCGCGAGTCCGGGGCCATCGAGCAGGATGCCGACCTCATCCTGTTCATCTACCGCGATGAGGTTTATCACGAGGACAGCCCGCGCAAGGGCATCGCCGAGATCATCATCGGCAAGCAGCGCAACGGCCCCATCGGCACACGGCATCTTACGTTCCGCGGCCAGTTTACACGGTTCGAGAATTTCGCCGACGATGTCTACACCGGTGGTGAGTTTGGATGACACGCCCTGTGCGGGCGCGCATCGACCTGCCAGCCCTCCAGCATAACTTCGAGCGCGTCAGACAATGCGCCCCGGCCAGCCGGATCATGGCCGTCGTCAAGGCGCATGCCTATGGCCATGGACTGATATTCGCCGCGCGGGCCCTTCCGGGGGCCGATGCCTTCGGCGTCGTGTCCATGGACGAGGCGATCTCCCTGCGTGAAGCCGGGTTCGACCGGCGCATCGTGCTGCTGGAAGGTCTCTATGGCGCGGACGAGACCGGCCCCGCCGACGGTTACCGCGTCGATGTCGTCATTCATCACGCCGGACAGATCGGTTTCCTCGAACAGGTACGCTCAGAGCGACCACTGGATGTCTGGCTCAAGATCGATACCGGCATGCACCGCCTGGGCTTCGAACCGGGCGTTGTCCCCGCTGTTGTGGAACGCTTGCGACGCACCGGACAGGTGGGTGATATCCGGTTCCTCTCGCATTTCTGCTGCGCCGATGAGGCGAGCGCCGATCACACCCCGCGCCAGCACCGGCTTTTCCTGCAGTCGATCGAAGGCCTGGCGGGGGAGCGTTCGCTCGCCAATTCCGCCGCCGTGCTGTCCTGGCCCGACACTCACCTCGAGTGGGTGCGTCCCGGGGTCATGCTCTACGGCAGCTCGCCGCTGCAGCACGCCTCCGCCGCCGATCTCGGCCTGCGGCCGGTGATGACGCTGGGTACGCAACTGATCGCCGTGGCGCAGCGCCGGCAGGGCGATCCCGTGGGATACGGCGCCGCCTGGGAATGTCCGGAGGCAATGCCGGTCGGTATTGCGGCGATCGGCTACGGGGACGGGTATCCGCGCCATGCCCCGAGCGGGACGCCGGTGCTGGTCAACGGCCGGCGGGCCGCGCTTGCCGGGCGCGTATCCATGGACATGATCGGCATCGATCTGCGCGGACATCCCGAAGCACGTGTCGGTGATCCCGTCACCCTGTGGGGTGAGGGGCTGCCTGTCGATGAAGTCGCCTCTGCGGCCGGCACGATTTCCTACGAATTGTTCTGCGGCGTGAACAGACGGGTGCTTTTCGAATATGTCGAATGAGCCGCTGGTCGATTCCGGGTGCGCTCCGGTGCACAGGTCCGGCTGATGGCAAAAACAAAATCGGTTTATGCCTGCAGCGCCTGCGGTGCGCAGTTCCCCCAGTGGGCCGGTCAGTGCGGCGACTGCGGCGCCTGGAACACGCTCGCCGAGGTGAGCGCCCTGGCGCCGCAGCGCAGCGGACGCTTCGCCGGCTTTGCCGGTGATGCCGGTGTCAGTGTGACGCGCCTCTCGGCAGTCAGACCGGAATCCGGCACGCGGACCTCGGTTGGCCTGCTGGAGCTCGACCGCGTACTGGGCGGCGGGCTGGTCACGGGCTCCGTGGTGTTGATCGGCGGCGATCCGGGAATCGGCAAGTCCACGCTGCTGCTGCAGGTGCTCTCCACCCTGTCCGCCGACATGAACTCTCTCTATGTGACAGGCGAGGAGTCGCCGGAACAGATCTCCCTGCGCGCCGCCCGTCTCGGCATCAAGGGCGACAATGTGCAGCTGGTCTCGGAAACGTCGGTAGAACGGATTATCGACACGGCAGGCCGGGAAAAACCTCAGGTCATGGTGCTGGATTCGATCCAGACACTCTATACCGAGGCCCTGCAATCGGCGCCGGGCTCGGTCGCGCAGGTCCGGGAAAGTGCCGCGCAGCTGGTGCGTTTCGCCAAGCAGACCGGCACCGCCATGTTCCTGGTCGGCCATGTTACCAAGGAAGGCATGCTGGCGGGGCCGCGGGTGCTTGAGCACATGGTGGACACCGTGCTGTATTTCGAGGGTGATCCGGGCGAACGCTACCGGATACTGCGTGCCATCAAGAACCGCTTCGGCGCCGTCAATGAAATCGGCGTGTTCGCCATGACGGAGGGGGGACTGCGGGAGGTACGCAACCCGTCCGCCATCTTCCTGTCACGCCACCCGGAGGCTGTGCCCGGTAGCGTGGTAATGGTGACCTGGGAGGGAACCCGGCCGCTGCTGGTGGAGGTCCAGGCGCTGGTGGACCAGAGCCAGCTCGGCACGCCGCGTCGGGTGACGCTGGGCATGGAGCAGAACCGGCTTTCCATGCTGCTGGCGGTGTTGCATCGCCATGGCGGACTGCTGACCGGGGACCAGGATGTCTTCGTCAATGTCGTCGGCGGGGTACGCGTCTGCGAAACCGCAGCCGATGTGGCCGTGTTGCTGGCGGTGGTGTCCAGTTTCCGCAATCAGCCGCTGCCGCGGGAACTTGTCGTATTCGGGGAAATCGGTCTTTCCGGCGAGCTCAGGCCCGTGCCGAATGGTCAGGAGCGACTCCAGGAAGCAGCCAAGCACGGCTTTCACCGGGCTATCATTCCCGCCGCCAACAAGCCGAAGCAGCCGGTTCAGGGCCTGGAGGTCATGGCTGTCGAACGTCTCGCGCAGGTGCTGGACGTGTTATCAGGAGAGATCTGAAAGTTCGTGTTTCAGCAGGGAGGTGTCACCCAGGTTGATCTCCATCAGCCAGCGGATCACGTCTCTGCCGTGCTCGTCCAGGTCGGCGAAGGCCATGCCCAGACGGTCGCCGTCGGCCTGCCGGATGACGACTTCGGTACTGAAATAGGAATGGTTGGCCAGCTGCACGCGCAATGTATAGTGAATGCCCGTGCGGCCCGTCCAGCCGTCCGGCAGTTCAACCAGAGCGCCGGTCAGCGACAGATCGATCAAGCGCGTCTCCCACTCTTCATCCAGTGTCGACAGCAGGGCAGGAGCGTGCAGTGAAATGCGGGTGAAATGGCGCTGGCTCGTGGTGCCGACGCCTTTATCCGCACCGGCCTCTCCGGCATTCTGCAGCGTGTCGACGTTGTACTCGAACTCGAGTCCGCCCATGACGATTCTGTCGCCTGCATTCAGCGGATAGGCGTCCTCGCCGATGGTTACCCGGTTGACCTGAGGGAAGGCCTCGCCTTCCAGGTGTGACAGGTAATAGCCGTCTTCATGGCGGCTGATCATGGCCGCGAGCGAACCGGCACTGCCGAAGCGCGTGACCGGGCTGTCGAGATTGATGAGCCTGCCCTGGTGTTTGCCGCCCAGTATCCTGAGCGCCCCCTGCGGTGCAGGCGTGGCCGTGGTCAGCTGTACATGGGAGTGTTCATCGGAGAAGACCAGCGTGTAGGCGCCGAGAACGATGGCATCTCCGTCCTGGAGCAGGTGTTCGTGTGAGTGTCCGTGATTTATCTGCAACTCGCCGCTGTCGGCGGTCGCAGCGAGGTGATAATTCCTGCCGTCGCAGGCGATTCTGGCGTGTACCGATCGCAGGGATAAGTCGTCGATCGGGAGATCGCAGGAAGGATCGGACCCGATCAGGATGTCCCTGCCGGTCAGGATCAGGGACTTCAGTGGTTTGCTGCCGAGACTCAGTGTCAGTTTCGCCATGGCGTCCACCCTGGTGTCATTTGTTACCGCACTGATATTCCCAGACTCGAACGGCCATGTAAAGCAGGACCGTCCGGTTTATGGCTGTTTTCCGAAAGCTGGAGTATGCAGGGCGCATCGATCAGGTTTTACCGGTATCGGTGTGCGACTCCGCGAGTGCCGGATGGATGCGCACTGTCTTGACCATGTTTTCCTTGATCAGCAGGATATCGACCGGATGGCGGTCGAGCAGCACGGTGGTGCCGCCGTCCGGGATCATTTCCAGATATTCGATAATCAGTCCGTTCAGAGTCTTGGGACCATCGGTTGGCAGTGCCATGTGCAGGGCGGTATTCAGGGCGCGGATGTTGATGGATCCGTCGACCAGCCAGGTGCCGTCCTGCTGGGGCAGGATTTCGTCGAACTGCGCCGCCGGATCGGAGGTGAATTCCCCGACGATTTCCTCGAGGATGTCTTCAAGGGCGATCAGCCCCTGCATGTCACCGTATTCATCCACGACAAAGCCGATGCGGCGTTTGTTGTGCTGGAAATTAAGCAGTTGCCGGTTCAACGAGGTGTTTTCCGGGATGAAGTAGGGCTCGCGCGCGATGCGTTGAAGGGCGGCACGGTCGAGTTCACCCCGGTACAGCAACGGCAGGACATCGCGCATGTGCAGGATGCCGATAACGTGATCGATATTCTCCCTGAACAGCGGCAGGCGGGTGTACTGGCTGCCCGAAAGCTGGGTGATGATGGCCTCCCAGTCGGCGTCCATGTCGATTCCGAAGACGTCGTGGCGCGGCACCATGATGTCCTCGACCGTGACCTTCTCGAGGTCCATGAGATTCAGCAGCATCGCCTGGTGACGCTTCGGAATCATGGCGCCGGCCTCTTTCACCACGGTACGCAGTTCCTCGGTGGACAGGGCATGGGACATCGTCGCCTCAATCGGCACGCCCAGTAGTTTGAGAACGGCGTTGGCGATGAGATTTACCAGCCACACCAGCGGATTCAGCAGCTTCATCAGCGGGATGTAGATCCAGGCCGCGGGCAGGGCAATGCGTTCGGGGTGCAACGCGGCCAGGGTTTTCGGCATGACCTCCGCGAAAATCAGGATCACCAGCGTGAGGATGCCGGCCGCGACGGCGATCCCGGACTCGCCCCAGAGTTTGAGTGCGATCAGGGTGGTGAGCATCGAGGCGAGAATGTTGACGAAGTTATTGCCGAGTAGAATCAGGCCGATCAGGCGATCGGGCCGTTCGAGCAGCCGCGCCGCGCGATGTGCGCCGGGGTGACCCTTATCCGCGAGGTGGCGCAGCTTGTAGCGGTTCAGGGTCATCAGCCCGGTTTCGGAGCCGGAGAAAAAGGCAGACAGCAGGATCAGGATAAACAGCGCAAAAAAAAGTACGCCGAGGTGGATGTCGTCCAAACGGTGACAGTCTCTAGTAGGGTGGTAGAGCTTATAGTACGGAAATTTAGCCGATCTGTCAGTTCGCGCGGCTGAATCAGCGGTTTAGCACCAGTTCCAGCACGAACTTGCTGCCAAAATAGGCCAGCATCAGGAACATGAATCCGCCCACGGTCCAGTTGATCGCAAGGCGGCTGCGCCAGCCATAGCGCCAGCGACCCCAGAGCAGGGTGGCGAACACCAGCCAGGCGATGATGGACAGCACGGTCTTGTGTACCAGGTGCTGGGCAAAGATGTCCTCCAGAAACAAAATCCCCGTAACCAGCGCCAGGGTGAGCAGGGTAAACCCGATGGCGACCATCTGGAACATCAGGGATTCCATGGTCTGCAGGGGCGGTAATGAGCGAATGAATCCGCCCGGCTGCCGGTTGTGCAGGTGGCGGTCCTGTATCGCCAGCAGCAGCGCCTGCAGCACCGCGAGTCCGAGGATGCTGTAGGCGAGCAACGAGATCAGAATATGGGCATCGAGCTGCCAGGAGCCCGACGGGGTGACAACCTCTCTTTCAGGATACAGCATCATCATCCCGATGCTCAGCGCGGCCACCGGGAACACCGGTATCCCCAGGTTTTCCACCGGCTCCTGGAACGAGGCCAGCATCAGCAGGGCCGCGGTGATGAGGAAGATCAGCGAAACCGCATTGAAGAACGCCAGATTCAGCCCGTCCGGCGTCAGGATGGTCGGATAGAGCAGGCTGGCGTGCAGCAGAACGGCGATGCCGCTGATCAGCAGGATCTGGTTTCGGTGGCAGCCGGGGCCGGAGTAACAGTGCGCGAGCCGCAGCGCGAGCAGTACGCTGGCCAGCAGGTACAGCACGATGGCGATCGATCCGGCGATGATGGTCGTCATGACGAGGGTCGGGATCCCGATTTCAGGGCGTCATCATCGCACAACTCGACAGGGCATTGAAGTGAGGGTGTGTACTCGAGGGCATCGAGAGACATTTCCGTGCCGGGATTTCCTGTTCCGGTTATAATTCCCCGCCTGATTCCGCATCAACCACGGTTACCCGTCCATGTTTGACAATCTCACCGAACGGCTGTCCCGCACCATCAGGAACCTGCGCGGCCAGGGGCGGCTGACCGAGGATAACATCAAGGAGACCCTGCGCGAGGTGCGCATGGCGCTGCTCGAGGCCGATGTGGCGCTGCCGGTGGTCAAGGATTTCATCGACCGGGTGCGCGAGCGGGCATCCGGGCAGGAAGTGCTGAAGAGCCTGACGCCGGGCCAGACGCTGGTAAAAGTCGTCAATGACGAACTGATCCGGGTCATGGGCGAGTCCAACGATGCCCTGAATCTGAATGTGCAGCCGCCCGCGGTGATACTGATGGCCGGTCTGCAGGGTTCCGGCAAAACGACCAGCAGCGCCAAGCTGGCGCTCTGGTTGCGGGAGCGATCCAGAAAGAGCGTGCTGCTCGCCAGCTGCGATATCTATCGCCCGGCCGCCATCGATCAGCTGAAGACCCTGGCTGCTCAGGTCGAGGCCGAATTCTTTCCCAGCTACCCCGATCAGGATCCGGTGGAGATCGCACGGGGCGCCGTCACTCAGGCCCGCAAGCAGCACATAGACGTGGTCATCATCGATACGGCCGGCCGCCTGCACATCGATGCGGATATGATGATCGAGATCCGACGGCTGCATGAAACGCTGCAGCCGGTAGAAACCCTGTTCGTCGTCGACAGCATGACCGGCCAGGATGCCGCTGTCACGGCACGCACCTTCAATGAGGCCCTGCCGCTCACCGGGGTGATTCTCACCAAGACGGATGGCGATGCCCGCGGCGGCGCCGCCCTGTCGATCCGCGCCATTACCGGGAAACCCGTCAAATTCCTGGGCATCGGCGAAAAGATCGCGGCGCTGGAGCCGTTTCACCCGCAACGGCTTGCCTCGCGCATCCTGGGCATGGGCGATGTGCTCAGCCTGGTCGAGGAGGCCGAGCGGAAAGTCGACAAGGAGAAGGTCGCACGACTTGCCGGCAAGCTATCGAAGGGCAAGCGCTTCGATATGGATGATTTTCGCGAGCAGCTGGAACAGATGCTGAACATGGGCGGGCTGACGGGTCTGATGGACAAGCTGCCGGGCATGGGCCAGTTGCCGCAGAATGCCAAAAGCCTGGTAAATGACCGCGAAATCCACCGCATGGTCGCGATCATCAATTCCATGACCCGGCAGGAACGCAGCTTTCCCGATGTCATCAAGGGATCACGGCGTCGTCGCATTGCCATCGGTTCCGGTACTCAGGTGCAGGATGTCAACCGGCTGCTCAAGCAATACCTGCAGATGCGCAAAATGATGTCGAAGATGTCGCGGGGTGGCATGGGGAAGATGCTGCGCAGCCTGAAGGGCAAGACAACCCAGGGATTTCCGTTCCAGGGTATGTGAAACAGGTTTCCGCGATGCAAATAAAAACGGTGGCCTTGGCCACCGTTGAACACTGCGCTTGATCGGCTTAAGTGTTGTCGTTAGATTTGTTCTGCAGTCTCTTTTTACAATGCCGTGCGCGAACCCGTTTATTATTTAGTGATCAGTGTCCTGGTATGTGGCACTGACATCCGGGTTG
Organism: uncultured Gammaproteobacteria bacterium; assembly: GCA_963763115.1. Taxonomy (GTDB): domain Bacteria; phylum Pseudomonadota; class Gammaproteobacteria; order UBA9214; family UBA9214; genus CAVQCA01. The sequence continues at coordinate 102,162 of CAVXNM010000027.1, forward strand.
ATAGCTCCCCCACCTGAATTATTGTCTGTTGCTTGTTGAACTTGCATTGAAATAATTGCAATCCTCATGCCAAGTATAAAAATGCCATTGATTGTAGTGAGTTGCAGTTCCTGGCTTCGAGCCGTGCAGGTTGCAATGTTCAAATGAGTAAACAAATCCGACAATCGACTACCTGTATGGAGCAGGGCATACTTGCACGTAATTACACTGATTAACAATAAGATGAAAATTGTTCTTCGAATTTATAATAAGCACATTCCCGATGTAATGAATATCGACATCCGCGTTTCGAATCTGCCTTTGTGCGTCGAGTACCGTCCGGCGCGGCAAACCCTTGCAGGCAGGTGTTCAGCACTTCACATTTACTGGCATTGGCGTAGAATTACGCGGTTTTCAGCTTGCGGCCCAATGGTTGGCGGCAGTCACGCAGACAAGACAGAGGATATACATTAATGGTGACGATCAGGATGTCACGCGGCGGCGCCAAGAAGCGTCCCTTTTACCACATCGTGGTGACCGACAGCCGCAACCGGCGGGACGGGCGCTACATCGAACGTATCGGTTTTTTCAATCCGATCGCGACCGGTGGTGAAGAGAAAGTCAGAATTGATACCGAGCGTGCGGATTTCTGGTGCGCCAGGGGCGCCCAGCTCAGCGATCGTGTCGCCCAGTTATTAAAGACGCAGCGGCAGCAATAATTCCGTACCTGCCGGATGATTCCGTCCGGGGTGAGATGGCGACTGATAGTGACCGTCATGCGCCAGGGACCGATGACGAACCGATCATTATGGGTCGTATTGCCGGCCCGTATGGCGTCAAGGGGTGGCTGCGGGTGGTGTCCTATACCGAGCGGCCGGACAGGCTGATCGAATATGCGCCCTGGTATCTGAAGCAGGACGACACGTGGCTGCCGACCAGGGTATCCGAGGTAAAGCGCCACACCAGGGGCTTGCTGGTGCGTTTGCCGGGCTGTGAGGACCGTGACAAGGCGGCTGAACTGTCAGGGTCGGATATCGGCATCTACAGGTCGCAGTTGCCGGCGACGGCAGCGGATGAGTACTACTGGGACGACCTCATCGGTTTGTCCGTGGTGACACTGGATGGCCTGCTGATCGGGACGGTCGATCATCTCATCGAGACGGGTGCCAATGATGTCCTCGTGGTAAGGGGTGCACGGGAACGCCTGATTCCATTCATCCAGGGAAGCGTCATAGCGCGTGTCGACCTCGATGCCGGTGTCATACGGGTCGACTGGGATCCTGATTTCTGAGCCGAGGGTAACGTGCGGATCGATGTGGTTACCCTGTTTCCCGAGATGATCCGGGCGCAGACCGGTTTCGGGATCCAGGGCCGGGCAGTTGCACGGGGACTGGTTGAACTGGTGACCTGGAATCCCAGGGACTACACCCTGGACAGGCATGGTTCGGTGGACGACAAGCCCTATGGTGGCGGCCCGGGCATGGTCATGCAGGTGCAGCCGCTGCGCGCCGCCATACAGGCGGCGAAGTCGGCCGGGCCGGAAGCCCCGGTGATCTACCTGTCCCCGCAGGGTGGCAGGCTCACCCAGGACACGGCGCGCCGCCTTGCCGGACGGGAGCGCCTGATCCTTTTGGCCGGACGCTATGAAGGCATCGATGAACGGCTCATCGACCTGGAGGTGGATGAGGAGATCTCAATCGGCGACTATGTCCTGAGTGGCGGCGAACTGCCGGTGCTGGTGGTCATGGATGCCATCACGCGTCTGCTGCCTGGTACCCTGGGTGATGCGGATTCCGCCCTGGAGGATTCCTTCATGGACGGTCTGCTGGACTATCCGCATTACACGCGGCCGGAGCAGATCGAGGATCGCCAGGTGCCGGAGGTGTTGCTGAGCGGTAACCATGCCGCGATCCACCGCTGGCGTCGCAAGCAGGCGCTCGGCAGGACCCGCCTGAGACGCCCGGACCTGCTGGAATCGCTGGCGCTCGATGATCACGATCAGGCCTTGCTGAACGAGTTTTTTGAAGAGTATGACAAAGGGATCGCCGGTAGCTGACGGTCTACGAATGCAACAGAGGATTGAGTCATGAGCAATATTATCGAACAGCTTGAACAGGAACAGATGAAAACGGATATTCCGGATTTCAGTCCCGGTGATACGGTTGTCGTGCAGGTCAAGGTCAAGGAAGGCAACCGCGAGCGTCTGCAGGCCTTTGAAGGGGTGGTGATCGCCAGGCGTAACCGCGGCATGAACTCGGCGTTCACGGTACGCAAGATATCCCATGGCGAGGGTGTCGAGCGCGTCTTCCAGACGCACAGCCCGGCCATTGCCTCCATCGAGCTCAAGCGCCGTGGCGATGTACGCCGCGCCAAGCTCTACTATCTGCGCGAGCGTTCCGGCAAATCGGCGCGCATCAAGGAGAAGCTCTGAGGCCTGTACGGTCCTGCCTGCCGCCAGCATGCGGGCGTCCTGGCTTCAGGGCGCCCGTTTTGATTGGGGGTTGATCGGCGGCTGATGCAGGTGGACTATCGGCCGAATCTTGAAATCGCCGGGCGGTGACCCTATTTCCTGTGTCATAGCGTCGACCTGCAAGGAGAACCATCGTTACCTGTACTTCGCTGTCCACCGATGCAGTGGAAAAAAACTTACCCCCCCTCTCCCTTCGGGAGAGGGCCGGAGTGAGGGAATAGCAAGCGAGAAAATCAACTGATTTTCTTTCTGCCCTCACTCTAGGCCTCTCCCTGAAGGAGAGGGGATTCATACAACACCTGGATTTAGTTAGCTATCAAAGTCAGGAGATTCCATCCCATGAGCGTCGAAACCCACAAGGAAACACTGGAGTTCCAGGCCGAGGTCAAGCAGCTGCTCAACCTCATGATTCACTCCCTGTACTCCAACAAGGAGATCTTTCTGCGCGAACTGGTATCCAATGGCTCGGATGCCTGCGACAAGCTGCGCTTCGAGGCCCTGGGTAATGACAGTCTGTATGCCGGCGATACCACCCAGCGCGTGCGGGTCGATTACGACAAGGACGCGAAAACGATCACCATCAGAGACAACGGCATCGGAATGACACGCGACGAGGTCGTCGACAATATTGGCACCATCGCCAAGTCCGGTACGCGGCAATTCTTCGAGTCACTGACCGGCGACCAGGCGAAGGATGCTCAACTTATCGGTCAGTTCGGCGTGGGTTTCTACTCCGCCTTCATCGTGGCCGACAAGATCACGTTGACGACACGGCGTGCCGGACTGGCGGTGGACCAGGGTGCGCGCTGGATCTCCGGCGGTGACGGACGTTACACCCTGGAGAGCTGTGAAAAGACCGAACGCGGCACCGAGGTGGTGTTGCATCTGCGCGAGGGGGAGGAGGAGTTCCTCGACGGTTTCCGCTTGCGTGCCATCATCCACAAGTATTCGGAGCATATTCCGCTGCCGATCGAGATGCGCGTCGAGGGTGATGAGGGGCGCAAGGATGAATACGAGGTCGTCAACAAGGCCTCGGCGCTGTGGGCCCGATCCCGGACTGACATCACGGACGAGGAGTACAAGGAATTCTACAAACACATTGCCCACGATTTCGAGGACCCGATGAAATGGGTGCATTCCCATGTGGAAGGGACGCAGACCTACACCTCGCTGTTTTATCTGCCGGCGCGGGCGCCGTTCGATCTGTATGACCGCGACAGCCGTCACGGCATCAAGCTGTATGTGCGGCGGGTGTTCATTATGGATGATGCCGAGCAGCTGATGCCGTTCTACCTGCGTTTCGTTCGCGGCCTGGTGGATTCGGACGACCTGCCGCTGAATGTCTCGCGCGAGATCCTTCAGCACAACAAGCTGATCGACACGATCCGCGCGGCCTCGGTGAAGAAAGTCCTGGCGCTGCTGGAGGAGATGGCAAGCGACAACCCGCAGGACTATGCCGAATTCTGGAAGCAGTTCGGCAACGTCCTCAAGGAAGGTCCGGGCGAGGATCATGCCAATCGCGAGCGCATCGCGAAACTGCTGCGCTTTGCCTCCACGCACACCGACGGCGCGGAGCAAACGGTGTCGCTGGATGATTACATCGGGCGCATGAAGGAAGGTCAGGAGAAAATCTACTACCTCACGGCCGACAATCCCGCCGCCGCGCGGAACAGTCCACACCTGCAGATTTTCCGCCGCAAGGGCATCGAGGTGCTGCTGCTCTCCGACCGGGTCGATGAGTGGCTCGTTTCGCACCTGAATGAATTCGGTGGCAAGCCGCTCGCCTCCGTCGCCAGAGGCGAACTGGATCTCGACAAGCTCGCCGACGAACAGGAGAAGGAGGCGGCCAGAAAGACCGGAGATGAGTACGCCGATGTGGTCAATCGCATGCAGGGGGCGCTCGGCGAGCGCGTCAAGGAAGTGAGGGTCAGCCAGCGTCTGACGGATTCGCCTTCCTGTGTGGTGGCTGATGAACACGACATGGCGGTACACTTGCAACGCATGCTCAAGCAGGCCGGGCATGAGGTACCGGCGTCCCGACCGATTCTGGAGATCAATCCGGCGCATGCCCTGGTGAATCGCCTGAAGGATGAGAAGGACGAGCGGCGCTTCGCCGATTGGTCCGCACTGCTGCTGGACCAGGCCCTGCTCAGTGAGGGCGGGCAACTGGAAGATCCGGTGGCTTTCGTGAACCGGTTGAACGATTTGCTGCAGGAAATGACAAAACAGTCAGGCGGCTGAGAAAACCCCCGCCAGAGGAGGGTGTTCATGGGGGAAACTGCAAAACCCACCCTGCTGGCCACAGTATTCTCGGATTACATCTGTCCGTTCTGTTACGTGGGTGATGTGCGGCTCGACCGGCTGCGTGAGGACTATGAACTCAAGGTGAGCTGGTGTTTCGTGGAGATCCACCCCGAGACGCCGGCGCAGGGCATGTCGACGAGCCAGCTGGGATATTCGCAGCCAAGGTGGGAGCGAATGATGGACAACCTCGATGAACTGGCGCGGGAGGAGGGCATCGTGTTCTGTCCACGTCAGTTCACCACCAATTCACGCAAGGCTCTGCTGCTGGCCGAGGCCGCCAAGGAGAACGGGGCCGACATCTTCTATCGCTTGCACCGGCGACTGTTCGAGTCTTTCTTTACCGGGGGCCGAAACATCGGCGACGAGGCGGTACTGCGTGACCTCGCCAATGAGGTGGGTGTTTCACCCCAGACGGTGCAACGTGCCTGGACGGAGGATCATTACGTACAACGCCTCGAATTATACCTGGCGGCCGCGCAGCAACTGGGGGTGTGCGCTACCCCGACGATATTCTTCGGGGAGCGGCAGCGCCTGGACGGCGCCTTGCCCTGGGCCGACTTTGAGCAGGCCGCGCACGAGGGTCTCGCGGCACAGCAGTCGGGTTGAAAGTGACACCGGTAATCGGCACTGCAGAGTCGCGGAGAACACAGAGATTTTGAAATCGCTAAAACTTGATACATCTTGATAAAAGACGGATCCAGAGACTGTGCGGGAAACTGGGTGCGTACAGACCAGCTAGTCAGCCAGGAATGTCAACCTGACGGGTAACTGTCATGAAAGCCAAAAAACTACATTGGCAGAATTATTGTTTATATCTCTGCGACTCTGCGGTTGCTGTGCCTGATTGTGACACCTGAAACAGTCAGCAGCGTTCGTGCCGACAAGTGGCTCTGCGCGGCGCGCTTCTACAAAACCCGTACGCTGGCGATGCAGGCGATCAACGGCGGCAAGGTGCATGTCAACGGCGAGCGCGTCAAGCCCGCGCGCCGGCTCGTCACGGGCGACCGGCTGACCGTGCAGAAGGGGCCCTGTCGCTTTGTCATCACAGTCGAGCGGCTGTCGTTGCAGCGCGGTCCTGCGGAACAGGCGCGTGAGCTCTACAGTGAATCTGAACAGAGCAGGCTGGAGCGTCAAACCTTGGCTATGGAGCGTCGACTGCAGGGTCATGTACCGGGCCGGCATGAACGACGACCGGACAAGCACGCGCGGCGGCAGCTGCGCGAGCTGAAACGATGAGCGCCGATATGAGCACACCGAAGACGCCGTTGCTGACCGTAGACATCATTATCGAAATGGTCGACCGGCCCGCGCGTCCCATCGTCCTGATCGAGCGGCGTTACCCGCCGCATGGATGGGCCTTGCCCGGCGGCTTCGTCGATGTGGGTGAGACGCTGGAGACGGCGGCGCGGCGTGAAGCGCGCGAGGAAACCGCCCTGGAAGTGGAACTGAGGCTGTTGCTCGGTTGTTATTCCGATCCCGCTCGCGATGCTCGCGGTCATTCCGCGAGCGCCGTCTATATCGCGGAGGCCCAGGGAGAACCACGGGCGGGTGACGATGCCGGCCACCTCGCACTGTTCGACCCTGCAGACTGTCCGCCATTGGCCTTCGATCACGCGCGGATCATCGCGGATTATCGCACCTGGCTTGAAACCGGCCGCGTGGTGCCGCTGCGCGGCTAGCGTGTGTATCTGTCTGGTGCCGGATTCCGGCCATGATTTTCACGAGCAAAGCCAGTAAGATCCTTCCAGTGATATCACAACGGATTTTTTATTATCCTTGTCATTATTGAGAAATTCAGTATTCATGGCGCATCCTGATTCACACTGCAGCCATGCCGGTGTAGCCACGTGTCGGGAGCGACACGTGGCCACTGATCACAGATGAAAATTTCATACGGTGTCATGAATTTCGTAATCCCTGTAAATTAAGAATAGGACGAGCAAGCATGCGACCCGCGCAGTTGCTGACAGTACTTGAGAGAGAGTTCCGGAGTACCCAGGAAGGACATCACACGCCCGTGATGCTGTGGGGGCCGCCGGGTGTGGGCAAATCACAGATGGTTGCCCAGATCGGAGAGCATCACGGCATGCCGGTGATCGACATCCGCCTCTCACAGATGGAGCCGAGCGACCTGCGCGGCATTCCGTTTCGCGTCGGCGCGCAGGTGGAATGGGCCGTGCCCGCCATGCTCCCGGACGCCGAACGTCACGGGGAGCAGGGCATACTGTTTCTGGATGAAATCACTTCCGTACCACCCAGTGTCTCGGCTGCGGCTTATCAGCTGATTCTCGACCGCCGCCTGGGTGCCTATGTGGTTCCGGATGGTTGGGCCATTTTCGCTGCGGGAAACCGCCAGGGAGACCGGGGCGTGACCTACACTATGCCCGCGCCGCTCGCCAACCGTTTTTCCCACTATGAAGTCGATATCAACCTGGACGACTGGGTGGCCTGGGCCTATGCCAACAACATCGATGAACGCCTGATCGCCTTCCTGCGTTTCCGGCCCGAATTGCTGTTCGAATTCGACCCCGCGCACAACCCGGTGGCCTTCCCCTCGCCGCGCTCCTGGGAATTCAGCCACCGCGCCCTGCAGAAGTTCGGCGATCTCCCGAATCTGCTGACCGGCACGCTGCAGGCTTGCGTGGGGCCGGCGGCCGGGGTCGAACTCTCCGCCTTCGTCGAGAACCTCGACAAGCTGCCGGACATCGACGCCATCGTGCGCGGTGACGTGGTCAAGGTGCCGCGGGAGACCGATCTTCAGTATGCCATCGCGGCGGCCCTGGTGGGGCGCGCCATCCGCGCAAAGCAAGAAAGCGATGCGCAGTCAATATTCGGCAATATCATCGAATTCGCGGGCAGCTTCCCGCAACGCGAAATGGGTGTGATGCTGGTCTCCGACATGTACCGTGCGATCGGTCAGGACATCTTCCGCGTGCCGCAGTTCGCGCGCTGGGCGAACATCGTCGCAGATGTCATGCTCTACGACGTGTAGTGCGCCTTTGGTCCCTGATAGATAGCCACGGAATCCACGGAAGTACACGGAAAGATTTTTTGTATTATTAAGACTTACATAAATAACTGACGGAATATCTACTGTCGTCGTTCTTTCCCGCGAAAGCGGGAATCCGGAATTTCTTGATTTCCGGGATTCCGGCTTGCACTGGCCATGCTCGTTTAGCCGGAATGACGATGAATTAGTGTCAACCGTTTATTTATAGTCAATAATTTTTCCGTGTTCTTCCGTGGATTCCGCGGCCGTTTGTGCTCTTGTGCGGACGCTAGCCTCGACGCAAGGCATCATTCAGGCAGGGTGGGTTTTATCCTCAGGCAAGACGGGGAGCGATCGAGGCCAATCATGACAGACGAACTGGAAACCAAGCTCAGCGCTGCGCGCACCCGCCTGATACTGGACCGGCCCTTCCTGGGCGCGTTGGTGCTGCGCATGCCCATGAAGGCGGGCGATCCCCGGTGGTGCAAGACCATAGGGACCGATGCGCGTGCCTTCTATTACAACCCCGGCTACATTGCCGGTCTGACGCTGGAACAGACCCAGTTCGCCCTGGCGCACGAGGCGCTGCATTGCGCACTGTCGCATTTTGCCCGACGCGAGCATCGCGTCAAGGCTCGCTGGGACAAGGCCTGCGACCTTGCCATCAACCCGATACTGATCAGGGAAGGCATGGCGGCGGTGCCGGGCGCGCTCTACGACGTCGGTTTCGAGGGGATGATGGCAGAGGAAATCTACCCCTATGTCAAGGAAGCGGACGAGGAAGAGCCGCACGATCAGCATTTGTACAGCAACGAGAAGTCATCCCGGAACAAGCCCTCTGATCAGTCGAGCAGCACGGAGGGTGAACGGGGCCAGGCCCGGGAGGAGGATGCCGGGTCGGGAACAGGGCAGGGCACGGGTGAGGCAACCGACAGTGCGCCGCCGGAGCCGCTCGGCGAGATGGAAAAGGAGCAGCTCTCCGTGCAGTGGAGACAACGGCTGGCCGGCGCCGCACAGCAGGCCATGCAGGCCGGCAAGCTGGGCGGTAATCTGCGCCGTCTGGTGGATCACCTGCTGCAGCCGCAGTTGCCCTGGCGCATGCTGCTGGCGCGTTACATGACCGCCGTCAGCCGGGATGACTACAGCTACATGCGGCCCTCGCGTCGAGAGGGCGAGGCGATCTTTCCCACGCTCAGAAGCGCACAGGCCGATATTGTGGTGGCGCTGGATACCAGCGGCTCGATCCGGGAAAGCGAGATGCGTGAATTCGTTACCGAGATCGATGCCATCAAGGGTCAGGTACGCGCGCGTATCGTATTGCAGGCCTGCGATGCACGGCTGTCCAGTGACGGCCCCTGGCGATTCGAGCCGTGGGAGTCCTTCGAGTTGCCGGATACCATTCGTGGCGGTGGCGGCACCCGCTTCACACCGGTGTTCGACTGGATACGCCAGGAGGGGTGCAATCCGGATCTGCTGGTTTACTTTACCGATGCCCGGGGAGAATTCCCCAGGCAGGAGCCGTCCTTTCCGGTCATCTGGCTGGTCAAGGGACGCGCCGAAGTCCCCTGGGGACAGCGCATCCAGTTGAACTGAAAGGATTCGCCGCAGAGATGCCGGGCCATGGGGTAACGGAGGCGCTGCGCGCACATAAATTTCCCCCATCACCCCATATATTCAGCTTTCTGGCTATTACCCTGGTGCCAGTGGATAATATGCGGCGATTCACTGACTGCAGTTATTCAAGGAGAAATGATTATGCGGGTTATTCTCTTGGGAGGTCCCGGGGCCGGCAAGGGCACACAGGCCAATTACATCAAGGACAAATATAACATTCCCCAGATTTCAACCGGCGATATGCTGCGCGCCGCGGTGAAGGCCGGTACACCGCTGGGTGTAGAGGCGAAGAAGGTGATGGACGCCGGTGGACTGGTCTCCGATGACATCATCCTCGGGCTGGTCGAGGAACGCATCAAGGAGCCGGACTGCGTCAACGGCTTTTTGTTCGACGGATTTCCTCGCACCCTGGCACAGGCGGACGCGCTGAAGGCCAAGGGCATTCCGCTGGACTGCGTCGTGGAAATCGACGTCGATGATAACGAGATCATCAAGCGCATGAGCGGTCGTCGCGTCCATCTCGCCTCGGGTCGTACCTACCATGTGATTTTCAATCCGCCCAGGGAGGAAGGCAAGGATGATGTAACTGGTGAACCGTTGATCCAGCGCGATGACGACCAGGAAGAAACGGTTCGGCAACGCCTCAAGGTCTATCACGACCAGACCGAGCCGCTGATTCAGTACTACTCCAGGTGGGCCACCTCCGGAACACCCGATGCCCCGCGTTATGTCAAGATAAACGGCATCGGGAAAGTGGACGAAATTCGGGACGCCATCTTCGCCGGAATCGGTAAGTAGTTTTTTAAAAAGAAACTCTAAGAGGCTAGCACTGCTGGCCTTTTTTTATTTCCATCACTGCAGAATCGGTGCTGACGTCTTGTTGACCTTAGGTACAACTACCAACCGAGGCGAATTAACTGTTAAACTCTCCAAAACGTCAAATATGTGACATTATGGGGGTGATATATAACGGATTTTATTTTTTAATCGCCAGGATCGCGATGCTTGCCGACACGATGTCAAGCTCACACTGACTGTTGAGTGACTTAATACGAATAGCCTGTAATTAACTGAAATTTAATATTAATAACTGTTATTTTTGTTTTGGCGCCGGAGAGAACTCAGGTGGTCGCAAGCGCAACAAACAAGCCGGTGGGAATGGGGGCGACCTGCTGCAGGAACACGGACAGGCAGGAGCGCATATGGTTGCGGGTTTAAACAGACCAGAGGAAATCGATCCCTGCGGCATTCGCAAAATGCTGCGCCTGATCAATTCTCTGTGTGACTCACCGGCGGGTAGTGTTATCTATCGCCAGCTCGAGTGCATGCTCGATGAAGTCGCCGCCAGTCATCTCAAGACGGAAATCGCCTATGCCGGTTTCGTCAATTCACTGCTGGAAGCGTTCATCTCGCACCTCACGCCGGGTTCCTCGCGTTATGTCCAGGTAAAACTGCTGCAGGCGCGGTTGCAACCGCCGTTAACCGCCACCGAGTTGAACACGCTCAGTGAGTTCGTTGCCCAGTGTGCTGATGACATTAGGAATGCGCGCGACGCCGGTTCCTCGACTTTGTACACGGCTATCAACCCGCTGCTGCGCGCCTTCGGTATCGAAGAACTGGTATCGGCGGAGACTCCTGTGCCCGTGAGTAGGTGCGGCACCGCTGCAGCGTCGGAGCCCGTTCCTCGGACGCCGGTCGTCAAACCGGCAGCGCCGCCGGTAACGTTGACGGACGAGGAGGCGGACCTCTCACCCGAGGAGGAGGACGAAGCCGAGACGGACCTCTCGCCCGGGGAGGAAGATGAAGCCGTGACGGAACTCTCTCCCGGGGAGGAGGATGAAGCCGTGACGGAGCTCTCTCCCGGGGAGGAGGATGAAGCCGGGACGTACCTCTTGCCCGAGGAGGCAGAGGAGGAAGCCGGTGCCGATGAGCTGTATGAAGCGGGTGATGATGCCGTTGCACCCAGGCTGCCCGGCATGGGCGAAGAGGAATATAACTGCGAACTCGACGCCCGGCGTGAGGATATCCGGCAACTGCAATCCAGTCTGGGACAGCAGGTCATGGAGACGATTTCCCAGAATGAGGAATTTGGCGTAATTCTCGAGGTGATTCTGGCCGAGTTGCGCCAGGCCGAAGAGGTCTCCGGTATCGAGAATGCGCGCTGGACGCTGATCCGCGAGGTCGAGAAGCTCATGAAGGGGCACAATGAGCTTGCCGACAAGCTCGACAGTACCCACCACTATCTGCAACTGGTCGAATCGGACAGCCGCGAGTTGACCGATGAATTGAGCCGGGTGCGGATGCTCAGTCTGACCGATGAGTTGACTGGTCTCGCGAATCGCCGCGCTTTCATGCGGCGACTTGAGGATGAGGTGGCGCGGGTGCAGCGTTACGGGTTCCCCCTGTCTTTCGCGCTCATGGACCTCGACCATTTCAAGGGCGTCAACGACGAGTACGGTCATGCCGCCGGCGACGAGGTTCTGCGTGTCTATTCCAAGAATATCCTCTCGGTATTCCGCCACCACGACATGGTGGCCCGCTATGGCGGCGAGGAATTCGCCGTCCTGCTGCCGAATACCGATGCCGACGGCGCCATACGCGCGCTGAACAAGGTCAGGCGCCGCGCCGCGGAAACACGCTGGCAAAACAACGGCACCATTTCGCAGGTGCCGTCGTTTTCCGCCGGCGTATCACTGTTCAAGCCCGGCGAATCGGCCAGCGCGTTCATCGAACGCGCCGACAAGGCCCTCTACCGCGCCAAGCGCCTGGGGCGCGACCGTATCGAGCTGGATGTAACCTACGAAACCGAGGAAAGTCACCGCTCCCCGCGCCGGCGCAGCACCGATCTCTGACGATACGGGTTCCGGCGGCATGCCCAGCCTGTATAATCGGCTCCCATCTTTCATACAGCGCGGGACGGCGGTATCATGGCAACGGTCGATCTAACCCTCGAGTCGTTCGAAGGGACAATCAATGGAAACGATATCGTGCTGGTGGATTTCTGGGCGCCATGGTGCGGACCCTGTCGCCAGTTTGCACCCGTGTACGATTCCATGTCGGAGCGCTACCCCGATGTGGTATTCGCAAAGATTAACACCGAAGAACAGCGTGAGCTCTCCCACCATTTCCAGATTCGTTCCATTCCCACGCTGATGGTTTTCCGGGAACAGATTATCGTGTTTTCCCAGCCGGGAGCCCTGCCGCCGGCGGCGCTCGCCGACATCCTGGAGAAGGTGCGCGACCTCGATATGAACCAGGTTCGCAACGATATTAGGGAAGCAGGGAAGGGCTGAAAGGTCATGACCGGGACATCACGATTCGGCGTGGTGGCTCCATTGCGCCATTACCTGCAAGTCAGGGTGACCGCCCTGTTGCTGGCCAGCTTCATGGGCGCGGTTCATGCGGACACCGACAGCCATTACAACCGGGTCCAGTTACAGGCGCAGCAGCTCGAGTCGGTCAGCAATGACACGATGCATGTCACCCTGAATACCTCCGGCGAAGCGCGCGACCCCGCCGGCCTGGCGGCCCGGATCAATGAAGACATGGAGTGGGCCCTTGGGATTGCCAAACGCCAGGCGGGTGTTACGGCCGGGACCGGCGGCTACCAGACCTACCCGGTATACAAGGACAATGTCCTCAAGGGATGGCGTGGTGAGCAGAGCCTGGAACTGGAGGGCAGGGACAGCCGCGTCATGAGCCGTCTGGTGGGCGAATTGCAGGAAAAGCTGCAGGTGAAATCCATGTCGTTTTCCGTGTCGGACGAAAAACGCGCCGAGGTTGAGAACCGCCTGATCAGCCGGGCGCTGGATGCCTTCAAGGCGCGGGCGGCTATCGTTGTCGGCAATCTGCACGCGACCGGTTACCGCATCGTGGATATCACGATCAGCACCTCTTCCCAACGACCGCCGGCACCCTATCCGGTCGCCAGGATGGCCGCAACGATGCAGGCCGAATCCCGTGTCGCCGTGGAAGCCGGCGAGAGCAATGTCAGTGTCATGGTCAGCGGCACCGTCGAGCTGTCGCTTCCCTGAACCCTACCGGTCATCAGTTACTTCTCCACTGGTGCAGGTACTCTCCACCAGATCCGGTTCCCCGCACCAGGCACTGATTTCCCGCCTCGCAGCATCACGCACTCCCAAAGCATCCTGCCAGCTCTCACCAGACGGTGGGATGGGTGGACGGATGATGACTTCGATTCGCGTGCGTCTGGGCAACCAGCTCTCGCTGCCCAGGGCGTTGCGCGCTCCGCGAATCGCAACCGGCACCACGGCCGCGCCGCTGTGCGCCGCCGCCACGAACGCGCCCATGCGGAAGGGCTGCAAGCCCGCGAAACTGATGAAGGTTCCTTCCGGGAAGAACACCAGTGAGTGACCGTTTTTTGCCTGTCTTGCCATGCGTCGCACCGACATGGCCCCGCGATGGGCATTGAAACGGTCAACGAATTCGACACCGAAGCGTTGCAGGATGAGGCGAACGGGCAAGATCCGAGACAGTTCACCCTTGACGATGAAGCGGATCGGGATCTCCAGCGCGGCGATGAGCGTGAAGGCATCCAGGTAACTGGTGTGATTGGCCACCACGATCATGGGCTTTGTGGTGTTCAGATGTTCCTGTCCGCTAACTGTAAACGGTGTGAACGTGCACTTGAACAGCAATCTGGCACAGATGCGCGCGATGCGCGTGCGCCAGCGTCGCACCGGTGTGAATACCATCAGCAACCAGACGGGCACGCTCAGGACGAGCACGACCAGCCAGGCGTAGATGCCATAAAGCCAGTCACTCAGGGTGCTTCGCAATCGTCTGCGGGCCGCGGTTTCAGGGTCGGGGTCTCCGTATCCACCCATCAGCAGCGTGCCGGCATTGCTCTGCAAGGGGGTCGTCGCCGCTTCCGCCCGGGCCGCGCCAACCAATTGTCCGCCGCTGTCCTGTGTGACGATTGCCTGCATCAGTTCATGGGGAGTGAAGGCGCAGACGGCGACTTTTTCATCCAGGCGGATGCTGAACACCCGTTCGATACGGTTGCGCAACTCCATGCGTGCAAGACTGTCCAGGCCAAGTTCACGATCCAGCAGGGTATGCGGTGTGAAGTGGATATGTTTCCACTTCGGATGAACCTCGCCCACCATGGAGCGGATAACGTCAATCAGTGCATTGATGTCCGGCAAGTGGCCAGGGTTAGAAGCGGGGAATATGTCGCGCTGTTCCTTCATGGTATCAACGCAGTATACCCGGTCATATGCCGCCGCGACATGGCCACCGGCCTGTATGAATGACCTCAATCCCCTGCGTTTATGCTAAGGTAAATGCACCATGAACTATATCGCCGGTTTCCGCAATTCCCGCTACGGAAAGCTGCTGTTACTGCTGCTGTGCCTGGCCCCGTTCTGGGCGCCGGCGGCGGGAGTACACAGCGTCGTGGTGCTCGACGTGAAGGGCGCCATCGGACCGGCAACCAGTGACTACATTCATCGTGGCATCGAGCAGGCCGTCTCACGAAACGCGGTGCTGGTTATCCTGCGCATGGATACACCGGGTGGTCTCGACAGCGCCATGCGCGAGATCATTCAGGATATCCTCGTCTCGTCCGTTCCGGTGGTTAGCTATGTTTCTCCGAGCGGCGCCCGAGCGGCCAGTGCGGGAACCTATATCCTCTATGCCAGCCAGGTGGCGGCGATGGCGCCCGGTACGAATCTCGGCGCGGCCACGCCGGTGGAAATCGGCGGCATAGGACCGGATCTTCCGGGTGACAAGGGCAAGGATGACGAGGGATCCGGCAAGGGCGGCGGTGGCGACAATCAGGATGCCATGAAACGCAAACAGGTCAATGATGCCGCCGCCTATATTCGCAGCCTGGCCAAGCTGCGTGGCCGCAACGCCGACTGGGCCGAACTCGCCGTGCGCGAGGCCGCCAGCCTGCCCGCCGACGAGGCGCTCGAGAAGGGAGTTATCGACTTGGTGGCTACCGACATGGATGATCTGCTGCAGCAGTTGCAGGGACGCACCGTCACCGTGCTGGGGACATCCCGGGTGCTGGACACGGCCGGCGTGCAGATCGAAACCATAGCGCCGGACTGGCGCAGCCGGCTGCTCGCCGTGATCACGGATCCGAATGTGGCCTATGTGCTGATGCTGATCGGCATCTACGGTCTGTTTTTCGAATTCGCCAACCCGGGCTATATCCTGCCGGGGGTGGCCGGCGCCATCAGTCTGGTCCTCGCGCTCTATGCCTTCCAGATCCTGCCTGTGAACTATGCCGGTCTCGCCCTGTTGTCGCTGGGTCTCATGTTCATGCTGGCAGAGGCGTTCGTTCCCAGCTTCGGAGCCCTGGGTATCGGCGGCGTCATCGGGTTCGTGATCGGTTCGATCATTCTGTTCGATCAGGGGGAAGCGGGCTATGCCGTATCACTGCCGCTGATTCTGGCGCTTGCACTGTTAAGTGCCAGTTTCTTTCTGTTTGTCGTCGGGGCCGCTATCAAGGCCCGCAGGCGGCCGGTGGTGAGCGGCCGGGAGGAACTGCTGCAGGCACGCGGCGAGGTGCTGGACGACTTTGACGGCAGTGGGCGGATTCGCGTCCACGGAGAGGTCTGGCAGGCGGTGACGAAGGTGCCGCTCAGGCGCGGCGAAAAGGTACGGGTGCGCTCCGTCGAGGGTCTTGTGCTGAGCGTCGAACCGGAAACTGAGGAGAAATGAGATGGCAATACCAGGCGTATTTGTCGGACTGATTATCTTTATCGCGTTAATGCTCTACACCTTTCGTATTCTCCGGGAATACGAACGCGGTGTCGTCTTCATGCTGGGACGGTTCTGGAAGGTCAAGGGTCCCGGTCTGATCATCATTATTCCGATTGTCCAGCAGATGGTGAGGGTCGATCTGCGCACGGTTGTCATGGATGTGCCCAGCCAGGACGTCATCTCGCGCGACAACGTCTCGGTCAAGGTCAATGCCGTACTCTATTTCCGCGTCATCGATCCCCGAGCGCGCCATCATCCAGGTCGAGGATTTCCTGGCCGCAACCAGTCAGCTCGCACAGACCACGCTGCGCTCCGTGCTCGGGCAGCACGATCTGGATGACATGCTGGCCGAGCGCGACAAGCTCAACGCCGATATCCAGTCGTTGCTGGACCAGCGGACCGACGCGTGGGGCATCAAGGTGGCGAATGTCGAGATCAAGCATGTCGATATCGACGAAACCATGGTGCGCGCCATTGCCCGCCAGGCGGAGGCCGAGCGCGAACGGCGCGCCAAGATCATTCATGCCGAGGGTGAAATGCAGGCCTCCGAGAAACTCGTCGAGGCGGCGCGCATTCTCAACCAGCAGCCCCAGTCGCTGCAATTGCGCTACCTGCAGACACTGACGGAAATCGCAGGTGACAAAAACTCGACCATCGTGTTTCCCCTACCGCTGGACAGCATTGGCCGCCTGTTCGATCGCCCCCGTAGCGAAGGCTGAACGGCTTGGCGGCCGGACAGCAGGATGCCGCCCCAACCGCGGCCAGCCATGATGACGCGGCGCGCCAGGCCATCGAACAGTTCCTCGACGCGCAATGGATGGAACGCGGGCTGAGCGAGAACACCCTGGCGGCCTATCGCAATGACCTCAACGGGCTTGCCGCCTGGCTGTTAGGACGCGGTGGCGGCCTAGTCGCGGCCCGCCGGGAGCATCTGCTAGATTACCTCTCGGAACGGGTGATCAACGGTGCCAGGCCGAGAACCACGGCGCGGCTGCTGTCCTCCCTGCGCCGTTTCTATCGTTATCTTGTCCGGGAGGGCCGGCTCACCGGCGATCCCACGGTGCGCATCGACACACCGCGCATCGGCCGACCCCTGCCGGATTCCCTGAGCGAGGAGGAGGTCGAAACACTGCTCGACGCGCCTGCTGTCGGCGAGACGCTGGGCCTGCGCGATCGTGCCATGCTGGAACTCCTGTATGCCTGCGGCCTGCGTGTCTCGGAACTGATCACTCTGACCATGGAGCAGGTCGATCTCACCCAGGGGGTGGTGCGCCTGATGGGCAAGGGCAGCAAGGAACGTCTGGTGCCGCTGGGTGAAGAGGCGGCGGAGTGGCTGCAGCGCTATAGCGCTCAAAGCCGCCCGGAACTGGCCGCCGGGGCAAGCGCCAGAGCGCTGTTCATTACCCGCCGCGGCAAGGCCATGACCCGCCAGGCCTTCTGGTACCGGCTGCGCCACTATGCTGTAAAATCAGGGATTAACAAGAATTTGTCACCCCATACCCTGCGTCATGCCTTCGCCACGCACCTGCTCAATCACGGTGCGGACCTGCGTGTGGTGCAGATGCTGCTCGGTCATAGTGACCTGTCGACCACGCAGATATATACTCATGTGGCACGCGAGCGTTTGAAGGAACTGCATGCCCGGCATCATCCGCGGGGTTGAGCTGATCCTTTCCCCTGCCAGTGCAACGCGTGCCGAAGCACGACATGAAACTTCTCCCCGCGATCGGGTGTCGAAACACGATCGGATCTGACGGAAATACAGGATTCCTATGATGAATATACGATGGGTCAAGGCATGCCTGATGGCATTGCTGTTTGCGGTTATGAACACGGCGCTCGCCGGTCCCGGCAGTCATGAGGCGATCGAGGCCTCGCTCAGGAAAGTGCTGCCGGACATGAAAACAGACCAGATCCGGCCATCCCCGATCGAGGGGGTTTCCGAAGTGCAGGTCGGGCCACGCCTGTTTTACGTGACCAACGATGGCAGGTATCTGCTGCAGGGCAGCCTGATTGATCTGCATACCCGCCAGGATATCAGCGAGGAGCGCCGCAAGACCTTTCGCCTGGAAGCGGTCAACGACGTCGGCGAACAGAACATGATCATCTTTCCGGCAAAGGATCCGCGCCACACCATTACCGTGTTTACCGATGTGGACTGCACCTATTGCCGCAAGCTGCACAGGGAAATCAACCGCTACAACGACCTCGGTATTACGGTGCGTTACCTTCTCTACCCGCGTTCCGGTGCGAATACACCGTCTTACTACAAGGCGGTCACGGTCTGGTGCAGCGGGAATCGCCAGGATGCCCTGACCCGCGCCAAGGCGGGGGAAGATCTCAAGCGGCTTGATTGTCCCAACCCTGTTATGGATATGATGGATCTGGGCCAGGCAGTGGGACTGCAGGGTACGCCCGCAATCATTCTGGATGACGGCGAGATGGTGCCCGGCTATGTCCCGCCCGAAAAACTGGCCCAGGCGCTGGATGCGGCGAAGTAGTCAGACCTTGAGGAACAGATTACCCGGACAGCATACTTGACGGCGCGGTTGCCCGCGATTTCAGAGCATGGCCGATGACAGCTTGCGGCGGTAGGTCGTAACCAGCTCGTCTTCCTCACCCAGCAGTTCGAACACGGCCAGCAGCCCTTTGCGAGCGGCGTCATCATTGAATGAGCGGTCGTTCCTGATGATATACAGCAGTTCGTCCATGGCTTCCTGCAGCCTGTCGGCAAGTACGTAGCGCGCTGCCAGTCGATAGCGGGTCTGGCTGTCACCGGGCTGGTTACCGCGCTGTTGTTCGAGTTCCGCGATCGGCGCGGCATGCTCCGCGATCCGGGCGAAGTCCACCAGGGCGCGCAGTCTGCGGGCATCCGCTTCTTCCTGAACCGCCCAGGGAAGGGCTTCCAGCAAAGACTCCGCCTCGCCGAGGCGACCCGCATCGAGGTATAGCCCGATCAGTGAAAACTGCACACGGTTGTTCTCGGGATCGGCTTCCTGCGCGGTGCGCAGCATGGCCAGCGCCTCCTCCGTGCGGCCCTGCCGATGGGCATCGAGCGCCGCGAGGCGAAGCTTGTCCGAATCGCGTTCGATGTAGGGATCGAGCAGGGCGCGCAGCGTCGCCTCGGTCTGGGCGCCGAGGATCTCCTCGACCACCTCGCCGTCCCTGTACAGGCGCATGGTGGGCAGGCTGCGGATTCCGTGCTCCTGCGCAAGACGGCGTTCCGTGTCGGTGTTCACCTTGGCGAGCAGGAATTTCCCGGCGTATTCACCGATGAGTTTGACCAGCACCGGCATCTGCATGTGACAGGGCCCGCACCAGTCGGCCCAGAAATCGACCAGTACCGGCACGGTGTGCGACGCCTCGATGACCTGGTTCTGGAAGGTATCCTGGGTGACGGTGTGGATGTAGGGGGAATCGGTCATGACTGTCTGTTGCATGTTGGTTGCGGATAACGGCGGATGGCCTGCGATCGAAAACCCGGCTTACTCAGCGCTCCAGATACTGCAGCTTGTCCGGCACATCCTTCCATTCCTCAGAATCGGGTGGCGGGTCCTTTTTCTGGGTGATCACTGGCCATTGGCTGGCCAGTTCGGCATTGAGCGCGAGGAACTGTTCCTGGCCGGCGGGGAGGTCATCCTCGGCGTAGATGGCATTGATCGGGCATTCCGGTTCACACAGGGTGCAATCGATGCATTCATCGGGGTCGATGACCAGGAAATTGGGACCTTCGTGGAAACAGTCGACCGGACAGACTTCAACACAGTCCGTATATTTGCACTTGATGCAGCTTTCAACGACGACAAAGGTCATGAGGTTCTCCTAAATCCACAAATTTTCCGGTGATTCCGCCTCGACGAGATCGGTAACCAAGAATGTTAACAAAGCCGGCTGTTCGGCGGGTATCCCGAATCACCCGTTTCGCACCTGGATCGGGCGGTTGATCGGGGTGTGACGGGATTATATACCGGCACCCTCCGGGTTTTCTTCCCGTTGGTGTGCCCCGGGGGCGTAACCACACTCTTGATCAGTGTTCATCCATCGTAAACCGTGTTTTCACCGCAGAGACACAAAGGACGCAGAGAAATCCTGCAATAAAAACAATCAAACACTTTGCGGCTTTGCGGTGAATTTATTTCTTTAAGGCTGGGCACTAACTGTTGAGTTTCTGTTGTGACAGTTCCTTCAGTGCATACAGCAGGTCATGGGCCTGCCGCGGCGTCAGGTCGTCCGGGTTGATACCCTCCAGGACATCGACCAGCGGATGACGGATTGCGTCGAACAGTCCCGGCTGAACACCGGGTTGGTGATCCACGGCGGTCGTTTGTACGGCGGTTTCCAGTTCCTGCAGCCGCTGCCGCGCCTGCGCGATGACCGTCTGCGGCACGCCGGCCAGCGCCGCGACGTGCAAGCCGTAACTGCGATCCGCCGCACCGTCCTTGACAGCGTGCAGAAACACGATCCGGTCGTCATGCTCGATAGCATCGAGGTGCACATTGGCGATGCCCTCGTGCAGGTCCGGCAGCACCGTCAGTTCGAAATAATGCGTGGCGAACAGGGTGAAGGATCGCAGGCGGGTGGCCAGGTCCACCGCGCAGGCCCAAGCGAGCGACAGACCGTCGTAGGTGCTGGTGCCGCGCCCGATCTCGTCCATCAGCACCAGGCTGTGTTCGGTGGCGTTGTGCAGGATATTCGCCGTTTCGCTCATTTCGACCATGAAGGTGGAGCGGCCGCCGGCCAGATCGTCCGAGGCGCCGATGCGGGTGAAGATGCGGTCCACCGGACCGATGACGGTCGACTCCGCCGGGACATGGCAGCCGATATGCGCCAGCAGCACGATCAGTGCCGTCTGGCGCATGTAGGTGGATTTGCCGCCCATGTTGGGACCGGTGATGATGAGCATGCGCCGCCGTGGATTGAGCCGGACATCGTTCGCGATAAAAGGTTCGTCCAGCATTTGTTCAACCACCAGATGCCGGCCGCCCTCGATGGCAATCCCGGAGCGCTCGTCCAGGACCGGGCAAGCGAGGTTCAGCGTGAGGCTGCGTTCCGCGAACGTGGCCAGGGTATCGAGTTCGGCAAGCGCCTCGGCGCAGCGTCCCAGGGGTTCCAGGGAAGCGCCGAGGGTTTCCAGCAGGTCATTGTAAAGGGCCTTTTCCAGCGACAGAGCGCGTTCGCGCGCGCTCAGCACCCGATCTTCATGGGTCTTGAGTTCCGGCGTGATGTAACGCTCGACGCCCTTGAGTGTCTGTCGGCGCTGGTAGTCGAGCGGGACTCTGTCGGCCTGCGTGCGACTCACCTCGATGTAGTAGCCGTGCACCCGGTTGTAGCTGATCTTGAGATTGGCGATGCCCGTGCGCTCCCGCTCGCGGGTCTCGAGATCGAGCAGGAACCGGTCGCCATGCTCACTCAGATCGCGCAATTCATCGAGCGTGGCATCATAACCCGCTGCCAGCACGCCGCCGTCACGAATCAGCACCGGCGGTGTCGCGATGATGGCGGTGGACAGCAGGTCGTGGACTTCGGGATGCAGGCCGATACGCTCCGTCAGCTCGCCGAGGAGGGGATCGGTACTGTCGTTGAGCGCGTCCTGCAGGGAGGGCAGCCGCCCCAGGCTGTCGCGCAGGGCGGCAAGGTCGCGAGGCCGGGCCGATTTTAGCGCCACCCGCGCCAGGATCCGTTCGATGTCGGCGATGCCGCGCAGGATGTCGTGCACGGCCTCGAACTGGCGGTTTTCCAGCAACTGTCCCAGACACTGATGGCGCCGGCGCAGCTCCGCGTGATCGCGCAGGGGGCGGTGCAGCCAGCGCCGCAGCTGCCGGCTGCCCATGCTGGTTGCCGAATGGTCGAGAACGGCCGCCAGCGTATGGCCGCTCGCCCCGGATACGGAATGTTCCAGTTCCAGGTTGCGCCGCGTGGCCGCATCCACCACCAGGGTGGCGCTGCGGTCCTCGACACGCAGGCCACGCAAGTGCGGCAGGGCGCTGCGCTGCGTGTTCTGCACGTACTGCAGCAGGCAGCCCGCGGCGCCGATGGCGCAGTCGAGGGCTTCACAGCCGAAGCCGCCGAGATCCCGGGTTCCGAACTGCTCATTCAGTTGCCGGCGTGCGCTGTCCGGGTCGAACAGCCAGGGCGCCTGCTGGCGCAGGCCGTTTCTGTCCTTCAGGGGCTCTGGCAGACGGATGGCCTCGTTGACGACGAGTTCGGCCGGCCGCAGCCGTTCCAGTTCATCCATCAGGGCTTCCTCGTCGCCGCTGAATTCCTGGACGCTGAAGCGCGCCCCGGCGAGGTCGAGCACCGCCAGTCCCCAGACCGCGCCCGACTGGTTCACCGCGACCATGAGATTGTCCTGGCGCTCGTTCAGCAGGGCCTCGTCCGTGAGCGTTCCCGGCGTCACGATCCGCACCACCCGGCGTTCCACAGGGCCCTTCGCGGCGCCGACCTCCCCGACCTGCTCGCAGATGGCCACCGACTCGCCCTGACGCACCAGCCGCCCGAGATACTGTTCGGCGGCATGCACCGGCACCCCGGCCATGGGGATGGGTTCCCCGGCCGACTGCCCGCGCGAGGTCAGGGTGATGTCGAGCAGCCGGGCGGCGCGCCGGGCGTCGTCGTAGAACAGTTCGTAGAAATCCCCCATGCGGTAGAACAGCAGGATGTCCGGATGCTCGGACTTGATGCCTAGGTACTGCTGCATCATGGGGGTGTGGCCGGGGGTGTTCTCGCTCATGGCGCGTCAGTCTACCGCATCAATGGATATTTGCGCAGTTTGACGCGGGGCCGGGAGTCTGGACAGAATGCAAGCCGGACATAAACATCGTTTAACCGCAGAGACGCAGAGAACGCAAAGAATTTCTTTATGGATGGGCACTAAGAGTATGTGCCATACATATCAGAACATCCGTAGCGGCTTCAGAAGGAGACACGATGGACGCACTGGAAGAACTGGCCGGCAGGGTGGGTAGCCTGCTGCTCGAACAGGACCGCCTGCTTGCCACGGCCGAATCCTGCACCGGCGGCTGGGTGGCCAAGTGCATCACCGATATCGCCGGCAGCTCCGCCTGGTTCGACCGCGGTTTCGTGACCTACAGTAACCACGCCAAGCAGGACATGCTGGGTGTAACGGCGGCGACGCTGCAGGTTCACGGTGCAGTGAGCGAGGCCACCGTCAGCGAGATGGCGCGGGGGGCGCTCGCACACAGCGCGGCGGATATCGCCGTGGCCGTGAGCGGCATCGCGGGTCCCGGCGGCGGCGTTCCGGACAAGCCGGTCGGCACGGTATGTTTTGCCTGGCTCGTCTCGGGCGGTGCGCCGCGGGTGGAAACGCGGCAGTTTGACGGTGACCGGGAGGCAGTCCGACGCCAGTCGGTCGCCCGGGCGCTCGAGGGACTGGTGGATGTGCTCGGCGCCGGCTGAACCGACCCGGCGGCTGTTCTTTGCGCTGTGGCCGGACGATGAGACCCGCGCGGCAATCGCCGACCTGGCCAGAGAGCAGATTCACCGTAAGGCCAGACGGGTCGCGGCGGATAATCTGCATATCACGCTGGCGTTTCCCGGTAACGTGACGGCCCGCGTGCAGGCGTGTCTGGAGGAGGCCGCCAGCGGCATCACCGGGGCGCCGTTCGAACTTGCCGTCGACCGGCTGGGTTACTGGTCCGGGCCACGCATCATCTGGGCGGCGCCCGCACAAACCCCGCGCGAATTGTGGTCTCTGGTCACGTCCCTGCGCGAGGTCCTGGCGGCCTGCGGGCTGGAGCCGGAGAATCGTCCCTACCAGGCGCATATCTCCCTGGCGCGCAAGGCCAGCCAGGCGTTGGGCGTCACCCGGATTGCACCGATTCCCTGGTCAATCAGACAATTCTGCCTGGTGGAGTCGGTCAGTGAACCGGCCGGTGTCAGATATCGGGTGCTTCGCATCTGGCCGCTAGAGGGCTAGTACCTTCTGTGGGATAATCCCTGCCTCATCGAATACGCGGGTGGCCGACAGGGACGGCCAGGCCACGAACCACCGTTGGAGGAGCCAAATGGAAGAGAACAAACGCAAGGCCTTGAGTGCGGCGCTGAGCCAGATCGAGAAGCAGTTCGGCAAGGGCGCCGTCATGCGCATGGGGGATGTCCCCGCCGTGAGTGACGTCGATGTCATTTCGACCGGATCGCTGGGACTGGATCTGGCGCTGGGCATCGGCGGATTGCCGCGCGGTCGCGTCATCGAGATCTACGGCCCGGAATCCTCCGGCAAGACCACGCTGACCCTGCAGGTCATCGCCGAGGCACAGAAGACGGGGGGCACGGCGGCGTTCGTCGATGCCGAGCACGCCCTCGATCCCCTCTATGCACGGAAGCTCGGCGTCAACGTCGACGAACTGCTGGTTTCCCAGCCCGACACCGGCGAGCAGGCGCTCGAGATTACCGACATGCTGGTGCGCTCCGGCTCGGTGGACGTCGTGGTCGTCGACTCCGTGGCGGCGCTCACGCCCAAGGCCGAGATCGAGGGCGACATGGGCGATTCCCATATGGGGCTGCAGGCGCGTCTCATGTCGCAGGCGCTGCGCAAGCTCACCGCCAACATCAAGCGCTCGAACACCATGGTGATCTTCATCAACCAGATCCGCATGAAGATCGGCGTCATGTTCGGCAACCCCGAAACCACCACCGGCGGCAACGCCCTCAAGTTTTACGCCTCGGTGCGTCTCGATATCCGCCGCATCGGCGCGATCAAGAAGGGGGATGAAATCATCGGCAACGAGACCCGGGTCAAGGTGGTCAAGAACAAGGTCGCGCCGCCCTTCAAGCAGGCGGAATTCCAGATTCTCTATGGCGAGGGGATCTCCCGCGAGGGCGAGATCATCGACATGGGCGTCAGTCACGGCTATGTCGATAAATCCGGCGCCTGGTACAGCTACAACGGCGAGCGCATCGGGCAGGGCAAGGACAATGTGCGCGAGTTCCTGAGACAGAACCGCGACATCGCCGCCGCGATCGAGGAACGGATACGCACCGAGGTGCTGGGCAGGATTCCTGCCACGGTGGCCGAGGAGGAAGCCGAAGCTGAAGCCTGAACGGGATGATGACACCGTTCAGGCGAGATCGACGGCGCTGGACCTGCTGGCGCGCCGCGAGCACAGCGAACAGGAACTGACGCGCAAACTGTCGACCCGCGGCTACACGGACGAGGTCGTCGAGGCAACCGTCGACGCGCTGGTTGCAGCAGGGCCTGCTCAGCAATGCCCGCTATGCCGAGTCGTTCATCCATTCCCGCTTCCAGCGCGGCCAGGGGCCGCAAAAGATCAGGGCGGAACTGCGCGAGCGCGGCGTCGATGATGCCCTGATCGAGGCCGGTCTGGAACTCTATGCCCCGCACTGGCAGCAACTGATCGAGCAGGTACGGCAGAAAAGGTTCGGTCAGGCACGCCCCGACGATTTCAGGGAACGCACCCGCCAGATGCGCTTTCTCATGCAGCGCGGTTTCACTGCGGAACAGATTGACGCGCTGTTCCGCGGTCGCGACTGAAGCGCTTAATCCTCTGACCCAGTCACAGGGTAACAGCGCGGTCTCCGGGTCGCGCCTGCAGGGAATGTCACTTAACTTAAGAACCAAACCCTAATAAATAGCCACGGAAACACACGGAAAGCACGGAAAAAAAGCGCTTATATTCCGTGTTTTTCCGTGTGCTTCCGTGGCCAATGGGCTTGCATCGACGATATCCCTTAGTAAGTGCCATTCGCCTACGGACTATTAACGGCGTGTCCTGCGGCCGTGACCCGGAGGCCACCCGCCAATCCGGTCGACACCCGGTCCGGTGAGCGGTCCGGCAAAAGTCGCGCCCTTCTATCATGATGGGTGTTCCAATCAATCCCCAAACCCTTGATAATAAAGCCCGAGAATTACCACCCCGTGACCGGTTAACCGGGATACAAGGACACTCGCTCTGATGACCAGCAGCGCCGAACTTCGCACCGCCTTTCTGGAATTTTTCAGGGCACGCGACCACGAGGTCGTGCCCTCCAGTTCGCTGGTGCCTGTCAATGATCCCACGCTGCTGTTTGTCAATGCCGGCATGGTGCAGTTCAAGGACCTGTTTCTCGGCAAGGAGAAACGCGACTACGTGCGCGCCGCCAGCAGCCAGCGCTGTGTGCGCGCCGGGGGCAAGCATAACGATCTGGAGAACGTCGGTTACACCGCGCGGCATCACACCTTCTTCGAGATGCTGGGCAACTTCAGCTTCGGGGATTACTTCAAGCGCGAGGCCATCGCCTATGCCTGGGAGTTTCTGACCGGGGTGCTGCACATCCCGGCGGAGCGGTTGTGGGTGACGGTGTACGAGGAGGACGATGAGGCGGCGGATATCTGGCTGAAAGAGATCAAGGTCGATCCCGCGCGCTTTCGGCGCATCGGCGCCAGGGATAACTTCTGGTCCATGGGCGATACCGGACCCTGCGGCCCGTGCTCGGAGATTTTCTATGACCATGGGCCCTCGGTACCCGGCGGCCCGCCCGGCTCGCCCGATGCCGACGGTGACCGCTACGTCGAGATCTGGAACCTGGTGTTCATGCAGTATGACCGCGACGCCGGCGGCACGCTCACGCCCCTGCCGCGGCCTTCCGTGGATACCGGCATGGGGCTGGAGCGTCTCGCGGCGGTGATGCAGGGCGTGCACAACAACTACGACATCGACCTGTTTCGCAACCTGGTCGGCCATGCCGCCGCGGTAACCTCGACCGGGGATCTCGACAACAACTCACTGCGGGTGATCGCCGACCATATCCGCTCCTGCGCCTTCCTGGTGGTCGACGGGGTGCTGCCTTCCAACGAGGGACGCGGATACGTACTGCGCCGCATCATCCGCCGCGCCATCCGTCACGGCTACCGGCTCGGCGCCAGCCAGCCGTTCTTCTTCAAACTCGTTGCGCCGCTGGTCGAGGAAATGGGCGAAGCCTATCCCGAACTCAGGGCCGGCCAGTCCCAGGTCGAACGCATTCTCCGGCTCGAGGAGGAGCGCTTTGCCGAAACCCTGGAACAGGGCATGCGCATCCTGGAGGAGGGGCTGGCATCCATGCAGGGGTCGCTCATTCCCGGCGAGACCGTGTTCCGGCTCTACGATACCTATGGCTTTCCGGTCGACCTGACGGCCGATATCGCCCGGGAACGCGGGCTCACGCTCGATGTCGAGGGCTTCGAGCGGGCCATGGAGGGCCAGCGCAGCCGTGCGCGCGCCGCAAGCCAGTTCGCCGCGAATCATTCCGCGAACCTGGAAGTGGACGGCTGCAGCGAATTCACCGGTTACGACCGGCTGGACGACGCCACGCGGATCACCGCCCTGTTCAGGGACGGAAACGCCGTCGAGGCGCTGGCAGCCGGCGAGTCCGGTATCGTCGTGCTGGAACGCACGCCGTTCTATGCCGAATCCGGCGGCCAGGTCGGTGACCGCGGCGTACTGGAATCCGACTCCGCCCGCTTTGTCGTGACCGATACGCAAAAACAGGGCGGAGGTGTGATCGTGCATGTCGGCCGGCTGGAGCGGGGCGCACTGCATACCGGCGAGGATGTCCAGGCGCATGTCGACCCCGAGCGGCGCCGCGCCACGGTGCTGAATCATTCCGGCACCCACCTGCTGCACGCCGCGCTGCGCCGCGTCCTCGGCGAGCATGTGCAGCAGAAGGGCTCGCTGGTGGAACCGGAACGCCTGCGTTTCGACTTCACCCATTACGAGCCGCTCACGCCGGAGCAGATCGAGACGATCGAAAACCTGGTGAATGAACAGATCCGCCGCAACGCCGTCGCCGAGACCCGCCTGATGTCGATCGATGAGGCGCTCGCCTCCGGCGCCATGGCGCTGTTCGGTGAAAAATACGG
Source organism: uncultured Gammaproteobacteria bacterium (assembly GCA_963763115.1). Taxonomy (GTDB): domain Bacteria; phylum Pseudomonadota; class Gammaproteobacteria; order UBA9214; family UBA9214; genus CAVQCA01. The sequence goes on from CAVXNM010000027.1 coordinate 130,107, forward strand.
CAATGAGGTGCGCGTCCTCTCGCTGGGGGATTTCTCGGTGGAACTGTGCGGCGGCACGCATGTCCGCCATGCCGGCGATATCGGTCTGCTCAAGATCGTTTCGGAAAGCGGCATCGCGGCCGGCGTGCGGCGCATCGAGGCGGTCACGGGCGCGGGCGCGGTGCGCTGGGTCGGTGACAACCAGCAGCGCTTGCAGCGTATCGCGGAGCTGCTGAAAAGCGGCCGCGACGACGCCGACGAGAAAGTTTCACAACTGCTGGAAAAAACCCGCCGCCTGGAAAAGGAACTGCAGCAGCTCAAGGGCAAGCTTGCCAGCAGCCAGGGCAGCGACCTCGCCGCACAGGCCGTCGAGATCGACGGCATCAAGGTGCTGGCGGCGCGCCTTGACGGGGCGGATGTCCAGACCCTGCGCGATACGCTCGACCAGTTGAAGAACAAGCTGGGATCGGCGGCGGTGGTGCTCGGTACCGTCAGCGGGGACAAGGTCAGTATCGTGGCCGGAGTGACCCGGGACCAGACGGATCGCCTCAAGGCGGGCGAGCTGGTCAACGCCGTCGCCAGCCAGGTGGGCGGCAAGGGTGGCGGGCGCCCGGACATGGCTCAGGCCGGCGGCAACCAGCCGGAGAATCTCGATGCGGCGCTCGAGTCGGTGGCGCAGTGGGTGTCCGACCGGCTATCGGCATAAACACGCTTTTATCCGCTCTCGTTCTGTTGTTTAATCCGCATTCTTTTGCACTTTATACCCTGCGGCGCACGGCCGCCGACAGGGTGGGTACACGTCGGTTATGGCACTGATTGTTCAAAAATACGGCGGCACCTCGGTCGGCAGTGCGGAACGCATCGGCAATGTGGCCGACAAGGTGATCGGCTGGCGCAACCGGGGTAACGACGTGGTGGTCGTGGTCTCCGCGATGAGCGGGGAGACGGACCGCCTGGTCAAGCTGGCGCGGGATATTACCGAGCAGCCATCGCCGCGGGAACTCGACGTGCTGCTGTCGACCGGCGAGCAGGTTACGATTGCGCTGCTCAGCATGGCGCTGGAGCGGCGTGGCTGCAGCGCGCGTTCCTACACCGGCACCCAGGTACATATTCGTACCGACAGCGCTCATAACAAGGCGCGCATACGCGCTATCGAGGACAAGAATATCCGCGCGGATCTTGCTCAGGGCCAGGTCGTGGTCGTGGCGGGTTTCCAGGGCGTCGATGAAAGCGGCAATATCACCACGCTCGGCCGCGGCGGTTCCGATACCACGGCCGTGGCGCTGGCCGCGGCGCTCAAGGCGGATGAATGCCAGATCTACACCGACGTGGATGGCGTCTATACCACCGACCCGCGCGTCGTGCCGCAAGCGCGCCGCCTGGACCGGATCACCTTCGAGGAAATGCTGGAGATGGCCAGCCTGGGTTCCAAGGTTCTGCAGATACGCTCGGTCAGTTTTGCCGGGCGTTACAATGTGCCGCTGCGTGTCCTGTCGAGCTTCGAGGAAGGCGAGGGGACGCTCATAACCTATGAGGATGAAAAAATGGAACAGGCATTGATCTCAGGCATTGCCTTCAACCGTGACGAGGCCAAACTGACCATACTCGGGGTGCCGGACAAGCCGGGTGTCGCCTACCAGATCCTCGGTCCGATCTCCGAGGCCAATATCGAAGTCGATATGATCGTGCAGAATATTGCACCGGATGGAGCAACCACCGACTTCACCTTCACCGTGAACCGCAGCGAATTCGACAAGGCCCTGGCGATACTCGGGAAAACGGCCCGGGAACTGGGTGCACGCGAGGTTACGGGGGACAACAAGATCGTGAAAATTTCCCTCGTCGGGGTCGGGATGCGCTCGCATGCCGGTATCGCCTCGACCATGTTCGCGGCCCTGGCCAGGGAAGGCGTGAATATCCGCATGATCTCCACCTCGGAGATCAAGATTTCGGTGGTGGTAGACGAAAAATACCTGGAACTCGGCGTGCGCACCCTGCACGACGCGTTCAATCTGGAACGCCCTGGAGATACCTGAGGGCGGGGGATATCCCCCAGCCTCAATAAGGGCTCTTGGGTTTATTCTTCAATTTGTATGCTATCCTCCTTATATCATTGATAAAAATATAACAGGTGACTTCAGGATAAAGACTCGACGCCGAAACTAACACTAACATGACAGGGCGGATGGAAGAGTACGAGTCATGGACCAATCAGGGACTACGATAAACAAGGAGATGGAAGCTATGTTGATCTTAACGCGCAGGGTAGGAGAAACCCTGATGATCGGTGATGAAGTGACTGTCACCGTACTCGGTGTCAAGGGCAACCAGGTAAGAATCGGTGTCAATGCACCAAAACATGTTGCCGTTCACCGGGAAGAAATCTACGACCGGATAAAGCAGGAGCAGATCAAGCCTGACGGCACGAATTCCAGCTGAGCCTTCCATTGATTACCGGATTACGCTTTACCTGAAATTAGCACGACGGTATGCTAGGCCACCTCTGCAGCAGCGAGCCTTGGTTTGCGGTTGCAGGTACATAGATGGAGAGGTGGCCGAGCGGCTGAAGGCGCGCCCCTGCTAAGGGCGTATGGGTCAAAAGCCCATCGAGGGTTCGAATCCCTCCCTCTCCGCCATCCATAGAAAAAGGGGCCTTGCGCCCCTTTTTCTATGGATTATTAGATGGTGGATTCGAGCCCTCGATTATTTACTGGCTGGTTCGACGAGCGGCGCAGCCGCGAAGAACGCTGCCGCGAGGCAGCGGCCCGGAGGGCGAGCCCCGGCAGGGGCGAGTAATCCCTCCCTCTCCGCCATCCAAACAAGAAGGGGGCTTGTGCCCCTTTTTCTATGGGTTGTAACCGGTGGTATCGAGTCCCCGATAATCGATTGGCGGGTTGGGCAAGCGGCGGAATCGCGCATCAGCTGACGGGAAGCAGCGACGCTCAGTGTGTGGGTCACGGCAGATGCGAGAACCTCTCCCTCTCCGCCAATCTTTCGGTATAATGCCAACCCGTTTCGCACGTTCGCGTAGAGTGGCCCGGTCGAACCGGGACTGAATGTCCAGCGGGCATTCGCAACGCGATGGCCGGCCAGGATGGCCGGGCTGAAGGATGCACCAGGGATGGGTGTTGAAGTGCTGTCAATTACGCGCCCGTAGCTCAGTTGGATAGAGTACCTGGCTACGAACCAGGCGGTCGGGAGTTCGAATCTCTCCGGGCGCGCCATAAATATCAAAGGGTTATCGTTTATTGATAGCCCTTTTTTATTGCTTGGGTAGCAGCATGGGTAGCAAAAGTGGAGAGTTTGATTGCATACCATGTAAGAAGAACAGCCCACACCCAAGTCAGAGACCACAATATTGCCACCGGGCTCTGACAATCTGCAGCGTGCGAATGAGAAATATCAAGGACGTACTGATTGACGAGTGCGGTTTGGATTTGACAGGGTGGTTGCTCACGGACGGACTTGCAGTTTCAGATGAACCGCCCCGGGTTTATCAGTCTCCTCAAACGGGGGTTGAGACAGAGCTTTCCCTGACCACCCTGTTTCTCATCTCGGAAACACTTCAAATCAGACCGTCAAAACTCATAGCGTCCGTGGAGAGCGAACTCGCCGACTGATGCGTTCCGAATAGACTGGCGTCAGCAAAGTCCAGAGGGGCAGGGCAGGCAGATTTCGTTCCGTTTGGTAAAACCCGGATCATCCTGCCGGTCTGTTGGTGGGGATCACCTAGACATGCTAATATCCCAATAACTGTATATCTGTACAGTACTCGGAAAAAGTTGCAAAATAACGCCATCAGACACGGGGGAGGCTGACGATTTCATGCTCAAGAATACGAACAGGAAACTCACGTCAAAACAGCAACTTGTCATCAATCAACTGCTGATCGACCCGAGTCTCAAACGATGCGCTCAAGTCACGGATCTGAGTTATAACTACGTGCGTGCAACTGAGTCACAAAAACTCACATTATCGAGGCCCTCGAAGAGGCCCGGCAGCGCGTGGCCGAAAAATCAGAGGTCGATGCGGCGTGGGTGTTAAAGACAGATGGTTGAGGTCTTTGAACGCTGTATGCAGCATAAGCCGGTGCTGGACAAGGATGGGAATCCGATAGGTGAATATCGGTTCGATGCAGTCGGTGCCAACCGGGCACTTGATCTGATCGGCAAACACAAGTCGTTAGCTAGCGTAGAGAAATCGTAGGGCGATCTGTACCTGTCCTTGGCGAATTCCTATTCATGCAGCGATTGGCGTATGAAAGAGTCCATTGCAATGTGATAGCCATGAATGGTTGCAGAGATTTGCGCGCGGAGGTAGAGGATTGCCGCTAAGCACCGCTGGTGTATCTCCACCTAACGATTGATGGACCCGTTCTCGGTTGTAGTATTGCCTGAAGTCTGCGAGTTTTCGCTCAAGGTCCTTAGCATTCCAAAAGAGGGTGTGATCAAGATATTCACGGCGAATAGTTCCGATAAGTCGCTCAATGAAGGGGTGCGATATAGGCATATACGGAACGGCCTTGATCTCATCTACACTAAGAACTCTCAGGTTCGCTTGCCATTGGTGATATAGGAATAGTGGGTCGTTGTCAGAGCTGAGATATTTCGGCGCACACCTGGTTGAGATGACGGTGTTGAACATCCGACAGAGGGCGACACCATCGACATCCCCTGCATGTACACCAAAGCCAATGATGCGCCGCGTGAATTGGTCCATGACCACGAGCACCCAGTGGGTGTTGAGTAAAATGGACTCGCAACGAAAGAGATCAATACTCCAGAGGCTGTCCTTCACGTGCCCGATGAAGGTCAGCCATGACGGTCCGTTGTCATCAGGCATTGGGCGATAGTGTTTGGCGAGGACATGCCGGACCAGGTCCTTGTTAATATCCATAGCAAATGCTTTATTGATTTGTTGGGCGATTCTAAGACAACCAAAGCGTGGATTGCGCTGCTTTAGTTCAATAATCGCCTGAATGAGTTCGGGTGATGGACCCTTGGGGCCAGGCTTGCCTTTTTTGCATGATGAGTACAGTAGCCGGTACTTGCGATTTATTAGGAGGTCATGGAATTTCAAAAGTGTCGATGGCCGAAGAATCACGGCAGCCCGCTGGATACGGCGTGGGTCGAGAAACAGCGACCAGAAGCCGAACAGAAACCGATCGAGTGTTGAGAGATTGGGCGCGCGTCGCCGCGAACGGTTGATGACCAGGAGTTGCTGCTTCATGAGCAGGCTGTCAGCGACAACAGCCCTCGCGCCACCAGTTCCCAGGAGTTTGGCGATGGTGGTCAATAGATGGATGAGTAGTATCAGCAGATCCTTCATGGCAGAGCAGGGTAGGGAAGGTAGCTTTCAGGAACAAGTCTGTCTAAGTTGTCGTTTTCAGGTGATAATTACTAATTCGCCTAGGACACGATTGAATGCGGCGATACGGTGTTTGGCAATTGAACAGGGCATAATCGGTCTCCTTGAAAATTCAGAAGATGTCCGATCGCCCCGGTTGGAGTCGAAGCGGTGGTAGCGTTCAGAGGCTTCGTCGGTAAAAAGTTTGTTGGTGCATGCGGGAACTCTCCAGGCGGTTTGATCGATACACGGTATTATGCGTGAATAGATGAATAAATCAGAGGCTCCCTAGTTTACACTGACTATACGCCATGATCATGTTGTCAAATCATAAAGCAATTCACCGAATTCACTACTGCATGCTATTGCTCTCGCTTCTTGCGTTGCTTTCCGCGTCCGCCTTTTCGCGGGAAGAAGGTGCGGCAGATCACAAACTATTGGTAGGAGTTATCGCAGCCCCGCCGGTTTACATGAAAACGGCTGATAATCGTTGGGGGGGCTTCGGCGTTGAAATCTGGCAGGCGGTGGCGCAAGACATGGGTCTTGCCTTCGAATTTAGGGAATTCAACACGCTTGAGTCTATGCTGACGTCGCTCGAAAAGAAGGAAATAGATGCCATCCCTGCCATGGCTGTTCAGGATCGTTTTGAACCTTTTATCGATTTCAGCCAATCCTATTTGAAATCAGGGCTATCCATTGCAGTGCCGGCCGAGGGCACAGAAGACAAATGGATGAACGTTGCCAAGAGTGTATTTTCACTTCAGATCCTCAAAGCGGTTGCGTCGATGTTTCTGATGTCCCTGTTAATCGGAATAATCGTCTGGTCATTTGAAAAGCGCCGGAACAGCGAGATGTTCGGTGACGGTACTGTCATGGGGATCGGCAACGGCATCTGGTGGGCCATGGTGACGATGACCACCGTGGGCTATGGTGACAAATCCCCAAAAACACTAGGTGGTCGGATTTTTGCGATCGTTTGGATGATATTTTCTATTGTTTTTATCGCCGCCTTTACGGCAACCATCACGACGCAACTAACCCTTACCGAGTTGAGGGGCAAGGTGCACGGATTTAATGATCTATACCATGCGCGGGTTGGATGTATCTCCGGATCCGATGGCTGCAACTTTCTTGTCAAAGAAGGAGTCGCCGTAATCCCGTTTGAAAGCACAAGGGAAGGGTTGGCGGCGGTTGTGAACAGGAAAATCGACGCGTTTGTGCAGGACGAAAAAATCTTGCAATATCTTATAAAAACAGAATTCCCCGGCCAGCTACAGACTGTCGGTGGCACGTTCGATGAATATTTCGTGAGCATCGCCTTGCAGCGAAACAATCCGCTGCGCAAACCGATCAATTTGGCCTTGCTGAAATTTATGAAGACAGACGCCTGGACGGAACTGCTCAGTCGCTATAGATAAATAATCCTGAACCAGTGGACCGGTGCGTGAAAAAAATGGTGTCTCCTCCTGATTCCGGACCTGTGATCCGCAAATATTCAAGCTGCCGTCGACATCAGGCAATAGTCGTGATGAAAACGACCCAGTATATAGTGAGTTTCCACTATTAGGTGCTGTGGAATGTGATGTCGATGTAATTGTGGTGTTGCAGTGAGATCGGGTGGTGGATCCGGTATACATTGCACGAGACTGGGGTGATGCCCGTATGGTGCAAATATCCGAACAGACTGTATGGTATTGTTATCAATGGATATTACGGATAATCGGTTCGTGCAATGACAAGCGCCATAAAACCTTTCCATCTCCTGATAATTGTCCTGTCCGGCTGGCAACCTACAGGAATAATTATATAAAACTTGATATAAATATAAAGTCTTATATAATTGTGCCATGAAAGACGTGCGCTTTGTGGGCAGTTCATTGGATGACCTCAAGAATTTCCCGGCAGGTGCACGTCGAGAAGCCGGTTTTGAGCTAAGTAATGTTCAGTCTGGATTGCAGCCGAGCAACTGGAAGCCGATGAGTACCGTAGGGTCAGGGGCTGGCGAAATCCGTATTAAAGATGAGGCAGGTATATACCGTGTGATCTATGTCGCCAAGTTCGAAGAGGCTGTGTATGTGCTACACGCCTTTGAGAAAAAGACACGGAGAACGAGCAAAGCCGATATTGCTTTGGCTGGAGCAAGGTACAAGGCACTGGCGGAAGAGAGGAAACGAAAATGACGATTTCAAAAGGCTATAGCAATGTGTTTGAGGCGCTGGAGGACGATCCGGCGATGGCGCAAAATTTGAAAATTCGCTCAGAGCTGATGATTTCGTTGCGTACATATATTGAGGATGAAGGGCTGGGCCAGAAGAAAGCCGCAGAGGTGTTCGGTGTTCACCAGCCGAGAATCAGTGACCTGATGCGCGGTAAGATCGACAAGTTCACCATCGATATGTTGGTTAATATGCTGGCTCGGATTGGTAAAACCGTGAAGCTGAAGGCAGCGTAAAGGGTGTGGGTGACGAATTCCTATTCTTGTGGCAATTGAGATATCTCAGTGGGCAAAAAGGACTGTGCTAGTTTTGTGCTAAATTCCAGTGACAGTGAAGTGCAAGTGATTGATAACTCAACTACGGTATTAGGTGGACAAGCACCGCAAGTGACTGATTAATAAAGTAAGTTAATTGCTTGGGTCTGGCTACGAACCAGGCGGTCGGGAGTTCGAATCTCTCCGGGCGCGCCATATTTATCAATATGTTATTAGTATTTGTTAAGAAGAATGTTAAATAATCCCCTTGAGTGGGGAACACTGGGGTAAGCAAACTCTGCATCCGCCTCGCAGCTATGAACCCAGTTAGTACAGGCGCTGAACCTTCCTTGAGAGACGCGCTGTACCGGCAGATCATTTGGTCCCGACTTCCCCACCCCTGCAATTGGTTGCAGAGATTCCTGCCAAGGTCGGCAGAATATTGGTTGAAAGGGGCAATCAAGCAGAACTCAGGGTACTACTCACACAGTGATCAAATAGGGGTTGGGGGCGTTCAGGAAGCGCTGCGGTGTGGGATTGCAACATCACGGCAGACCTTGAATGGGTGCGCGTCTCCCTCCTTACTATAACCAATGAGCCTTGGACCCCCAGAACCAAAGGTTTTACACTACCTATAGGTTGCAATAAGTCTTAATCAGTTACATGGATGTTTCAGGGGGTTGATCATGGATTTGATCGAGAATGGATTGTCGGAGGCATAGCTTCGCGCCGCCCGCCTCATCGCCATGGGCATGGGGTACAAGGACGTAGCCACGGAATTGGGTGTTAATCGGACTACCCTGTACCGCTGGCGTAGGTCTCCCGCGTTTTCAGAGCAGGTTTCCCGCCTTATGGCTTCCGCCCGCGAAGGCGTGCAGGAGCGGGTCATTCGGGATGTCGCAGAGGTCAAGGATTTGGTTCTTGATACTCTCATTGATGTTGCCCGGAACTCAATTCAGGATTCCGCTCGGGTCGCCGCCGCCCGCACTTTGGGGGAGTTCATGGAGCGGGCCGAGGAACGTGCTCGACATAATGAGAATGACGTGATGCGGGACCAGTCGGGGGAGATCAAGGCGATTCTAGAGCATATTCGTAGTCATCCGTCTTCCGCCCCCCGCGAGTGCAATTAATTGCACGCCCACCACGCGTGAGGCCGGGATTTGACGAGTTGAACAGTAGGTCCTACGTGGGAGGCCACATAAAAATGAATAACGAGACGTGAGGTCTCGTTTGTTCAACTGTTAGGCAAAGGAAACATATGAGCGACTGGGACTTTCTGCACGACATGCATAATGAGGGCTATAGCCCAGAGCAAATAGCCGATGCCGCTGCTTGTGGGTATAACCCTTGGGAGCGTGTCAGCTGGGACAACATTGAGGAATTTGTTGATGATGAAGGAGGCTGGGATTCTAAAAACGAGCCAAAGAGTCCCACAACTCTACAGCTTTGGGAGTTGCTAGATGAATTAGTGGAAACTGCCCAAAATTACTTCGAAGTAACAGGGCGGCATCTGCCAATATTTGGGGAGCTTGGCGAGCTCTACGGTGAAGCCAAATACGGAATCAAAAGGCATAAGCCGTTTACGCAAGGCTCCGATGGCAAATTGGGAAACGATTTCGTCGAAATAAAAACAATTAGTCCACTTAAGTCCGACAGTACCGTGCTAGTGAAGCGCGCTGGCAATTTCAGCAAGCTTCTTATCGTGAAGATCAGCGAAGATTTCGAGTTCAAAGCAAAAATGCTTGATCGAAAAAGCCTGCGAAAAGGCCTAGGCAAACACATTAAAGCCAAGTGGAGTGAATGAAATTGCCTAACAAGCAACTCCTGCTGACTCCGGCGCTGTCGCACCTCCGCAGCAGAGTTGAGCGTTAGCTGACATATGAAGCTCATCACACTGAACATTCGTCACGGTGGAGGGAAGCGCGTACCTCGTATCTTGGAATATCTCCGGACCCTGAATGCAGACGTCATTGTGCTGACGGAGTTTCGTGAGAACGCAAACGCCATCGCTTTGAGAGCCGGGCTTTGGGAGTCTGGATATCGGTTTTTTGCCGGCGCATCAGTGGCTGCAAAAATAAACTCGGTTTGTGTCTTTTCACAGCAGCCATTTGTGCCTCGTACATACGCGGAGCTTAGTGCCCACGACCGGCATCGTCTAATATCTGCCCATTTTGATGACGCGGCTGTTTATGGCGTGTACTTTTCTCAAAAGAATGCCAAGGCCAGCCTATTCAAATACTTGGCAGCAGGTGGTCATCGTCCTACGGAAACTGACTTTTATATTATTGGCGATGTAAATACGGGGCTTCATTTTCAAGACGAAGACCGGGCCACTTTCTACTGCACGCAGGAGTTCGAGGCACTTATCGAATCTGGTGTAATTGACTCTTGGCGTAGTCGAAATCCCGAAGCCAAGGAATTTTCGTGGTACAGCAATCAGGGCAATGGATTTAGAGTCGATCACGTCTTTTCCAGTCGCGATGCGGACGTAAAGATTCAAAGTGTGTACTACGATCACACGCCCCGTGAAGAAGGGGTTACGGATCATTCAGCATTGGTGGTTGAAAATGTACGCTAGTCGGGTAAGGACGGGTGTTTGGCTCCCCGCCATTGCTGGTGGTGCAAGGAGGTAGTCTGAATGTCCGAGCATGACAAATATTTGCTGGACGAGGATGGTCAGCCGTATCACTATGCGGATGGGCGGCCCGTGAAACTGGAGGATTTTGACCAAGAACCCTCATGGTCTGCACGGGCCGAGGCCCTGTCCACATCTCCCAAGGAGACATGGCAATCTATGCTAGATGACGGAATTAATGTGCCGGACGTCGTGATCAAGAAGTACGACCTCGTGCGCTCGGAATAAATTGCTCGCGCAATTAAGTGCATGGCGCATGAAATCGCTAAGGAAGAACGGTAAAAAGGGTATCATCCGAGGCAATTGCATGAAGAAACGGATTTGCTGGTTCAGTTTCTGTGCAAGCAAGGTTTTCTCCACTAGCATTGCACCAGGAATTAACACTGAGCATGTCTAATCCTTTCTTTGATCATCCAATTCTTAATTCACCTTACCAATACCCGCACCAGCATTGGGAGTTAGACGCTTCGGGACAGCCGACGCAGAACATCATCGATAAGCGCCGACGTGCGGAGTTTATAACCCCAATTCCCAAGCCTAAAAAGCGGAAGTCTGCACCTAAACAGCAGGACCTGGTATTCGATGAATGGAAAGGCCTCTCCTCAAAAGAACAGCAATATGATCCCACGTCGATCATCAATGAGATACGCAAGCATGTCGATGCCTGGCCGTGTGGTCAAAAAACTCATCCGTGTTGAGATATCAACTTCTTAACATCTATTATCCGTGCCACCACGCGTTTGTGCCCTGCCTCAAATGAGGCATACAATTCGATCATCATTCGAGTTAACGGTGGGGATTCTCCATGGATTGGGTGCGCATACTGGCCTATATCACTGGGACAGTGGACCAGGAACTCCTTTTGCGTAATGAGTATCTTGCTGCCGAAAACCGGATTCTCAAAGCTCAGCTGAAGACGCCGTTGCGGCTCACTGACGCGGAGCGAATGACACTCGCTGAAATCGCTCATCGCCTTGGTCGTAAGGCCCTCGAAGATGTCGCTAATGTCGTTAAGCCCGACACGCTCCTGGGCTGGTACCGGAGGTTAATCGCACGTAAGTTCGATGGGTCCAAGTCGCGTCGCTATCCGGGTCGCCCCAGAATTGATCATGAGATTGAACAATGGGTCGTGCGCATGGCCCAAGATAACTCGGATTGGGGCTACGATCGGATTGTTGGCGCGATGGCGAACCTCGGCTACAGGCTATCCGATCAAACGGTGGGTAACATCCTACAACGCCATGGCGTCCCACCTGCGCCGGAGCGGAAGCGTACGACAACATGGGCAGACTTCATTCGAGCGCACATGGCTGTCCTTGCAGGGACTGACTTTTTCACGGTGGAAGTACTCACGCTGCGTGGGTTGGTCACCTATTATGTACTGTTCTTTATCCATCTCGACAGCCGCAAAGTCGAGGTGTCTGGTCTCACACCGCATCCGAATGAGCGATGGATGAAGCAAATCGCGAGAAACGTGACCATGGACGACTGGGGTTTTCTCAATAACTGCAGGTATCTCATTCATGACCGTGACACGAAGTACTGTCAGTCATTTCGGGATATCATCGAATCCGGTGATGTCAAAACGCTGCCGCTTCCTGCGCGTAGCCCGAACTTGAATGCATTTTCGGAGCGCTGGGTGAAATCGATCAAGGACGACTGTTTGTCGAAGTTGATTCTGTTTGGCGAAACGTCGCTAAGACGTGCATTGCATGATTACCTGGTCCATTATCATGCCGAACGAAATCATCAGGGCAAAGGCAACGTACTGTTATTTCCAACCACCACACAAGCAAAGAATCGTGTTGAAGGATCAGTCCGTTGTAAGGAACGATTGGGTGGGCTTCTGAAATATTACCATCGGGAAGCCGCATGAATATTTTGACTGGACGGCATTCTGTTTGGGAACCCCGGGGCCTGATCTGATCCGCATAACTGTATTGTTCGTCATGACCCGGGTGCGGCGGCGCGTTCAGGCACGTTCTGCTTAACCAGCATGACGATGGCGATACCGGCAGCGATGAGAGCGATGCCCGCCAAGTGGTAGAGGTGAAGTATCTCGCCGAGAAAGAAGTAGGCCAGGATGGTCGTGAAGAGCGCCTGTAGATAGAAGGTGACGCTTGCTTTTGAGGCGCCCAGCAGGACGACACCAGTGTTATAGAGCAGGAACATCGCACCGCCGCCGATGATGCCGATGTAGGTGAGCGCGACGATATCGTGCCAGTCGATGGCAATGCGCGGGTCATGAAAGATTTCCCAGACAAAGAACGGTACAGAGGAGAGCGCGGCGCCCGCGAGCAGCAGGATCAGCAGCGGCAGCGGCGGCAGGTCGATCTTCACCCTTTTCAGCAGTATGGTATAGATCGCCATGCCGGCCACGGCGCCGAGGATCCAGAAATCACCGGCACTGATATCCAGGTCAACGATCCGGTCGACATTACCCCGGGCGACGATTACCAGTACCCCGCCGAAACACAGGATGACCCCGGCGGCCTGCCAGGGTGTGAAACGTTCGCCCAGGAGCAGTGCGGCGAGAATGATCGCGACAATCGGCCAGATGGAGAACACGATGCTCGCCGTGATGGCCGTCGTCTGGCCCAGGCCGGTAAACAGGAAGCCTTGCATGAACGCCAATGCGGCCCCGATGAGAATGATCGCCAGGAAACGCGTCCGTAGCTGGGTTCTCATGTCCCGGTAATGGCCCCTGGCGAAGGGAAACAGGCACAACGTGGCGAGCAGCATGCGAAAAAACACCATGGTCCAGGGCGGGGTGTGCGGGCCGGCCCACTTGGCCGCGACAAATACGCCACCTGCCAGCAGCCAGCACAGTGCGAGCAGTCCGAAAGCCTGGTTGCGCTGCGCCTCGTTCCGGGTCGTGCCGTGTGGAGCGGCCTTGACCGCATGAAGTGCATGATGAAGCATGGCGTCCCCCCGGAGTGTATGTCTGCTTATGATTCCGTGGCTTGAACCTGTGTCAAACAGCCCCTCTTTGCCTGCATGGTTCAGTCAGGCGTCGCGGGCGGAGCCAGCAATCTCAATCCAGTTCGGAAGGAGATCGGCATGGTGGGCAACCATTTTCCACTTGCCGTCCTCGCGCCGAAATACGGAAGTCTCCCTTGCTACCAGCTCAACGCCAACCCCCTCACGATTGTTCACCACACCTTTCTCGACAGTCTGCACGACCGCACCGTTGACGATAGCGTTGTTGTCTATCTCCTCTACGTGACCGCCCCGGGGCCAGTCTTGTCTGGGCTTTCCAGTCACTCCACGTTGCGCCCCACCCGAGGCGGAGACCACCTTCCGCTGACATGTAGGAGACATCCTCAGCGCGGGAATAGACATCGGCGAACGGCGCCGGGTCTCCATTTAACATGGCGTTCAGTGCAATGTACCATGCCTTGTTGGCAGCAAGCACAGCTGCTCGTCGTCAGTTGGCATAGCAGCTTCCTCTTCTGTGATCGTTCAGAAAGAATAGCTACGTCTCTGCTGCTGCTCTTCCGTTACGAACGGCGCTACTCGATGATGAAGGAAATCCCGAAACAGCATTTTCTTCCATCCAGGTCGCTTGCCCATTTGCAGACATTCAGCGTCGCTTCGCCGTGGTGGGATTGCTGCACATACTCGTGGATGTAAGATGTCTTCCCGGTCTCCAGCACCTGTTTGTCATCCGCCTGCAGGGCATCGGCGTCCTTGGCCCAGACCAGTTCACGGTCGGTTTTCCCCACCACGTCCTCACCGGCAAGATCACAGATCACCTTGTTGCCGAATAGATGCTTTCCTTCCGCGTCTTTCACCCAGAAGAGAAAGGGCATTTCATTGAAAATTTCCAGATCCTTGATGTGCATGGCGTTCTCCTTTAGATTCACTCTATGAGTCGAGCAATTGGCTTCGCTACTGTGTGCATCAATAGGTACTGCACGAGGTGGTTACCCCGGCGGATTTCGCAAACGGCTGCATCGATCGAAAGGACATGAGCGGTCCGACCTGTCCGCTCAAGACCAAACGCCGCTTTACCTACATCCTGTCGAAATCGGACTGCACAGGTGCGGTGTCGTAAATAATCGTAACCGAGGCGAACTTGCCGAGGTCCCCGGTTAGCTCAAAAATATCGATACCCTCGATTGTAGCAGGTTTGCCATTTCCCACCGTGCGGGTATGAGCGATGTGTATCGCAGCCCGGGACGAGTATGAGGACCCGATGAAAATCGTCCACAGCCTCATGGATCGAGCGCTGGTGATCCGCATGACGTAGGCGTAGAAGTCGCGGACCGGCTGTTTGCCTGAAATCGGTGGGGTGGCCGTCGCATCCTCGGTGAAGAGGGAAAGCAATGTTTCCAGATCGCCACTTTCCATTACCATCAAATAACTACGGCAAAGCGCCTCAACCCTGGCCACCTGGCTTGCTGCCGCCGACTCGCTTTCTTCGGTGTTTCGATTCATCTGTACGCTACCGGGGCAGTTCTATGTGTCCAGCAAATATCAGGGACACTATCCAGCGGTGATGACGTCGGTCCCGAACGTGTCGGAGTTATCGCCTTGTCCTGGCAGGAGAGTGAAAATAAACACCGTTAAGTTGCCCCCGGATAGATCGGTGCACTGCAAACCGATACCATTCGTTGAGTCGGGCGAGTCGTTGCATGAGTAGGCGCCCGGCTGGCCTTTATGAATTGGTGGAGGAATATCGAGCCAGCAAAATGCGGCAGCAATTTATCCAACTTTGGGCTGCAATCGCATTACAGTCGCAGGTGAATTTAGAAGAATAGGGGACAGACCACGATTATCCGGCCATTTGTCTGACTAACACCAATTGGGGGAATATCAGCAGTACGAAGACTGGTCTGTCCGCTATTTTGATGTCAATCCCAGATGGTAAAGCCCTATACGACGAGGAAGCAGAAATGACGAGCGATGTGGACGCAATTGTGGTTGGTTCGGGCCCGATCGGCACGGCGGTCGCACGGCGGTTGGCGGAATCGAATCTGCAAGTGTTGATTCTGGAGGCAGGTGCGGCGATAACTAACCCGCCCGGCTCACATCTGCGCAATCGTCCTGAAGTGCAAAACGATCCCGATGGATACTTCGCGACCGTCGCACGCCACGTCACGGCGCCACCGGAATTGCCCGGCGCGATCGACGCGACGTTGCTTGGCGGGCAAGGCGTGTTGTGGACGAACAACTGCCCGCGCGCCGCCGACTTCGAATTACCCGACGTTCTTTCGGCCGACGACTGGAACCACTGGTACAACGACGCGGAAAATGTCCTGGGGGTCGTGCAGCAGCCCACGGACGATTCCAAGACGGGGAAGAGCGTTTGCCGTCGACTTGATGAAAATTTAACGGCCGCCGGCAGGTCTATTCGCGGTCTGCCGTTTTCCGGGCGGGAGCTTGCTGCTGAAAGCATCTACTATAACGCACCCGCCGATATCCTCGCAGCAGCCAGCGACGATGTGCGACAGCGGATCACGCTCCAGCCAGACACGACGGCTACAAGGCTGGTGCACAGCGGTGATCGCGTCACGGCCGTTCAGATCAAGGGACCGGGCAGCGCGGAGTCCAGAATCGAAGCACCACTTGTCATCCTGAGTGGAGGTGCAATCGCCACCCCCCGATTGCTGTACGTCTCGGGAATTCGGCCTGACGCGCTGGGACGGGGGTTTTCCTGTCATAGCCTGCTGTTCGCGCAGATTGTGTTGGAGGAAGACCTGGCCGCCGCGCGCGGTGAAAAGGACATCTCCCCGCGCTACTGGATTCCTCCCACACGGCAGGCGCCCTGGCATTTGCAGGTCATGCGCGATACGTGTCCGTTGCCAGCTTCCGAGGCGGTCGACAATCCGCATCGACTGCTGGAGTTTCAGGGCTTCGTCGCGGTCGAATCGCGCGACGAAAACGCGATGTTGATCACGGACGACGGGGGCATGGAATTCCGGTTTTCACTTTCTGACAACGACCGCAGTCGCATGAAAGCCATGCAGGCGGACGTGGAGCAACTTGCCGCTTTGCTCGGGCCGTGGCGTAAGGGATGCGAGCCAACCTGGGTTCCCAGCGGCTCGCACCTGATGGGCACCTGCCGCATGGATTCTTCACGCGGACCGGGTGTGGTGGACAGGGAGGGGCGCGTTCACGGTTTTGCGAATTTGTACCTCGGTACGATTGGTCTGTTGCCTACGCCAATATCCGTCAATCCGACCCTCACCGCACTGGCATTGATGCTGCGAACATGCTCCGAGATTGTTCGGCGGTAATAGGGGACAGATCACGATTATCCAGGGATTTGTCTAACCTATGTGAGTCGCGTGGTCAATCTGACCACGCTCGCACCCGACATTGTCGCCGCGATTTTGGACGAAACGCTGCCGCTGAAGGTGACACTGTCCAGGCCGGCAGTGGGGCGCCAGATGTTCAACATGAAAACGTGGCCGGTTAACCTTCCGCACAGGACATAATGAGTCAGATCGAGCAAGCAGAAGCTGCAACCTCGCTTGGTCTGCGCCGAACGGCAGCCCCGAGTTGGTGATTTCCACCGGCTAGGCAATGACGCCATCCAACCGCTTGAAAAGTCCACGAGTAAGCTCCTGGTTTGTAACGAACGAAATTTCGGTGCTTGCGGACTTCAAAGTTTTGACGCTGGCGAGGCGGGGAGAAGAAGGGCCTGGAGAGAGTGGAATAGGGCTCTGAGCGGGCTACTGACTCGAGTCTTGAAGTCCGCAGGCTTCCGCAGAAACCCCCGTAAACACGCAGGACCCCGCAACAAAAAAGGCCAACCGAGAGCGGTTGACCTTTGTTAATTGGTGGAGGGAAGCGGAATCGAATTCGAGTCCGCAAGCAACGCAAAATTCAGATTGCGAGGCTACGTACGAGTTACTCAATTGTAGAAGCACAGCACGCAGGATCTTTCATGAGCCCGACGACCGACGACCGACGTTCGACGCTCTCGGTACTTCGCGCTAGTGCTCAGTGCAAGCGCGGAGATCGAAGACTCAGAACCCAAGTGCCGGTTTTCCTCTTAAGTGGAGAACACTCTTCGGATGCCATTTGCCGGCACTGATTCTACGTCGAACCCGCTGTTGATGTGCTGCTGGGCTTGGTGGCTGTGCGATTCGATGCCGGGTAGATTTATGACCGGAATGCCGCAATACACTGACATTCAGTCTCACAAGAAAGCGGGTACTAAGGGCCATCAAGGAAACACTTAAGATGCTCTCTTGAGCATGTATGGATATACCCATCAGCCTCAGGAAGTTGCGTAGTTGCACATCGGACGTCTGTCCTTAGGTGCTATCTTTATTTGCTTTCGATGTTTATGTTGACGGTCGGACTGTGTATTAGGGTGTTGTAGACTGGAGAGAAAGTGGCTAACTGACGAAGCTTCTCCAAATTCTCCGGCTCTGTCTTGACCTTGAAGTTAACACGGATCTCGGTAAAACCTTTCGGCACATTACTGTCCAGGCCCAGAAAGCCATTCAGATCGATGTCCCCTTCAAGCTCAGATTCGAGTTCGTCAATACGAATACCGAGTACTGCAGCATGAGCAACCATACTAGTGGTGACACAACCAGCTAGTGCGTTGAGCAGATGCTCAACCGGATTTGCTCCATCATCCTGTCCCGCGAGGATAGAAGGTTCATCGCAGTGAAGTTCAAATAACTGCTTGTGCTGCATTCTTTGCTTCGCACCATCGAAATCACTGATCGTTGTACAGTTGTGTGCACCACCGCTCCACTTGTTGCGGGCGCGAAATCTGCATTTGCCAAGTTCCGGGTCATCCTTGATTGCACTAACCGTTTCTTGCAGAACACCCAGATTGATTCCATTGACGTGACCGGCCTGATTTTGTGCATTCATCATTTTTCTCCTTTCGTGAATCGCTCCCGCAACGGAGAAAGTCACTCTGCCATGACCTACATATTCAGTATAGTGTGTGTTGTCTAAAAGGATGATGTTCACTAGTTGCTTATATTTGTATCAGCTGAACGACCGTGAGCAGTACGAAAACGACGAGCCCATGCCGGCGGGTTACGTCCGGCAAGGGTCCGGAAACCGCCATTCACTGATTTCTTATAATTCGATGGACTGAACGTCGGTAGAGGGCCGCAAACCTGCCGTTCTCTCGGGCAGTGAGTTTGTCGTAGATGGGTTGTCTCCCGCCAATTAGCGAATTCTTTTATTAGCGGTTAGTGTAGGTCAGAGTACGGCCAGAACACGACATTCCCAGTGTTCCCGGGAAGGTCAAACGTCGGCTGCAGCGCATTGTTAGGCGGCATTTTCTGGACCCGATCGGTAATGGACCCAAGCCCAACCAAAAAGTGTGAAAACCAAGAAAGGATACGCACCAAATGGCAGCGGTTCCGACAGCGGTGTGACAGTGATGCCACCATAAATTTGCAACGCTGTCACCGCAAACATGACCGATGCGATAGCCCCCGTGACTCTGACAAGAATCGGTTGAACTGACGAGGCACTCACCAACGCCAAGCCTGCAGCCCACAATCCCACACCGGCGCCGAACGTCGCTGAACTAGCCGACAGTTCCATGGCCGAGCCAGAAACAACCAGTGTTTGACCCGCGATAAACACGATAAAGCCGGCTGCTAGTTGCTCGTTACCGAGCTTGATGTGATGTGCCGCTAGAAGTGCCGCGCCAAGGACAAGCGCGGTGCCATCCAATCCCCATGCAATGCCGCGCACGGCCGATGGGGAAAATGAACCTACCATTCCGAGAACACCACCCACGACTAGACTAGCTGACGCGAGAAGGGTTAATTGATTCTTGCTCATGCCTTGGAACTCCTGTGACGAACCCAACATGCCGCCTACTATTAGGATGCCTAAACGTCAGCATTAATAAGTGACTTTTAGGTCATGTAGAAATGGACCCGATTTTTGGACAGCCGCTTAAGTGTATTCTGCCCCCACATTCTGCGGCCTGATCATGCTGCAGCTGGCCACACCACACTACCTTCATAGGCCTGATCTGGCGTCTGCCGATCCAGGCTCTGGTGCCTGCGTTCACGATTGTAGAACCGGAAGTAGTTTCCAATACTCAACCGGGCCTCGGCAACCGTCTCGTACGCCTTGAGATACACCTCCTCGTATTTCAGGCTGCGCCACAAGCGCTCCACAAACACATTGTCCACCCAACGACCCTTGCCGTCCATGCTGATCCGGATACCTGCCGCCTTGAGAACGCCGGTGAAGGCATCACTGGTAAACTGGGCACCCTGATCCGTATTGAAGATATCAGGTGCTCCATAGCGGCTGATAGCTTCCTCCAGGGCATCCACACAGAAGTCCGCATCCAGCGTGTTCGATACCCGCCAGGCCAGCACCTTGCGGCTGTACCAGTCCATGATGGCCACCACATACACAAAGCCTTTGGCCATCGGGATGTAGCTGATGTCCGTTGCCCACACCTGGTTCGGACGGTCAATGTACAGGCCCTTCAGCAGGTAGGGGTATATCGTATGCCCCTTGCCAGGCCGGCTGGTGTTCGCCTTCGGATAGAGGGCGGCAATCCCCATCAACCGCATCAGGCGCTGCACCTTCTTGCGATTCACCCGATGCCCCAGGTCCTGTAAATCATTCCGGATCCGTCGACTGCCATAGAACGGGCGCTTAAGATGAATCTCGTCGATCAGCCGCATCAGCAGCAAATCCTCATCAGAGCAACCCATCGGCTGGTAATATACCGAGGAACGATTCAGTCCCAGCAACTGACACTGGCGAGTCACTGGCAAATCATGCTTGCGATCAATCATTTTCTGCCGCTCGGGCCGTGAATCCTTTCCAGCCCTTGCTCTAAAAAATCCCGTTCCATCGTCAATTGCCCGATCTTGGCATGCAACTCCTTGACCTTGTGTTCAGACCCCGACGCTGTACCACCGCCGTGGTCAAACACCCGATCTGCTTGATCCAGCAACTTCCGCCGCCAGTCCTGAATCTGGTTCTGATGCACATCAAACTGCTCGGATAATTCCGCCAGCGTCTTCTCACCCCGAATCGCTGCCAGAGCCACCTTCGCCTTGAAACTCGCTGAATGATTCCTGCGCTTTCTCTTCATCTTCTGCTCCTGTCTCAATTCCAATTATCTTCGCAGAAGACACTTAAAC